>JAJQDT010000110.1:8010-100368 GCA_021202075.1 Lachnospiraceae bacterium | reverse complement strand
GGAAAAGATTTTTGCGAAGAAAAGTTCCACGGGCCGAAAAATCCGACATAACGAAATATATAGGATAACGAGAGGCACAAGATAGAACTGGCGGCTTCTTTAACTATACATAGGCACTGATTTTGGAAAAAAAGTAAAAGAAAGTGAGGTATATGATGGATACGAGATATACGTGTGTAACATCAGTTGAAGAGATTCGGAAATACATAGGTCAAAGCAAAGTGGTTGCATTTGATTTTGAAACGGCTCCTGATATGGCATACAAGAAAGAGGAGAAGGCAGCACTGGATTCGGCAAGGGCACATATATGCGGATGTTCATTTTCAGTAGAGAAGGGGACAGGTATCTATGTGCCGGTTGAACATCTTGTGGGTGCTAATATCGACAAAAAAGGATTTTTTGAATTCCTTGCAGAATTTTTATCTGACACTGGTATTGTGAAGATAGCGCATAACATTGCGTTCGAATCATCGATGGCCTATGCGCGGGGAATTGTTATACAGCCGCCCGTATATGACACGATTTGTGCAGCACAACTTACTTTGAAAGAGGCATTTTGTTTTCGAAAATTACCGGAATGTGGCCTGAAACAGCTGGCAATGGAAGTGTGTGGTGAGGCACTTCCCTCATTTCTTAAAGTGACAGATGGGAAAAATTTTGATGAACTGGATGGGCATGATCCTGAGACTGTGCGGTATGGTTCTGCAGATTCTGATTTTGCGCTTCGTTTATATTATATATACAATGACTGGTTTGAACAGTTTCTGCCATGCCACCGGTACATCGCAGAGAAAATTGAAAGTGAAGCTGCAGTTTATATTGGGATTATGAAATGCAATGGAGTTCCTGCAGATGCTGGAGTGATAAACCAGAAAAAGAAAGAAGCAGAAGCGGAAATAGATCGCATCCGAAATGAGATACTCTTTATAACAGGAGACGTGAATATAGGGACCAATTGTTCTACGCAGGCATTTAAGAATTACTTGTACAGGGATTTGAAATTGCCTGTATTGAAAAAAACAGTAACAGGCCGTGAGTCAGTGGATGATGAGTCGATGCAGCGTTTGAAAGCATGGTGTGATAAAAACAGAAAAGATTTGTCACGGCTGTTTACGCTGGTGCAGGAATACCGTGGATGGAATAAGGCCAAGTCTACGTCCATTGATGGATACCTGAAATATATTAATCCGGTAACGGGCTGTATTCATCCGGATATGTTTGGATTGTCTACCGACACCGGACGAATGAACTGCAGAAATCCGAACCTTCAGAACATGCCGCGGATGACGAACGATCCAATCGGAGTAAGGAATTTTATCAGGGTGCCTGAGGGATATAAAATTCTTTCGCTGGATTTTTCACAAATTGAGCTGCGTGTTGGAGCGTTTTATTGCAGAGATGAAAGAATGATGGAAACATATCGAAACAATGGTGATATTCACGCGGAGACTACTGCAGTTATTTTTGGCATTACTCCTGCTGAGGCAAAGGACAAGCAATCGCCAGAGTACAAGGAGCGCAGAACGATTGCAAAAAATGTCAATTTTGGGACGTTTTATGGCCTGTTTCCCAAAGGACTGCAAAATACATTGGAATTTGAGGCAGGGATACATAAGACAGTGGATGAATGTGCTCAAATTATAAGGAATTTAAAGCGTGGATATAAGTCCCTGGAGAGCTGGCAGAATGATACGAAATGGATTGCAGAAAGGCAAATCTATTCGGAAACATGGCTTGGAAGGCGGAGATATCTTCCGAATATTACATCAGAAGTGTGGAAGGATAAGGCATATGCAGAACGCTGCGCATTAAATACCCCAATACAGGGAACTGCGGCTGATATATTGAAATTGGCGATGGCCAGAATTTTACGGGGGCTGCCAGAGCGCTTATGGCTTCGGCCGATTCTGCAAATTCATGATGAACTGGTGTTTATAGTACCGGATAACCGGTTGGAAGAAGCAATAACATTCGTCCGTGAATGTATGGTACAGCAGCCATTTCCGGAATTTGACATTCCTCTGGTTGCAAATGCTTCGGCAGGGCAAACTTTCGGGGAAATGGAAGAAATGGACGAATGACTTACAGGCAGCAATACCGTCTTAAAATTAAGACGTGGTTTATAGAAGCACATTAATAGCAGATACAAAAGAAATAATGCATTTTACAGAAACGTGAAAATATCAGGCGCAGGAAAAAACGCAGAAATGTGTCTGATCAACATAGGAAAGGAAATAATGAAATATGAGTGGAAATGCAAGTGAAGCAAAAACCACAAATGTAACAGCAAGTGATGTGCTGAACAGCCTGTTTGCTCCGGACGAGAAGGTTTGTATCCGGGTTTTTGACGACAGGAAAGGGGGTACGTTCAAAGGGAAAAAAATATCCTGCGATTGCGCCAAATTTTCAACGGTCAATGAAGAACTGAAAAGGCACAATGCAGAGAACAGGGGGATTTTCTACGTTGTTAATTACGGGGGAAATGATGATGCTTCCATAATACGGATTAATGCACAGTTCGTAGAAATGGATGAAGGCAGTTTTGACGAGCAGCAGATGAAGGTTGATGGCTTTCCCCTTCCGCCATCGATGATTATTCGGACGCAAAAGTCATTACTGTTTACTGGTTCATGGACTCGACCGCACGCGTTGAGAGATTCAGGGAAATTCAGGAGCAACTGGTTAAGTATTTTGACGGGGATAAAATGTGCGTCAATGAGTCTCGGGTGATGCGTCTTCCTGGTTTCAATCACTGTAAAAAGGAGACGCCTGTTGAGGTTGTTTGTACAAGCTTTCACCCGGAACGTAAGTATTCCCAGGATCAGCTTTCAGAAGTTTTACCCACAGTTAAAGAACTGAAGGTAGAGAAGAAATCCGGGAGTGAAAGAGGGCTGGCTTTAGTAATGCAGAACTGTCTGTTTTTACAGCATTGTAAGGCTGATGCAAAAACTCTCTCGGAGTACGATTGGTATGCAATGATTACTAATCTTGCAGTATTTGATGGCGGGACAGAACTGATCCACCAGCTGTCAAAATCATATCCAGAATATACAGAGGTCGAGACGCAGAAGAAGATTAACCATTTCCTGAAAAGCGGAACAAAGCCGATGACCTGCAAGACCATCTGCGAAAAGGGATATGAATGCTCTAAATACGCAGAAGGGAATTGCGAAGCGAAATCACCGGCTGGTTTATGTTACCTGCCGATTCCGACAGACAAGCTGGTTGAAATTGTGGAAGCGCTTCCTGTAACGGGAAAGATGATAGATGATTTACAGGCAGCTGAGGCCTTTATTCAGAATTACCTGTTTAATCAGGGAGAGGTGATTGCGCATGGCATCATTAATGATAATATCAGGCAGCATTTCAGGTTTGGCGCGGATTCGTTACGGATGCTCCAGGCAAAATACAGGGAGATACATAAGGAGCAGCGGACAAAGGCGAACAGCCATAAAATCAGGAAGGAAAAAGAAATTCCAGAATGGTATGAGGTGACAGAGAAGAGGACGCTTCGGTTCCTTCCGGGGGTTTTAGCAAAGGTAATGTCAGAGAGACAGCATATCATTTATGCTGCTGAACAGTACCTTGAATACAGGGATGGGGTATATGTTGAAATATCAGAAGATGAAGTTCAGCATCTTGTTCAGGAGCAGTTGTTGGACAGAGAGTCGAAAACGGCGTATATCGTTGATGCACAGAAGCAGTGGAAATTACGGGTATTGCATCCGATACAGGATTTAAATGCGAATCCATACATCATTAATGTCAAAAATGGATTATATGATGTACGTGAGAATGTTTTGATGGAGCACACACCGGATTATCTTTCAACTATAAGGCTGGAAGTTTCATATGACAGCAAGGCAGACTGTCCTCAGTTTAAGAAATTTCTTGTTGATTCGATGGAAGGCGATATGGAGCAGGTAAATCTGATACAGGAGATGCTCGGATACTTCCTGATCCCAGTAAACAATGCACAAAAATGTTTCATTATCGTTGGGGCGGCAGATGCGGGGAAATCCATTTTATTACGAGTCCTGAATGAAATTCTTCTAGGCACGAAGAATGTGTCAAACGTGGCCTGGCAGTCTCTTAACGAGAGGTTCAAGACAGCCGAGCTTTTTGGAAAACTGGCCAATATTTTTGCGGATCTCCCGACTGCGAATATTGAGGATAATGGTATCTTCAAAGCATTAGTGGGTGAAGATTTTCTGACTGTTGAAAAGAAAAACAAAAACCCGTTTTCGTTTCAGAATACGGCGAGACTGTTGTTTTCGTGTAACAATATTCCGTTAAACTATGGAGACCGGTCGGAAGGTTTTTACCGCCGCCTGATTATTATAAGGTTCAATCATGCAGTTCCACCGGAAAAACGGGATCCGGAATTTTTGGATAAGCTTCGGGCTGAGACGGATGGCATTTTTCTTTTTGCTTTGAAGGGCCTGAAAAGACTGCTGGACAATCGATTTACTTTTTCAGAAGTGGAGAAGAACAAGTCTGAATTGCAGAATTATCGGGAAGAGTCGAGCTCAGTACTTTCTTTCGTCAGGGATTGCTGTACGTTATATCCAAATGGGAAGGAGTCAGTATACTCATTGGAGTTGTACAAGGCATATGAGAAATACTGTTCTGACAATGGAATGGTGGCATGTCAGCTGAAAAAGTTTGTGAATGAACTGGCGTCTTCATGTAAGGTAAAAAAGGGTGACAAGGATACGTCGGGAAGACGCCGGGTTCTGAAGGGAATCCAGCTTGATTCAATGACACAGCGTCAGCACCCGGCAGATACAAAGGAAAAATAGGCGGGCCTTTGCCAGTCACAACGGATTGGCGTAGGAGAAGATGCGCATACAAAATAAATGGCGGGTTATGGATGAACTCCTAAATGGGAAAAGCATATGGCCTATGCATCCAGTACCCGCCTGCCATGGACGCCATGGACGCGTTGGACGTCAAAACTGAACTTCCTCTAATGTTTATTGTAATTTCCATGGCTTTTTTTTGAAAAATTTACTGAAGTGGAAATTCCGTGTCCAATGTGTCCAATGCGTCCGAAAACAGATTTGGCGTGGAACAGTGAGAAGGAATACATTGCCGCAATTCTATCTAATGGGCATTATGGTAAGCAACAACTTATGCTGTAAGGGCAGTAAGGGAAAGGCGTTATTGCTTTTTGTTATAGTTCTTCATAATTACTGGATGAAGACTGAAGGAAGTCAGAAATCATAGAAAGTGTTTCCTGCTCTTTCTCCGTGGATTTCATCATCTTCCTGACTGTACATTCCCACACAATCAGGACACGAATTTCCTGTTCCTGAAGCCTCTCTTTCACGACAGCGTCCCGATCAACATTTCTGCGGAACTTTTCCTGCCAGAATTCCACCCTGCTCTTTGGCATATATGCGTACTTGCAGCCTTCATGCCGATGCCAGAAGCAGCCATGAACGAACAGTGCGGTATTATATTTGGGCAGCCATGCATCCGGATGACCATATACGGTGCTGACGTTTTTTCGGTAGCGGTAGCCCATATGAAACAGTTTTTTTCTGATGTATTCCTCCGGTTTCGTATTCTTGCTCCGGATTTTGGACATATTCCTGCTTCTTTCCTCCGGAGACTTTATATCAGCCATTAAAGCAGACCTTCCATTTCTTTCACATAATTTACAAATTTCCCAACGGTCCAGATTCGTTCCCGTCTGTCTTTTGGATACGCTGCAATATAATCTTTAGGCACAACAAGGATCACTTTTTCCGCCTGCATCTCGTCCATCTGTGCTGCGGAGATACCCTGCTGCATGGTGCACAGGTATTTGTTTTCATCCCGTAGCCGGTCCGCTTCATTCAGGATCTGTCTCCACCTGTCCTTACAGGTGGTTTTCGCAGCCAGTGTACACAGCTTATCCACTGAAAAAGTCATATCATGGTATGCCGCCTCAGACGGGAAAAGGAA
Organism: Lachnospiraceae bacterium; assembly: GCA_021202075.1. Lineage (GTDB taxonomy): Bacteria > Bacillota > Clostridia > Lachnospirales > Lachnospiraceae > Choladousia. Next base: position 94,416 of record JAJQDT010000110.1, on the reverse strand, counting down.
ATCCGGTTTCTTATTTCCCTCAGTTACAGCTTGGGCTGTATACTGGATCTTATTTTCATCAAATATTGCTGCAAGATGATGCTCCAGGCTTTTTCCGGCTCTGCTTTTTCTTCGGTTTAAGACCTGATTTGCCAAAGCCAAAAAATCATCCATTGACTGAAAACCACGGGCTACAATATCACCATACTTTGAATGCTCGATTGCACGGAACAGACGATATTCTTCCTCTGTCCATTTTAAAAGAATTGCGTCCGGATCCTTTATTGCCAGAGGCCGGTTTAAAAAGACATCATACTGGATTATTCTTGCTGCCCGGGACATTTCCGAGGATGACGGAAATTCGCCGCCCAGACCGGAAATAAAATGATCTATTGCACGCTTTTCGTGTATTTCCGGATTGATGCGGTTTATTTCAATCGGCCGGTTCGTCTCAGCAGGAGAAAGGCCAAAAGAATCCAGAAACTCCTGAATCATGTCATCCGTATTAAAGATAAACCCCTGATATTCACCGGATCTGTCCTTAACCATTACAAAAAGCGCACCTGTATAATCCGGATGGCGGAACTGGAATCCCCGTCCGAACCCGGTAATTCGCAGTTCCCCCTTGCTCTCATACCACGTAAAGGTGCATCCAGTGGTGAAATCATCCTGCCATTTTATGGAACCGGTCTTCTTCAATATATGGTTTTCTCTCAATTCCTGATCTGTATACAGCATATCTTTGGCTGTTTTTGAGATCAGTATGCCGGACTGATGACCGCCAGTTTCCCCACTGTCATTAGCAGACAGAAACTTGCAGTATGCGGAATCCCCTTTCAGAACAGCATCCACCGCTTTTATTACAAGATCGCTCATTTATACCACCGCCATTTCCACTGACTGGTTTATCGCCCGTTTGCTGCTTTTTGTCAGCCTGTCAGGGCGTCTCTCCCGATCAGGCTTCGCCTTTTCTGTTGCCCGCGCATCCAGCGCTACCATTTTGTCCGTCACAAGCTGCGCTACATTTGCCATCAGCGGTACCACTACGGAGTTACCAAACTGCTTATAGGCCTGTGTGTCCGATACCGGAATTTTAAAATCATCCGGAAAACCCTGAAGCCGCGCGCATTCCCTCGGCGTCAGACGTCTCGGATTCTTCCCTTCTTGGGCAATCAGTATCTCGGATCCATCCTTATAATATCTGGCACTGAGCGTCCTGGATATTCCATCCGGATCCGCGATTCCGTACCCAAAACCATTTCCTGCCGCCTTATGCTTCGCAGCATAGGCCTGAAGATATTCCCACAGCTTGTCTGACAACGTATATCTGCTGTCAACCTCATCTTCCAGAATATCCCTCATCACCGGTTTCGGATCCCGTGGAGTCAGGTCAAAGGAAAAATCAATATCATTCCCGTACCTTTTCCGGTCAAAACCTACGATCAGAATTCTCTCCCTGTGCTGCGGTACAAAGTTCTGCCCATCCAGCACTTGGTAAAAAATCTCATAATCAAGCTCATCCAGGGCTTCTGTGATAACCTTAAACGTCCGGCCTCTGTCGTGACTGCATAAATTCTTGACATTCTCCAGCATAAATGCCTTTGGCCTCTTTGCCTTGAGGATCCGACAAATATCAAAGAACAGCGTTCCCTGCGTCTTATCCTCAAAACCGGTAGCACGTCCCAGACTCTGTTTTTTAGAAACCCCTGCAATGGAAAACGGCTGACAGGGAAAGCCGGCCACAAGAATATCATGATCCGGGATGGAATATTCATATACTTTCGTAATATCCCCGTCCGGCTGCTCTCCGAAGTTAGCAAAATATGTCTGCTGACTGTATTTGTTCCATTCGTTAGAATACACACAATGACCGCCAGCCTTTTCATATGCGATACGCATCCCGCCAATCCCTGCAAAAAGATCTATAAAAGTGAAATCCGCACCAACGGGCATTGTTTCCCGGGACTGTCTGCTGAGAAAATAAACAATAGCAGAACTGATGGAGTCCTGTACGGAAGAATTAGCCTTTACATTGTAGTCAGCCAGTGCTTCATAAACTGCATCATCCAATCTGATATGTACCTGTTTTGCCATTTCTTCCTCCTGGGTATAATTTTATACCAACTTTGACCCATTATAGCAGATTGAAATATGAAATACAATATAGTTTGACAGTTTTGACAAAAACATTTTCTGACGTGACAGTCTGAATTTCCTTGCCTGGCTGTCGGAAGCTTCTTCTGATAATAAAGCAAAATTTTCAAATAATTATGGTAATTTGCATCAGATACTGTTATAATCTGCTCAACGGTTTATATGGATTTGCCAAGGAGGATGGCTTATGAAAAAGGAATTATTTGCAGTGATTGCAGTAACTTTGTTATTTGGCTCTGTGCCTGCACTTGCGGAAGACACGGATGCCATTATTTCAATGGAAGATGAAACTGAAAATATTGTAGAGATGAAAATAGAGGAAAATGAAGTATTGTCTATTATTTCTGTTGATGATGCAACGACAGAAATGGCAGAGATGGTAGACACTGATGCTTCTGCAGCGACGGATGAGACGGAAAGTGTGGAAATTAACTCTGATAATTTCCCGGATAAGATATTTCGCGATTATGTTTCCGACAATTGTGACACGGATGGAGACGGTGAATTGAGTCAAACGGAAATCAGTGATGTTACATATATTAATGTAGATGCAATGACGATCTTTGATCTGACTGGTATAGAATACTTCACGGACCTGGAATATCTTGAATGTTCATCTAATAGTCTGACAAGCATCGATTTAAGCAAAAACACAAAATTGAGTTCCTTGTATTGTGCTGCCAATAATTTAACGAGCCTGGATTTGAGTAATAATAGCGCTTTGAAAATTCTGGATTGTTATGAGAATGATATTATGGAACTTGACTTAAATAACAATACTATGCTCACTGATATAAATTGCTCCGGTAATATACTTACCAGTCTTAAGGTGAATGGATGCTTATCACTGGCTAAATTAAATTGTAGTGATAATAAACTGGAAAGTCTTGACATCAGCAGTTGCGGAAACCTTACAGATTTGTATTGCTATACGAACGATCTTACAGACCTGGATGTCAGCAATAATGCAGAATTGATTAATTTGTATTGCCAGGAAAACAATATTACAGAATTAGAACTAGATAATAATACAAAACTTGAATGTCTGTATTGCGGGTATAATAACCTGACTGCACTAAATCTGGAAGAAAATACTGAATTATTGTATTTAGACTGCAAAGGGAACAATCTGAGTTCTTTGAATATAAGCAATAATACTTATCTCAGATACTTATTCTGTTATCAAAATAACCTGACGAATATTGATCTGACTCAAAACTCCGTTCTCCTGCAATTAGATTGTTCAAAAAATAGTCTTTCCTCTCTTGATATAAGCAAAAATGCCGGCTTGGAATATCTTGCCTGCGCAAATAATAATATTACCAACCTTGATTTAACTGCAAATGTAAACCTTACATTTCTGGATTGCGCTTCAAATGATCTTGGAAGTCTGGATCTTAGCAAGAATAAGAAACTTGTATATTTGTATTGCTATAGTAATCATTTAACATCTCTGAACCTGGAGCAGATGGATGATCTTGAAAGTATGGAGATTTCTTCTCAAAATATTACCGTTTTAGCAGTCTGGTCAGATGATAACTGGTGTATAAATTTGGCTGATTATTTTGCGGAGGAAGAAATTGACAGTTTGTCTGTGGATTCTGCGTATGCGGGTTCTTCTTTTTCGGTGTCTGTATCTGATGGAGTGCTTGCTTTTGACAGTATTACATTACCAAGTACATATTTAATTACATTCAGCGTTGCGCTGCCTGCTTCAACAGCTGAGATGCAGATTTATCTTACAATTACGACCGAAGATACAGCTTCGATTGATATTAATAAATGTTCGTTGTATTCCGAATATATGTCTGATGACTACATTTATAACGGAGAAGAAAAGACATTATATTTCGAACTTTCATATAATGATGAATATTATCTTACAGAAGGAACAGATTATACGGTAACGTATGATGATAATGTCAATGCGGGTCTGGTAACAGCAACAATATCAGGGACAGGTATTTTTACAGGAAGTATAACGCAAACTTTCACGATTAAAAAAGCTGACCAAAATGGAGAAAATTCAGCTTATTCAGGAATAGGAATCGAGGTTGGAAAAACAGCGCAAATAACGTCAGTCACTGGTATTGGGGAAATCACGTATGTATCAGCAGACTCTTCTATTGCTGATGTAGATGACAGTGGCCTTGTTACAGGAATAAGTGAAGGGTCGACAGCAATTGTGGTTACAGTAGCAGGAAATAATAACTACAATGGATTTACAGTGGAAATACCAGTAGAAGTTATTAGCGCAGGCGATAGTTCTACAAGTGGAACTACAGGAACAGAAGAATCAGGGACAATAGGAACTGGAAGTCTTAATTATGATGTAGAATCGGAAACTGAATCTCAAACAAGTAATACAGAGATTAGTTCTGACGTTGGAAACAGCCAGGAAACAGAAACACTGCAGGGATTAAATCTGACAGAAGACAGTGGGAATACAACAGTAAGCATTGGTATAGTTAAGAGTATCCAGGTAGAAAATACAACGAAAGGAATTGCTATTACATGGGCGGCTGCTGATAATGCAGAAGGGTACAATATTTATCGGAAGACAGGATCCGGGACATATCAGTTGGTTGTTTCCGTAAATTCTTCTGTACTTACCTATACGGATACTGCAGTTAAAAGTAAAAACGGAACAGTGTATTCTTATAAAATTACACCTTACTTCGGAACTACAGAAGGTACTGGTACTGTAAAAAACGCTGTACGGCTGGTTTCCGTAAAGCTTTCCAGTGTAAAAAGCAAAGCTGCAAAAAGGATTACTGTGAAATGGAAGAAGACAACAAAGGTTACAGGTTATCAGATTCAGTATTCTACGAGTAAGACATTTAAGAAAGGTAATAAAACTGTAAAAGTTTCCGGAGCAAAAAAAACCAGTAAGACAATTTCGAAACTAAAGTCAGGAAAGAAATATTATATACGGATTCGCACGTATAAAAAAGTTAATGGCGTGACCTATTATAGCGCGTGGAGCAGCAAGAAAAAAGTAACTGTTTCATAATAAATATATATAATCCCCGGTTGAGATTCATGACCGGGGATTATGTATATGTCATTAGATGTCATGCAGAATTAAAATTCAAAAGACACTGAATGAAAATATGAGAGAGATTAATATAATGATTTCTTCTGCTCTGTATTAATTATGGAATGATACTATACAGCATTATACTTCAGTGTTTAACCTCAATTCAGCCTTATACTTGTAAAAAGTATTTTTAGCTACCCCTGCAAGTTTCATTACATCTTTATCAGTTAAGGTTCCGCCAAAATCCCTGCAGTGGGTTTGAATGATTTTTTTGCGGCAATGCTTTTTTTGGTGGTAATGGTTGAACCTGCTTTACGGCCAATTTGTTTTCCGTTTAGTCTTGCGGTTTCTATCCCTTCTTTAGTGCGTTGATGCAGATCGCTCACTTCCTTTTCGGATTGTTCAAATGCTAAGCGAATCTGTTCCTTTGCTAATGACAATAAATATTTATTAATACCTTCAAGTATATAATCTACAGTAGTACCTGTCATTTGTATGTTATTTTGTAATGCTTTTTTATAAGTGCTCGTATCGATATGTCTTTCCTTTAAAAAAATCAGATCAACGCCTTTATTATATAACTCTTCATAAATCCTAAAGCCATCTTCTGCATTGCGACTCATCCTGGAAACGGAGTCAAATATTATAGAATCATTTGGCTTTACACAATTATAAAGCTTATCCCATTCTGGCCGACTGCTTTTGGTGCCGGTAAATGTTTCTTTGACAATTATTGCCTCTGGAAATGCAGCTTTTATATTTCTAACCTGTCGATCCATAGACTGCTTTGGCGTGCTGATCCGCACATATCCGTATATACACATGGTTAATCCTTTCTGACCGGGTTAATTTAAACGGTCGTTATTATTAATAATAATTACTCAGCATCAAATATACCGTTTCCGTTATTCCCTTTAATACACTTTCATGACAGGGTTATTTTGCGACAGAATATTATGATGCTGAGAGTATTTTTTTATTGTAAATAATTATTTACCGTTACATCTAATCTGTAATGTGCGAGGTGATAACATGATATTGCATAGAGGCTCACTCTGTCATAACGTAACGGACGTCCCTCTTGACGTGCCTTTGCTGCGTTTGCCCCTCTTAATATATAATCGCCTTTTTCAAGTTCTCTCTTGAAACGATTAACTTTTTCTTTTGTAACTCCTTTTTTTGTGCTGATGTATGTATCAATCAAATCCTGCTTTAATTTCTCTCTGTCTTCCGGAGAGAAAGAGTGATAATATTGATAAGCCTCCGTAGCTATTAAGCGTCTGTACTGGTGCAGATTTGCTTTTGTTTTCATTTCATGATCTGTAAAAATTTTTTCATCTGAGCGGATTCCTTTGACTATTCTTGCAACTGTTTCCTGATGCTGCGGAAGAATGTAATTAATAGTATCCTTCCCGCCCTTACCAGATCTGACCTGTACACCAATTGGCATTCCATCATTATCATATATAATATCTTTGCCAAGCAGCTTTCCATATTCTGAGCGACGGATACCTACAGCAGAAGCAAATTCCGTAATGCGGTGATATTTCTCTTTTGTGAGATCTGCAACTCCCTGCGGATTTTTTACTTTTTTAGTTTCTACACGTCCTTTGGTCGTGTGACTGGAAATGCGTGGTGGCTTATCTATTTTGTCCATAGAAACACCAAAAGCTTTGCAAATGGGAGTAAGATAAGTATGTACAGTTGCGGCGGTATATCCCCTCAATACGAGCCAGTTACTGTAATCCTGCAGTAAATATAAATCATGTTTTTTGGCACCTTTGATCGCCTTTCTTTGGCTGATACCATTTTCTTTCGCATAATCCTCAAATCTTTTTATGCCACGAAGATATGTATCTCGACTATGATCATCCATATTTGGATCCAAGCATTTTTGTGCCAGCTGATATCGTAAACCCGACATAAAAATTTTCCCTTCCTTTCGATAGAATAAAAATGCAGATGCTGTTGAACGTCTGCAGCTCTGTTTATGTCGTCTGAGCCTGAAGACTTACGCAATACCTCGCAGCAGACACGTCTGCACGCCTACTATCCCGCCGGTCAGGGAGCTCGTAGATGCTTTATATATTGCGGCAGCTTGGCTACGATCCAGCTCAGGGACCGTCCTGAGTATTACTGTAAACCATATTAAGGTAGCATTATTCAGATATTTACGAACTTTTCAATTACCTGAAATTAATGGAAAAGTATAGTAAAACGCCGGATATGCTTATCATTTTTCTGGTCAATGGTTATTCGCTGGTCGCGAATAACCATTGATCATCGCGCCACACATTCGCTGCATAATATATGGCAAAATACCGCTGATGACGGCTGTTGTAACTCCTGTATTCATAATTACGACGAATAAAAATTTGATTCACTTATAATATGTCAGTTGACTATTGATTTAAAATTCAAATGGATGATATGAAAAACAGCTGCCGCATCAAATTAAGATATTTGACAGGGCAGCTGTTTCTCAATTATTGAAATTTTTAAAAATTAGATCAATACATCATGGATATGATTATCAGGTGCATTATCAATAGTATCCACATACTCATCCGAAGCTAATCCAGAACCAAACCAGGAGTTCCGCCCGTTCCCTTTAGAAATCTTTTTCACAGCATTCTTTTTATGGGATGTAAAGGTGCCATACCTGGCATGGAAATCACAGTGGGCATTTAATCCGGGTGCATCAAAGCGCTGTTTGATGATGTTGACGTCCATATTTCTGACAGGTTTGGACATTTCTTCTGCTTCTGAGGATAAAGTTCCATTATGCAGCTGAAGAGCGAGGATTAAATCTGCATCGCACTCCAGCTGACTGCTATCGCGCAGACATTGCAGGGGATACACGTTTGTTGTAGTGTAGAAATCCCGGTGGATTGCACTGGCAATAATAATAGTGGCATCGTAATCGTTGCGCAATTTACCTAGTGCGGCAAGCACATCATCAACAACATCCTTTGTTGTCACATTCTTTTTGCTGCGGATAAAACGGCTGGGGAGCATATTTTGGATGTAATCAATCATAACTGCAATTTCTGACAGTTGATACTTTTCGATCACCTGTTCCGAGATCCGGAGGACATCGTCAACAGTATGATCCCAGTCACTTCTGCTGACAATGTAAAACTGATCGCCATACTTTGCTGCAAGGTCATCTGCCAGGTGATTTACAGTCGACATGTTTGTTTCATCGACATTGACATTATCAGCATCGACTGTTGAAGCAGTCTGTACTGAATCGTCATGGTACGATGCCTGTCTTAAGAGAATGGAACCTGCCTGAGTAGAGGTAATTTCCGTTTCAAACAGAAGTACAGGCATTCCGCTTGCTGCCATATTTGATCCCACCTGTAAGAGAAGACTGGTCTTTCCGCTTCCGGGCTTTCCTGCAATTGCAGTCAGGGAGCTAGGTTTAATACCTCCTCCAATTGCCTTATCAATTTCAGGGATGCCTGTACTTAATCTTCTCTCTTCTTCGGTGTTTTCAGAAATCGCGCTCATGATTTCCCTTACGGTTTTTTCTCCTGATTCCTTTAAAACTAAATTCGTTTCCATTTAGATTTCCTCCTTATTATACGATGGGATAATTAACTTGGTCTAAGATAAAGACTTTACAAAAATAGGAATGATTTTTGTAGTGCTGATATACGGATTCCATTTCTAAAACAATCACTCCCTGATGACTGTTAATGTACTGCTCTACTTCAGTTCCGCGGCTTTTCCCTAATGCAATATTTTGCGCAGCCAGTACTGCATCGTATGGATGATACTGGTCGGGCAGAAAAATATCAGGATCTGTTGTGCCAGGTACGTAGATCGTGCGGAAAAGCTTTTCTACGGAAGCTTTAACCAGTTTTTTTCCATATGCAGGATTATCTAGTATATGTCTGTCTGCCAGTCCGATTCCAGTGTCTATCGTTACAAGTGGGATGCGGATACCAGAGTGGCGATATTCCGGAATTCTGAGTTCCAGGATTGCCGGTGCTGTTTCAGCCGTATTCATCATTACATACACCATCTTCACCCCCTTTCTTATATTAATATGTAAGCTGACCCCTCTTTGTAAAAAAAATTAATATGCCCGTACGACAAAGCTCCTTAAGAGACGCTTAACAAGACTTTTAATTCCATAAATCAGATCAGAAAACAATTTTTTTATGAGAGAAGGGGCGGATGACATATTAGAGATGACAATTATTTTTATTCATCGTTTTTCGAAGAAAGGAGTGAAAATCAAAGTGAACTAATTAACAAAATACCGAAGGTATATCGGCACAGGAGATTAAAAGAAAAAACAATTTATAAAAAGAAAAGTGAGGAAACGAAGATGGAACAAAAAATGAAGGAACTACACAAAATGAACATGAACTATGATGAATTCAGCAGATTTTTCTGTGATGCTGTAGTTGAAAAAGCGGGACCGGATGCCAGCGGATATGTGACTGCGGTTCAGAAACCAAATATGTACGCAAGCAAAGCTTTAATAATTACCATGGCTGGCAGAAGTGCCGCACCAGTTATCTATCTGGATCCGTACTATGATGATTATCAGAAAAATGTACCAATCCAGGTTTTGACGGATCATGCCATCAAATTTTATACAGAAAACTATATCGGGAAGGAAATAGATACCCGCTCTTTCCGGGATTTTAGCAAAATGAAAAAGTGTGTTTCTTGCAGAGTAATTGATGCAAAGAGAAATGCGAAGTTACTTGCGGAAATCCCGCACCGACTGCTTCTGGATATGGCGGTTGTGTATTACCTTGCATTTCCTGGAAACAGTGCTGGTAATACTTCCATATTGGTAAAAAATGAGCATATGAAAATTTGGAAAGTCACAGAAGAACAATTATATGATATCGCAATTGGGAATATGGTTTGCCGGAAGTCATGGCGTATTCTGACGATTGGCGATATTCTTGCAGGTTTTCCTGTGACATCCACTGATCAGTCTCGACCGGGGATAAAGGCCAGCATGTATATACTAACAAATGAAAATTTGTGTTATGGGGCAGGAAATATTCTGATCCCGGAAGCGATGGATGCTTTGGCACAAAAATTTAATGATGATATATACGTCCTTCCCTCCAGTTTACATGAGGTGATTGCTGTTTCGGTTTCAGCTTTTAAAGACCGGGGAGTGACATCATTACGGGACATGGTTTCGGATATTAATGATAGTTATGTATCGATGGAAGATGTCTTAACATCTTCTGTATATCGCTATTATCGAACAACTCATGAGCTGGTTATAGCGGAATAATATTTTAAACGTACAAAAGTAAAGGAGAACTATTGAATGATTGTGAAAAAATTCGGAATAGAATTGGATGAAACTGATAGGGTTCCGAAAGTTGTGGAAGAGGAAATGTTACAAACGTCCCGGCAGACATTATGTGAGCCGGAGGATGTTTTCTTATTCTGTAAAAACAGCTTACACCTGGACAGAAAGGCAGAGGAGTATGTTTATTTATTCTGTCTGAATATTCGTGGAAAAGTTATCGGGATATATGAGGTGGCGCATGGTGGGGTTAGTACCGCCCAGGTAAGTGTCAGAGAGATTTGTGTAAGAGCTGCCCTTACAGCAGGTGCGGTTACCATGATTTTGATTCATAATCACCCCAGTACTTTTGTGGAACCGTCTGCGGCAGACGAGGCTATTACCCGACGAATACGAGAAGCGGGGGCGATTATTAACATCCAACTCTTAGACTCAATCATTATTGGCGGTGACAATTATTATTCTTTTAAAGAGCAGCACCCGGAGTATTTCCTGAATAATTAAAGTGATCTTATTAACAAAAAAGGAGAACAATCGGGTAATTATTCCCTGATAATAATTTCCTGACGACATTAACTTATATAAACAATGGCATTAAGAACGCACGAGGAGAACTAAAATGAACAAAAACATCTTAAAAGCACTTTACAGCGGAGAAATCTATCCGGCAGAAAAAGTTGTTTCCAGAGAAGAGGGATACCAAACTTCTTTGCGAGAATTGGACAGTCTTGTCACGGAACTTGAAGAGCGAATGAATGAAGAGGATTATAAACTGGTTGATTCTGCACTGGACATTTGTGCAGAACAAACGGATTATCAATGTTTTGAATTTTTTCGCTATGGATTTTCACTGGCAATGCAGATCTGCTGCGAGACAAAGGAAATTATGAAATTGTATCATTTCCCGGATGACTCTTTAGATGCAGATACTGAAAAGGAAACAGGTAGTAAGATCATAGATTTTTCAATCATACGGAAATAAATTGATTACGCGGCTGTCTGTATATCTGGACAGCCGCGTTAAAAATGTGAAAAAAGTATGAAATAAAATCACAGGCGTAAAATTTCTACATAATGAAAAGTTAACTGTTTTGAAAAGAAAAAATTGAAAAGGAGAGCGTCATGAAAAAGAACGAAGGTGTTTTGGGGTTTAATCCATCCAGCAAACGAGTGTGTATTGCGTATACGGATCACTCTGTGGACTTGCATTGCGGGGATTGTTTTCAGATTTTTTTGGACGGAAGATGGCTGGATACAGCCATTGAAATGCGCTGGCCTGATAGAGAGTGGTATCTTACTGGATTCTCGGGCCGCAATTTTCTTGGCCTTCGAGCCAGAGATAGAAAATGATAATTTCTTAAGAACTTCTTAAATTTTTCCTCCGGCCAGAATTTAGACATCCTATTTAAGTAGCCAAAAAAATATTTCTCGATCGGAGGTATAAGAAAATGAGAAAAACTACAAAATCCACCCTGGATAGTCCCTTGACGGTTGATATTGACAGATTGATGTCGATGCTTTGCTGCGGGAAGGCGACTGCCCGCAAAATTGGCGAGGCTTCTGGTGCGAAAATTCACGTCGGCAGTCGTGTAATCTATCATGTCGGCCGTGTGGAAGAGTATCTGAACAGCCTGACTGAGGACTGACCGGCCGCCGGTTAAAACTGGTCAGAAAAGAAAATCATGCTCCCTGTTGATACATTGCTGCTGATCTGCTAATCAGAGAAGCATTATGCATTAACGGGGAGCACGAAAACAAGGGAAAGGAACCTGTCGGATATCTATATATGACTCTGACAGATAAACGAACAGTTGAAGATAGTTGAACTATATAAAATTAAGGTGTGGATATGAAAAGAAAAGACAATAATGGAATTGTTCTGCGTAAGGGCGAGACACAGTTGGAAAGCGGACGGTATCGATATCGTTATACGGATAATATCGGTAAGCAGCATGACGTTTATTCCTGGCGATTGCGGCCCGGCGATAAAGCACCGGATGGAACCTGCTGCGAAGAGAGCCTTCGTGAAAAAGAAGCTGCGATCAATGAGGGATTGACAGAGGGGCTGGAACCGTGGAAGACTTCGACAACGCTAAATGAGCTGGTGGAGGACCATTTGGCAAAAAACAAGGACGGCTGGGCGCATAGTACGTACAATACATATATGGCAAGTTATAACAAATACATAAAGCCGCAGCTTGGGCGAAAGAAGGTAACGAAGATTACCACGGAAAATGTGTACGAATTTTACAATTTGATTTATAATAATGATAAGGAACCGAAAGAACTGACAACCATGAAGCCGATTAATTTGCTGGTCACTTCGGCGATGCAGACTGCAGTAGAGCAGGGAATGATACGTTCTAATCCCGCGCAGGGAGTGATTGGAAAATTGAAGCGAAAAAAGACGGACGGCAGCAAAACGGAAAACGAGGATGAAGCAGTAAGGGCGCTGGAGGATGACCAGCTGCGTAAACTGCTGGACTTCATGAAAAAATATTACTCGTATCTGTATTACTATCCATTGTTTTACCTGATGGCTTGGACGGGGTGCAGAATTGGCGAAGTCCTGGCGCTTACATGGTATGACATTGATTTTCGCAAGGAGATCCTTTATATTCGGAGATCGCTTAGCTATCAGAAACATGAAGAGGATGGTCAAAGAAAATTTTCTCTGGAACCGCCTAAAACAGAAGCGGGCTGCAGAGAAATTCCGATGCTGGCTGGTGTGAAAGATCTTCTCCTGGAGATGAAGCGCCAGTCGCCGAACTCCAAGATTATTTCCTTTGGACGGGAGTGCAGTTTGTCCGTAGATGATCCGACACCGTTTGTGCTGCATAATCGCGATGAGAAATTAATCCACTACAACTGTCCGGAGAGGAAACTGCATGCGATTATTGATGATTATAATGCACGGCATGAGGAACCGCTGCCCCAAATCACTTCTCATGTTTTTCGTCATACGTTCACTTGCTGGCTGTGTGAAAACGCCGATAAGGGGACGCCGATGGAGACCCTGAAGTACATCCAGAGTATTCTGGGGCATTCTGACGCTGATGTAACCTTGAATGTCTATATGGAATGCAGGCGGAAAAAACGGAGCGAGAACCACGAAATGCTGCGGAAGATTGCAGCGGATTATTATTGATAAGCAGAAACGTCTCAGTGATAGGCTGGGGCGTTTTCTTATGCGCAGGGGGCCGGGCAAGGCATATCCCATGCGAAGCGAGGGATGCCACCCGGCAATCAAAAGGGTATTCCTTCAAAAAAGGGTAAAAAAAGGGTACGGCGTACACCAATGTCACTCTCTGCCTGTGCAAACCCACTGCCTCTCACACGTTCACAAAAAAGACACAAATCTGTCATATAACAACCACATATTTTACACAAATCGGTCAAACCGGGAAATTATACTACAACCATCGTAAATGTTCCGTGCAGGATGGCTTTTCAGAGCGGAAATCCTGCGAGGAAGTATTTACCGGTAATCAGAAAAGTCTGTGTGCGATGCTGTTTGACAGCAATCATTCAAATTCAAAATCTGAATGAAGGTTCGAATGAAAGTCCGAATGCATCCGCGGCAGATGATAGCATATTTTATAGTAGTATACCGGGCGAAAAATTATGGCCTGGGCTCGCACCGGTCGAAATCGAGTGTTTAGCATGATCGGACGCGGCAGGAAGCAAAAAGCGAACAAATTTCAAAAAACAGAACGAAAAGAGGGGTTATTTATGAAGAACAAAAACGTGATTTCTATCGCATTGGCAGGAGTTTTGACAGTTGGAGCGGTCGCAGGGCTGACCGGTTTTACATCGAAGGATACAGAGGTGGCGACTTCGTTTGCGGCGGAGTCTGAGACGGAGGCGAGCACGGCGCTGCTGACGACGGTCTCGGATGACAGCGTGACGGAGGAGAGCTCGTCTGAGGGTTCGTCATCGACGCTGACCGTTGCGGAGGTAGCGGCGAAAGCACTTCCGTCTGTGGTGACGATTACCAATACATCTGTGACAGAGCTTGAGAGCATGTATGGATATGGTTACTATTTCGGATATGGCTATGGTGATGAGGGCGGCACGACGACCTATGAGAGTGTGAGTGTAGGTTCCGGTATCATCATCGGACAGAATGACACGGAGCTTCTGATCCTGACGAACTATCATGTGGTCGAGGATGCGACGGAGCTTTCGGTTGGATTTATCAGCGATGACGAAGACGAGGCGGAGGCGGTTGAGGCCGTGACCAAGGGTACGGACGCTTCGATTGATATCGCAGTGGTAGCGGTGCAGCTGGACGATATCTCCGATGAGACGATGTCGGAGATCGCGATCGCGGAGATCGGGGATTCTGACAGCCTGCAGCTTGGCGAGCAGGTGGTGGCGATCGGCAATGCGCTGGGCTATGGACAGTCGGTGACGACCGGTATTGTCAGTGCGCTGAACCGCACGATTGAGCTGGATACCTATACGGCGGAGATGATTCAGACGGATGCCGCGATCAACGCCGGCAACAGCGGCGGCCCGCTTCTGGATATGAACGGCCGCGTGGTTGGCATTAACTCTGCGAAGGCGTCTGATACCGGTGTGGAAGGTATGGGTTATGCGATTCCGATTTCGGATGTCGTATCGATTATCGAGGATCTGATGAATAAGCAGACCAGAACGGAGACGGTGAGCGACGAGGAGAGCGCATATATCGGTATCACCGGTCAGGAGGTTTCTTCTGAGATGTCCAGCGTATACGGGATTCCGGAAGGCATCTACATCACTGAGGTGGCGGAGGACAGCCCGGCGGAAGCAGCGGGTCTGCAGGCAGGCTATATCATCACGAAGTTTGACAGCACGAGCGTGAGCTCCATGACGGATTTGAAGAATCTGCTTGCTTACTATGCGGGAGGTGAGACCGTCTCGATTGTAGTAAGCTATCAGTCAAACGGCGAGTACGTGGAGGAGACCATTGACCTGACGCTTGGACTGCTGTCGGATTACCAGGATACTTCGGAGGAAGAAGAAGCAACCGTAGAGGAAGGCAGACGCGGCGGAAATAATTAAAGCATTCTCCGGCGGAAAAAATAAAAAATATTCAAAAATACTCAAAAATGGCTCGAATGCCGATGAAAATTGATTGCAAATCAAAATGCATGCGTGTATAATGAAAAAGCATGTGTGCGACGGAGCAAGGCATATCCTGATTCGTAAGGTGAATCAAGGACAAAGCCGGACCATTGTTTGAAGCATGAGTTAATGATTCTGCATGGTGAGGCTGGCATAAAGGATACCCGTGGCGTCTGCTGCGGGTATCTTACTGTATGTGAAACGACAGAATTGTAAGATTCCGCAGTGATAGAATTGTCAGGCTCCGGAGTATTATGGGAGAAGGAGTTCTTCCTGACGATAGTGCCGTTCGCACAGATAAGTGTAACCTCTCAGGAGAGCGGTAAATGGATTGCGAGCCGCATTCTGAGATAATGAAATGAGTACAGGAGAGATACGGTCAGACAGCAAGGGTGTGAATTGCCATCTGTGAAAGGCCATATTTGCAACTGTGCATCAAAGCAAGGGGGATAACGAAAATGTCTTACACAGAAGAAATCTATGACCGCGTGGTTGCGCAGAACCCGGGCGAGCCGGAGTTCCATCAGGCGGTGAAGGAAGTGCTGGATTCACTGAAGCTGGTGATCGACGCGAACGAGGAGAAGTATCGTTCGGTCAGCCTGCTGGAGCGTCTGGTAGAGCCGGAGCGTATCATTTCCTTCAAGGTGCCGTGGGTCGATGACAACGGCAAGGTACAGGTGAACAAGGGCTACCGCGTACAGTTCAACAGCGCGATCGGACCGTACAAGGGCGGACTCCGTTTCCATCCGTCGGTGAACCAGAGCATCCTGAAGTTCCTGGGATTTGAGCAGATTTTCAAGAACTCTCTGACCGGTCTTCCGATCGGCGGCGGCAAGGGAGGCTCGAACTTTGACCCGAAGGGCAAATCTGACCGCGAGGTGATGGCATTCTGCCAGAGCTTTATGACTGAGCTTTCGAAATACATCGGCGCGGACGAGGACGTACCGGCCGGCGACATCGGTGTCGGCGGAAGAGAGATTGGCTATATGTATGGACAGTACAAGAGACTGACCGGCAAGTATGAAGGCGTGCTGACCGGCAAGGGCCTGAACTGGGGCGGTTCTCTGGTTCGTACACAGGCAACCGGCTATGGCCTGGTTTACATTCTGGACGCGATGCTGAAGGACCATGACATTTCGATCGCGGACAAGACGGTTGTCGTATCCGGTTCCGGAAACGTTGCGATCTACGCGACGGAGAAGGTACAGCAGCTGGGCGGCAAGGTTGTAGCGATGAGCGACTCTAACGGTTACATCTATGACGCGAACGGCATTAACCTTGACGTTGTAAAGGATATCAAGGAAATCCGCCGCGGCAGAATCAAAGAGTATGCGGACGAGGTTCCGGGCGCGGTATACACCGAGGGCAAGGGCATCTGGAGCATCAAATGCGACATTGCACTTCCGTGCGCGACGCAGAACGAGCTGAATCTGGACGATGCGAAGACGCTGAAGGCTAACGGCTGCATCGCAGTGGCAGAGGGCGCGAATATGCCGACGACCCGCGAGGCGACAGATTTCCTGCTTGCCGAGGGCATGAAGTTCCTGCCGGGCAAGGCTTCCAACGCGGGCGGCGTAGGTACCTCCGCACTGGAAATGTGCCAGAACAGCATGCGCAGAAGCTGGAGCTTCGAGGAAGTAGACGAGATGTTGCAGCGCATGATGAACGACATCTATGCGAAGATCTCGGATGCGGCAAGCCGTTATGGTGTCGAGGGCAACTATGTGGTCGGCGCGAACATCGCTGGCTTTGAGAAGGTCGCGGATGCGATGATGGCACAGGGCACGGCGCTGTAAAATAAAGCGCAGAGCTACTATACTAAATGGCGGCAGATGCTGATCCGGCGTCGCCCAAGCACAGGCCGTGTCCTGGAATTGCAATGTTGAACTCTATTTGACGGCATATCTTGCGGTGCCAACGAAACGGGCATAAAGAATTAACAGGTAAAGCAGCCTTCCATGGAAAACTGGTACATGGAAGGCTGCTTTTTTGTTTCATATTAGGAAACTTCGTTCCTATAAAGCAAAATTTGTGCGTATGCTGCACACAGGAGGGCTGCTAAAGCAGACCTATAAGGGCCTGCGTCCCGCATCAAAATTGATGCGTGGAAGCGGGACGGTCGGATTCGCTTTCTGGGTATCGTACAATTTGTATGAAAAAAATCTGAAATTTCCTCTGATTTGACACTGCCCGAAAAACTGTGCGAATGGTACAATATTTTTATCAAAAACGGCCTTTTGTGGGTCATTTTTACCACAGCTAAAGGAGGTATACGAATATGTTGACACCGAAACAAAACATGCTGGAGGTCATTCACGGCGGAAATCCGGACCGGATTGTGAATCAGTTCGAGGCAGTACAGCTTCTGATGCATCCGTTTATGTTTTCGAGCCCGCTGCTGGAGCCGGGGCAGGAGAATGTAGTCAATGCGTGGGGCGTGACGAACACGTTCCCGAAGGGGGTTCCGGGGGCGTTTCCGGTACATACGCCGGACAAAATTGTGGTAAAGGATATCGAGGACTGGAAGGAATATGTGCACGCGCCGTCGCTGAAATTCTCGCAGGAACAGTGGGACATGATAAAGGCAACTTATGATGCGGTGGACGGGGAGCAGTCATTCAAGGCGGCTTTCGTGGCGCCCGGACTTTTTGAGCAGACCCATCATCTATGTGAGATTTCCAATGCACTCATGTATTACATTACAAATGAAGATGAGATGCATGACCTGATTAAGTATCTGACCGAGTGGGAGCTGGAGCTGGCGGAAGGGATCTGCTCGAACCTGCATCCGGACACGCTGTTCCACCACGATGACTGGGGCGGCCTGGACAGCACCTTTATGAGCCCGGCAATGTTTGAAGATTTCTTTTTAGAGCCATATAAGCAGATTTATGGGTATTATCACAGCCATGGAGTAGAACTGGTCATTCATCATTCGGATTCCTACGCGGCGACCCTGGTTCCGGATATGATTGAGATGGGGATCGACATCTGGCAGGGATGCATGGAGACGAATAATCTTCCGGAGCTGATCAAAAAATACGGCGGAAAGATCAGTTTTATGGGCGGGATTGAGAACCGTGCCGTTGATTTTGAGGGATGGACGGATGAGAACTGTGAGGCGGTCGTTCGCCGTGTCTGTGAGGAATGCGGGAATCATTACTTTATCCCGTGCATCGCGCAGGGCGGACCGGGCTCCGTTTATCCGGGCGTGTATATGTCCCTTTGCAACGCGATTGATAAGCTGAACGCGGAAAAATATGGCATCAACGCGGCAGAATCGACCAGGCTTCCGTGGCAGATTATGTTCTGACCGGACGCTGCTTTGTCTCCTTTCCCATCGTTTCTACGGCCGCCTTTCGTGCAAACTGCATGAAAACAGGAAAAGATATCAACGGTTTTGTAGATAGCAATTCAGGGAAAGATATGATAGATTTACGACATGGACGAAATGCACAGAGAAAAAGCTGGTTCTTCATAAAAATTGTGCAGAATAGCAAAAGAAGTAACTGTGCAGATGCGAAACAGTTACAGAAGGAGGTAAGTGCATGATTATCATTGGTGAAAAAATCAATGGATCCATTCCGGTCGTGGCTGACGCCATTGCCAGACGGGATGCGGATTTTATCAAAAACAGAGCGAAAATCCAGGCGGAAGCAGGCGCGACGTTTATTGATTGCTGTGCGTCCGTGCCGGAGGCGGAGGAAGTGGAGACGCTGAAATGGATGATCGACTGCATTCAGGAAGCGACGGACCTTCCGATTTCGGTGGACAGCCCGAGTGCGGGCGTTCTGGCGCAGGTGATCCCGTACGTAAAAAATCCGGGACTGGTAAATTCCGTATCCGGAGAGGGGAACAAGATCGACACGCTTTTCCCGCTGATTGCCGGTACCAAATGGCAGGTGATCTGCCTTTTGTCGGATGATAAGGGAATCCCGAAGAGCGCGGCGGATCGTCTGAGAGTGTTCGATCATATTCTGGAAAAAGCGGACGAGTATGGCATAAAGCAGTCCCAGATGCACATCGACCCGCTGGTCGAGATGCTCTGCACCTCGGAGGACGGCATCGCGCTCAACGAGGAGGTTATCAGCACGGTGAGGAAGCGCTGCCCGAACATCCATATCACGGCGGCAGTCAGCAATATCTCCTTCAACCTTCCTGTCAGGAAGATGGTCAACTTAGGGTTCACGGTCCTCGCGATGAAGGCAGGACTGGACAGCGCCATCCTGGATCCGACGAACAGGGATATGATGGGCGTGATCTACGCGACCGAAGCACTTCTCGGACTGGACGACTACTGCATGGAGTACATCGGCGCGTACAGAGAAGGGATCTTCGGACCGAAAAAGTAATATCGCGGATAATACAGAACCTGATAACAGAGGCGTGCAGGATGAGCCATTCGCCGGCGCTTCTTCAAACAAATATTGAAAATGGAGGAAAACAAAAATGGCAGGAATTCAGGAAGTATATAATCTCGTAGTAAAAGGAAAAGCGAAGCTGATTGCCCAGGCCGTGCAGGAAGCGCTGGACGATGGATGCGATCCCACCGCGCTGCTGAATGACGGTATGATCGCTGCTATGGACGAGGTCGGTGCGAAATTCAAAGATGGCGAGATCTTTGTGCCGGAGATGCTGGTAGCGGCGAGAGCCATGAAAAAAGGCGTAGAGGTGCTGAAACCGCATCTTGCGTCCGGTGTAGCCGGTGCAGCAGGAAAAGTGGTCATCGGCACCGTGGCGGGCGATCTGCACGATATCGGCAAGAATCTTGTCGCAATGATGCTCGAGTCTGCCGGGTTCGAAGTCATCGACCTGGGTGTAGATGTGCCGAAGGAGAAATTCGTTGAGGCTGTGGAGGAGAACCCGGATACGAAGATTGTCTGCTGTTCCGCGCTTCTGACCACAACTATGCCGGCACTGAAGGACGCTGTGGCGCTTCTTAACAGCCAGGATTTCCGCCCGGGTATCAAGGTTATGGTAGGCGGCGCACCGATTACGCAGGAGTTTGCGGATGAGATCGGTGCGGATGCATATACGGAAGACGCCGCGTCCTGTGCTCAGAGGGCGAAGGAGCTTGTGGCATAAAATAGAAAAGATGCTTTTCAGGCTGGACTGATAAAAAAAGAATGCTTCTGGTATACGTTTGCGTACCGGAGCTTTCTTTTTTTGCGCAGATTCTGAAGCAGCTTTATGAGTTTTAAAAAGTGCATTGTAGGGCGGAGTTATTTGTGATACACTAATTATAAAAGAAACAGAAATAATGGAGAAGACGATCTGCGGAGGATTTTATATTGTACATAGAAGAGGTGTCAGGATGTACCGGATCGATTTTATCAGGGAGGAAACGAGTGTTTTTGTGCCGGAGGGAGCCACGCTGCTGGAAGCGGAGATTCAGGCCGGGCTGGAACCAGACGCGCCCTGCGGCGGAGCCGGGAAATGCGGGAAATGTCTTGTGAGGGTCATGGAGTCAGACGAGAGACGCCCGGAAGGCGGGGAGCAATGGCCGTCAGAAGCGGTCAGCAAAAAGGAATGGCAGCCGGAAGCGGTCGGGCAGGAGGTTCTGGCCTGTCAGACGCGGGTGACCGGGGATCTGATGGTAGATACACTGGGTTCAAAGGACAGAGATTCTGTGATTTTGACGGAGGGGTATCTGCATACAGTGGGATTCTGTCCTGGCCTTAAGGTACATAAGGTTCAGCTGAATAAACCGCAGCCCGGTGAAAAACGTTCGGAGTGGGAGCGGATGCTGGAGGCGCTCGCGGAGGCGGAGCGGGAGCAGCTGCCTGGTCCGGCTGCGGAAGTACAACAGGAGCAAATGCCTGACCCGGCTGAGAAAGCAGAATATTCAGCGAAGCGGCAGCTGCATGACTCGACTGAGAATGTGGAACAGTTAGCCAAAACGCAGACGACGGAGACGGCCGGGCAGCCGGACTGCATGGAGGAAAGTCTTCCGGGAAAGGTACAGTGGAAAGAGGATCTGGCGCTCGCTTCTTCTTTATATGACAGACGCATGGAAAGCAGCGAGTGGTATGTGATCCATACCGACGAAAATATTCTTGATCTGCGATCGGAGCCGGGGAGGGTCTGTTTCGCGGCGTTTGATATTGGAACGACAACCGTGGTGGGATATCTTCTGGATGCGCAGGACGGCAGGACGCTTGCTGTCGAGAGCAGGCTGAATCCGCAGGTGCAGTTTGGAGCGGATGTGATTATGAGGGCGAATTATGCACTGGAGCACCGAACCGCAATTCTAAGCGGGTGTATCCGCACGTGCATTAATGAACTGCTGCAGACGCTTGCGGCAGATGCGGGAGTGCATCCGGCGGATATTTTCCAGATAAGCGTGGCGGGGAATACCTGTATGCATCATTTGTTTCTCGGCATTTCGCCGGGCAGCCTGGTGCATGCGCCGTATACGTCCGCGCTCAGTGAGAGTCTTACTCTGTGCGCCGCCGATTTTGGGCTGGCCGTGCATCCAAGGGCTGAGCTGCTGGTACTGCCGGTGATTGCCGGATATGTCGGGGCGGATACCTGCGCGTGTCTGATGGCGCTGCGGCCGGACCGGAAGGAAGAGATAACGCTGCTGATTGATATTGGCACGAACGGAGAAATGGTTCTTGGCAATCAGGACAGACTGGTCACCTGTTCGACGGCAGCGGGTCCTGCGTTTGAGGGCGCGAAGATTGACTGCGGGATGCGGGGGGCCGCAGGAGCAGTGGATCATGTTTTTTATCAGGAGGGCGTCTTTAGCTATACGACCATTGACGGGCTGCCGGCAGTGGGGTTGTGCGGATCCGGACTGATCGACCTGGTTGCCTGCCTGATTCGTGCGGGGAAAATCGATGAAAGCGGCAGGCTGGAGAGCGGACAGGAAGACGCGCAGACATTTGTATTGGTTCCTCCGGAGGAATCCGGAAATGGAAAAGGCGTGTATCTGACCCAGAAGGATGTGCGGGAGGTGCAGCTGGCGAAAGCTGCGATTGCCGCAGGCATACAGCTTCTGATGAGGACTCTGGCAGTGAAGGAAGAGGATATTACCTGCGTTTATATTGCAGGGGCGTTTGGAAACTACATGGATGCCGCCAGCGCGGGTACGATTGGGATGTTTCCTCGAACACTTGCCGGACGGGTACAGGCAGTGGGGAACGCGGCCGGGGAAGGCGCTAAGCTTGCCCTGCTGAATCAGGAGGAATGGAATAATGCGGGTGTGCTGGCCCGGAAGACGGAAATGATCGAACTGGCAGCGCTTCCGGAATTTCAGGATTGCTTTGTGGATGAGCTCGGGTTTGAAGCTGCCGGCTGACGGGGATTGAAGAAATCAAAGAGTGGGAGATATATGGCAGTGGGCAGGCAATAATTGGGACAGAGAGTATGCACGGATGGCCTGGCATAGCGGGATTCCGGATGCTTTGGAAGCGGGCAGAGAACTCTGGAACATCGGAACTACGGAAAGGGCAAGATGAATTCCGGAACCGAGATATCGAAGGCAGGAGCTGATGTGTCAGTGGACAGGGGGGAATCGGTTTGATAGATATCGTGCAGCTTGAGAAGCTGGGGAAAGAGCAGGGATTTTCTTATGTGGAGCCGCTGGATTGCGGGACGCTGGAGCTTCGGGAGGAGGTTCGTCAGATGTGTGAGGCCAACACCTGTCATATGTATGGGAGATGCTGGAGCTGTCCGCCCGGCTGCGGGACTCTTGAGGAGTGCCGGGAGAAAATCGGGCAGTACCGGGAAGGGATTATCGTTCAGACGGTGGGCGAGCTGGAGGATGAGCTGGACGGCGAGGCGATGATGGAGACAGAACAGCGGCATAAGGAATACTTTTATGCATTCGAAAAAATTTTGCGTCCGCACTATCCGAATATGCTGGCGATTGGAAGCGGGTGCTGTACGAAGTGTAAAGTATGTACGTACCCGGATGCGCCCTGTCGGTTTCCCGGGCAGGCTTTTTCCTCTATGGAAGCCTATGGGCTGCTGGTCACACAGGTCTGTCAGTCGAATCACCTGAAGTATTATTACGGCTCGTGTTCGATAGCGTATACGAGCTGCTATCTGTTATTGTAGGCACTTAAAAAACACTTTTTGTGTATTTTGCAAATTTTGGTTCGGGTTTATCTGGATCAGGAACATAAGAATAATTTCTTATTTTTGACAGGAAATTTAGACTTACTTGAGTCAGGGCTTCGGGTGCGTCAGATATTTATGATCTGCGTCTCCGGCGGAGCAGATGGCATACTGATTTTCCTGACAGAAGCCTGGGGGGAATTTTCATGACGATATTGGAGGAGCTGCAGCGTTCCATAGAAGAAGGCCATCCCGGAGAGGCGAGGAGGCTGGTGGAGGAAGCGCTGAATCAGCAAATTGACGCGATGCAGATTGTGGAGGAAGCAATGATGCCCGCGATGCAGGTGATGGGGGAGCGATTTAAGGCCCAGGAAGCAGACATTCCCCGCATTCTCGCGGCGGCCCGCTGCGTCCGCGTGGGATTTGAACTGATTGAAGAACAGGAACCGGGACTGGAAGCCAGAAGCATCGGAACCATCATCCTGGGAACCGTGGAGGGCGACCTTCATGATGTCGGGAAAAACCTGGTCGCGCTTATGTTTCGAAGCGCAGGATTTAAGGTGATTGATCTGGGTGTGGATATTTCAGAGAAACAATTTCTGAAGGCGGTTCATGAAAATCCGGACGTCCAGATTGTTTGTATTTCCTCTCTTTTGAGCACAGCTCTCCCGGAGATGGAGCAGGTAGTAAAAACATTGCGGCGCAATGATCCGGATAAAAAATATAAGATTATGGTGGGCGGCGGCGCGGTGACAAGACAGCTTGCCCGGGACATGGGGGCGGATGCCTATACAGAGAACTGCGTGGAAGCCGCAGAGGTTGCGAAAACATTTATTGTGTGACGGGGATAGCAAATCGGAGCCTCGTCTGTGGAGGAATGCGGGTGAAATTGTCATCGGCATGGCTGTATGAACAGCTGGCAAAAGAGTTTACAATTGTGAAGGCTGCGGGGCTGTCCGGCCGCGATGGCTATCTGCGCCCGTTTTTCTGGTCCGAAGTACGCAGCTCCCGAAGGGGTGAGAAACAGCAAAGCGAAGGGAACACCGATGCCTGGAAGGATGAGAAGCGGCAAATCGAAGAAGGGAACACCAATGCCTGGAAGGATAAGAAGCGGCAAGACAGAGGGAGCATGGCTGACCGGCGAGGACATGTATGTGTGATACCGGTTTTATCAGAAGAGGATGCGACGAAATGGTCTGCTGCGGATGTGCAGGATCCGGTGTTCCGGGTATTTTGCCTGGAGAAGGGGAGATGCGGGAAGCCCAAAATGGAAAGCGGAGGCGCTTATGTGTGCGTGGAGGCGGATGGCGGCGCGGCAGAGGTCCTGAATTATGTGCAGGAGATGTTTGATGTCTGTGAAGAGTGGGAGCAAAAGGTGGTTGGATTGCTGGCGGAGAATGCCGGGATTGGGAAGACCCTGGAGCTGAGCGCCGGATTTCTGGGGAATCCCCTGATGGTTATGGGGACGGATTTTTCGCTGACTGCCGAGGCAGGGATGGAAAAGCTTCCGGAACGGGAAAAACTGTTTACCAGAGATGGGCTGAATGTGGAATACATGAATGCACTGCTGCAGGACGAAGGATACCAGAAGCTTACGCAGGAGCGGCGAACCGTACTGTTTCCGGATTACATCAGCGGCCGCCGTTCCATGCTTCGGACTCTGTTTGTGGATCAACAGCCGACTTACCGCCTGGTATTGACCGAATATGATACTCCGGTCACAGAGAGCTGCATCTGTATTCTGGAGACCCTGGCAAAGCATCTGGAGTACCAGCTCGCTCGGGAGGCTCCCGCGCCCATGAAGGGGGATTTAGAGGCGATTTTCCAGAGAGTCCTTTCGGACCGGACGGCGGATTATGTTCAGATCAGCCGCAGCCTTTCGGCTGTGGGATGGGGCGGTCAGGATGAATACCTGTGCCTGGTTCTGCAGATTACTTATCTGAATCAGAAACAGCTCTCCACGCGTGCGATTTGCTGTTATGTCCAAAAGCAGCTTCGCGATTCCGTCAGCTTTCTCTATCAGGATGAGGTGGTCAGCTTTTTTAATCTTTCCCGCCTCGGGATGGATGAAGAAGAGGCGGCCGCGAAACTGGTCTATTTTATCCGGGACAGTTATCTGAAAGCGGGCTACAGCAGAACCATGAAGGGGCACATGAATCTGCGCCGTCAGTATGTACAGGCGCAGACCGCACTGGATGTCGGCAGCCGGAAACGGCCTTATCTGTGGATCCATCATTTTAATCAGGTGGCGTTGACGTATATCATAGAGCAATCGACAAGAAAACTGCCTGCCGATATGATCTGTCACGAGGGTCTTTTAAAGCTCAGGGAGCATGACCGGGAGAATCACACGGAATATATGGCGACGCTGAAGACCTGGATCGACCGGCAGATGAATGCGACACAGGCGGCAAAAGAGCTCTACATCCACAGGAGCACCTTCCTCTATCGAATGGAGCGGATTAAAGAAATTCTTCATTCCGATCTGGAAAATCCGGAGGAGGTCTTTTATCTGGAGCTATCTTATCGGCTGTTGGAACAGGATGAGGAGAAAAATCATGGCGCCGGGCAAAGCCAGTGAAATTCTCCGCCCGTTTTGAGCGGTTTTAAGAGAAGAAACTCAAAGCGCTGAGCAAAGCCGGTGAGCATTCCGGGTTGCTTTTAACCAGTCCTGGGGGCTTTGAACAGAAAGCAAAAAAAACCGACAGCGCTAAGCAAACTAAGGGATATTTTCAGTCTGCTCTGAGTGATTTTGCACAGAAAAATTGAGGAGGAACGAATCAGATGAAACTCGCAGTCGTATTTCCGGGAATTGGTTACCATGTGGATAAGCCGCTGCTCTACCACAGCAAACGGGTGGCTGCTGCCCATGGCTATGAGATAAAAAATGTGCCGTATGGAAATTTCCCGGCCGGAGTCAAGGGAGACAAAGATAAAATGAGCGCCTGCTTTTTCTCCGCGCTGGATCAGTGTGAGGAGCTTTTGAAGGATGTGGACTTTTCACAGTACGAGGAAATTTTGTTCATTTCCAAGAGCATCGGAACCGCGATTGCGTCTGCCTATGCCAGAAAGCATGAGCTGACGACCAGGAATGTCTACTTCACGCCGGTGAAGGAGTCGTTTCGCTTCATGGATCAGCCGGGGCTTGTGTTTCACGGGACCGCGGACAGCTGGGTTGGCACTGAGCTGATTCGGATGGAGTGCGGGAAACGGGATCTGACGCTGTTTGTGATCGAGCAGGCGAACCACTCGCTGGAGACCGACGACTGGAAGCAGGATATTGAGACCCTGTACGGCATCATGCACAGGGTAGACCTGTACCTGTCCGAACCGGCCAGGGAGCCAGAGCAGTCCAGGCAGACAGCCGGGAAGGTGAAGCTGGATGTCATCCTGGAGGCGATTGAATTTGCCGATAATGCGATTACTTATTATCTGGACACAAAGACCGGCGAGTCCGTGATGCTCAGTGAGTTTGACGAGGATGAGGAGCTCGAGGACGAGATTGAGTATAACGAAGAAGGAAGATATATTCCTCTTCCGACGCAGTTTGATATCAATGAATATTCGATCATGGAACGCTTCATTGACCAGCTTTCGAATGCCAGAATGCAGAACCAGCTCGCCAGAGCCATTCAGGGCCGGGGAGCGTTCCGCCGCTTCAAGGATACCCTGGCGCGCCTGGGGATTGAAGATGAATGGTACGAGTACAGGGATCAGACATACCGGGAGCTTGCGCTGGAATGGTGTGAGGAGAACGGGCTGGAGCCGGTGGAATAAATCAACCGTCACTGCGGATGAAAGAGATTCTATAAAAACCTGTTGGCAAAACTTGCAGGAGTGGATCAGGGGCGGCGCAGAGTCAGTGATCCATACGAGGAAACGGATGTAAAAGCAACTCATTTTTTTCATATGAACAAACATCAAAACAGGAGGTAACCAATGGCAGAGAGTATTTTCGAACAAAGAATTCGTATCGCAGAGGAGGCGACACGCCACGAAGAGCCGGAGCGGATCCCGATCTGGATCAATTACGGCTCCACCCCGTTTGTTTTAAGCGACGGGAAAGCTACTTACAAGGACAGTCTATATAACTATGAGGCTGCTTCTGATGCAATCATTCAGTTTCACCAGGAATTTCAGCCTGATGTTCAGCTGGCGCAGCTCCTCTGTGGGAAAGCGGAAGAGCTGGCCGGCACCAAATACATAGACTGGCCGGGCCGCCCTGGTACAAAATGTCCGGACGACAGCGTTTACCAGGTACATGAGTACGCGTTCATGCAACAGGAAGAATATCTGGAATTTCTCCGGGACTTCACCGGGTTTGTCCTTCATAAATACCTGCCGCGGGTATTCCCGAATCTTGACGGACTCGGCACTCTGTTAAACCCTGCGCCGACGAACTACATGTATATGGGCGCTGTCGGCAACCTTTACAATCTGAAGGCGCTGGACGCTTATCAGAAGCTGATCGAGATTGGTAAGCTGGAAGCCGAAACCGATAAGGCAACGCAGGCACTTCAGGGACAGCTTGCCGGTATGGGATTTCCGCCCATGCTGACAGGGGTAGGCCTGGTTCCCTTTGACACTCTCTCCAATTATTTCCGCGGGACAGTGGAAATGTTTGATGACCTGATCGAATGCCCGGAGCTTGTTGAGGAGGCGGTCAATCTCCTTGCGGACATCCAGATCGCGAACCTGCAGTATTTTCGTTTCGCACCGATGCCGGTAAAACGTGTCATGTTCTGGATGCACAAGGGCATGGACGGTTTCATGAGCCCCGCGCAGTATCAGACCCTGTACTGGAAGCCATTCCTGAAAGTCATCAATGCTCTGACTGAGATGGGCGTCACACCGATCCTTTATACAGAGGGAAAGTATGAGCGGAGAGTGGATGAGATGACCGGTCTGCCGGAAGGCAAATGCATCATTCACTTTGAGACCGTAGACCTGGCGCACGCCAAAAAGACAATTGGCGCGAAAAACTGCATCACCGGAAATTTCCCAATCTACCTTTTGGAATATGGTACAAAGCAGCAGGTGATCGATGAGGCCAAAAGACAGATTGATATCGGCGCTCCCGGTGGCGGGTTTATCTTTGAGACTAACGCTTCCATCCAGGTCGTAAAACGTGAAAATCTGGCAGCGCTCTATGATACCGTTCGCGAGTATGGGAGAAAATAACTGACATAATTTTTGAATCCTTCTTTGCCGGATCATCTGGACCATGAGCTGTATCAGAAATACTTCCCAAATGGCGGAGCGAGTATTTTTACCTTTGAGATCAAGGGGCGGGCAATTCCGTGGCAGAGATTCAGGCAAAGATGGATGATACGGAGTCTGCCGACTCTGCCAAAAGCTTTTGGAACGTCCAATATTCGTCTATAGAAGAATTCAGACGGATGCATGCCTGCTCTTTTGATATGTGTTCATTTTGTTTCAATTCAAACCTGCGGTCTCCGGAAATCGCTTTTAAACTTTGCAACAGTCTCATCTTCAAGCCATGCGATTTCAAATATGTTCGTCTTCCAGTAATTTTCTGTGATATCTTTTTCTGCCATTTATTTATTTCTTCAGATGGAGCTGGTGCTGCAGAAGTTCTGTGAATATTTCGAAGATATTTACGCGGATGCGGACGATAAATTCATCGAGGACAACGGAAGAAGGATTTTTCTGATTTATCTGAAGCCTATCATAAATGGGACCGGGAATTGTTATATTGAATCCCGGACACGCAACATGAAACGGACAGATGTCATTATCGACTATAAAGGAATGCAATTTGTCCTGGAGATGAAAATTTATCATGGTCAGGAGTACAACCGGCGGGGAGAAAACCAGCTGCTGGAGTATATGGACTACTACCACCTGCAGAAGGGATATATGTTGAGCTTTAACTTCAATAAAAAGAAGCAGACTGGCGTGAAGCAGCTTCTGGTGGGGGAGCGCGTCCTGGTGGAGGCTGTGGTGTAGGATAAGAGAATTGCAGGAACTGGCAGGAAATGGCAAAGAATGGCAGAGAATGAAGAGAGTAACGGGAAACGCAGGGCGATGGCGGGTGCAAAGCAAAAGAGCCATTGAAGGTTCTTTTGCTATCTGCACAGATTCAGGAGAGAAGCCCCTGCTGTGCATTCGCTTTGCCTTTTAGGGGCTTTTGCCGGACATCAGAGACTTTACCCTTCTTTTCTCCTGCCATAAAAGATTCCCCAGCGCCGTTTACGCAAAGCTCTGATTTCCGCATCTTTTTCTGCCATTATTGCATCCTTCTTCGCATTTTCTTCTTTCAGTACAGCAATTTCCTTTTCCAGTCTTTCGACTGTCTCCCACTCAAATTCCAGCACAGGTGCTGTCATATGTATCACCTCCGATAAAAACGTGGTTTTATTAAACACCCGGATCATGGCTTTTTGCAGTAATGAAAGGATACATTTGCGATTTTGTTCGCTGATGTAGCCATCTGTCACTGCCTCGTCTAATGTCAGTATAATTTCCTGATAGAAATTTGTCAATTCGTTTTTTGCAAAAGTGGGTTCTTTTTTCATTCGTTTTAACAGGGGACGAAATCGTATCGGTGTGAATGGTATCAGAATCAGCAGGTGCTTTTCTCGGATCTGCTGTAAACTATATGCCTGCACTTTCACTACAGGTATTAAATAGTCTACATATGAAATCTCGTCCGTCAGCCCCTCCGTTCCAGGACTTTTATTATCAGACAAATCTTCCGTGCCTGACAGATTCTTCGCGTCAAGCGATGCCTTCACACTCGGTCGCGCCTCGGTATTTACTTCATCTGCCGTATCCGGCTGATTTTTTTTAGCTTCTGATCTTTGCACAGATTTTTTTGCATTTTCATTTGTGTGAGAATTCTGCGTCTGTACTGCATGAACCAACTTGCCGGGTGGAAAATACAGTCTGCAGGTAAGAGGCTCCGGCGTTCTGACTCCTGGCTTGAGATACAGAATTGCCGAGTGCGGATATTTTAGCAGAATCGGTATCTTTTTCTGCCGCACCGGGTAAGTTAATGCTACTCGAGAATCGTAGTCATACATACGCAGACTCATATCCGGATCTGTCGAAATCTCACACTCAAAGTGGAAAATATCAGACAGGGCAACTTTTAAGGTCATATCGGATCGAATGGAGGTTATTTCTTTTGTATCCGGACTTTCCACTGAAAACTCTGTGGCAATCGGAGTGACCGGTGTCTCCCGCGGATATTCCATCCCATAAATCTCATAGAGCAGAGGCAACAGCAAAAATGGCATTTCATAGAGTTCCTTTTTAAAGATTTCGTCCCAGAGCTGCTGCTCGGTATGAATGCCTCTCGTGAAGCCGGAATCCGTCTGAAACATTTCCTGAGAAGGTTCTGCGACAGCGGGTTCTACAATATAGGGTTTTGTAGCAGATGGCTCTGTAGCAGCGGAGCCTGTAACAGAGGTAAACCTTTTTTCAGACATGTGTGCGCCTCCTCCTGTCATCGTTTTCAAATAAAAAAGTCCGGGCGTGATGGAGTGCTGCCTGATGAATCGGTTTCTCTGCACATCCAGCTGTCCTGTTGTTACCAATTCCTTTGCGAACTGTCGGTGCTTCTCATTTGCCCGAAGGACGTTTTACTACACATAATACGTTTAAACGAATAACTGCGCAAAAATAATACACAAAAAATCAGTGCACAGGAAAATTATGCATAGAAAGTCAGTGTTCTTCCATTGCCTTTAATGCTTCCATATATCCTTCTAACCTCGCGCGCATTTCCGGAGCCAGATTCCTGTAGCTTTCGACCAGTAACCCAAGCTCCGTATCTTTGCCGATGATGTAATAGTCCTGTTTCCTGCTCCGGCCGCCAGACTGCTCTGTGCCTGAGAGCAATTCCTCCGGGGTGACATCAAGAACCTCACAGATAATCAATATTTTATCCGACACAGGATTGGTCTTTTTCCGTTTCCAGTCGCTGACGGCACTCTGCGCGATGCCTGTTTTATCTGAAAATTCTTTCTGGGACATCCCACGTTTTTCTAATAGCTCAAAGATCTTTTCACTGATAGTCATGGCTGCTCCTGTCTGCTGCTAAAATAAAATCCGTTAATACGAATTATATTCCGAATAGACGAATCTGTCAATATGTTTTTTCATTTTCTGTAAGCAAACGCGCATCCCCGTCCGGCATCAGGAATTCCCTCACCCGTACCATCTGGAAGTGGATAAAGACGATCATCTTATCCCTGTTCAGCTCTTCAATGCCGTGGGCAAGACAGGCAAAGTTTTTTACCGTGTACGTGAATTCCTGCTGATCGGACAGGATTACCCGGATGCTGCTCGCCTTCGGAACGTTCATTCATATCCCTTTTCTGGGCAAAAGAATTCGTGATGTAAATGATTGAAATGTGTAAATTTGACGGGCAGCCGATAATTTTTTTCGAAAATTTTGATAAAAAGATTGCACGAATGGTTTGAAAAAAATGCGCGAAATTAGCACTCGACACTTGACGTGGCTAACAATCGGTGCTATAGTACTGATGTAACAAAAAATGATACAGACGAGGAGGGAGCTTATGAATATCAGTAAATTCACACAGAAGTCGATTCAGGCGGTGAATGATCTGGAGAAGACCGCCTATGAGTTTGGCAATCAGGAGATTGAGCAGGAGCATCTGCTGTATGTGCTGCTCCACCAGGAGGACAGTCTGATTGGCAGGCTGATTGAGAAGATGGAGATCCAGCGGGAGTATTTTAACGACCGGCTGGAGCAGGCGCTGAATGCCAGAGTGAAGGTGTCGGGCGGGAATCCATATATCGGTCAGTATTTAAATAAGGTACTGGTCAACGCGGAGAATGTGGCAAAGCAGATGGGTGACGAATATGTATCAGTCGAGCACCTGTTTTTATCGATGCTGAACGATCCGAGCCCGTCGATGAAGAAGTTTTTCAAAGAATTCGGGATTACGAAGGAGCGCTTTTTGCAGGCACTCTCGACGGTGCGCGGGAACCAGCGCGTGACGACGGACAATCCGGAGGACACCTACGATACGCTGAATAAGTACGGCGAGGATCTGGTGGAAAAGGCGCGGAACCAGAAGCTGGACCCGGTCATCGGGCGTGATACGGAAATCCGCAATGTCATCCGCATTCTTTCCCGCAAGACGAAGAACAACCCGGTGCTGATCGGCGAGCCGGGCGTCGGCAAGACGGCGGTGGTCGAGGGGCTGGCGCAGCGGATTGTGCGCGGCGATGTGCCGGAGGGTCTGAAGGACAAGAAGATTTTTTCGCTGGATATGGGCGCGCTCGTGGCGGGCGCGAAGTACCGCGGCGAGTTCGAGGAGCGGCTGAAGGCCGTGCTGGAGGAGGTGCGCAAGAGCGAGGGCGAAATCATCCTCTTTATCGATGAGCTGCACCTGATTGTCGGCGCGGGCAAGACGGACGGCGCGATGGACGCCGGTAATATGCTCAAGCCCATGCTGGCGCGCGGCGAGCTGCACTGCATCGGTGCGACGACGCTGGATGAGTACCGCAAATACATTGAAAAGGATGCGGCGCTGGAGCGGCGGTTCCAGCCGGTGCTGGTTGATGAGCCGACGGTGGAGGACACGATCTCAATCCTCCGCGGCCTGAAGGACCGCTATGAGGTCTACCATGGTGTGAAGATTACGGACAGTGCGCTGGTGGCGGCGGCAACGCTGTCGCACCGCTACATCTCTGACCGGTTTTTGCCGGATAAGGCGATTGACCTCGTGGATGAGGCATGTGCGCTGATCAAGACCGAGCTGGATTCGATGCCGACCGAACTGGATGAGCTGCAGCGGAAGATCATGCAGATGGAGATTGAGGAGGCCGCGCTGAAAAAGGAGACTGACAAGCCAAGCCATGATCGGCTCGAAGAACTGCAGCGCGAGCTGGCGGAGCTGCGGGATGAGTTTAATTCTCAGAAAGCACAGTGGGATAATGAGAAAAAGGCGGTCGAGAATCTGTCCGTTCTGCGTGAACAGATCGAGGCGATGAATAAGGAGATCGAGCTGGCGCAGCGCAATTACGATCTTGAGAAGGCCGCGAAGCTCCAGTACGGCGAGTTGCCGAAGCTGCAGCAGCAGCTGGCCATCGAGGAAGAGACGGTGCAGAAGCGCGACATGTCGCTCGTCCATGAGAGTGTGACGGAGGAGGAGATCTCGCGGATCATCTCCCGCTGGACCGGCATTCCGGTCGCGAAGCTGACCCAGGGCGAGCGCGAGAAGATCCTGGCACTCGATGAGGAGCTGCATAAACGTGTCGTCGGTCAGGACGACGGTGTGCAAAAGGTGACCGAAGCCATCCTCCGGTCGAAGGCGGGTATCAAGGATCCGACGAAGCCGATTGGTTCGTTTTTGTTCCTCGGACCGACTGGCGTCGGCAAGACGGAGCTGGCAAAGGCATTGGCACAGAGTCTGTTCGACGACGAACAAAACATGGTTCGTATCGATATGAGTGAATATATGGAGAAGTATTCGGTCTCCCGTCTGATCGGAGCGCCTCCGGGATATGTGGGCTACGAAGAAGGCGGTCAGCTGACGGAAGCGGTGCGCCGCAAGCCATACTCCGTGGTGCTGTTTGATGAGATTGAAAAAGCGCACCCGGATGTGTTCAACGTGCTGCTGCAGGTGCTCGACGACGGGCGTATCACCGATTCGCAGGGGCGCACGGTCGACTTCAAGAACACGATTCTGATCATGACGTCGAACATTGGCTCTCAGTATCTGCTCGAAGGCATCGAGCCGGACGGCAGCATCCGCCCGGAGAGCCAGGAGCAGGTGATGAGCCAGCTTCGCGCGAGCTTCCGCCCGGAATTCCTGAACCGTCTCGACGAGATCATTATGTTTAAGCCGCTGACGAAGGAGAACATCGGCAATATCATTGACCTGATGGTGGACGACCTGAACCGCCGCCTGGATGCGCAGGATATCCATCTGGAGCTGGCGCCGGACGCGAAGGCCTGGGTGACCGAGAACGGGTACGACCCGGTGTACGGCGCCCGTCCACTGAAGCGGTTCCTTCAGAAAAATGTGGAGACGCTCGCTGCGCGGCTCATCCTCTCCGGCAAGGTCGGCATGGACGACACGATTGTATTTACCACCGAGGACGGTCATCTGCGCGCGGACGTGCGGCAGGTGCTGGAGACGGTGGGGTAAAATATAAGGAGAGCCTGCGGAAAAGCTGGTTCCAGAGTGTTGAAGAATCCGCAGTATCTGCTATTTACCTTTTCAAATTATAATATGAGAAACAGCTATCCGGAATTTGCCCGAAAGAGTGAATTCCGGGTTTTTCTATGCACAGAGCCGGGTAAAGCATATACCACGCCCCACTATCGAAGATTGAGGGTATAACCCGGCGAGGGCATATCCCATGCGAAGCGTGGGATGCCACCCGGCGAGGGAATTTTGCGGCTAAAGAAATAAAAAAGGCTTGACTTTGTTTCTGATATCAGGCATTATATATAAAAACAAGGTTATTTTAGACAGGGGTGACATTGCAATGGCTAAGATATTTAATGTAAATGGAGCGTGCAGACCGGAGAAGCATTATATGGTCGATCTGACCACGCGTCTGGAAGAAATAAAGCGGATGGTGGATGCCGGAGATTATTTTACCATCAACCGTGCCAGGCAGTTTGGAAAAACGACGACGCTGAATGCACTTGCCGAATATCTGCAAAAAGATTATGTAGTGATCAGTCTGGATTTTCAGACGCTGGGAGCTTCGTCGTTTAGTACGGAAGAATCATTTGTACAGGCATTTTCGGATGAGCTGCTCGATACGGTGGAGGAATTCCCGGAGGGGATAGAGGAGCAGTTCCTCGCGTTTGCGGAAGGTACGGCGAGGGTTAGCTCTCTTAATGCATTGTTCCGGGTGATTAAAACATGGTGCGGGAAGCTGGAAACACCGCCTGTTCTCATCATTGACGAGGTGGACACGGCGACCAATAATCAGGTGTTCATTGATTTCCTGGCGCAGCTGCGGGCGTATTATTTAAAGCGGCCGAAGGCCGGGGCTTTCCAGTCGGTGATTCTGGCGGGCGTTTATGATGTGCGGAATATCAAAAAGAAAATCAGACCTGAAGAGGAACATAAGTCGAACAGTCCGTGGAATATTGCAGCGGATTTTATCGTAGATATGAGATTTTCTGTATCAGACATCGCTCAGATGCTGTGGGATTATGAAAAAGATTATCAGACAGGAATGAACATTGATGAGATATCGGAGCTGATATATGATTATACTTCTGGGTATCCATATCTTTCTTCAAGAATCTGCAAATTGATGGACGAGAGAATCGCCGGAAGCGATAATTTTCCGGATAAAGCTTCTGCATGGACAAAAGAAGGGCTTCTCGAGGCAGTAAAGCTGCTGACAAATGAGACGAATGCGCTGTTTTTGTCTTTGAAGGGAAAGGTTGAGGATTATCCGAAGCTTCGGAAGGTGCTTTATGATCTGCTGTTTACTGGCAAACCGATCCCGTACACGCCGATGAATGATTATATCGAGATTGCGGCGATGTTCGGTTTTATTCGAAATGAAAATGGAACGGCGGTCATCTTCAATCGGATTTTTGAGACCGTCCTGTATAACTGGTTTATGTCGGATGAATATGGAACCAGCGAGCTTTATGATGCCGGTCTGATAGCAAAAAACCAGTTTATCACCGGCGGTCACCTGAATGTCAGACGAATCCTGGAACGCTTTGTGGTGAGTTTTGATGATCTGTACGGCGACCGGGATGAGAAGTTTCTGGAGGATGTGGGAAGGCGCTACTTTATGCTGTTTTTGAAACCGATTATTAATGGCGAGGGAAACAGCTATGTCGAAGCGCAGACACGCAACCGGGAGAGGACGGATCTTATTATTGATTATCATGGCGAGCAGTATGTAATCGAGTGCAAAATCTGGCGGGGAAATGCTTATAATGAAAGAGGTGAAGACCAGCTTCTGGAGTACCTGGATCATTATCATCTGAAAAAAGGATATATGCTCAGCTTTTGTTTTAATAAGAAGAAAACGATTGGGGTTCAGGAGATTGTCCTTGGAGACCGGGTGCTGGTCGAGGCCGTGGTGTGAGTAAAAACCGCCTGACGTGCGAATCGCAGGCCATAAAAGCCCCCGGCTTATGTATGAAAGGATTCGGGCAGCGAAAGGGTATGATGCTGCATTCAGAGAGGAGAACTTTTGACATGGAATTACCGAATGACCCGATGATTTTACTGAGCTACATCAATACGCAGCTCCGCGATAACTATGCGTCGCTTGATGATCTGTGCGCGGGGCTAGGCGTTTCGAAAGAGGCGATTACAGAAAAACTGGCAGCGGTGGATTATGCATATGATAGCAATAGAAATGCATTTGTTTGACTAGGTCAACCTGTCGTTTCCCTCCTTCCGGCTATTCGAAGCATTTGCTTCTGCCACTGGCAGCACGGTTATTGTTAAACGGTTTTGCGTGCCGGTGGTATGCGTTGAAGAGTGACCGAAACGAGGAGCAGACGTTTTTGGTGTTTAATACATGAGACTTTGATGTGCGTTCTGCACAAAAACGATATCTCTTTTTTGTGAAGTTTGTGCACACTGAATTTGGTTGGGATGATATAATGTATCTCGTAAAACCCCCAATACATTATATAGTTTTTGCTACACCCCATTTGAGAGATACCTTCTCCGGAAAAAGCAGCCTTGCGGCTGCTTTTTCTGTGTGCTCAGAATACACAAAAAATCCGCTTTCCTTCTGCCTACAGATGCCGGGGGCTTCGTGTTGTGTGACAAGGATGCCTGCCGCTCCGGCGAGGAGTCGGATGCTGTTGCCACTGCGTTTTCGCCCCTCGCCGGGTGGCATCCCACACTTCGTGCGGGATAAGCTCTGACCACGCAGTAAGTGAGTGGTCGGGGAGTGACCAGTAACGTACAGAAATCGCCGGGGGCAGAAATCTGCAAAAATGGTTGCGAAAGCGGCGTATCCTGGCTTATAATATAGTTCACCTGTTTGCGCCCGGACTTTGCGGAGAAATCGTGGTTCGCGACAGTTCCTGAAGCCGGGCAGCACATGGAAACCTGAAATATATGTGGGGAGCGTTTTATGGATAAAAAAAAAGAAAAAAATGATGAAGCGGCTGGATTATTTTGTTCATATGCGGCCGATTTTTGATGTAGAATCGCTGTTCAGTGACTGCACGGAGAATTTTGTGACGCCGATGGAGCCGATGCCGGGCGATACGGTGAAGATCCGCTTCCGAACGAAGCGCGACAATGTGGATGTCGTGTTTTTTATCAGCGGCGCGATGAAAAAGGCGATGGAGGTTGAGTCGAGTGATTCGCGGTTTGATTATTATGCGACGGAGATTACGGTGGGGGAGGATCCGGTCCGCTATTATTTTGAAGTGCAGGCGGGGAGCGTGCGCTGCTTTTACACGCGTCTCGGCGTGTCGCGGAACTTGAACCAGAGCCGTCTATTTGCGCTGGTGCCTGGCTTTTCGACGCCGGACTGGGCGAAGGGCGCGGTCATGTACCAGATTTTTACGGAGCGGTTTTGCAATGGGGATCCGTCGAATGATGTGCTTGATAAGGAGTATTTTTACCTGGAAAAGCCGGTGAGCCGGGTGACGGACTGGGATCAGCTGCCCCAGGCGGATGACACGCGTGAATTTTACGGGGGCGACCTGCAGGGGATCTGGGATAAGCTGGATTATCTGCAGGAGCTTGGCGTGGAGGTATTGTACCTGAACCCGATTTTTGTCTCGCCTTCGAACCATAAATATGACACGCAGGATTATGATTATGTGGATCCGCATATCGGGGTGATCGTGGCGGAGCGCGGAGATACGCTGGCCGCCTGCTCGGATTCGCCGTCGGGCGGCGATGCGCCTGGATCTGTACAGTCGTCGGGCGGCGATGCGCCGGGAACGGTGTGGCCGTTGGGTGGTGATACGCCGGAATCCGTGCGGTTATCGGGCGGTGATGCGTCGGAATACATCTGGTCGGCTGGCAGCGAAGGATCGGCGTCAGGGCCGGTACAGCCAGAGCGTCCGGAGATGGCGGATGGCGCCTCAATGTCTTCGATGGAAAACAGTTCGTCAAAGAAACGTATGCACCTGACCAACCGTGACGCGACCCGCTACATCAGCCGCGTGACGGATATCCGGAACCTGGAGGCGAGCAATGCATTTTTCGCACGGTTTGTCGAGGAGGTACACCGGCGCGGGATGCGCGTGATTCTGGACGGTGTGTTCAATCACTGCGGCTCGTTTAATAAATGGATGGATCGCGAGCGGATCTATGAGAAGCAGCCGGGCTATGAGAAGGGCGCTTATGTCTCGGCGGACAGCCCGTACCGTTCGTTTTTTAAGTTCAACAATGAGCATGAATG
Organism: Lachnospiraceae bacterium; assembly: GCA_021202075.1. Classification (GTDB taxonomy): domain Bacteria; phylum Bacillota; class Clostridia; order Lachnospirales; family Lachnospiraceae; genus Choladousia. Next base: position 55,399 of record JAJQDT010000110.1, on the reverse strand, counting down.
GCCATATAATGATTACTATGAGGGCTGGTGGGGGTATGAGACGCTGCCGAAGCTGAATTATGAGGCGTCGCCGGAACTGGAGGAATATATCCTGCGGATTGCGGCGAAATGGGTATCCCCGCCTTACAATGTGGACGGCTGGCGGCTGGATGTGGCGGCGGATCTCGGATTTTCGCCGGAGTACAACCACCGGTTCTGGAAAAAGTTCCGCAAGGCAGTGAAGACGGCGAATCCGGACGCCATGATTCTGGCGGAGCATTATGAGGACGCGTCCGCCTGGTTGGGCGGCGATGAGTGGGACACGGTGATGAACTACCGCGCGTTTATGGAGCCGGTGACCTGGTTTTTTACCGGTATGGAAAAGCACAGTGATGAATATAAGGGAGAGCTGCGCGGGGATGCGGACAGCTTCCGGCGTTCGATGGCGATGAATATGACGGAATTCCTCACACCGTCGCTGCAGGTGGCGATGAATCAGCTTTCCAATCACGACCATTCCCGCTTTCTGACACGCACCAGCGGAACGGTCGGGCGTGTGGATCAGCTTGGCGGGGAGGCGGCCGGCAAGGGAATCCGGCCGGAAATCATGCGTGAGGCGGTCGTGATGCAGATGACCTGGCCGGGCGCGCCGACTCTGTATTACGGCGACGAGGCCGGGGTCTGCGGCTTTACCGATCCGGACAACCGGCGCACCTATCCATGGGGGCATGAGGATAAGCAGATGCTGGAGTTTCACCGGCGCGTGATTGCGATGCACCGCAGATATCCGGTCCTGACACATGGTTCCCTGCGAATTCTGGGCGGCGGAACGAATTGGCTGGCGTATGGGCGATTCAGCCGAAAAAGCCAGATGGTGATCCTTTTTAACAATCGCGAGGAGCGGATGGAGCTGACCCTGCCGGTCTGGTCGGCGGGCATTACGAATGACAGTGTCCTCGAACAGGTCTTTGAGACGACAAAGGACGGTTTCACCGAGGAATCCGCGGCCTACCCGCTCATCGGCGGCGAGCTGAAGATTGTGCTTCCGGAAACATCAGCGGCCGTGCTCGAGGCCCGGCCGCGGCTCGTACCGAGTATAGTGTAATGACTGCGGCTCGTGCCGGGTATTTTGTAACGGTTCTGTCCATTCCGAAATGAAGAAACCGGCGCTGTTTTAAATGGCTGCCGAATTTTTAAGAAAGAATCAATTTACTTTTAACCGGGCGTTTCTTTTATTTTTGTGAATCGCGTATTATGATAATCAGGTATAACCTGTAGCCTGATTGTGCTTTGGTTGATTTATCATGAAAGAAGGCATATTATGAGGAAACGAACCGTTTTGCTGCTGACGACCGTGCTGATCCTGCTTGTGTGTGTGATCGGCGTGTATGGCGCGATTGCGGCTTATTATTCGACGCACTTTTTTAAAAATACATCCATTAACGGGATCAATGTGTCGGATCTGACTGTGGCCGAGGCCGAGGATCTGATCGCGGCGGATGTGGCGAATTACCGCCTTGTGATTACCGGGCGGGATGAGGAGCAGGAGATTCTTACCGGGACGGATTTTGAGTATACATTTGTGCCGGGCGACGAGACGCGGGCGCTTCTGAAACAGCAGAATGCGTTCGCCTGGATCGCTTCGTGTTTTTCGAAAGGGGTGTCTTATTCCATGGACACCTCTGTGACGTATGATGAGGAGAAGCTGGAGGCGCTGGTGGCCGCACTCCCGATGATGCAGGAGGATCAGATGGAGGCGCCGGAAAATGCGTATGTGGCGCTTCTGGACGATGGCACCTATGGAATTGTCGCGGAGGTGGAGGGCACGCAGCTGGACATGGAAAAGGTGCAGTCTGCGGTGCTCACAGCGGTGGACGCGGGAAAGAAGAGTCTGAACCTGGAGATGGCCGAATGCTATGTGGAGGCGGAGACCACTTCTGAGGATGAGAGCCTGATCGAGGAGGTCAGCCTGTATAACCAATATTCTTCGATGGTCATCAATTATTATATGAGCGGCGACGTGGTGGTGTCGCTGAATTCTTCGACGTTTATGGAATGGTTTTCGCTGGATGAAAATAATACGCCTGCTTTCGATTATGATTCGGTGGCTGCGTGGGTAGACGCTCTCGCGGATACCTATGATACGGTTGGCACATTGGAGCCGTTCGTCACTTCGAATGGAGACACGGTGTATGTGGAGTCCGTCACCTATGGCTGGCAGATGGACCGGGAAGCGGAGACCGTGGAGCTGTACAGCCTGCTGCTGGCGGGGAACACGGAAGGCCGCTCGCCTGTCTGGACGGTGAGCGCGCTGACGCGCGGAACGAATGACATCGGTGACACCTACGTGGAAATCGATTACACGAATCAGAGGATGTGGTATTATAAGGATGGCGAGCTGCTGGTGGAGACGCCGGTCGTGACCGGGAATACCAGCGTGGGGAACGCCTCGCCGGAAGGGATTTACTATATTGTCTATAAGGAGCGCAACGCGACTCTGACCGGCGAGGACTACGAGACGCCGGTGGACTACTGGATGCCATTTTATGGGAATGTGGGTATCCATGATGCGGACTCGTGGCGCAGCCTTTACGGCGGAACGATTTATATGAGCAGCGGCTCCCACGGCTGCATCAATACGCCCACCGCGCAGGCGCAGACTATCTATGAGAATATCGAGGCCGGGACGCCGGTCGTGTGCTACAGCTCCGGAATTGATTACGGCTATGCCACGGCGAGCAGCGGCACGTCTTACGTGACAAACAGTTCGGAAGATACAGATGACTCTTCGGACGCGGACATCGATGAGGATGATAACATCACCATCTATGGAGGCACTTCCTCCACGGCGACTTCATCCGGCACTGCCGCATCTGGCTCCGGCTCGTCGGATTCGGACACGGGCTCCTCGGATGCAAGTGTATCCGACACGGGTGTGTCCGGGAGTGATTCCGACTCGTCAGGGCAGGCAGACAGCAGCGATGGCACATCTTCGGGCAGCAGTCTGTCAACGAACGATGCGGAATTTGAGATTGTTATTTCCGACGAGACGACCTGGACGACCGGTTCGTCGGACGGCGCATCCGGTGATTCGTCCGGGAGTACCTCGGGCAGCAGCTCCGGAGGGACGACGGACGATTCGGTGGTGGTGATTGAGTAAGCGGGTGTTAAAGATACAAAATTACAGAGAATTTTAAAGTCGGATGACCGGGACGAGGAATTACAGTATCAGATTAAAATTACGAAGGCGAAGCTGGAAACGCTGGGAATGGTTCTTTGTTGCTGGGACAAAACAGGGTAATTAAAAATCGGTACCGTTCTCGATTTTCTGCGAAAAACGATTAAGGGGGAAGGAAAAGAAAGGTGAAAAATATGACATTGGGCCGCATGGCAGATGCGTGCGGCGGGATTTATTATGGAAGAGAGGATGACCGTGACCGGGAGGTCTGCGCGATTACGACAGACAGCCGGAAGGCGGAGCCCGGATGCCTGTTCGCAGCGATTAAAGGAGAGCGGGTGGACGGCCATGATTTTATCGGACAGGTGTTTGAAAAGGGCGCACTGTGCGTGATCGGGGAGCGGGAGCCGGAGGCTTTATTTAATTACATAAAAGTAGAGTCGACCATCAAAGCATTGGGCGATCTGGCGGCGTATTACCTGGAGCAGTTGTCGATCCCGGTGGTCGGTATTACGGGCAGCGTCGGCAAGACCAGCACGAAGGAGATGGTCGCGGCGGTGCTCTCACAGAAATACCGGACGCTGAAGACGGCGGGGAATTTTAATAATGAGCTGGGCCTTCCGCTGACGATTTTCCGGCTCCGCGAGGAGGATCAGATCGCGGTGCTGGAGATGGGCATCAATCATTTCGGAGAGATGCATAATCTGGCGCGGATCGCGAAGCCGGATACCTGTGTGATTACGAACATCGGGCAGTGCCATCTGGAGTTTCTGGGAGACCGGGACGGCGTGCTTCGCGCAAAGACAGAAATTTTTGATTTTCTGCGCCCGGACGGGTATATTGTATTAAACGGGGACGATGATAAGCTGGCGGGCGTGGAAACGGTGAAGACGGCTGCCTGCGTATGCACGAAACAAGAGCAGGTCAAAGAGGCGGGTGATGACTCATGTCGGGCAGATACTTCGGAGCTGGCAGCAGGTACCTGTGCAAAAAATATGCTTCACCTGACCAACGATTCCGGATCAGGTGTGCGTGGGAACTTATGCACCAGGGAGATTGACAGCGGCAGAACGCTTCATCCGACCTTTTTCGGATTTGGGCAGGAGAATGATATCTACGCGGATCACATTGTGAAAAAAGGGCTGGACGGGATCGAGTGCCGGATCTGCGTCGCGAAAAAATTATCTGCTGATCAGACTGCAAAAACTCTGTCCTCGAGTGCTCCCCAAAATTCATTGGATGCGCACACGATGGCGCAAAGCATATCGGATGCGCACACTATGGTGCAAAACACATTGGACGCACACACTATGTCGCAAAATATATCAGATGTGCACGCTATGGCGGAGGATCGAAATGTGGATGGGTCAGTGAGTACATTTACCGTCCGGATCCCTATCCCGGGCATCCATATGGTGATGAATGCGCTTGCGGCCACGGCGGTTGGCCTGCACTATGGCCTGACGTTTGACGAAATCCGCGCGGGGATTGAGAGCCTGCAGCCGGTCAGCGGCCGTTTTCACATTATCCATACAGAGCAGTTTACGATTATCGATGACTGCTATAACGCGAATCCGATGTCGATGAAGGCTTCGCTCGAGGTGCTTCAGGACGGACTCGCAAGAAAAGTGGCGATTCTCGGAGACATGGGGGAGTTGGGCGAAGAGGAAGCGCAGATGCACCGCGAGGTTGGCGAGGCAGCAGGAGGACTGAACATTGATCTCTGCATTTGTGTCGGTCCACTGAGTGAACAGATTGCGGATGGCGTGAATGCGGTCAACGCCGGGATGCCAACGGTTGTTCTGCCGAACCTTCAGACACTGCTCGCAAAGCTGGATACTCTCGTGCAAAAGGGTGATACCATTTTGGTTAAGGCCTCACATTTCATGCATTTTGAGAAGGTGGTTGCGAAGCTCGAGGAGATGGGTTGAAATGATGACAGGTCAATGGCTGAAAAGAATACTGGGCAGGTAGAAGGAAGAGGAAAACGTTATGTTTATTATCGCCGGCCTCGGGAATCCGGGGCGAAAATACGCGAATACGAGGCACAACGCCGGCTATGAGGCGATCGATCGGCTTGCGGAGAAATACGGGATCCGGATTGAGACGGAGAAATTCCGGGCGCTCACCGGCACCGGCGTCATCAATGGGCAGAAGGTGCTGCTTCTGAAGCCGCTGACCTTCATGAATGCGAGCGGGGAAAGCATCCGCGCCGCGTGTGATTTTTACAAAATCGACCCGAAGGAGGCCTTTCTCGTGCTTTACGATGACATCAGCCTCCCGCCTGGGCAGCTGCGCGTCCGGGCGAAGGGCAGCGCGGGCGGTCACAACGGGATTAAGAGCCTGATCCAGCATCTGGGCACGCAGGAGTTTGCACGTGTCCGGATCGGCGTCGGAGAAAAGCCGGAAGGCTATGATCTCGTGGATTATGTGCTGGGGCATTTCCCTGAGGAGGAACGGGTTACAATGGAGGAGGCATTTTCGCGGGCGGCCGATGCGGCGGCGATGCTGCTTGCAGAGGATGTGCAGACGGTGATGAACCATTTTAACGCGCATGTGGCAAAATCATAATATGGTCAATGGCAGTATGCTGCATTGCGTTCTTAGATGGTTCGAAAGAAATAAAAATAGGAGTTTGTATGAAAGCTTTTACTGCGCCCATGCGGGAGCTGGGCGAATTTGAAGAGATCAGCCAAAGGGCCGCGAAAAATCGCGGTCTGCTCCAGGTGACGGGGTGCATTGATTCCCAGAAATCACATTTTGTGTATTGCATGGCGTCTGCGGCGGCCTCCATGGTTCCCGCATCAGCCTCCATGATTCCTGTATCAGCCTCCGCGGTTCCTGCGGCGGCTTCCGCAGTGTCTGTATCAGCGGGCAGAGTGTCTGCATCTGTGGCGACTTCAGCTGGCGCATCTTCGGAGAGGGCTTCTTCAGCGGCCGGAAGTCATCCCGCGCGGCTGGTCACGCTTATTATTACGCACAATGATCTGCGCGCGAAGGAGATGTTCGAGAATTATCGCTTCTTTGACCGGGATATCCTGTATTTTCCGGCAAAGGACTTAATCTTCTTTCAGGCGGATATCCAGAGCAATCTGCTCGAGCAGCAGCGGACGCAGGTGTTGAAGGTGTTGGCGGAAGCATATGCGGGTGAAAATACGCCTTCGCAGAAGAGAGAGGAAAAATCGCTGCGTCCTCTTACAATTATCACGACGGTAGCGGCCTGCATGAACCGGATGGTGTCGTCTGAGGATTGGGTGAGTCACGTTCTGGAGATTGGTCTGGATGGGATCTGCTGTGGAATGTCGGAATCCTCCGGTGCCGGAACGAGCCGGGAAGCGGCAGAACTGTCATTGGATGTTGCTTCAGATATTGTTTCAAATATTGCTTCAGATACTGCTGCAGGTGTGGAATCGGCTCCGGCGGGAAAAAAGGCCGCAGGTATGGATTCGATTCCGGAGAGAAAAATTGCTGCAGGTGTGGAATCGGTTCCGGCGGGGAAAACGGCCGCGGAGATCGATACGGATAAATTAAAGAAAGACCTGATTCAGATTGGCTATGAGCGCGTCGGGCAGGTCGAGGGGCCAGGTCAGTTTGCGATCCGCGGCGGGATTATTGATATTTTTCCGCTGACGGAGGAGAACCCGGTGCGCATTGAGCTCTGGGGCGAGGAGGTGGACTCCATCCGCAGCTTCGACGTGGAGAGTCAGCGCTCAATCGAGAATCTGGAACGGGTGCGTATCTATCCGGCGGCGGAGCTGATGCCGGATGCGGCCGCGCGGAAGAAAGCATTGAAACGGATTGAAAAGGAAGCAAAGGCAGCCGAAGAGAGATTCCGGAAATTGGGAACTGCGGGAGATTTTGCACATGGCAAACGATTGGATGGAATGAATCCAGATGTGATATCAGAGAAAAAAACAGCTGATACCGCGGATGAAACGTGGCGTGATAGCAAGACTGTGAATTCGGTTCGAAAGGATTCAGACCAGGAGGAGACGCGATACGATGGAAAGACCGTGAATTCGGTTCAAAGGAGTTCAGAGCCGGAGCGGAGCAGCTTTTTACAGTCTAACTGGCAGGAACCGGTGAACCGGATTCATCATCTTCTGCAGGATTGCCGCGATGAGCTGACGGAGTTTGGAGAGCCGCTCTCGATGGAGGGCTTTCTGGATTATTTTACGGAAGAAAGAATCAGCTTTCTGGATTATTTCGATCCGGATCGAACGCTGATTTTTCTGGATGAGCCGAACCGGATCATGGAGGCGGCTGCCGCGGTGGAGCTGGAGTTTTCCGAGAGCATGAAGAACCGCCTGGAGAAGGGGTATGTACTGTCGGGACAGACGAAACTTTTGTTTTCTGCGCAGGAGACGGCGGCTGCCGTCTGCAGAAGGAATGCGGTGGGCTTATGCACACTGGAGAATGTGAAAGCGCCGTGGGTGGTTTCCGGAAAGTACAGCCTGACCGTTCGATCGGTCAATCCGTACAACAACAGCTTCGAGTATCTGGTGAAGGACCTGAAGGGCTGGAAAAAGAGCGGCTACCGCGTGATTCTGCTGGCGGCGTCGCGCACGAGGGGAAACCGGCTGGCGCAGGATCTGACAGAGGAAGGGCTGTCGGCGTTTTATACGGAAAAGGAAGAGCGCGAGGTGCAGCCCGGCGAGATTCTGATCACGTACGGGAATGCGAAGCGGGGGTACGAATATCCGCTGATTAAGTTTGTCGTGATCACGGAAAGCGACATTTTCGGGCAGGAAAAGAAGAAGCGGAAAAAACAGAAGCGCTATGAGGGAAGGCAGATCAGCAGCTTTTCGGAGTTGTCGATCGGCGATTTTGTTGTGCACGAAAACCATGGCCTTGGCATCTATAAGGGGATTGAAAAGATCGAGGTCGACCATGTCACGAAGGACTATATGAAAATCGAGTACGCCGGGGGCAGCAATCTGTACGTACCGGCGACACAGCTGGATGTGATCCAGAAATATGCCGACGGAGATTCGAAGACGCCGAAGCTGAACAAGCTGGGCACGCAGGAGTGGAACCGCACGAAATCAAAGGTGCGTACGGCCGTGCGGGAGATCGCGCAGGATCTGGTGAAGCTCTATGCCGAGCGGCAGCGCAAGGACGGGTTCACCTACAGCGAGGACACCGTGTGGCAGCGGGAGTTCGAGGAAATGTTCCCGTTCGAGGAGACGGAGGATCAGCTGACGGCGATTGAAGAAGTCAAGCGCGATATGCAGAGTACAAAAATCATGGACCGCCTGATCTGCGGCGACGTCGGCTACGGCAAGACAGAGATCGCGATCCGTGCCGCGTTCAAGGCTGTCCAGGATGGGAAGCAGGTGGCCTATCTGGTGCCGACGACCATATTGGCGCAGCAGCATTACAATACCTTTTTACAGCGCATGAAGGACTTTCCGGTGCGGGTCGACCTGCTGTGCCGATTCCGAACCCCGGCCGAGCAGAAAAAGACGTTGACCGATCTGAAAAAAGGGCTTGTGGATATCGTGATTGGCACGCATCGATTGCTCTCGAAGGATGTGCAGTACAAGGATCTGGGGCTGCTGGTCATCGATGAAGAGCAGCGCTTCGGCGTGACCCATAAAGAAAAAATCAAGCAGCTGAAGACGGATATCGATGTGATGACGCTGACCGCGACGCCGATTCCGCGGACGCTGCACATGAGCCTGGTCGGCATCCGCGACATGAGTGTGCTCGAGGAAGCGCCTCTGGAGCGCGTGCCGATTCAAACCTATGTCATGGAATACAATGAGGAGCTGGTGCGCGAGGCCATCAGCCGCGAGCTGTCGCGCGGCGGACAGGTGTATTACGTATACAACCGCGTCAACACGATTGTCGAGTTTACAAACAGGGTTGCGGCGCTTGTTCCGCAGGCCCGCGTCGCGTTCGCGCATGGGCAGATGAAGGAGCACGAGCTGGAGCGCATCATGGTCGATTTTATCAACGGAGACATCGATGTGCTGGTGACGACGACCATTATCGAGACCGGGCTGGATATCTCAAATGTAAATACCATGATCATCCATGACGCGGACACGATGGGGCTCGCCCAGCTCTATCAGCTGCGTGGTCGGGTGGGGCGCTCAAACCGCACTGCCTACGCGTTTCTGATGTACCGCCGCGACAAAATGCTCAGAGAGGTCGCGGAAAAACGTCTTTCCGCGATCCGCGAATTTACGGAGCTTGGCAGCGGCATCCGCATCGCCATGCGGGATCTGGAAATCCGCGGCGCCGGGAACCTGCTCGGCAGCGAGCAGTCTGGCCATATGGCGGCGGTCGGCTATGACCTTTACTGCAAGCTGCTCAACGAATCCGTAAAGGAGGCGCAGGGCGTCATGCCGCCGCAGGACAGCTTCGAGACGACCATCGATCTCGACATCGACGCATTCATCCCCGAGCGGTACATCCGCAGCGAGACGCAGAAGCTCGACGTCTACAAACGCATCGCCGCCATCCGCACCGAGGAGGAGCATGAGGATATGCTTGAGGAGCTGATTGACCGTTTTGGTGAACCGCCGCGCCCCGTGCAGAACCTGCTCACCGTCGCCCGTCTGCGCGCGCAGGCGCATGAGGCCTGGATTGCAGAGCTCGCCCAGAAAGGAAACGAAATCCGCATTCAGATGTACGAACGCGCGCAGATCGACGTGTCCAGGATTGATTCGCTGCTAAAGGACTACCGGGGGCGGCTGAAATTTGTATTCAGCCCTGCGCAGGCGAGCCCTGGCAGTGCGGCTGCATCGGCATTCCGGACGCAGTCTCCTGCGGGTAGTGATCAGGGTAAAGACGGAGCAATGACAAAGTCTGGTCAGGCCGCAACAGCGGTGCAGCTGCAAAAGGGGAAACCATCCGCCGGGGATGCTGGAAACGGAACTTCCGGACAGAGTGGAAGAACAGCGAAAAAAACAGCAGCACCGCAGTTCATATACACCCGCTCTTGTGTCAATGGAAAAGACGACAAAGAAACGATTCCACTGGCAAAAGAGCTCGTGGAAGCGATCGGGCACCTTGCACTGCCCGCCCGGGAGAGTGGGCGAGACGAAAAATAATAATCAGTTTTTCAGGCTCCCGATTGGCACGATCAGGACGCCGTCATCCCGGCGATAAGCAATCTCCGTTCCGGTCAGAACCATCAGAAAGGACGGTTCGCGCATCTTTTCGGTATTGACTTTGTTTTTCAGTTCTATAAGGTGCTTTGCGGCCTCTTCGATTTCTTTTGATCCAAGCTTGATTTCGACAGCGGCCCATCGTCCATCGTTGAGCGCTATGACAGCATCGGCCTCAAGGCCGCTGCTGTCACGATAATGAAAGACTTCACCGTCGATCGATTCCGCATAGACTCTTAAATCCCGTTCGCATAATGATTCGAACAGGAATCCAAAATAATTGAAATCATCGAGCAATCGTTCCGGCGTCAGACGCATAACCGCTGCTGCAATCGATGGGTCCGTAAACTGCCGTTTCGGAGAAGTTCGTATGGCCGTTTTCGAACGCAACGCAGGATTCCAGGCAGGAATGTTATCGGTTACAAAGATACGGTTGAGCGCATTGAGATACTGACTGATTGTTTTTTCTGAAATGCTTTCATCCGTGTCTCCCATGGCGATGTCGTCATGAATGGTTTTGATCGTCGCTAAAGTCGAGATGTTTCGCGCCAAAGATCGCAATAAAGCCCGGACTCTGGCGGGATTTTTTTCAACGCCGTCAACTCTCGATACGTCCGCATTTATAATCGCTTCCACATAATCAATTGCATGCCGCAGAGCATTCTTTTCTGATTCGCCGATGGATGCCGGCCAGCCGCCGCGAACAATGGCATAGGCAGTCTCCTCAATCGTTAATTCTGAAAAAGATTCAATCTCCAGATTCCCGTCAAACAATTCAGACAGCGATACGGTACCGTTCGATTCTCCGGATTCATAGAGGCTCATCGGCCGCATCATCATTCTCGATATTCTTCCGGTTCCTGTGTGCTGTACTGCGTTATCCGGCGGAACGGCCGAACCGGTTAAGATAAACTGTCCGGCTTCTCCCTTCTGATCAACCGTAAAACGCACTGCATCCCACAGGACGGGGGCAGTCTGCCATTCATCGAGAAGCCGGGGGGTATCTCCCTTTAGAAGAATGGATGGCTTTGTATCTGCTGCTTTCATGTAAGAGGATGCTTTATCCGGATCCTGCATATAAAGCTGGCTTTTCGACATTTCTGTGGCTGTTCTTGTTTTTCCGCACCATTTAGGCCCCTCAATTAAAACAGCTCCGCTGGATTCGAGACGGTCGGCCAGTATTTTGTCTGCTATTCGTTTCAGATATTTCGTACTCATGCGATTCCTCCCTGGACGATTTCTTTTCGTATAGTATAGCCCAAACTTCCGAAAATATCAATGATTTACTTCCGAAAATATCGTGAAATTACTTCCGAAAATATTGAGATTTCACATCCGAGAATATTGGCATTTTGCCTCTGAAAATATTAGGGTTTTACTTCTGGAATTATTAATATTTACAATTGGGACATGCTGATCTACCATACGAGCTCCGGGAATCACGAGGGCGCGGCCTCGTAATTAAGGTGACATCGTCATTTGACAGCCACCAGTCGGCTATAAACGGAGTCTTATCTATATAAAAAGCATTGCGACGTATGACTTTTTCAAAGTCCTGAAGCCTGGTGGCAATGGATTTTGGTATATGACCGCCCTCCGATTATCTTTTCACAAATGGCATTGATGGAATTACTGTAATATTAGCATAGAAAGAAGGATGCGACAATAGAGATAAATGAATGAAACGTAAGATTTCTCAAGTAATTGTCACACCTTTGTATAATCTGTGTAAAACTTTCAGAAAACTTGGTAAAGTCTATTGCTTTTCTTTTTTGGGGTGCTATACTCGCGTTGTCAGCGGGAATCGTGAGGCGCCAGAGAATCTCCATGACTGAACATATAATTGTAATCGTTCAGAACAGTATGAAAAGGAAAAGGCTTTCCGTGATCGCTTCTCTGAATGGTTACAGAAAATGATGATAAATCCGATCGTTGCCGGCGGGAGGATCCATAAGAGATGCTTTCGCGGCAAACCGGATGATTTGGAACGGAACAGAATAGAATAGAGAACGGACTGTTCCTGATTGAGAGAATATTCGAGAAGAAAAGAGGTTCATGTATGGATAGGAAAAGAGTCATCAGTATTTTAACTGCGGCTGCGATTATAGGATCCGCATTTTCATGTCAAACAGCGCTTGCGGCGACCGAGCATTACAATGATTCGAGTGCGACGGGCGGCGATGCCTGGGCTGAGTGGGAGAGCAATTGGGAGACCATTGCTACGGATTACACAAAGGTATCTCTGACGCCGGGCGCGGATGAGACGGAGCTGAATTTTGCCTGGTACAGCGAGAATACCGGCAGCGACGCGACGCCGGTGGTACATTTTGGTACCGATGCGGATGCGCTGGAGGAGTTTACCGGCGAGAGCGGTGATGTGAATACGGATCTGACTGATGGCGTGGCTTATCATTACAATCATGTGACGGTGACCGGCCTTGAGGCAGAGACCACTTATTATTATACAGTAGAGAAGAACGGCGAGCAGACAGAGGTAAAGGAATACACGACAGGAAGCTATGACACAGTAAAAATCCTTTATGTCGGCGACCCGCAGATCGGCGCTTCCAAGGGACAGACACAGGGAGACGGCGAGCTGGTAGCGGACAGTGGGGTGGCAAACACGGCGGCTGAAAACGATGGTTTTGCGTGGAACCGTACACTGGAGATCGCGACTGCAGAGAATACGGATATCAATTTCATGATTTCCGCAGGCGACCAGGTAAACAAGACCGGAAGCGCAAAGGAAGAGGAATATGCGGCGTATCTGGAGTCGGATGTGCTTGCAGGCCTTGCAGTGGCGACGACGATCGGCAACCATGATTCTCTCAACGAGGATTATACGTATCATTTCAATAACCCGAATGCGACGGAGCTTGGCGCGACGACCGCGGGCGGAGACTATTACTATTCATATGGCGACGGCCTGTTCATCGTGCTGAATACGAATAACTACAATGTAGCGGAGCATCAGCAGGCGATCGATGAGGCAGTTGCGGCGTATCCGGATGCGACATGGCGTGTCGTTACCATGCACCAGGATATTTACGGTACCGGCCTGGATCACTCTGATACAGACGGTATGATTCTTCGTACCCAGCTGACACCGGTATTTGATGAATATGATATCGACGTCGTACTTCAGGGCCATGACCATACCTACAGCCGTTCGAAGCTTCTGTACGGCGATAGTGAGGAGCATGAGAGCTATGCATTCTCTCTGACTGAGGACGGCATGGACTATGACTGGGATCACGCGACCAATATCGAGAGCGGTGAGCAGATCGAACTGAATCCGGAAGAGGGCGATGAGGAGGCGGAAGCGGCTCTGGCCGAGTTCCAGGATGATAACATCTGCTACACCATCGAGGATGTGGACGGAGATACCGTAACGGATCCGGAAGGTATCCTTTACCTGACCGCGAACTCCGCAAGTGGTTCAAAGTTCTATGAGCTGATCGCGTCACAGCAGGATTACATCGAAGTAAGAAGCCAGAACTGGCTGCCGAGCTATTCGGTCATCACTATGACAGCGGATTCCTTCTCCGTAGAGACGTATCAGATTACGGACGACGGGACTGTTGAGACGATCGATGAGGCGTTTACGATTGTAAAGACCGCAGAGTGATGAAAGTGCAGGGAGTTATCAGTTATCCGCCGCTGGCACTGTGCTGAAACAGAGACAGAGAGATAAAAAGGCATAAATAATTCAGGCAGTGGTACAGAATGGCGGACGGCCTTGACAGGTGACAGGCAGCAACGGCTGGTGACGGATTAAAAACAGGCCGGTTTTGAGCTCGAAAGAGAGCTGCCGGGTGTGAGTGATGGACGGCGGGCTTGCGAAAGCAAAGACCCGCCGTTGTTTCGTTGTTTATGCGCAGGGTTGCGTAAGGAGTTTTCCGGCTGACGCCGGACGCAGCCCGCGCGGGCGAGTAGGAGCCGACAAGTCGCCTCCTACTTGATCAGTAAATTTTTAACATTATACATGAGGAAGTAAGGCCATGAGGAAAAAAACAGCGAAAATAATAGTTCCGATTATCGTGCTCGCGGCGTTCATCGGACTGATTCTGTGGGCGAATCAGGTGGAGATTACGGAGCTGGTGACGCGCACCGGCCAGACGTTTGAAAAGGGAGTCGTTACGGAAATCGTGAAGGATAATCTGCAGTCGGACGGTTCGCGCTCCGGGCAGCAGACTGTTAAGGTGGAGATGCTCACCGGTGTGCGCAAGGGCGAGGTTCTTGAGATGACCAGCAGCTCCGGCTATCTGTTCGGCGCCGGGTGCACGGTCGGGATGCATGTGATTGTGATGCAGAGCGTTTCGGGAGATACAACGGTCGCGAGTGTTTACACGAAGGATCGGGAATGGGTGATTTATATTTTTGCGGCGCTCTATCTGCTGCTGCTGTGCGTGGTCGGTGGAAAACAGGGGGTGAAAGGAAGCCTGGGACTGATTTTTACGTTCGCGAGCGTGATTTTTCTTTATATTCCGCTGATCTACCGCGGGTATTCTCCGTTCTGGGTGGCGGTATTCGTCTGTTTCGTCACGACGCTGGTCACGATGTACCTGATCGGCGGTGCGACCAGGAAAACGGTCTGCGCGATCGGAGGGACGGTTGCGGGGATATTAAGCGCCGGGGTTGCGGCAATCCTGTTTAGCAGGGCTTCCGGGATTACCGGATACAATGTTTCTGACATTGAAAGTCTTATTACGCTCTGGAATGTGAAGGGAATTCAGGTCGGCGGTCTGCTCTTTTCCGGTCTGCTGATTTCCGCCCTTGGCGCGACCATGGACGTGGCCATGTCGGTTTCCAGCGCCATGGATGAGATTGTTCGCCAGAATCCGTCCATTTCGCGGAAAGAGCTCTGGTTCGCGGGAATGCGTGTGGGCCGCGATATGATGGGGACGGACAGCAATACGCTGATTCTGGCGTTTGCGGGTACCAGCACCAGCACGCTGATGCTGGATTACGCCTACAACCTTCCTTACCAGCAGCTGATCAATTCCAACAATATCGGCATAGCCATCATGCAGGGGCTGGCCGGGAGCTACGGCATCGTGCTCTCCGTTCCGCTGACCGTCACGCTCGGCGCGGCTCTTCTTGTAAAAAGGAAAGAAAAGGAATCCAGGATGCCTGTCAATGCGATGGAGAACATCGTTGGGGCAGAAACAGAAGCCGACTGTGATATATGATATTCATGAGAATTGAAAAAACATTGAAAAACATTTTGAAAAAAAGCTGAAAAAACATTTTTTGATGTTGCGATATGCGCCAAAAACGATTATAATAGTTCAGCGAGTGCGGCTGTGATTCGAAAACGGCTGACATAAAGCGTGCTGTGTCCGGAAAGGAACGGTACGAAAAGAACATAGTGCAGAATCGGGGAGCGATGCATACAGAAAGTATGACAGGATGCTCGCAGGAAGTATGGTTTGAGCTGAATGCCTGCAGCCGGAATGCACGACAGGAAACGGAGGAGCTATTTTAATGAATATGGGAATGAAACGGGCAGCCTTATCGATGCTGAGCGCGAGTCTTGTGATGACCTCGCTGGCGGGCTGCTCCAAAAGCAGTGAGGCGGCATTTGACGCGGACGCAACAGTTCTGACTGTGAATGAAGAAACGGTGTCAGCAGGCCTGATAAAGTTTGCGGCCAGCTATTCGCAGGCGCAGACGCAGGAAGTGTATGAGTATTATTTTGGAGATAATCCTTACCTCTATGATTACAGCGACGGCTATACGATTGGAGATATGGTACTTGAAAGCTGCATTGAATCCATTGAGGAGATGATCCTGGCGAGACAGAACATGGAGGATTATGATGTTTCGCTGACCGAGGATGAGGAGACGGCGATTTCTGAGGCTGCTGCTGCTTTTATAGAAGCGAACGATGAGGATACGCTCACCGCGATGTCCGCGACGCAGGAGATCATAGAAGAGTATCTTTCCCTGATCACGATCCAGGCGAAGATGGAGGTCGCGATGTGCGCGGATGTGGATACGGAGGTATCGGACGAGGAAGCTGCGCAGCGGCGCGTTGAGTATGTCTACGTCGCGATGGAGACCGAGGACGAGACGGAAGAAGAAACCGAGACCGAAGAGGCAGCCAGTGAGGACGCCGAAGACGAGACGGCGGATGAGGCTGATGCGGAAGAGGAAACTGCGGCTGAGACCGAGGAAGAGACCGCTGCGGATGAGGAGTCTGAGACGATAGCTGAGACTGCTGTAGATGAAGAGTCCGAGACGGCTTTGCTGAGCGGCAATACGGCGACGAAGACGACCTCCTCGGATGAAACAGAGACGGAGGAAGCTGCTGATACAGAAGAGGCTGAGACCGAGGCGGCGGATACAGATGCTGCGGAGGATGAGACTGACGCGGAGGATGCGTCAGAAGCGGAAGATGCGTCGGAGGCAGAGTCTGAGACGGCTGAAGAGACGGAGACGGAAACAGAGACCGAGGATCCGGAAGTCGTAGCGGCGATGGAAGAGGCCTATGCGAAGTGCGAGCAGATTATTGAGCTCCTCCTGGCGGACGAGGATCTGAGCCTGGAGGATGCGGCGGTGCAGATTGACGAGGATCTGACGTCGAATGAGATTACCTTTGGCGCGGACAGCACATCGGTAGTGGAAGGCCTGATCACAGCTACAGAAGGGGTTGGGGACGATACCCTGATCGAATATCCGGTGGAAGCGTCGAGCGGCTATTATGTGGTAAGAGTAGTCAACGAATTTGACGAAGAGGCGACCGAGGAGGAGAAAGAGAGCATCATTGAAGACCGGAAGGACGAGATGATCGAGGATCTGTACACGGAATGGGAGGAAGACGGCGAGATTTCCCAGGACGACGAAGTCCTCGCGACGATTACCTTCGACTCGAATCTGTACCTGTATGAGGAAGAAGAGACCGAGACGGATACCGAAGAGGAGGCTGAGTCCGAATCTGAGGCGGATACAGAAGAAGGAACTGAGGATGGTTCGGAAGCTGAGATCGATACGGAAGCAGCTTCAGAGGCCGACACAGAGGCAGAATCCGAGACGGATACGGAAGCTGCAGAAACGGAAGCAGCAGAGTCTGAGGAAGCGACGGAAGCGGATACTGCAGACGAGACTGAGAGCGAATAATTTATAAAAATTAAGATGTGATGAATCGAGTCTGCCGCACTGGCAAAAAATGCCGAGTCGGCAGACTTTTTAGAACAGGAAAAAATCATATGAGATACGAGACAATTGATATTAAAAATAAAGATTCCATGGACTATGCGGCACTGTATCTGTACCTTCTGGATGCGTCGCCGGAGATTCCGATTCCGATACGGCCGATGGTTGTGATCTGCCCGGGCGGCGGCTATGAGTTTCTTTCGGATCGGGAGGCGGAGATTGTGGCGATGCAGTACCTTTCGATGGGGTACCATGCGGCGGTGCTCCGGTATTCGGTGGCGCCGGCTGTTTATCCGACCGCGCTTCTGGAGTTGGGCAAGGCGGTGTCAGTGATTCGCTCGAACGCGAAGGATTGGCACGTGGATACGGACAGAATCGTGGTGTCCGGATTTTCCGCGGGCGGGCATCTGGCGGCGAATTACGGGATGTTCTGGAACCGCAGCTTTCTGGCGGAGGAATTGAAGGAAGAATCCGAACGGCTCCGTCCGAACGCACTGATCTTGTGCTATCCGGTCATTTCTTCCGGGGAATTTGCGCATGACGGCTCGTTCCGCAACCTTCTCGGCGCGGATTATGAGGCCCAAAAGAAGGAACTGTCCCTGGAGTTTTGCGTCGGGGAGCAGGTGCCGCGCACCTTTGTATGGCATACCTGCGAGGATGACTGTGTGCCGGTACAGAATTCTCTGCTTCTTGTCAATGCTCTGGTGGAGCATCACATTTCGACGGAATTCCATCTGTTTGAGCGGGGCGGGCATGGCCTGTCGCTCGCGAATCGGCTAACCGGCTCGGCGGACGGCGGATGGACAGAACAGGCGGTTGCGGTCTGGCCGCAACTTGTACACGCATGGATGGAGAACTGGGTTCTCTGATGAATTTTTGATATCTTTGAGTCAGATACCGCTGCTGTTGACACCTGCAGAGAAAAACATTTCTCTGTCAGAATATGACCAGCTGCTCTGATTAGTTATGATTTTGCAGGGATTCCCTGCCATGGAGCTCTTTTCCGGCGCCAGGGATCAGTTGCGAAATAAGCTATGCCTGTCTTGTAACGATCCCTTCCGGTCGCGGCGCCGGCTGGTTTTCTGGCTCGGATAGTATTACAATGTATGCCGTGCATTATATGGCGCGGTACCGTTCTCGATTTTCTCCGAAAATCGGAACATTGCCATGTCCATTCTCGCTTTGCGATAACGGACACGTTATGTATTTATTTTTTATTCATATAAGGAGGATAATGCAATGAAAGCTGCAAAGAATTACAAGTTCTGGTTTGCTACCGGCTCTCAGGATCTCTATGGAGATGAGTGCCTTGCTAAGGTGGCGGAGCATTCCAAAATCATTGTGAGCAAGCTGAATGAGTCGGGTGTGCTTCCGTATGAGGTTATCTGGAAGCCGACCATGATTACAAATGAGGTTATCCGCAAGACGTTCAACGAGGCGAACGCGGACGATGAGTGCGCGGGCGTGATCACCTGGATGCATACCTTTTCACCGGCTAAGTCCTGGATCCTCGGTCTGCAGGAGTTCCGCAAGCCGCTGCTGCATCTGCATACACAGTTTAATGAAGAGATCCCGTATGATACGATTGATATGGATTTCATGAATGAAAACCAGTCCGCACACGGCGATCGTGAGTACGGTCACATTGTGACCAGAATGGGCATTGAGCGCAAGATTATCGTCGGTCACTGGAACAGCAAAGAGGTGCAGGAGAGGATTGCGTCCTGGATGCGCACTGCGATCGGCATTATGGAGAGCAGCCATATCCGCGTGATGCGTATTGCCGATAATATGAGAAATGTGGCGGTTACCGAGGGCGATAAGGTAGAGGCGCAGATCAAGTTTGGCTGGGAGATCGACGCGTATCCGGTGAATGAAATCGCGGAAGCAGTACAGGCGGTATCCCAGTCGGATACGAACGCTCTGGTCGATGAGTATTATGACAAATATCAGATTCTTCTTGAGGGAAGAGACGAGGCAGAATTCCGGAAGCATGTGGCGGTGCAGGCTCAGATCGAGATTGGCTTTGAGCGCTTCCTGGAAGAGAAGAATTATCAGGCGATCGTTACGCATTTCGGCGACCTCGGCGCGCTGCAGCAGCTTCCGGGTCTGGCGATTCAGCGCCTGATGGAGAAGGGCTACGGCTTCGGCGGTGAGGGAGACTGGAAGACCGCTGCGATGGTGCGTCTGATGAAGATCATGACCCAGAACGTTCCGAACGCAAAGGGTACCTCCTTCATGGAAGATTATACCTACAATCTGGTTCCGGGCAAGGAAGGCGTGCTCGAAGCGCATATGCTTGAGGTTTGCCCGACGATTGCCGAGGGGCCGATCAGTATCAAGGTCAATCCGCTCTCCATGGGTGACCGGGAAGATCCGGCGCGCCTTGTATTCACGGCAAAAGAAGGACAGGGCATTGCAACATCCCTGATTGATATGGGGAACCGGTTCCGCCTGATTGTTAACACGGTAGACTGCAAGAAGGTGGAGAAGCCGATGCCGAAGCTTCCGGTAGCGACGAACTTCTGGACCCCGCAGCCGGATCTGGCGACGGGCGCGGAGGCGTGGATCCTTGCGGGCGGCGCACATCACACCGCGTTCTCCTACGACCTGACCGCTGAGCAGATGGGCGACTGGGCCGACGCGATGGGCATTGAGACCGTCTTCATTGACAACGATACGACCATCCGGAACCTCAAGAATGAGCTGAGATGGAATTCGATTTACTACAGATAAGATGCGGTTCGCGAATCAGGGGCTGAAAAAGCAGTGGTTTCGTGAAGCAAAAAAGCCGGTGTCATAATCCCGAAAGTGGGAAGACATCGGTTTTTTGTATTTGCTGCTAAATGGATTGCAGTATTTCCGAGCTGATCGTTCCGGCATCCTTTCCGTCGGTCTCGATGGTAACATCCGCTGCGCTGAGATATTTTGGAAGCCGCTGTGCCATCAGGGCTTTAATGTATTCCACATTCATATTCCCCTCGAGCAGCGGCCGGGTATGAAATTCCTTTACGCGCTCGTAAATCGTCTCCGGAGCGGCGCTCAGATACACAATTGTTCCGCTGCGGCGCATCGCAGCCACATTTTCCCGGCGCATTGGCACGCCGCCGCCGCAGGAGACCACGGTATTCTCTTCCTCCTCAAGGCACTCAAGCAGACGGGTTTCCAGCGCCCGAAAATATGCTTCGCCGTTGTCGGCAAAAATCTGCGAGATGGTTTTCCCTTCCTGCGATTCAATCTGTTCGTCCATTTCAATCAGACGCATCCCATATTCCTCACGCAGTGTGCGCGCGATGGTCGACTTTCCGGCGCCCATAAATCCTATCAAAAAAATATTTTTGCTCATTTTTTCACCTCTGGTCTGATTCTCCGTTGCGTGGTTCTCATTTTATCATATGTCCGTACTCGCGAAGCGAGTATGGACGAAGGCCGCGCCCCTCGCGAAGCGATTCTCCGTTGCGCGGCTCTCATTTTATCATGAAAGAAGATTTGAAACAATACCATTTCAGCGGTATGAGGATATTACAAAAGAAGATATGCGGGAACGGCCGAATGAAAGGTATCAGGACAGCGGAGACGGCAGATAATAGGATACATCTGTGTTGTTCAGACCACAAATTAGACACATTCTTATCCCGAAATGGACACATTCTTTCCATACAATCAGAAAAGGGAAATTATAAGAAGCGATTCAGAACAGGAGGGACTATTTTGATTGAAGTAAGCCATCTTACGAAGCGATATGGCTCGAACGCCGCAGTGGATGATTTGTCGTTTACGGTGGAAAATGGGCAGATTTACGGTTTCCTCGGCCCGAACGGGGCGGGAAAAACGACGACGATGAATATTCTGACCGGCTATATTGCGCCGACGTCCGGCGAGGTGATGATAGACGGCCACAATATTCTGGAGGAGCCGGAGGAGGCAAGGAAATGCATCGGATATCTGCCGGAGATTCCGCCGGTGTACCCGGATATGACGGTGTTGGAGTACCTGCAGTTTGCGGCGGAGCTGAAAAAGCTGCCGAAGAAGGACCGGGACGCGATGATTGCTGAGGTGATGCAGACGACCGGGCTGACAGAAATGCAAGGCCGCCTGATCCGCAATCTTTCCAAGGGCTACCGGCAGCGTACCGGTCTGGCGCAGGCGATTCTGGGCTATCCAGATATTATCATTCTGGATGAGCCGATGGTGGGTCTTGATCCGAAGCAGATCATTGAGATTCGCGAGCTGATTAAGAGCCTTGGGAAGAAGCACACGGTGATTCTGAGCTCTCATATTCTTTCAGAGATCAGCGCAATCTGCGACCATATTATGATTATCGCGCACGGCAAGCTTGTGGCAAGCGACACACCGGAAAATCTGATGAACCTGATGCGCGGCTCCGGGTCTCTGGAGCTGACTGTTCGGGCAAAGGCATCCGAGGTCAGAAGAATGTTCAGCTCTCTGCCGGGAGTCAAGTCGCTGGATGTGAAGGATTCCCAGGAGGCCGGAGCTTGTGATGCTGTGGTTAAGACGGATGCGGACAATGACCTGCGTGAGATGATTTTCTACCTCTGTGCACAGGAGAAAAAGGCGATTCTGCGGATGCAGCATACACATGTTTCTCTTGAGGAGGTGTTCCTTGAGCTGACTGAGGATCACCCGAAAGAGGAGGAGCCGAAGAAAAAGAGACGGTTCGGGTTTGGCGGAAAGTCCGCGAAGCGGGAAGAAGAGGATGACGCCGGCTCTGGAACAGGTATTGGATATGGAGTGTCGGCTTCAGACGCGGAAGCCGAATCCCGCGCTTCTTCCGGAATGCCTGAAAATCAGGAAGGAGAGGATTGAAATGGTTGCGATTTATAAAAAAGAAGTCAAAGGATTTCTGAACTCGATGGTCGGGTTCGTGTTTATGGCCTTGTTTCTGCTGGTCACCGGTATTTACTTTACCGCCTACAACCTGCAGTCGGCTTATCCGAAATTTGCCTACACCCTTTCGGCGGTATTGATTGTCCTGCTGATCGCTGTGCCGATCCTGACGATGCGTGTGCTTGCGGAGGAACAGAAGCAGAAAACCGATCAGCTGCTGCTGACCGCGCCGGTATCGGTGACGGAGATTGTGGTGGGCAAGTTTTTCGCGCTGATGACTATCTTTCTGATTCCGATGCTGATTCTTGCCCTGTATCCGCTGATTCTGGCACAGTTTGGCACCATTTATTTTGCGGAGACCTACACGGCCATGTTCGGATTCTTCCTGATGGGTTGCACGTTTCTGGCCATCGGACTGTTTATCTCATCGGTGACCGAGAGCCAGATCATTGCGGCGGTACTGACGTTTCTGGTATTGTTTGTGTGTTATGTCATCGACGGGATCGCAGGCTTTTTCCCGGAGACCGCGGCGGGCTCGTTTTATGTGCTGCTGGTACTGGTGCTGATCGCGGCGCTTGTGATTTATTCAATGATAAAAAATGTAATCATTTCGGCGATTTGCGGCATTGCAGGTGAGGCGGCGCTGATCATCGTCTACGTGACCAATGCAAGTGCGTATGAAGGACTGATTCAGAACATCCTGAGTATTTTTAATATTTCGGATCATTTTTCCGAGTTTTACAGTGGTATTTTCGACATTCCCGGCATTGTTTACTATGCCTCGGTGATTGGAGTTTTCCTGTTTTTGACGGTTGAGACGATACAGAAAAGACGCTGGGGCTGAGAGCCTTATTTTCAGAAACAGGAACGGAACATAAATGGAACTAAGAGGTGAGAATAATGAGACAGAATAATGATGAGTCAAATACCCGGGAGGCGGAAATGCTTCAGGAAACGCAATCGGCTGCCGGTGCGGGCGACGTGGGTCAGAAGAATCCGGAATCGAAGAAGAAAAAGACAAAAAAACCGCGTTTGAATAAGAATCTGCGGCAGCTGAAGCATGGCTCCTACAGCATTGCGCTGACGGTGATTGTTGTGGTGGCGGTATTGATCGTGAACCTGATTGTGGGACAGCTGCCGTCACAGTATACGCAGATTGATTTAAGCGGACAGCAGCTTTCTGTTCTGACGGATACGACCAAAGAACTGATTGAGGGGCTGGATGAGGATATTACGATTTACTATATCCTCGAGGACAGCAACCGGGATACGACGGTGTCCAGGCTGCTGGACCGCTATGCGGACCTTTCTTCGCATGTGACCGTGGTGGAAAAGGATCCGGTTCTTTATCCGCAGTTTACGTCGCAGTATACCGACGAAACGCTTACGGATAACAGCGTGATTGTCGTGTGCGGCGAGCAGAGCCGCGTGATTTCCTATGACGATATGTATGAGTATGAATTCAGCTATACGTATTACTCATACACGACGACCGGGTTTGACGCCGAGGGACAGATTACAAGCGCGATCGCGGCGCTGACGAGCGACTCGCTTCCGAAGCTGTATACACTGACCGGGCACAATGAGCTGGAGCTGCCGGATGATCTGATCACATCGATTGAGAAAGAAAATATCGAGGTGGAGGAGCTGAATCTGGTGACCTCGGACGCAGTGCCGGATGACGCCGACTGTCTGCTGATCTGTTCGCCGACCAGCGACATTTCCGACGCGGAAGTACAGAAAATTATCAATTACCTGCGGCGCGGCGGAAGCGCAATTATCATCACGGATTATACGACGACCGAGCTGACGAACCTGAACACCGTACTGGAATACTATGGAACGGAACTGGTGGACGGCATTGTCATAGAAGGGAACAGCAACTATTACGTGCAGGTTCCGTATTATCTGGTTCCGGATATTAACAGCACGGATGTCTCGGACGATATGGCGGATGGAAGCGCATATGTGTTGCTTTCTGCGGCGCAGGGCATCGAGACGACGGACGATGCACGCGAGGACCTGACGATCAGCAGTGTGCTGACGACCTCCGACAATTCATACTCCAAAGTCGATGTGCAGAACATGACCACCTATGAGCAGGAGGACGACGACATAGACGGCCCGTTTGACTTGGGCGTGATTATCACGGAAACAGTCGAGCTGACGGATGAGCTTCTGGAAGAAACCGCGGAAGTGGATGAGGATACCGACCTTTCCAGCTGGCTGGATGAGCTGGAAATTGAGGAGGAAACGGAGACTGAGACGGAAGAGGATGCCGAAGAAGCTGAGGATGCCGAAACTGATGATTCGGCGGACGAGGACGCGACGGAAGCAGAAGACACAGATGACGAGGCGGTTGACGCGACTGAGGACGAAGACGTGGACGACGAGGCGGTTGATGTGACCGAGGCGGAAGACGCAGATGTCGAGACCGACGATTCGGGGGACGAAGACGTGACCGAGGCGGAAGACGCAGATAATGAAACCGATGACTCGGGAGATGAGGATACGACGGAAGTGGAATCCGAGACGGAGGAAGAAGAGATAACAACGGCCGAGATCAGAGTGGCAGTCTTTACTTCGTCGACGCTGGTAAACGAGTCCGCGAATTCCATGGTATCAGGCGGCAACTATCAGCTCTTTGTGAACACCCTGAGCTGGGCATGCGACCAGGAAAGCTCTGTGTCCGTACCGTCCAAGAGCGTGAGCGTAGAGTATCTGACGCTGACGTCTGCTTCCAGCAGCTTCTGGAGCATTGTGACGATCGCGATCATTCCGGGCGCGCTCCTGATTATTGGCCTGGGCATCTGGCTTGGCCGCCGGAAACGATAAAGAAAATGTCCATCATCTGTTCCAGATGATGGACATAAATCGGTAAGCCCCGCCATTAAAAGTCGCACTTCGTGCGAGGCGGGGCCTGCGTCCATCATCTGTCCCAGATGATGGACATATAACGGAGGATTTTTTGGATGAAGATAAAAAACTTCAAATTAATAATCGGCGTGGTAATTATCTGCGTGCTCTGTGGGGTTTACTATGGCCTGACTGTCTATAATGAGAAGACGGAGCAGGCCGAAGAGGAAGCCGCAGAAGGAGAAGTGATTCTCGAGGTAGACACCTCCGTGCTTACAGCAGTGAGCTACACGATTGACGGAGAGCAGGTATCGTTCTCCCTTCAGGATGATGATACCTGGCAAAAGGATGATGACGATACATTCCCGGTGGACTCGTCTGCATTACTCGCTCCACTGGAGGAAGCCGCGGAGCTGAAATCCATTCGGACACTGACAGACATTGACGATACGTCCGAGTATGGATTTGATGAGCCTCAGAGTACCATTACACTGACCGATGAGGATGGCGAAGAGACTATCATCACGATCGGCGACAACAACGCCTCGACCGGAAACGATTATCTGATGCTCAATGAGGATACTTCCACGGTATATACGGTGAGTACCGACTTAAGCAGCGCATTCTCTGACAACATTTACGACTATGCCGAGAGCGAAGAGCTTCCGACCCTGCAGGCATCGACCATCACAGGCATCCGCCTGGAGGAGGCGGATGGCGAGGGATATGATCTCTATATCGAGGACGCCATCTGGATGGTGAGCAGCGTGGACGGAAGCGACGATACAGATGAGGAAGAAGAGACCGCAGATGCTACAGAAACTGAGGCTGTAGAAGATGAGTCGGAGACAGAGTCTGTAGATGCCGAGACGGAGACTGAAGAGACAGAGCCGGAAACAGAGGCATCCGACACCGAGACGGAGGCCAATGATGAGGAAATTGAGGACGCAGAGGACGAATCGGAAACGGAAGAAGATACAGAGGACGAGGTGACCGCGGAGGATCTTGCCGCCGGTGTCGAAGCCGATTCGGATGAGGCCGACACTCTCACCAGTGCGCTCGCGGGTCTTGCATACGTGGATTTCCTGGAGCACAATTGTACCGATTTCTCAGAATATGGCCTCGATGAGCCATCCGCAATCCTGACGATTACGTACGAGGAGGAAGTGGAGGAAGAAGAGGATTCCGAGGAAACTGAGACGGAGGAAGCCGGGGATGAATCGGAAGCGGAATCCGAATCTGAGACAGAGGATTCTGTGGAAACGATCGAGCGGACTGTGACATTCCGGATCGGCGATACGGATGACAACGGCAACTATTATGTGCGGATGGAAGATTCCCTGGAAGTGCATACTATCTCCAGCACGGTATTGTCGACGGTGTTTGGATATTCAGCATCGGATCTGATCGCGCCGGAGGAAGAAGAGACCGAGACGGAATCGGGCTCGGAGGCAGATACAGAATAATCTCCTTTTTGTGTCAAATATATGAGAAAAAGCAGGACATTAATGTCCTGCTTTTTCTCGGTTAAATACCGCAGACCGCAATGACTCATGCCATCAGGATTCGCATTTTTCCTTGATGCTATATCTGAAGAAAATCTGAGACCGAACGATAACGACAGAATATCCGTCCGGTGCCCCGAGATAAGGTTTTTGTTGCGATTTGGAACGCCGCATGGTATCATATCTCCTGTAAAAGCATTCCCCGCTGCTCTCGGCAATGGGATGCGTTCCATTTCCGTTCGCTTCGTATGGAGGCGCCCGTTGACAATCCGGGGAAATTGTTCAGACAGGAAGTGTGGTTAAAATATGGCAAATATAAGGGAAATAGCAGAGCGTGCTCAGGTTGCGCCGGGAACGGTATCAAGAGCTTTAAACAATAAAGGATACATATCAAAAAAAACCAGAGATAAAATCGAAAAGGCTCTTCAAGAGGTGGATTATGTGCCAAATGAACTGGCAAGAAATTTATATCGAAACAGAAGCAATCTGATTGGCATGATTCTTCCGGATATTGAGCATCCGTTTTTTTTGGGTATCATCAAAAAGCTTGTAATTGAACTGAAAAAACATCAGTATGGGGTTGTTCTCTGGCTTACGGAATATAGTGCTGAGGAAGAACGGCTCTGCCTCGAGCGTTTGAAGCGAAATGCGGTGGATGGTGCGGTTGTATTTGTTCCATCTCTTCCTGGCGAAGAGTATCGTGAACTTGGTCGTCCATTGGTTTTGATGGATCGGACGGTGGATGGGATCGTGCAGGTTCCGGTGAATCAGGATAAATCAGGGAAACTTGCTGCCAGAAAGCTTTATGAGGATGGCTGCCGTCATGTATTGACGGTAACTGGAGAAGAATCGGCGGAAATCCCTTCTTTCAGGCGTCACATTGCTTTTGTGGAGGAAACACAAAGATTAGGAGGCAATGTGAAGATCATTAAGGAGGAATGGGAAAATTTTGAACTGTCACATTATATGGAACTCGCAGAGAAGATTTTAGTTCAGGAACCTGAGGCAGATGGACTCTATGCGGCGGATATTCTGGGAACCGCCTTTTTAAAGGTTCTGCAAAAACGGGGGAAAAATGTGCCTGAAGATTTTGAAATTATCTCTACGGATGGAATTGACGAGGCCGGAAATTCCCCGATACAGCTTTCAGCGGTAGTTCAGCCGGCAGAGATTATTGCGGGTCAGATTGCGGACTCATTGATGCTTCAGATTGCTAATGAGAACCCCAGACAAATGGAAATGGTCGATGTGTATCTGTTTAACGGAGATACGACAAAATGAAATGAGTGGCCGGGGCAAAGGCTTCCCTGTTCCGGCTGATTGAGAAAGAGACTGGATAATGCCCGGCAGAGGAGATGGTTCTGCCGGGCATTATCTGTTTTGCACAAAAAACGAAGCCTGAATTTAGTGAAAACAGAGAAGAAAATGAAAAGGGGTTGACAAAAACGGAAAACGGTTTTATAGTCGAATTACATTATGAAACGGGTTTTATAAATAAAGATATTAATCAAACTGTACATATACGGAAAAGACAAGCGGAAGGCAGTGTTTTCGTTTTGTACTCACCGGGCAGGTTTTAGCCAGAACGATCTTACGCAGACTTGTACCTGAAACGGAAATTATAAAGGCGGATGGATACATCCGCTAAAATATCGGCAAATATAAAACCGGTTTTATAAAAACAGTACATGTTCGTACTCGCTATGCGAATGCGAACAAAGGCCGTACCAATCGCGAAGTGATTATTTTCTGTGCGGCTTCCACTATTTCAGGAAACGAAGTAAGTCGTTTCCAGTGTGCCAGACGCGTGGCTGCGCAGACAGCCAATTCTTCATGCGTCTGTGTGCATCACTTACAGTGAATGGCAACGGAATCTGTCGTTCACTATAAAAAAGCGCGAGGCGCGGAAAGGAATATTGCAATGAAGAAAAGAGGAATGAATGTTATTTTAGCAGGAACTATGGCAGTAAGCCTGGCTATGGGAGGGACTTCGATGAGCGTTCTTGCCGAGAGCGGGGAGAAGGTAACGATCAGTGTTTATCTTGGAGGTGATTCCGCAGATGAAAATCAGGCAATCATCGAGGCATTCAACGCACAGAGCAATACGATTGAAGCCGAACTGGTGACTCTGACGGAAGGCTCAAGTGGATATGAGATGCTGACGGTTATGTATAATGCCGGGAATCCTCCGACCGTTTATTTCTTAGAGGCAGGAGACGTATTAAAGCTGACGGATAAACTGATGGATCTTTCGGATATGGAATGCCTGTCCTATGCGGTGGAAGGAACCACGGACGATGTCACTGCAGACGGAGCAGTTTACGGCGTTCCTGCCAACATTCAGGCATATGGCATGATATATAACAGACAGATTCTTTCAGAAGTGATGGGAGAAGATTTTGACCCGTCAACGATTCTTACAAGGGAAGATTTTGCTGAGGTATGTGACGCAATTGAAGAAGCAGGATACACGGCAGTGGCGATCAGCCCGTTTGACTGGAACCTTGGAAACCACTGGTTTACCCAGATTTACGCAGGACAGTCAGAAGACACAGAAGAGAAGGACGCATTTGTGGCAGCTCTGGAGGAGGGCACAGCTGATCTGGAAAACAACGAGATTTTTAATGATTACATGGACACCTTTGATCTTCTGATGGAGTACAACTATTATCAGGACAACCCGCTTGAAACGGTGGCAGATGGAAATGAAAAACAGGCGCAGCTGCTGGCGACAGATCAGGTGGCGTTCTGGTTTCACGGAAACTGGGCGACTGCAAATATCCGTACACTGGATGAGGAAGGGGAGTACGGCATTATGTCTGTGCCAGTGAGTGAAAGCAATCCGAACTATGGAAAGATCTGTACACTGGTACCGGGGTATTTTTGCGTAGAGCAGTCAACCACGACAGAAGAAGAGCAGGCAGCCGCGCAGGAATTTATCGACTGGCTGATCATGTCGGAGGACGGCCAGGAATATGTTATCAATTGCGGAAACGTTCCTGCCTACACAAACAATGAAGCGGTTATTACAGAATCGGTATCGACATCGGTTGTCGATTATACGCAGAATGGGGATAATTTCCCAATGTATGTGATGTACCCGTCGGATCACTACACCTACGTAGGCGCTGCAATGCAGAAATATCTGGATGGGCAGATTGACAGAAGTGAACTTGCCGCTGAGGTTTCGGAATACTGGGAAGCGCAGGAATAGGGAATCGCATGGCCTGTCTGTGTGGATTGTAAAGGAAAAGAGGGATAAGGATGAATCAGAAAAAGAACAGGACATTAAAAAATGTGGGGACCTTCCTGCTTTTTGCGGGACCGGCAACAGCTGTTTTTACAGCAGTAATCTTAGTGGCATTTATCAATGGAATCTGGCTGACGTTTACGGACTGGAACGGACTTTCGGATACTTATCAGATAATTGGGCTGCAGAATTATATCAGTGCGTTTCAGGACTCAGAATTCTGGATATCTCTGGGAAGAACATTTAAATATGTCCTGTGCGTGGTGGTTTTTACGAATGTTATCGCGTTTCTGATAGCCTTTTCCCTCACAGGTGGCTACAAAGGTCAGGGATTTTTCCGGGTGGCATTTTTCACACCGAATCTAGTGGGCGGAGTGATTCTCGGTATTGTGTGGAAATTCGTATTTTCTGAGGCGCTTCCGCAACTGGGTGCACAATATGGTATTTCTATTTTCAAGTATAATTTACTAAGTTCCGCCGACTCGGCATTTGTGGCGCTTGTCATTGTAGCGGTATGGCAGTTGTCCGGCTATTTGATGCTGATCTATATGGCGGGAATCGTTTCAGTACCTAAGGATGTACAGGAGGCTGCAAGGCTGGATGGGGCAGTGGGATTCAAGAAGATTCGCCATATCATCATTCCTCTGATTATGCCATCCGTAACGATCAGTATATTTATGTCAATCAAATCAGCGTTTATGGCTTATGATGTGAACCTGGCGCTGACCAATGGTGGCCCTTTCCAGAGCACGGAGCTTGTGGCGATGCGCGTCTATAATAAGGCTTTTCAGGCTGAACAGTATGGCGCGGGTCAGACGGAAGCGCTGATTTTGTTCGTTATTGTTGCAGTTATCTCTGTGACGCAGGTGCTGATTACAAAGAGACAGGAGGTGGAAGCATGACGAAAGGAATCCGAATATTAAAGAAAATATGTTTTTATGTTGTTTTTATCGCTTTGCTGTGTGTTTTCATGTATCCGTTTTTTCTGGTTCTGATTAACAGCTTTAAGACAAATAAAGAGGTGATTCTGGACGCGTTATCCCTTCCTTCCTCAATTAACATAGAAGGCTATGTAAAGGCATTCGTGAGAATGAATTATCTGCAGAGCTTTTTGAATTCATTGATTGTGACGGGAGCCAGCATAGTACTGATTGTTGTGATTTCTGCGATGTGTGCGCACCTGTTTGCACGTAGGGACTGGGTAATCAACAAGGTCATCTTTATGATTATGGTAGCGTCTATGATCATTCCGTTTCAGACTATCATGATCCCTGTTGTGAAAAACTTTTCTGCTTTGAATCTCACAGATAACCTTGGCGCCGTGGTGTTTTTCTATATGGGAGCGCATACTTCAATGGCGGTATTTATGTACCATGGATTTATCAAAAACATACCCTATGAGCTGGAAGAGGCGGCTATGCTGGATGGCTGCGGACAGTTAAAACTTCTTTTCCAGATTATTTTCCCTATACTGAAGCCGATTACTTCCACTATAGTAATTATGGACGTGCTTGCTATCTGGAATGATTTCCTTCTGCCGTTTGTCCTGCTTTATAAAGACTCTCTGAAAACGTTGCCATTGAAAACGTATTCTTTTGTTGGACAGTATTCGACCGACTATTCGCTTGTGACATCCGCGCTTGTTTTGACAATCATCCCGGTTATTATCCTGTATCTGCTGCTGCAGAAACAGATTATTGAAGGCGTTTCACAAGGTGCTATTAAATAGGCAGACCAGGAGGGTCATTGCTTTTTAACCATGTCACGCTGCAGATGAGAGCGTGACATGGGGGTGATAAAAATAAACAGATAAGTGAGGGGAAAATATGAAGAAGAAGTGGTGGCTGGATACTGTTGTATATCAGATTTATCCGAAAAGTTTTATGGATACGAATGGGGATGGAATCGGAGACCTGAAGGGTATTATTCGCCAGTTGGATTACATTGAACGGCTTGGGGTGAATGTGATCTGGCTGAACCCGGTTAACAGGTCGCCCATGAGAGATAATGGATATGATATTTCAGATTATTATGATATAGATTCCAGCCTGGGAACCAGGGAAGATATGGAGGAACTTATTTGCGAAGCCGGAAAGCGTCATATAAAAATTCTGATGGACCTGGTGGTGAACCATGTTTCCTGCGAACACAAATGGTTCCAGGATGTACTTCAGAATCCTGAAAGCCCTTATCGGGATTATTTTATCATCCGGGAAACGGCGGATGGAAATGCGCCGAACAATTTCCGCAATTATTTTGGGGACAGCGTCTGGACGCGTATCGGGAACAGCAATCGGTTCTATTTTCACACCTTTGCAAAGGAACAGCCGGATCTGAATTGGGAAAATCCGTTGCTCCGGCAGGAAATCTGCGATATAATTTTGTACTGGCAGAGCAAGGGGATAGCAGGTTTCCGTATAGATGCAATCGGTAATATAAAAAAATCTGAAAAAATATTATCAGAATGCAAGGTTCCCGCAGATGGCGAAGATGGCCTGGCGAACGGCGATGACTATCTGCTGAATCAGCCGGGAATTGGCGAGTTTCTTGGCGAACTCCGTGATAAGGCATTTAAACCATATGATAGTATGACAGTAGCCGAAGTGTCCGTTCCACAAAAGGATTTAGAGGCTTATATCGGGGAAAATGGATTTTTTTCAATGGTATTTGATTTTAGTTATGCGGATATTGATACGAATGGTATAATCAAGCCATGCGAGTTTGCTCCATGGGATTTAAAGGATTTAAAACACTGTATCTATCAGAGCCAGGAGGATACACAGAAGGTCGGGTGGGCGGCTCCCTACCTGGAAAATCATGATCAGCCCAGATCGGTTAATAAGTATCTGCCAGATGGTGAAATTCAGTATTATAGTATCACAATGCTTGGTGTACTGTACTTTTTCCTGCGCGGAACGCCATATATTTATCAGGGACAGGAAATTGGTATGAGTAATTACCCCTTTCATGATATCAGGCAGTTCAACGATATCGGAGCCCTGGCTACATACAAAAGAGCCATGGATGCCGGTGATTCTGAGGAAAAAATCATGGATTATCTGAGACGGAGAAGCAGGGACAATGCAAGGACACCGATGCAATGGTCGGATGAGCCGTATGCCGGATTTACCGAAGGGTCACCCTGGATGCCGGTAAATCCGAATTTCAAAGAGATAAATGTGAAACGAGAAGAAGCTGATGAGAAATCGGTTCTTGCTTTTTACAAAAAGATGATCCGTCTGCGCCGGAAATCGGAATACAAAGAGGCGATTGTATATGGCTTTTTTGAAGGAATCGAGACAAACGAAGCAGAGGATTTTATATATAAAAGAATTGCTGAGAATCAGGAAGTACTGGTAACGATTAATTACGCATCCAGGCGGCGCCCATGGTGCGTTGAAAGAGCAGATTATGACATCCTTTTAAACAATTACGACAGTATAGAATCTGAAATGCAGCCATATCAGGCGGTAGTATTTGGAAAAAAGTGACTCCAGGGATCCGAGGGATCGTGACAGTTATAGTAATAATGTATGACGCTATGACGCCTGCAAAGTAACGATGGGTACGACTTATATCGAGCCTGGCACATTTACTGCCAGGCTTGTATCTGCTCGAATGCTTTTTCCTCTTTATAAGAATTTAAGAACAATTTGATTGCGAAATCATTTCATCGATAAAACATGCTTCTGTGACTTATGCATTCACAGGCTATGGTTTTTGTTTATGCCTTCGCCGGCATCATGGCTTCGATTTTGCGCACTTCATCAATCGTCATATTCTGATAACCCGCAATTTTCTCAACGGGGAGTTTGTCCTGCAGCATTCGGATTACCGCCGCCGCTTTTTCTTTGGCTTGGTTCATTTCTGATTGTGCGATGCCCCTTTCGATACCTTTTTTGATACCTTTTTCAATACCTTGTTCCATGCCATCCTCTACTCCGAGATTGTATAACTTTTCCGCCTCAGTACTCATCAGGTCATAGTCTCCTCTCGCTTTAAGTATCTCACACGTTTTGACAGACTGCCAGCTGGTATGCTTTTATTATAATAGAAACCACACAGCCTGGCAAGAATAGATTCCAGACTGTAAATAGCGTAAATAGCGTAAATAGCTGTAAACTTTGTAGACAGATTCAGTCCCTTTATGATATTCTGTGACTGATGGAACAGACGAAGGGGGTACGGACGGATGGCGGATTTTTTTCGTGAAAGGGACACGGTTATGTCAGGCAGGCATGACGGGATGGAACCGGAGGATCTGAATGAGCTTGAGAAAAAATTAAAAAATCTGTATTTGAGCCAGAGGGATTCTGATCAGGGACGTCCAGTGGATGAGCGGGAATTCCGGAAACAGATGCGCGAAAACGGCATGGATTTTGATGAATTGCTTGACGGTCCGGTTGAGGCCAGTCTGATGGAAGATACCTTCATTCCTAACGGAGGGGACGTGGCAGTCACCTGGCATGCCCGTTATTTCCCGGCTATCTATCATTCCCATAGTTTTTTTGAGATGACATATGTAATGGAAGGGAATTGTCAAAATTATCTGGAAGGAACCGATTTACGGGCTTCGCTCACAGGTTCTGATTTGAAAAAGCCTGCCGTTGTTATGCGGCCAGGAGACCTCTGCCTGATTGCTCCGGGTACGAAGCACGCAATTGGAGCGTTCGCGGATGACTGCAGGATTATAAATATTCTGATTCGCTCCAGTACGTTTGAAACGGCATTTATGGATCTGCTTTCCGGCCGGGATGTGCTTACTGCCTTTTTTACACATGCCCTGTACGGGGAGCGGAAAAGTATGCCGCTTCTGTTTCATACGGGTGACGACAGAAACCTGAAGGAATTTATTCTCTATGCCTGCGAGGAATATCAGAATCAGGAAAAATATTCGAATCGTATGATGAACAACCTGATACACGCCATTTGTGTTCTGCTTCTGCGCAGGCATGAGAAGGATGTTGTCATCTGTTCGGAAGGCGATGATGAAGCAGATGATAATCTCATTTTTATCATGAACTATATTCAGTCGAATTACGCGCACGTTTCGCTGCCGGAGCTGGCAGGCTTTTTTCACTACAGCGAACGCCATATGTCGAGGATTATTAAGGAACACACGGGGAAACGTTTTTCTGAGCTGACACGCGATCTGAAGCTTCACAAAGCGGCCGAGCTGCTCCATAATCCGGATCTGTCTCTGCCGGAGATTGTGGAGCAGGTCGGTTATGCGGATGTCAGCGGTTTCTACCGGACATTTAAAAATTATTATGGGGTGACTCCTGCGGAGTACCGGACTATGCAGAATACCTGATTTTAAGGAAGTGTCTGTTCGCTTTCGCCTGACGGCGGTTCGGAACCGATAATGAAATTGCTTTGTGATAGAGCAGCCGATACTTCGACGAACACTTTTACAGCCGTTGAGAACCGATAATGAAATTGCCCCGTGATGGAGCAGCCCTTGCGTGAGGTTACCCAATCTGATCCTGCAGGAACAAATATGCTTCACGAATCCGGACTGCATGATTATCACGGCTATGGCCGATATATTCAATCACAGCGTTTCCGTTATAATTCATTGATTTCAGGCGGTTTCCTATTTTTGCAAAATCAATGAGACCGCATCCATGTTGACAGCCGGCTATCACCTTGCCGTCTACGTCTGTATCGCCCGGCTGCCCCGGCGCCGGATAGCATATATCCTTTAAATGAACATTGCAGATCCTGTCCTGGAAAGCTTCCAGATAGGAGAGCGGAGCATCGTGTTTCAGGAGCATATTGCCGGTATCAAAGGTCAGATAGAGCTCTGGTATGGCATCCAGGAGAATTTTTGTATCAGCCGTATCACAAAGAGGCAACCGGATATCCGGAGTATCTTCCACAGAGATTTTAATTCCCTTTTTCATCCCATATTCGGCAACAGGACGAATGTTTTGAATCAGAGCATTCGTCAGTTCCTCCGGGCTGTGAGCCGATACATCGTCCTGGGCCATAAGCCCAAGCATAAGATTATCCGCTCCAAGGCAAAGCGCGTCATCAATACGGCGCATGGCTGATGCTGCCAGTTCCTGTGATATTTTAGAGTCTGTATGGGCAAACGTATCCATGTGAACGAATCCGCCTGCCTTCAGATGACTTTCGTTCAGGATTTGTTTGACAACATCCATTCCGAACAAATCCAGTTCCAGTGTGGTAATCTCCACTGCTGAAATTCCGATGGATGCTATCATCTCCATCATGTCGGCGTATTTCTTCTGAATCTGTAATTTTGGAATCCCTGTCATTGATTCAGACAGCAGATCTAAAACCATAGTTGTGGTCATTAAACTGTATTTCATTTCGTCTTCTCCTTTCGTTTTTCGTTAAGATATTAAGAGTCAAATTGTTTTTGCTTGCCGCTATATTGAGGAACTTTAGAACAATTTTTTGCGCAAAATGGGAAGATTTTGGTTCCGGCTTGTTCGGTTTCGGAACTGAAAAATAATTTTTTACGCAATATGGTAAAAATCTGGTTCCAGCACGTATAAATCAGGATATCACTGGTTATGAGAAAAAGCTATTGTTTCAAAAGACATCTTTGCTGGAAAAATCTGACATGCAAAAGAGCGATGGCAGTTTTTTCCATTTAGTATTGTCCTGTTTTTCTAGTGACTTTCAGGATTGAATATGTGATAATACTATCATCATTATGAAAGAAAGCGAGAAGAAAGATATGGAATTAGGGTGTGGCTTGTTTGGTCTGGCCTCAGAGCTGGAACAGGATTCTGAACAGACATTAAAACAGCTGGCGGAAAGTGGATTTACCGCGGTTGAACCAATTTACGCGTTTCGGAATGATCCGGCACTTGCCCCGGATAGTCCGGTACCTTCTTTTGTGAGAACGCTGCTGTGGGATGAACAAAAGGTTCGGATGATGCTGCCGAAGCTGAACGAATGGGGACTTGCAATCTCATCAATGCATATTGGCCTGTCTGCTGATATAAAAGAAGATGACGCCCTGCCGGAGCTGATTTCTTTTTCTAAGAAAACCGGGATTCGTTTTTTTATGACAAGTCTGGAATTCGACACTTTAGAAAAATGTCGGGCGGCAGCCAGGCAACTGGATTATGCCAATCAGATTTTGAATCCTCATGGAATTCATCTTGGCTATCATAATCACTACATGGAATTTAAAAAAGTAATTGCGGACGGAAGAGAATGTACCCTGATGGAAGATTTTCTTGAACATACTTCTGATAAAGTTATGCTGCAGCTGGATGTTGGTTGGCAGCTGTTCGGCGGAGATGATGTGATTTCCTTTATGGAAAAGTATTCGAGCCGGATTTTTTCAGTTCATTTAAAAGATTTTGTCGCTGATTTTGCAAGCGTGGATGAGAAGGATTCTTTTGCTGCAGTCGGAGACGGTGTTCTGCCGACCGAAAAGATCCTGAATCAAATACCGAATCTTCCGCTTATCCCTCATGGACTGATGATCGATCAGGACCGCGCGGCGAAAGGACAGGTCCTTTTGTCAGATTTGAAAAAGGGTTCGGATTATCTGAGAACCATTATACTGGCTTTGAACCAGGCCGACCGCAATCTCATTGGCTTAGATAACTGATAGTTCACATTGCATAACAATTAATAGATAAGGAGAAGATTATGGAGAATTATAAAAACAAGAGGAACCCGATTTTGCCGCTGGAATTTCATATCCCGGACAGTGAGGCGCATGTGATGCCGGACGGAAAGCTGTATATTTACGGGAGTTATGACGACCGCGAGGATGTTTACTGCAGTGAGAAATATCATGTAGTATCGACGCCGGATATGGAGAACTGGACGATCCATGAGGAGGCGCTAAACGGAAAACAGATTCCCTGGTTCAATAATCCCGGTGCGCCAAAATATCCGGGCATTGACTGGAGCCATCCGACCCCGTTTATTCAGAAAATGCTCTCGGCTATGGCGGAGAACGGCGAGGATATGAAGGAGAAGTTTGAAAAGGAAGAGGAGGGCGAAAAGCCGGCGCTTCTGTTTGCTCCGGACTGCGTGGAAAAAAACGGAACGTATTATTTGTATATCTGTATGCCGGATGACAGTGAGGGTGTTGTCGTGTCTGACCGTCCGGAAGGTCCGTTTGGCAATCCGGTACAGCTTCCCTGCGGCGGTATCGACCCTGCAGTTTTTATAGATGAGGACGGCCAGGCCTATCTGTACTGGGGGCAGCTGTTTTCTCATGGGGTCAGGCTGAACCCTGATCTGGTTTCTTTTGACAGGGAAAATATTGTGGACGACCTGGTGACGGAGACAGAGCATTATTTCCATGAGGGGTCTTCCATGAGAAAAATCGGTGGCACGTATTACTATCTTTACGCGGATATGGAGCGCGGCAAGCCAACCTCTCTGGGATATTCTACCGGACCGTCGCCGCTTGGGCCGTTCGTTTATCAGGGAATCATTATTGACAATGACGGGTGCGACCCGAAAAGCTGGAATAATCATGGTTCCATCGAGTGCGTGGACGGGCAGTGGTATGTTTTCTATCACCGCTGCAGCCGCGGGACGGAACAGCATCGCAGACTTTGCATTGAAAAAATCACAATACTGCCGGACGGAACGATACCGGAGGTAAAAATGACGTCTCAGGGGATCGGGGAGCCGTTTACGCCGGGAGAGGCTATCATGGGCTATCAGGCGTGCGGACTGAAGGGAACCGCATTTATCGGCCTCAATGAGGAGCCGGAGACGAAGGAGCAGTACCCGGAAAAGCTGATGAATATTTCGGCCGGGGACGAGATCATTTTTCGCTATGTAAAAAGTGAAAACGGGTTTCAGAAGCTTCGAGTCAGGGCATCGGGGAGCGCGGCTCTGACGGTCTGGCTGGATGACCAAAACGCGGGAACGCTGACCTTTGAAAATGGGGTACAGACCTCCGAAAAAATTCTTGCGGATGCGGGAGAGCACGAGCTGCGGCTTGTGGCTGGGGAAGCGGAGAATTTTGAGATTTTGGAACTGGTTCTGTTATGAACCGGAATAAAATGATAACCGCACAGTTGAGAACCGCTTCGCGCAAAAAAAGCCTGTTTGAGGAGACTTCAGGCTCTTCAAACAGGCAGGATGAGGGATTAAATTAATTTGCCAAAACGGCAGTTGCTTATCGCTTCTCCAGCGGTATGTACGGCACATGGTGGCCGACGTATTTGTAGGCCGGGCGGATGATTTTTCCGCCGTTGACCAGCTCTTCCATGCGGTGGGCGCTCCAGCCGGCAATACGTGCGATCGCGAAAATCGGCGTAAACATCTCCTTCGGGATGCCGAGCATGGAATAGACGAATCCGCTGTAGAAATCGACGTTGCAGCAGATCGGCTTGTGGAGGTTTTTCTCATGCGTCAGGACGTCGCGGGCGATCCGCTCGACATTTTCATAAAGCATAAACTCGCGGGTGAGTCCCTTCTCTTCGGAGAGAGATTTCGCGTATTCCTTGAGGATGACCGCACGGGGGTCAGAGCAGGTGTAGACGGCATGCCCCATGCCATAGATCAGGCCCCGGCCGTCAAAGGCTTCTTTGCGGATGATCTTTCTCAGGTAATCGGCAATCTCCTCTTCGTTTTCCCAGTCTTTTACGTGCTCGCGGATGTCGGCAAACATCTGCTCGACCTTCAGGTTCGCGCCGCCGTGTTTCGGACCCTTCAGAGAGCCGAGGGAGGCAGAAACAGCGGAGTAGGTGTCGGTCTCCGTGGAGGTCACGACGTGCGTGGTAAAGGTAGAGTTGTTGCCGCCGCCGTGCTCCGCGTGAATGACAAGCGCGATGTCAAGGACACGCGCCTCCAGCTCCGTGTACTGCCCATCCGGGCGCAGTGTCCGCAGGATGTTTTCCGCGGTGGAAAGGCTGGCGTCCGGGTAGCGGATGACCAGACTTTCGTCATTGTGATAGTGCTGGTGTGCGTGGTATGCGTACACCGAAATCAGCGGCAGGGTGGCGATGAGCGACAGGCTCTGCCGGAGTACATTCGGAACGGAGATGTCGTCCGGATTCTCATCGTAGGAATACAGGGTCAGCACGCTTCTTTGCAGCGCGTTCATCAGATTTGAACTGGGGGCTTTCATGATGACGTCGCGCACGAATTTGTTCGGCAGTTCGCGGTACTGAGCGAGAAGCTCCAGAAACGAATCCAGCTGCTGCCGGTTCGGCAGGGCGCCGAAGAGCAGCAGATAGGCGGTTTCCTCATAATTAAACTTGCGGTTTTCGAAGCCGTTTTTCAGATCCATGAGATTGTAGCCCTGAAAATAAAGCTGGCCATCGGCCGGTATTTTTTTGCCTTTTTCCGTGCGGAATGCGACGACATCTGAAATCTCCGTCAGTCCAGTGAGGACGCCCTTGCCGTCCGACTCACGCAGACCGCGCTTCACATCATATTCCGCATACAGGTTCAGGTCAAATTCACTGGAGCTGTAGCAGTATTTTGCGAGCTCCGCCAGCCGGATGTCCCGGATTTTCTTATCAGTATCGCTAATTGCCATAATGGTTCTCCTTTAAAAAAACAGATGACCGGTCATTCGCGCTGCTGCGCGTAGGCCCGCCATCCTCGCCGGTAAATAATGGTTTCTTTACTGTAATTTGTTTTATTATATCATAGTTTTGCGGATTTGTTTATATGTTTTTTAAAATTTTGTGTAGCCTGCCGTTCTTACATACCCGGCTTATAAAATCAGATACACGACGCCCATCCCGATCAGCGCCGCCAGCAGCACGATAATCAGAATTACCAGCACAATCTGTGCGGGCGTGAACCCTTTTCCCTGCCCGCATCCGGTTCGTTCCCAGGACTCTTCCCAGTTGTTGTGCAGTTCTCGTTCGTTTCGGTTCATAAGTACACACCTTTACCTTGATGCTTTCAGATCATTTACAATAGTTTCCAAATTGTATATATGCAAAATCACAGCTCTTCTGTGTCAGCTGCCGACGAAATCCGGCAGGCAAAGTATGTCTCAATCTGCGCAAATGTGTCCGGGCGGATTGAGTAGCAGGAGCGCTTCCCCTGCTTTCGGCAGCTGATCAGTCCGGCCTCGGTCAGTATTTTCAGATGATGGGACATGGTGGATTGCACAACATCCACCAGCTCCAGCAATTCCGGCGTGGTCCTCTCGTGTACAGAGAGCAGATTCATGATTTTGAGACGATTCTCATCAGAAAGCGCCTGAAAAACCGGGAGCATTTGCATTGCTGCTTCGGGAGAGTTGCACTTTGCCGTATCGGTGATGGACTGCTTCCTTGATTTTTCTGGTGCATTTGGTGCGTTGCTTTTTAAGATATCGTCTTTTTGCGCATTGATTTTTTGGGAGCAGCTCTTTAGGGTAGCCTGTTGCTGTTTGCTGCTTTTCTTATTCTTTTGCTTTTTTAAAGAAGCGTCCGCATTCTTTTTCTTGTTTTTCTTTTCCTTTTCTTTTTTCTTCCCCATAGGAATCACTGCTTTCTATGTAATATCGGGTGTCTGCGAAGCAGACTTTTTTATATCTGATAAAATGATACTACGGATTTCTTCGCACTTCGTGCTCTCGAATCCCTTGTATCATAAAATTATAAGCGGAAGTGGAAGAAATAGCAATAGAAATTTTAGCGGACGGGGAGGACTGACTCTTTTACCTGAGATTATTTATGGAAAAGAAAAATCCAGACTATTAAAATTTTATAAAAAGAATTGCATCTTTGTGTCAGAGTCATTAAAATAGAAATACATTGGGAAGAGCGAAGCCTGGTATTGTTCAGAAAGGAAACTAATTTCGATGGAAGCATATGTGAAGCTGGAGCATGTGACGAAGATTTACCGCATGGGCGAGGTGGAAATCCATGCGGTGGACGGCATTGACTTTGAAATCGGCAAGGGCGAGTTTGTCGTTATTGTCGGGCCGAGCGGCGCCGGCAAGACGACGGTTCTGAATATACTGGGCGGGATGGATTCCGCGAGCAGCGGCAGTGTCTGGGTGGACGGCAATGATATCTCGAAATATAATCAGAAAAAGCTGACGGGCTACCGCAGGAATGACATCGGTTTTGTTTTCCAGTTTTACAATCTGGTCCAGAATCTGACCGCGCTGGAGAATGTAGAGCTGGCGAATCAGATCTGCCGCCATCCGCTGGACGCGGAGCGTGTGCTGAAGGATGTCGGGCTCTCGCAGCGCATGAAGAATTTTCCCGCGCAGCTCTCCGGCGGCGAGCAGCAGCGCGTGTCGATCGCCCGGGCGCTTGCGAAGAATCCCAAGCTTCTGCTCTGTGATGAGCCGACCGGTGCGCTGGACTACCAGACGGGAAAGTCGATCCTGAAGCTTTTGCAGGATATGTGCCGGGAGCGGGGGATGACAGTGATCGTGATTACGCATAATTCGGCGATCGCGCCGATGGCGGACCGGGTGATCCGGATTAAGAACGGGCAGGTGGCAGACCTGTATCTGAACGAAGAGCCGATGTCGGTGGAGAATATTGAGTGGTAGTGAAACAGAGCTTCCCTTGTCTGGATGTTCAGAGGTGCTCTGTGAAGGATATTGATGTAATGGCTGGCCGGTCAATAAAGTAAGAGCAGATAAGATATGAGAAAAAGAAAACGCGCGTTAAACAAAGACTTCCGCATGGAAGTGAAAAAGAGCATGAACCGCTTTTTGTCCATATTTCTGATTGTGGCGCTGGGCGTGTCTTTCTTTTCGGGTCTTCAGTCGTCGGCGCCGGATATGCGCGTCACGGAGGACTCTTATTTTGATGACGCTAATCTGATGGATATCCGGGTGATCAGTACGCTGGGGCTGACGGATGATGACGTGGCGGCGATCGCGGCGGTGGACGGCGTGGCGGCTGTCGAAGGCACGTATATGGAGGATGTGTATACGGGCGGCGAGGAGTCGCAGTCGGTGCTCCATGTGGAGGCGTTTCCGGAGACGATGAACGAGGTTGCCCTGGAGGCGGGAACGCTTCCAGAGCAGGCGGGCGAGTGTTTTCTGGATCAGGATTTTGCGGATTCGATGGGATATGAGCCGGGCGATGTGCTGGAGATTACGGTGGAGGATGAGGATGACTCGGCTCTGGTGAACCGCAGGCTGACGATCACGGGCACCGGCTACAGCCCCTGCTATATCGCGAGCCAGCGCGGCAGTACGACACTCGGGACCGGGTCGCTGTCCGGCTTTGTCTACGTGACCGCGGATGAATTTGATACCGATGTATACAGCATTATTTATGTACAGGTAGAGGGCGCGAAGGAGGAGCTGGCCTACACGGATGCCTATGACGACCTGGTTGCAGAGGTCTTGGAGCGGATCGAGGCCATCGAGGATGTGCGCTGTGAGGCGCGGTATACGGAGCTTACGGAGGAAGCGGAATCGGAAATCGCGGAGGCCGAGTCTGAGGTTGAGGAGGGCTGGCAGGAGCTCGAAGACGCGAAGGCGGAGCTGGAAGATGGCAGGGCCGAGGCAGAGTCGGAGCTTAATGAGGCGGAGTCCGAGCTTTATGATGCGGAGGATCAGCTCGCAGATGGGAAGACCGAGCTGGAGGATTCAAAGACGACCGTGGCGGATTCCGAGGAGGAGCTCGCCGACGGAGAGGCTGAGCTTGCAGACAGTGAGTCGACGCTTGCGGATGCACAGAGCCAGCTGTCTTCCGCGCTGGATACCTTAAATACGAGCGAGTCGGAGTACGCGAGTGCGTTTGCCGAGTATGAGAGCGAGGCAAAGGCGGCGAAAAAGAAGCTGAAGGCGGCGCAGAAGGAGATCGACTCCGGCACAGAGCAGGTGGAATCGGGCTGGACGCAGTACGAGGAAGGACTGGCGTAGCTGGAATCCGCCGAAGAGCAGATCGCGGCGGCCGAGGAGCAGATTGCGGCAGCCGAAGCCGCATACGAGCAGGGCGTGGCGGATCTGGCTGCTTCCCAGAGCACGTATGACGCCTCTGCGGCGGAGATTGCGTCGGGCAAAGCCGCGCTTGCGTCGGCGAAGGAGGAGCTGGCCGCACAGCAGAGCGCTTATGATTCCGGC
This sequence comes from Lachnospiraceae bacterium, assembly GCA_021202075.1. GTDB lineage: Bacteria > Bacillota > Clostridia > Lachnospirales > Lachnospiraceae > Choladousia. Next base: position 11,505 of record JAJQDT010000110.1, on the reverse strand, counting down.
CGCGCGGCACTGGACGCGGCGTGGGAAACCTACAATGCAGGCGCGGCGGAGCTGGCTTCGGGACAGAGCGCGTATGATACAGCGGCGGCACAGGTGGAAGCTCTGCGCACCAGCTATAATACCGCGCAGGCAGCGGCGGACAGTGCGCAGAGCGCGTATGATTCTGCGGCGTCATCGGTGAGCAGCGCCCAGAGCGCCTATGACACGGCGGCTGCGGCGGTAAGCAGCGCACAGAGTACATATGACACGGCGGCTGCGGCGGTGAGCAGTGCGCAGAGCGAATATAACACGGCAGCCTCGGCGGTAAGCAGCGCCCAGAGCGCCTATGATACGGCGGCTGCGGCGGTAAACACGGCACAGAGTGAATACGATACCGCGGCTGCGGCGGTGAGCAGTGCGCAGGCAGCGTATGACGCAGCAGTGGCGTCCGGAGCGGATGCTTCAGGGGAACTGGCACAGCTGGAAGCTGCACAGGCCGCCCTTGCGGAAAAGGAATCGGCACTGACCTCGGCAAAGAATACGCTTTCCGAAAAGGAATCGGTGCTGGCAGCGGCGAAGAGTACGCTTTCCGAAAAAGAATCGGCGCTGGCGAATGCGCAATCCGCGCTCTCAGCGGCGCAGACGGCTCTGAATTCGGCACAGGCAGATCGGACGGCAAAGCAGACTTCCCTGGATTCCGCAAATACGGCTCTCTCGACTGCCTCTGCGGCGCTTGCAAAGGCCCAGGCGGCCGCCACTGCACTCCAGACGCAGCTGACTGCGGCGGAAGCTGCACTCGCGGAGCAGAAGACGGCCCTGGATACGGCTGCGGCAACGCTGGCGGCGACGAAATCCCAGCTGGACGAGCAGGAGAGCACATTGGCAACAGCAAAATCCGCGCTGGACGCGGCCTCTGCGGAGATCGTGGCCAAAGAACAGGAGCTCGCGGCGGGGGAGGCCGCTCTGGCGTCCGCGAAGACACAGCTGGAGGAGGGGCAGAGCACCCTCGACGCGACGGCCGCGCAAATTGCGGCGGCGAAAGAGGAGCTGGAGGCGCAGAAGGAAGAGCTGGAAACGGCGAAGGCGACGCTGGCGGCGACGAAGGAGCAGTTGGAGGCTTCGGAATCGGAGCTTGCCGCCGCGCAGGAGGAGGTTGACGATGGCTACGCCGAGCTGGAGAGCGCCCAAAAGCAGCTGACAAGCGCACGGACTGAGCTGGACGACGGCTGGGCGCAGTATTACTCCTCCCTCTCCGAATATAATTCCGGAAAGCAGCAGCTGGAAGAGGGGCGCAGCCAGTTAGCGGATGCCCGGTCCCAGATTGCGGACGCGCTGGAACAGATCGCCGAGGCGGAATCCGAGATTGCGGAAAATGAGCAGAAAATCGCGGACGGCTGGGCGGATTATGAGGAAGGAAAAGCAGAGGCTGAGCAGAAAATCGCCGATGCCGAACAGGAAATCGCGGACGCGGAGGAGGAGCTGGAAGAAGCAGAGCAGAAGATCGCGGACGCAAAAGCAGAGCTTGCGGATATCAGCTATCCCGAATGGTATGTCTATGACCGCAGCTCCCTCCCGGAAAATACGGGATATGGGGAGAATGCCGACCGCATGGTAAATATCGCGCAGGTATTTCCGGTCATCTTTTTCCTGGTCGCGGCGCTGATCAGTCTGACCACGATGACCCGTATGGTGGAGGAGGAGCGCACGCAGATCGGCACGTTGAAGGCGCTCGGCTACGGCAAATGGGACGTCGCGAAGAAATATCTGAAATATGCATTCTGGGCGACGCTGGGCGGCAGCGTGTTCGGCGTCCTCTTTGGGGAAAAGGTGTTTCCGTGGATCATTATCACTGCTTATCAGATCATGTACAAATATCAGCCGACGATCCTGGTGCCGTACCACTGGGAATATGGAGCCGCTGCCTCCGGCATTGCCCTGTGCTGTACGGTCGGAGCCGCGCTTTCGGCCTGCTACCGCGCACTTGGGACCGCGCCCGCGCAGCTGATGCGGCCGCCCGCGCCCAAACAGGGCAAGCGCGTGTTCTTAGAGCACGTGCCATTGATCTGGAAGCATCTGAATTTTAACTGGAAATCGACGGTCCGGAATCTGATGCGTTACAAAAGGCGTCTGCTGATGACGGTCCTCGGCATCGGGGGCTGCATGGGCCTTCTGATGGTCGGCTACGGACTGCGGGATTCGATCGGGGACGTCGGCGTGCTGCAGTACAGTGAGCTGCAGACCTATGACGCGATGCTGATTTATGACGCGGACGCGGAGGAAGCGGACTATGACGAACTGATGGATGAGGTCGCGTCGGAGGAGCGGATCACCTCGTGGAAGCGGTTTTATATGCAGAGCATGGACATTGCGGGGCAGGACGCGAGCGGCACCGGAAAACAGTGGTCCATCTACATCTATGTGCCGGAGGATATGGAGGAGATCAGTGAATTCCTGACCTTCCGCAGCCGTACAGAGGATGAGGACTATACGCTGACCGATGACGGCGCAATCATCACAGAAAAGATTGCGAAGGAATTTGACCTTTCCGTCGGAGACATGCTGACTCTGAGCCTGGATGACGGCGGTACGGCAAAGATCCCGATTGCGGCAATCTGCGAGAATTATCTGTATCACTACCTGTATCTGACGCCGGCGCTCTACGAGGAAATGTTTGGCGAAGAGCCGGAGTATAACAGCATTTTCTTCTGTATCGAAAATGCACAGACGGAAGAAGGACAGGAAGCGATCGAGGAGATTGGCAGCTCCCTGCTGGCCTGTGACGCGGCGCTGAGCATTACCTACACCGAGTCACTGCAGGAGACGATTGAAAATATGCTAAGCGCTCTGGATCTGGTCATCATCGTACTTATTGTGTCGGCCGGGCTGCTGGCGTTTGTTGTGCAGTACAATCTGAACAACATCAACATCAACGAGCGGCGGCGCGAGATGGCGACGCTGAAGGTGCTCGGCTTCTATGACGGAGAGGTGTCCGCGTATATCTACCGCGAAAACGTGATTACCACGATCATGGGCGTCGGCGCAGGCTGCCTGATCGGAAAGGCGCTGCACGCGTTTATCATCACAACGGTCGAGGTCGATACCTGCATGTTCGGGCGCTCGATTTACCCGAAGAGCTATCTTTACAGCGCGCTGTTCACGGTCGCGTTCTCCATCATCGTGAACTTCGCGATGCACTTTAAGCTCAAAAAGATCGACATGGTTGAGTCGCTGAAGAGTATTGAGTGAGCGGCGTGTGTATGTATGTACCTTGCCCATGGGGGCTCACGCCTGTGCTAAGGAACTGCCGCGACAGTTCCTTACCCATCCTGCACCGCCTGACGGGCGAATCGCAGATTATAAGAGTCCCGACGCGGCCTCCGTCCGATGCAGGACATATAAGGAGAGCCGCGCATTAGAAATTGCCTGGCGGCAATGGCGCGGCCTTCGTCCTGCATCAAAAACCGATGCAGGACATATAAGGAGAGCCGCGCATTAGAAATTGCCTGGCGGCAATGG
>JAJQDT010000110.1:0-7910 GCA_021202075.1 Lachnospiraceae bacterium | reverse complement strand
CCGATGCAGGACATATAAGGAGAGCCGCGCATTAGAAATTGCCTGGCGGCAATGGCGCGGCCTTCGTCCTGCATCAAAAACCCGATGCAGGACATATTACGAAAATTGTCAGGCTTTTTTTCGGTAATTACTGGACGGAAACGGGAAAACCGTGTATGATATATCCAGCGATGAGAGGAGAGCCGCGCAATAAAATTGCTTTGCAATGGCGTGGCCAGCATCATGCACCGTGAACGGTGCATGACAAGTAAGAGGAGGATTACCTTTATGCTTGAGGAACTGAAGAAACTGGTTTATGAGGCGAATATGGAGCTTCCGAAGCGCGGACTTGTCACCTATACCTGGGGAAATGTCAGCGGCATGGACCGGGAGAGCGGCTATTTCGTGATTAAGCCGAGCGGTGTGGATTATGAGGAGCTGACGCCGGACGATATGGTGGTGGTAGATCTGGAGTGCAACCGCATCGAGGGACGATATAAGCCGTCTTCGGATACGGCGACGCATGCGGAGCTCTACAAGGCGTTTCCGGAGCTCGGCGGCGTGGTTCATACGCATTCACCGTGGGCGACGTCCTGGGCGCAGGCCGGCCGGGATATTCCCTGTTATGGAACGACACACGCAGATTACATGTATGGCCCGATTCCGTGCGCGAGGAGCCTGACGCCGGAGGAGATCAATGGCGAGTATGAGAAGAACACCGGTCTTGTCATCATTGAGACATTTCAGACCAGAGGCATTAATCCGGTCTATGTGCCGGCAGTGCTCTGCTCGAACCACGGTCCGTTTACCTGGGGCAAGGATGCGGCGGAAGCCGTACATAACGCGGTCGTTCTTGAGGAGGTCGCGAAGATGGCCTGCCGCACCGAGCTGATCAATCCGCGCGTGAATCCGGCTCCGGACTCCATCAAGGAGAAGCATTTCATGAGGAAGCACGGCGCGAACGCGTATTATGGGCAGTAATGCATGATACGCTGGAATCCACTGTATCTTACTTTCCGCCACAGGAATCATGGAATAAAACTGGGGCAAAAAGGTAATGGAAGAGGATATTGATGGACATTGGCGGATTCTGGAGACGTGAAATGAAATTGGAACAGAGACAATATCATGAGAAAGGATTACAGCAATGACAATTCTTGAGCTTCAAAAAATGGCGAACGAGGTTCGCAAGGGCATTGTGACGGGTGTGCACAGTGCGAAGGCGGGGCATCCGGGCGGGTCGCTCTCGTCCGCGGATGTATTTACGTATCTGTATTTTCAGGAGATGAACATCGATCCGAAGAATCCGAAGGATCCGGATCGGGATCGTTTTGTCCTCTCCAAGGGACACAATGCGCCGGGCTATTATTCGGCGATGGCGCACAGAGGATATTTCCCGGTGGAGGATCTGTTGACGTTGCGTCACACCGGTTCTCATCTGCAGGGACATCCGTGTATGCAGCACATTGATGGGATTGATATGTCCTCCGGTTCCCTGGGACAGGGCATTTCGGCGGCAGTCGGTATGGCGCTCGCGGGAAAGATGGATCAGAAATCCTACCGCGTATATACGCTGCTCGGCGACGGCGAAATTGAGGAAGGCCAGGTCTGGGAGGCGGCGATGTTCGCGGGACACCGCAAGCTGGACAACCTCTGTGTGATCGTGGACAATAATGGTCTGCAGATTGACGGAAAAATTGAGGATGTCTGCTCTCCGTACCCGATTGACAAGAAGTTTGAAGCGTTTAATTTCCATGTGATCAACGTGGCGGACGGCAATGACATGCAGCAGCTCGCGGACGCGTTTGCCGAGGCGCGTACAGTGAAGGGGATGCCGACCGCGATTATTATGAAGACCCTGAAGGGCAAGGGCGTTTCCTTTATGGAAGGCCAGGTGGGCTGGCACGGCAAGGCGCCGAACGATGAAGAATACGCGATCGCGATGGCAGATCTGGAGAAAGTGGGGGAAGCGTTATGTCAGAAGTAAAGAAAATCGCTACGAGGCAGAGCTATGGAAACGCTCTGGTAGAGCTTGGAAAAGAGCATGAAAATCTTGTGGTTCTGGACGCTGACCTCGCGAACGCGACCAAGACCGATACCTTCAAGAAGGTATTCCCGGAGCGCCACATTGACTGCGGGATCGCGGAGTGCAACATGATGGGCATCGCTGCGGGGCTTTCGACGACCGGCAAGGTGCCGTTTGTCAGCACCTTTGCGATGTTCGCCTCCGGCCGTGCTTATGAGCAGGTGAGGAACTCCATCGGTTATCCGCATCTGAATGTGAAGATTGGCGCGACGCATGCGGGTATTTCTGTGGGTGAGGACGGCGCGTCCCATCAGTGCAATGAGGATCTGGCGCTGATGCGCGAGATTCCGGGGATGGTTGTGATCAACCCGTCTGACGACATCGAGGCAAAGGCAGCCGTGAGGGCGGCGTATGAGAACGAAGGCCCGGTGTATCTGCGCTTCGGCCGTCTGGCGGTGCCGGTGATCAATGACAATCCGGATTATAAATTTGAAATCGGCAAGGGCATTGTGCTGAAGGAAGGCACGGATGTGACGATCCTCGCGACCGGCCTTTGCGTGGGCAGCGCCCTCGATGCAGCGGAAAAGCTCGCGGCGGACGGCATCTCGGCGCAGGTGGTAAATATTCACACCATCAAGCCGCTTGATGAGGACCTGGTCGTCGCGTGTGCGAAGAAGACGGGCAAAATTGTGACCGTGGAGGAGCACTCCGTGATCGGCGGCCTTGGCAGCGCAGTCTGCGACACGCTCTGCGCGAAAGCGCCGGCTCCGGTTCTGAAAATCGGCGTGCAGGATGTCTTCGGCGAATCCGGTCCGGCGGTGGAGCTTCTTAAGAAATACAAGCTCGACGGCGACGGCGTGTACGAACAGGTCAGGGCATGGGTATAAACGATTCTGCATAAAAGCCTGATTGAATGAAGTGAAAAGGCTCATTGGTTTTGCTCTGTTGATTGATGCAGCAGCGCAGCGAGATGCTGATCATCATTACTACAAATAAGAGCAGTGCCAAAGTGCAGGAATAAACAGTTGAGGCAAAAGCGAAAGGAGCAGCATAAGAACGCTGCTCCTTTTGATGTGCAGGGCCGGGCAAGGCATATCCCATGCGAAGCGTGGGATGCCCGCGCCCCACAATCGAAGATTGGGGCTTATCCCGTCCGAAGGACGAGGATGTCACCCCGGCGAGGGGGCATAACCCGGCGAGGGTGTTTTGCGGCACGTAAGGATTTGAGTGAGCTCGGAATGCTTTAAAGAACTAATACTGTCGTAATTTAGCACTTTGTGCTATACTGTAAAAAACACAGAAGTAACATTATGGGAGTAAAGCCAATGGCAGCAGAAAATAACGAGGTAATTACAAAAGATAGAACAAACATTGCAGCTGCCGAACCGATGCTGACCGATATACGCAGTCTGATTTATGTTGTTCGTGGTCAGCAGGTTATGTTAGACAGTGATCTGGCAATGCTGTATCAGGTGGAAACAAGGATTTTTAATCAGGCGGTAAAAAGAAATATTGCAAGGTTTCCGGACAACTTTAGGTTTCAACTAAGTAAGGAAGAGTACGATTTTTTGAGATCACAATCTGTGATTTCAAAACCTGATGATGCTCAGGAGAAACGAGGTGGACGCAGATACCTTCCATTTGCGTTTACAGAACAGGGCATCGCCATGCTCTCTGCTGTTTTGCGAAGCGATGTAGCAATTCAGGTCAGCATTAATATTATGAATACTTTTGTTGAGCTACGAAAATTTGTTTCCAATAATGCTCTTTTGTTTGAACGCATCAATGAAGTTGAATTGAAGCAACTTCAATATCAACGGCAAACAGATGAAAAATTCGAGAAAGTGTTTGAGTACATATCCGGCCATGAAGAATCCACACAAAAAGTCTTCTTTGAAGGCCAGATTTATGATGCATTTGAACTGCTTGTCGATCTGATTCGGAAAGCAGACAGGGAAATCACATTGATTGATGGATATGTAGATGTGGGCACATTGAATCTTCTCTGCAAAAAGAATGACAGTGTCTCTGTTGTTATTTATACGCATGAGAAGACAAAATTGAGTGATGCAGATGTAAAAAAATTTAATTCCCAATATCCGCCTCTGACCGTAAAATATACGAAAGCGTTCCATGACAGATTTTTGATTCTGGATGATACGATTGCCTATCATATAGGTGCATCTTTGAAAGACGCCGGAACGAAGTGCTTCGCGGTGAATTTGCTTCAGGATGAGAGTATGGTTCGGGATATTTTACAGCGCCTGGAATTAGAAACGGAAGAATAAATGAAGATTATATTACCTTGCACCAGATGAATGGAAAGAGTAAAATACTCTCAGCTGACTTTTGGCTTTGTCCATGAAAAATCATTTTGGGATCAATGATCTTTCGGATAGATTGGAGCATTATTATGAATAAAAACTACTTGCGGGAAACCGAAGATAAAGAAGAAACACCGGCAGAGTCAGCCCTGGCATCTGAAGAGGAAAACCATACTCTGCTGCCGTTAATCAACAGCGCGTTTCCTCCCGGCCGTTGTCTTGAAACCATCAGGGCAATCAGGGACGAGCATGAGCGCGGCGTCGCGATGGGAGAATATTATTATTTCAGCGGACAGCCGGAAGAAGCTGCAAAAGCGATGGAGCCGTATCTGACAAGCACAGACATCGTTTTGGGACTCTCCGCCTGCCTTGTGTACGCCTACGCGAATCTTGCAACGGACAAAATTCATCTTGCCCGTCATGCGCTCTCAGAGATGGAGAAGACTTTTGCTGATGTCAATAAAGATGAGAAATCCCAGCCGGAATTAAGGGCAATGTCCGCTTTTGTCTCCACTACAGCGGCGGTTCTTTTGCATCTTCCGTTAAAGAACGAGTCGGCTTTTTCGGCTGAAAATCGGATGCTCTTGCCAGAGGGGCTGCGGTTTTTCTCCTGCTATGTGCAGGCGCATTATGCCTACCTGCAGGGAGACTACGGCAGAAGTATCGGAATCGTGGAGACTTCGCTCTCATTCATGCCAAAGCTCTATCCCATCCCCGCCATCTATCTCAGACTTGTTGCTGTCATGGATTATATGTCGCTGAAAAATACCGAAAAGGCAAAGGAACAGATGCTTAAGGCGTGGGAGCTTGCGAGACCGGACGGACTGATTGAAGCGTTCGGCGAGCATCATGGTCTGCTCGGCGGTGTTCTGGAGGCAACGCTAAAAAAAGACTGTCCAAAGGAGTTTAGGCGGATCATCAGCATTACATACAGCTTTTCAGCCGGTTGGAGGAAGGTCCACAATCTCGACACCGGGCATGATGTGGCGGATAACCTGACCACGACGGAGTTTGCCATTGCCATGCTGGCGGCGCGCGGCTGGACAAACCAGGAGATTGGCGACCACATGGGAATCAGGCCGAATACGGTAAAATGGTATATTTCCATTATCCTGGACAAGCTTGATGCAGAGGGACGGGACGACCTGGCAAAATATATGCTTCGGTAAATTTTCCCGACGGATTTGTTTTTAATCAACCGGCCATTAAAGCAGCGCCTTGCTCGTAAAATTTTCGGATTTGGCGCTTTTTTTCATTTTCCCTACTTTTTGACCCCAAAACGGAAGGTGTCAAAGCCGAAAAGGGATGTTATAATCATGATATCAAGGAAAAAGTAGTGATACACCTCCGGCCATGTGATTACGCATGATAAACAGGAACACTGAGAAATAGATTTCTGTGACAGCCGGAAAGGATGGTGCAGATGGAAAAGAAAACGAGACATTATGAATTTGAGGGAGCGGTATTCGACATCCCGATGTTTTATGACGAGCGAACCGGCAGGTACATCGAAGAATACCGGAACTTTAATGAAAACCCGGCGTGGACGGCGGACGGCTTTCCCATCATACATTCCGTTGAGGATGCCTGTCCCCATGGTGAATGGAACCATCCGAGCCGGTGCAATGACTGCGGCTCCTGCCAATTTTACACTCCCATCGCTGCACATACGCGGATAGGCGTGTGCCGACAGGAAAAACGGCTGTGGGCCAACAAAGGGTACAAGCCGGAAGAAGCGGAGACATAAATTCATGGAATCTTAACAGAAATGAGGTTGACAATATGAAATTTGCCGCCATAATTTTGACAGACAGACAGACAGACAGACAGACAGACAGGATAATCCTGACCGTTTTTGCTGTTTAAACTTTTGCTGCTTAAAAAAGAATAGAGCGATTATCCAAGGCGTGTCTCGCCCATGTTTTATCCATGGACGGGATGCGCCTTTCTGCGTTGCCAATTACAGGGCACACACGATGCCCGCAGGCAGAATGCCAGTCGTGAATTTTATCAGGAAAGGAATATGAGAAAATGAAGAAAAGATTTTTTGCGTTGTTTTTATCCATGCTGCTGATTTTTTCCACCATGCCGACCATTACGCTTGCAACAGGGGTAGAAGACGAGACCGCCGCGGTAGAAGTTGAGACAGAAGAAGAAACAGCTGCGGATGAAGTAGGGACGGATGGTGAGACTGAAATTTCCACTGAGGAGATAACGGAATCACAGGAGAATCCAGATACGGAAATCCCGGAAGAGACAGAGGAAGAACCGGTAGAGGAGACAACCGAATTTAATGAGACAGAACTTTCATTTGTTTCTGGAACAGCCACTAATGATAAATCAGGCGAAGAAGTTGAAGTTTCGGAAGAGAACTTTGAATCTTCAGAGGGAGAAACAGAGGTTTCGGAAGAAGCGGCAAATGCTTTAGAATTGCAGACAAAAACTTTAAAGCTAACTGCAAATTTGTTGACTGCGGCTTCGAGTGACCTTGTGATTTCCGAGTCAAACAATGGTACATTGACTGTGGGTGTGGACTACACTTATGCAAACGGTGTTCTCACAATCCTAAAGGGCGGCGAGTACACAATAAAAATGAATACAAGTGTAACGTCAACATCGGATGCAATCAAGGTTGAAACAAGCGATGATGTGACAATCACGCTTTCGGATGTAAACATTTCAACAAGCGGAAATGCTGCCATTGATGTGAGCACTAATAGCGTAGCCATTATCCTTTCAGGAGATAATACACTGTACAGCAGTGATAACCCTGCCATTCATGTAAACTCTGGCAGCTTAACCATTTCTGGCGGCATCAGCGGTGCTTTGAGCGCCACCGCAGACCCATATAGTCTTGCGGCTGCAATCGGCAGCTGCGACAAGGAAGAATTTTCGGGCAGTATTGCCATCACTGGTGGCATGGTCACCGGTTCTGCCGCCGCAGGTGCGGGCATCGGTTCTGGAAGACAAGGTGTGTTTTCTGGTAGCATTACTATTTCTGGTGGTACAGTAACTGGCTCGGGCACATCAGGCGCTGGCATCGGCTCCGGCTATGAAGGTAAGCTTTCTGGCAGTATCAATATTACCAACGGAACGGTGACTGGTTCTGCCAGCACAGGTGCGGGTATAGGTTCTGGTTGCGATAGTGGGGAATTTTCCGGTGTCATCAATATCTCTGGCGGTACGGTTACCGGTTCTGCCACTGGAACTGGTGCAGGTATTGGCAGTGGAGAAGCCGCTGAGTTTTCCGGCAGTATTACTATCTCTGGCGGCGCTGTGACCGCTAGCAATTCTTATAGTAGAAATGGTGGTGCAGGTATTGGTGCAGGAGGCTATGCTACGCTTTCCGGCAGTATCAATATCATCGGCGGTACGGTTGAAGCAACTTCTGCAAGTAGTGAAGGCATCGGTGTCGGTAAACAAGGCACGGTAAGCAATACGGCTGTTTACAAACTGATTTGCACCACTGTTTCCAATCAAAAGGTTATAGGGACTTTAAGCACAGATGAATTATCTACAGTGGTTTCAAGCAGTACAAGCATTAATACCACAGTTTCTCACAGCTGGAATGAAGGTGCTGT
>JAJQDT010000122.1 GCA_021202075.1 Lachnospiraceae bacterium | reverse complement strand
CAGAAAAATGAGCGATATACTTGGGTTGAGTAAGCATTATCCGACTTTCAGGGTCAACAGGTCAAGATCTTTCTTCCTTGTGTTGTGTAATCTCCATTCTGATTCCTCGTGAACCATTCTCATATTGTGAGCTCTGAACGAAAGTTACACTAACTGTAAACGTAAAACCACTCGCCTAGTTTTGGGATGAACTTTGTGGGATACTTGAAAAACTCAAAAAACTAATAGTTTTTCAAGGAGATCCACAATGGATAAAATCACTCATGAGGTACGCATTAGCCACTGGAAGCAGGTCGTCGAGCAGTGCCAGGCGCGTCCCGAAGGACAGAGCGCCAAACAATGGCTTGCCGAGAATGGGATCAGCAGCAAAACGTATTACTATTGGCTTCGGAAGATTCGAAAGCTTGCATACGAGCAGTCTGCTTCCAATACTACATTCCAGTCTGTAGGTGCTGGGAATGCTGTTGCTACAGTCGCCACGGAACCGGAAGCACCAGTTTCATTCGCTGAAATTCCTTTTAGTATAGGAAACGAATCCTCCAGCGGCCTCGATAGTTGTTTCCAACCGGCAACAGTTATCAAAATGGGCAGGGCATCCATCGCTTTCTCAAATGGAGCTTCGCCAGAGCTGGTGGCTTCAATCACCCGGGAGGTTCTCAACCATGCTTGAGGATGCGGCGAAAATCCGCCGCGTCGTTATTGCGACAGGATATGTTGACCTGCGCAAGGGGATTGACGGACTTGCACAGATCATTGGTGCCCGCTATAATCAAAACCCTTTTGAGCAGGGCACACTCTTCCTGTTTTGCGGCAGGCGTTCGGATCGCATGAAAGGATTGCTTTAATTCCGATTTTTTAATTATTCTGATATATCACAACAAAGCTTAGGGCTTGATGAAAGTTCTTGAAAAACATCGGAATAAGTAGTTTCCTATCTGTATCAAAGTATAAGAAGGATACATTATGGGAACTACAAAAGAATTTCCGGAATGGGAGGAAGTTGCGGAGCGACTACGGTTGGGGCTTGGATATTCTGATACCACCATCGAAAGGACACGATATACTTATCGTGTGTTTACACAGGATTATTGTCCTTTTGGAGAAGGCAATACACCAGATATTATTCTGAAAAGATGGGATTGAACGTGTAAACAAGGCTTACGAAAATAAAGAAATATCCAAAAATAAGCTTTTGAGAATCAGGAGGCTGGCTTTTCGTTTATTGCAGCTTATCGAGACAGGTTCTATTTCATGGAAATCAGCACCTGTTTATGGAAAGAAGTTTGGAAATCGCCATAACAAAACATAGACCTTGTCCGTGAATATTTCCTGTTTCCCACCGGCATACTTCAGGTGGGCCATTATATACCGCTCAGTTTCTGCCCTGTCCAGGTGGGGGAGGATGCAGTTCAGGTCAATCCTCTGCCTGACTGCCGCATAGCGCTTCAGCCAGAGTTTATCCCACAATTCAGACTGTCCGGCAAGGACAAGCGACAAGGGGCTTACGGAATCAAATTTAAAATTCAGGAGGAAACGGAATTCTTCTATTGTCTCCTTCTCAAGCAGGTGAGCTTCATCCAGGATGCATACAACCTTTTTCTTCTGGACCCCGCGGAGCACCTCAACTTCTTTCTGCAGCTGCCGTTTCGCTTCCCCACGGTAATACTTCGCTTCCAGCCCCAGTTCTCAGAATTGTTCTTCTCCAGGACGAAAGACTATCTGGATGTGTTCCTGTCAAGGCAGGAGCAGCGCAGCCTGGAAACAGTGAAAGCGTACCGGATTGGAGACAAAACATCGGCCGATTTATCTGGTCAGAGAGAAGAAAGCTGCGCTGAGGGAGAATGCAGATATATATCCCAACGAAAAACAGCGCATTTTAACAATTTGGCCGCGGGCACTTGATCATGAATTTCAGGTCAATTGCCGGTGGTTTTTCTTTCGGGGCTGTGTTATACTCTTGCCAGACGGAGAAATAGTCGGGGAGGGAAAGCAGAGGTGAGCAGCATGTCTAACAAAAAAAGGATGCCAATAGGAATCGATGATTTTGCTACAATTCGGTCAAATGATTTTTATTATATTGACAAGACCGGAATGATAAAGGAACTGTTAGATAACTGGGGGCAGGTGAACCTTTTTACCCGCCCGCGTCGATTTGGAAAGAGCCTGAACATGAGCATGCTCCAGAAATTCTTCGAAATCGGGACAGATAAAAGCCTTTTTGATGGTCTGGAGATCTCGAAAGATATTAAATTGTGTGAGAAGTATATGGGACAGTTTCCGGTGATTTCCATATCTCTGAAGCAGGTGAACGGCTCTACGTTTGAAGAAGCACGGCAACAATTGTGGAATGTCATCGCTGAGGCTGCGGAGCAGCTTGATTATTTGCAGGAAAGCACTACGCTTAATTCGCGGGACAAGCGGAAAATATACGAGTTAAGCGAAGGAAAGGGAGACCTTCAGATGGCACTAAGGCTGCTGTCGAGGATGTTGTACAAGGATTATGGCAAAAAGGTCATTATCCTGATCGATGAATATGACGCACCGTTCCAGAGGGCTTACCAACATGATTATTATGATGATATGGTTGTTTTGATCCGACAGATTTTTGGGTATGCTTTAAAATCAAACGAGTCGCTGCAATTTGCCGTCCTGACAGGCTGTATGCGGATTTCCAAGGAAAGTCTTTTTTCCGATTTAAATAATCCGAAGATTTACTCAATGTTGAATGATGAGTGTGATGAATGGTTCGGATTCACCGATCAGGAAGTGCGGAAACTTTTGAATGATATCGGCTGGAGTCAATACTTCGATATTACAAAAGACTGGTACGATGGATACCGTATTGGAGTAACGGATATTTACTGTCCCTGGGATGTAATTAATTGGTGCAATCAGCTTTTGACCTCATCTGATAAGATGCCTGGAAATTACTGGACAAATGCAGGAGATAACAGCATTATTAACCGGTTTGCCTGGATGGCCGAGGATGCAGACCGATATGACCTGGAAGTTCTCTCAGAAGGCGGCTGTGTGGATAAAGAGTTAAACTTTGAGCAGACCTATCAGGATCTTTACAGCAGCACGGATAACCTTTGGAGTCTTTTATTTACCGCAGGATATCTTACACAGCGCGGACGAAACGAAGACGGGACCTGGCGTCTCGCCATTCCGAACCGGGAAATTCGAAAGGTCTTTGCCGATCAGATCCAGAAATGGTTTATGGTAAAGATGGAGGGAGGCTTACATGAGCTTTACAAGGCCTTTGACAGGGGGAAAGCTGAGGAGATTGAAAAGTGCATCAATGATTGCCTCAAAGAATCTATAAGCTTTATGGATTGCGGTAATACAGAAGAGCAGAAAGAATCTTCATACCATACACTGCTGATCGGGATGGCAAAGGGGCGAAAAGGCTGGGTTGTTAAGTCGAACAGAGAGGCTGGGAAAGGAAGAGCCGATATTATTCTCATCAACCGCATGAAGCAGGAAGGCATTATGATAGAAGTGAAGCGTACAAACGATGAGAGAGAATTGCAGGCTAAGGCTGAGGAAGCATGCCAGCAGATCAAAGACATGAATTATAACGAGTACTTCCTCGGATTTCAGATTAACAGGATAGAGGAATACGGGATCGCATTCAGCGGAAAGAAATGCCGGGTTTTGCGCGGATAGAACTTTATTTTCCTGAGAATTTCTGACTGAAATTATGTTTGCAGTATGGGATGAAATATTTCAAATGGAATTAGTGCATTTTACAGGTGGTATATATCTAAGATTTTGGAAGGAAACTTAGGATTTATGGGATATTATTTAAACAGTAGTCAGGTGAGAATAATCTGAAACAGGTTATCGATGGTACGGGCAATGATTATGTGAGAACCCGCTTCAGGAACCGAAATTCGAAGAACCGGATTAAATCCAGGAGACCGAACAGGGGAAAGCGGAGAGGAGAATAACTATGACAAAACAAATCAGACAGGAGTACGAGCGATGGCTGCAGCTGGCGAACGAGGATGAGGACCTTACGGCGGAGCTGCAGGCGATGGCCGGGGAGGATGCGAAGATTGAGGATGCTTTTTATCGCGATCTGGCATTTGGTACCGGAGGGCTTCGCGGTGTGATCGGCGCCGGTACGAACCGTATGAACGTATACACGGTTGCGAAGGCGTCCCAGGGGCTTTCTGATTACGTAAAGAAGAATTTTCCGGAAAACAGATGGAAAATTGCAGTAAGCTACGATTCTCGTATAAAGTCGGATCTGTTTGCACGGGTTGCGGCTGGCGTGTTTGCCGCGAATGGCATTCAGGTTTCTATTTATAAAGAATTGATGCCAACGCCCTGTCTGTCTTATGCGGTGCGGACGCTGGACTGTGCGGCGGGTATCATGGTGACTGCCTCCCATAATCCTTCGAAATATAACGGATACAAGGTATACGGTGCGGACGGCTGCCAGATTACCACCGAGGCTGCGGCGGAGATCCTGGCAGAAATCGAGAAGCTGGATATTTTTGCTGATGTCAAAAGAGCAGCGGATGCCGATGGGGATGCGGGTGATGAGAGCGAATGGATTACTTATGTGCCCGATGAAGTGTATACGGCGTTTGTGGAGGAAGTAAAGAACCAGTCTGTTCTTTTTGGAGATGAGATTGACAGGAACGTTTCTATCGTTTACTCTCCATTGAACGGCACAGGGCTGAAGCCGGTGCTTCGCACGCTGAAAGAGAGCGGGTACACCAATATCACGGTTGTTTCTGAGCAGGAGCAGCCGGACGGCCATTTCCCCACCTGTCCGTATCCGAACCCGGAGATCAGGGAAGCCATGGCGCCTGGCATGGAATATGCCGCAAAGCGCAATGCAGATTTGCTGCTTGCCACGGATCCGGACTGTGACCGTGTAGGCATTGCTGTGAAGGACGAGGATGGTAAATACGTTCTGCTTTCCGGAAACGAAACCGGCATGCTTTTGCTGGATTATATTTGTGCGCAGCGCACGAAACACGGAAAAATGCCCAGGGACCCTGTTTTGGTTAAGACAATTGTTACTATTGATATGGCGGAACGGATTGCCGCAAAGTACGGGGTGAGAACAGTCAATGTTCTGACGGGATTTAAGTATATCGGCGAGCAGATCGGCATTCTGGAGAAGCAGGGGAGTGCGGATTCTTATATTTTGGGCTTTGAGGAAAGCTATGGATATTTGAGCGGCAGTTATGTGAGGGATAAGGACGCGGTTGACGGCTCATTCCTGATTTGCGAAATGTTTGCTTATTATAAGACACGGGGGATTTCACTGCTGCAGAAGTTAAATGAGTTGTATGAGGAGTTTGGCTATTGTATGAATACCCTTCATTCCTTCACCTTTGAGGGCTCCGCCGGCTTTGAGAAAATGCAGGGCATTATGGCAAGGTTCCATGCAGGGGTAAGTGAGATTGGTCCAAAGCAGGTTCTGACTACGCTGGACTACAGCAAGGGACTGGATGGTCTGCCGAAATCGGACGTGCTCAAGTTTTTTCTGGACGGCAATTGTTCCGTGGTGGTGCGTCCGAGCGGAACGGAGCCGAAGCTTAAGGCTTATATTTCCATTAGCGCGGAGGATAAGGAAAAGGCGATCGGCGTGGAGCGGGAGATCGTGGAAGCGCTGAATGGTTATTTCTCCTGATCTCCTGTGATAGTGGCCGGGGAAGCGGTGAAGGCAAACGCAGAGGAATATGTAGCAGCGGAAATGAGTTTAACGACGCGCAATGAGATCCTGTCTGCAATAAGAGCGTGGTGATTAAAACGATAGATAATAAAGAAATTACAGGAACAGATACTACAAGAGAAGATACCGCGAAAAGGAATGGAAAACATACTGGGAAACATGCTGGGAAACATGCTGGAGAGAACCCTGAGAAAAGATGTGTGATTCTGGCTACAGTATGCTCTGCACTGATTCTTGTCAGTTACGCGGTGCAGCTTTCTGTACCAGTGATCAGTGATGAGACGGTGACGATGGCGAACGCGGCCTGGGCGACCGGCAGGGACTGGAGTCTGATGATCGCGCATCTGGGAGGACCGTATTATCGGTTTATACAGGCCCTGATGACAGTGCCTTTGTTTGCTTTTCTGGACGATCCGGATATGATTTATCGGTTGTCGATGGTGCTGCAGGCGCTGGTTCACGCGAGTACTGTGCCGGTGATTTATCTGATCTGCCGCAGGCATCTGAAGGTGGATTCTCCTCTGATTGCGGCCTTGATCGGCATGGCGGTCTGCTTTGTGCCTTCAATTGCCCTGTATGTACTTTACTACCGGGGGGACTATTTGCTGTCTGTTTTGCCCTGGTATGTGCTGTTGTTTTTCCTGGAGGCAACTCAGGCTGCGAATGAGGACAGAAGTGTCTCTCGCGCACGCTATACGTTTGCTTCGGTCTTGTGCTGCGCTTTTGCGTATATGGCCCATACGCGGGGAATTGTGCTCGGGATTGCGCTGACCATGTGCGCGGTGCTGATGCGGCTTCTGATGAAGCAGAGATCTCTGAACTGGCCGGTGTGTATTAGTACGGCTGTCCTTTTGTTTTGCCTGGATCATGAGATCGGGGGCATTCTCAAGGAGGCACTGTATTCGATCAGCGGGCTGAATTCCAATGCGTTTGAGTCTACGGATATGGGCGGATATCTGAACATTTTTTCACTGCATACGATAAAGGAGATTCTGCTGCTGTGCCTGAGCTGGCTGAATACGCTGATAGTGACCACACAGGGCCTGGTGCTTGTCGGAGGGGCCGCGCTGCTGGTTATTTTGTGTAAAATAATAAAGGAAAGCCGGCTGCCGGCGAACAGTATGATCAAAGACAGAAAGGAACGCTGCCTGATCGAGGGAGAATTAGCAGCTTCCTCCGTTGTTTCCGCTGCCGAAAAGATTACGGCATTGTTTTCATTTCTTGTTTTTGCCGGGTATTACGCGGTAGGTGCGTTGTTTTTTAAGGGGGTTTACTATGCGCTGCTGGTTGGTGACCTGACCCGGCGTGTGGACCGCCTGCTCTATGATCGTTATTCGGTTTGCGGCGCGGGGATGATGGTGTTTCTGGCGCTGTATGTGCTCTGTTGCCGCCGGGAGTGGCTTGGCCGGAAATGCAAGCTGTTTTGCATGGCGCTCGCTGCGGCTGTGTTTGCGCTGTTTTTGTGGAAATTTTTGCCTTTGGCAGTGAAGTATACCGGATATATTTATAATACAATTTCGCTGAATACGTTTCAGATTGTTGAGGATGCGTCCACGATTTTGTCCGGGGCGTATTATGGGAAAGCGGCTCTGGTGGCGGCGTGTGTCCTGGGACTGGTGCTGATGGCGGCGGTGCTGGTCTTATCCCTGATGAAGGGGAAGAGGATGGCCTATGCGGTGCTGGCTCTGGTTCTGGTGAGCGATCTGGCGCTGATCCAGGTGAATTATGGGAAGATCCGGAAGGCTTCGAATGATTATGTGAAAGAGGCGACGGCGGATGTGGCTGAGTTTCTTCAGGAATTTGAGGATGATATTTCGGATGAGTATCCTTATGTTTTGAAGGGCGGACTTTCTGGAGTAAAGATTCAGTTTTACCAGTCGCAGCTGATGGAGTATCAGCTGCTTGGGAAGAAACAGGCGAAAAAAATGGACCTGGAGAATTGTTTTATCATTAGCAGCCACGATGACATAAACCTGACCTGGTATGAGGACGATTATTATCTATTCGAGGATTTTGACTATGAAAATGCGGAATATGACATTGTATATGTCAAGGGGGATGTGCTTGCAGAAAAACTGGAAACCCTGGGATATTCGATGATTCTATATGAAGTTGAATGACTGATTGTCTGTCTGAAGATAATGCGTGGATGTTTTCGCTTTCCCGGGCAATCCGTTCTTCCGAATGGGATGAATTTTATGAAGGCTGATGATAACCGCGATGACTCAGGTGAATCTGGCATAGCTATGGTGGCTCGTGTAAAATCTGGGCGTTCCGTATGTATGTAAATCTGGCATACTGGTACATCCAGGATGCCTCGGCTGAAATTTGGTATTGTGATATGTGGTATAAAATGGTATAATTCACTGATATTTAGTGTTGGCAGGCGTGACAGGCGGATGGAAGTGCGGAACGCGGACGCCGGATGGATGAAGAACCATAGTTAACGTGGAGGATGGATAAATGAGTGACATAAAAATTGCGGTAGCGGGTACAGGATATGTAGGTTTGAGTCTTGCGGTTCTGCTCGCGCAGAAGAACACGGTGACGGCGGTGGATATCGTGCCGGAGAAGGTGGAGATGATCAACCGTCGGAAGCCGCCAATCCAGGATGACTATATTGAGAAATATCTGGCCAAGAAGGAGCTGAATCTGACGGCGACGATTGACGCGAAAGCGGCTTATGAGGATGCGGAGTTTGTGGTGATCTGTGCGCCGACAAACTATGATTCCCATACGCAGAAGTTTGATACGTCCGCAGTGGAAGCGGTGATCGGGCTGGTGATGAAGTACAATCCGGACGCGATTATGGTGATTAAATCCACGATTCCGGTGGGCTATACGCGGTCGATCCGTGAGAGGACGGGCATCCGGAATATTCTGTTTTCCCCCGAGTTTTTGCGGGAGTCGAAGGCGCTGTATGATAATCTGTATCCGTCTCGCATCATTGTCGGCACGGATCCGGAGGATGAGCGGCTTACAGAGGCGGCGCATACCTTTGCGGGGCTGCTTGCCGAGGGCGCGATTAAGGAAGACATCGATACGCTGTTTATGGGATTTACGGAGGCGGAGGCGGTGAAGCTGTTCGCGAATACGTATCTGGCGCTGCGTGTCGCATATTTTAATGAGCTGGATACCTATGCGGAGATAAAGGGGCTGAATACGCAGCAGATTATTAACGGCGTCTGTCTGGATCCGCGGATTGGCACACATTATAACAACCCGAGCTTTGGCTATGGCGGCTACTGTCTGCCGAAGGACACGAAGCAGCTGCTGGCAAATTATGCGGATGTGCCGGAGAATCTGATTGAGGCGATTGTGGAGAGCAACCGCACCCGGAAGGATTTTATTGCGGATCGTGTGCTGAAGCAGGCCGGATATTATGATTATTATAACCGCGGTGACTATAGTGCTGCAGAGGAAAAGAAGTGCGTAATCGGCGTGTACCGCCTGACGATGAAGAGCAATTCGGACAATTTCCGGCAGAGCAGCATCCAGGGCGTGATGAAGCGCGTGAAAGCGAAGGGTGCGACCGTTATTATCTATGAGCCGACGCTGGAGGATGGCAGCACCTTCTTCGGGAGCGTCGTGGTCAATGACCTGGATGCATTTAAGGCACAGTGCGACGCGGTGATCGCGAACCGCTATGACGCGTGTCTGGAGGATGTGAAGGAGAAAGTATATACGAGAGATATTTTCTGCAGAGATTAAGTAACCGTCGCAAAATAATATGCCCGGATTGTGCCGGATAATGTGTGAAACACAGAACATAAAAACGCAGGCGCAGCGGGCGTCAATGCTTTTATGATCTGTGATTCATGTTTCAGACGATGCCGAGGGCACTACCCTTTTCCTCCGGCAGTTTTTCGCCGGTACTCGAGCGGCGTCTTTCCCATGATTTTGCGGAACTGGCGGTTGAAGTGCTCGGCAGTGTGGTAGCCGCATTCCATTGCAATCTCCATGGAGCTCATCTGCGAGTGCTCCAGCAGATGCCTGGCGTGGCGGATGCGGTTGTTGATGACGTCTTCCATGCAGGAGACGCCGAATTGTTGTTTATACAGAGCCTGCAGATAACTGGTGCTGATATTCAGCCGTTCCGCCATCCGTTTGACGGTCCAGTTCTTTGCGGGCTCCATTTGGATGGATCTGCGCAGCGCGTAGAGTGCACGCGTGTAGGGCGCCACCTCGCGGATGGCGGAGTCGCCATATAGCCGACTGAACAGGATCTGTACCATTTCTGAAAGAATTTCTTCACTCCCGTCCCGATCGGAATAGAGCTCCCAGGTGATCAGCTGCAGAAGATTGTGACAGTATTCGGGCGCTGAGATCGCAAACGGATGGTTCTTACATGGAAAATCCAGTATCATATTCTCATTTGATGAAAAATACAGCCAGTCGTCGCTGTAGCTTTCTCCATTTGCGCGATAGTAAACCTCATGATGGGGCTCGTAGAGAATCGCGGTGCCTGCAGGATATGGCACGAGGTCTTCGCCGCAGCGAAAGAGGGCGGGAGAGTGAGTCATGACCAGCAGATAGCGGTCAGGGGGGGCATTATATACAAAATCAGCCGGATGCGCAGACGAATAGCCGGCTGAGAAAACCTGATTCATGGCGGTTCCTTCTTTCGTTCGGTTATCTTCTTAGAAAATCTTCTGAAAATCTTCTGGAAAAATCTTCTGAAAAACTTCTAAAAGCCTTCCTAAAGCTCTTCTTAAAATCCTCCCGAAAATCTTTCCGAAAATCTTCCAGGAGAGTCTTCTATAGAAAGGATTCAGAAAAATCAGTCTTAGAGAATAAGTCAATCCTTCATGAGTATAAATCATTGTATAAAAAATTGCAATATTGTAAAATATATTTTGGCTGATTTGTAAATTTTGCACAAAAGAAGGAATCGCTGAGCAGAACCACATGGGAGGAATCAGAAAAACGGCGGCCCGGAGGATTCATTTTATCGTTTGAGCCTGTGCGACAAAAAGCAAATGGCCAGGGGCACAAGGGTATGGAAGGGAGAGAACAATATGGAGAAAGTGGGCTATCTGAAGGCCGAAGATTCTCAGAGGACGCTTTCTGACTGGTTTTTTTATGCGGTCAGGGCCGGTGTGATTTTTTCACTGGTATGTCTGTTTATCCCGGGACTGAACCCGGCGAGGGTCAGCGGCATGATCAGTTCGAAGCTGTCACTGTTTACGGTTGGTGTTTCTTATTCTTCACTGGTCAGTCAGTTTGGACGCGCGTTCCGCAAGGAATGGATTACCTATCAGGATGTGCAGATTTTATACGCGTCGGCACTTGTGGTGATTGTTGGCGTGGTGATGAATGTTGCGAACGGGTGTCTGTCTCTTGGCAATACGAAGATGAAAAAGCTTGGCCTGAAGATCGGGCTGGGCGGTTCTGTCGTGGAGCTTGGCGGGATGGCCGGGATATACGCGGCTTATCTGCGTATGAGCCAGACGAGCAATCCGGATAAGATCGAACCGATGTTTCCGGGCGTCTACTGGGTGATTCTTGTTGTATTTATTCTTGTACTGATTCTGAACCTGATTCAGGTGATCGGGCTTTCTAAAGTTCCCTCAGAAGAAAAGTATCATATGGAGACGAAGTTCTCCCTGTTTCTGATGCTGCTCCCGTTTATCGCACTGTGCGCGGTGTTTTCCTATCTGCCGCTTTGGGGCTGGAGGTATGCGTTCTTTGATTATAAGGCGGGACAGACGCTGACGTGGGACAAGTTCGTCGGGTTTAAATGGTTTACGCAGCTGTTTCGGAATTCCGCTACCGTGCGTGACGTCATCAATGTGATGAAAAATACGCTGGCGATGAGCGGCCTGGGGATTGCCACGAGCTGGCTCCCGATGGCATTCGCCATTTTTTTAAGCGAGATGAAGAGCAATAAGTTCCGCCGGTTTGTCCAGACCTGTACGACAATCCCGAACTTTATCAGCTGGGTTCTGGTGTATGCGATTGCAGTGTGTATTTTTTCGACGGACGGTTTTATCAGCAGCCTGATGGTGAATCTGGGCGTCTGGGATTCCGGGAAAAATATGCTGATGAGCAATGCACACACCTGGCTGAAGATGTGGGCGTGGGGGACCTGGAAGGGCGTTGGCTGGAGCGCGATTATTTACATAGCGGCGATTTCCGGCATCGACCAGCAGCTCTATGAGTCCGCGAGAGTGGACGGCGCCGGGCGGTTTGCGCGGATGTGGCACATCACGGTGCCCGGCCTGATGCCGACCTTCTTCGTGCTACTTCTGATGTCCATCGCGAATATTCTGACGAATGGCATGGATCAGTACCTGGTATTTGAGAACGCAGTGAATTCAAATTCTGTGATGGTGCTTGACCTGTACGTATACAAGCTGGGTATCCAGGACGGTTCCATTGCCCTGAGTACGGTGATTGGTATGCTGAAGTCCATCATCAGCGTGATTCTGCTGTTTGGCGCGAACGGCTTCTCGAAGCTGGTGCGCGGCGAGAGCATTATATGATGACAGAATTGTGCGCCGGCGAGAGCATTATATGATGACAGAATTGTGCGCCGGCGAGAGTATCACAGGATGATGGAATTGCGGGGCGCCGGAGACGTCTGCACCTTGTTTCGGATGGTTCTGAGCGCATGTTACTGACATGCAGAACTGTCCGGCAATACCAAAGCGCAGCGCAGTTGTGAAGCATGGTGCAATTCGAGGCGGCATCTTATTTTGACTTATAAATCTTATAAATAACTATAGAGGGGGACGCGGTATGGCGAAGACAGCGCAGGAGAAGCTCGACGCGAAGGCCGAGAAGAAATACGCGAAGACACATAAGAGCATTTACCGGATGAAGCCGGGCGATGTGGTGTTCAATATCATCAACTATTCGATTTTTGCGGCGTTTACACTGTTGTGTATTTTCCCGTTTTACTATCTGTTTATCAATACGATCAGTGACAATGACCTGGTGTCGAAGGGTCTGATCAACTTTTACCCGAGAGGGATTCAGTTCAGCAACTATATTTCGCTGCTCTCGATCAACGATCTGGGGCGCTCGTTTTTGGTGACGATTTCGAGAACAGTTCTCGGCACGGCGCTGATGGTCATGGCGTCCGCGCTGGTCGGCTATCTGGTGACGAAGCAGGAGCTCTGGCACAGAAGCTTCTGGTACCGGTTTATCGTTGTGACCATGTATTTCAATGCGGGCATTATCCCGACCTTTATGAATATGCAGATGCTGGGTCTGACGAACACGTTTTGGGTCTATATCATCCCGGGCATCGTCGCCCCGTACAACATCATTCTGGTCAAGACCTACATTGAATCCATTCCGAGGGAGCTGGAGGAGAGCGCCGAGATCGACGGTGCGGGTCCGTTTAAGGTCTTCCGGCAGATTATCTGGCCGCTGTGTACGCCGATTCTGGCGACCATCGCAATTTTCGGCGCGGTGGGGCACTGGAATTCGTTCATGGATTCGATCCTTTACATGCAGTCCAGGCCGGAGCTGTACACGCTGCAGCACAGACTGTATGTCTACCTGAACAGTACCTCGAACCTGAGCGCGCTGATGCAGTCCGGCGGCTCATCGGCGGAGAACGCGCTGCAGTCGCTGCTTTCCGGCAAGGTCGTGAAATACACGATTTCCATGGTGACCGTTCTCCCGATCCTGCTGGTGTACCCGTTCCTGCAGCGGTATTTTGAAGGCGGCATCATGCTCGGCGCGGTGAAGGGCTGACGCAGCAGGGATATTTCCGGTGCGGGGAATAGGAATGCTGGAACTATTCAGGACAGTGCCTCGCACCTGCTGCGAGTATATAGTGAAATGTTTTATTAATGGCATATACTGCCGATGGCAGTTTGTGTAATGTATTTAAACTATTTTATGAAAAAGGACAGGAGGTAATCGAATGAAAAGAAAGAAAATGCTTGCTCTGTTTCTGGCGGCGGTGATGGCTGTGCCGACAGCGGCGATGGGAAGCGGGATCACGGCGTCTGCGTCGGACGATATCCCGGAGGATGTGATTCCGGATGAGACCATCACGCTGGATGTGTATGATCAGCTGGCGAACTATTCCGGCGAGCAGATCGGCTGGTTCGCGCAGGTAATGCTGGAGAAGTTCAATGTGAAGCTCAACATCATTGACGACCAGGACGGCGTGTATGAGACCCGTATGGAGTCCGGCAATCTCGGCGACATCGTGATCTGGGGAAATGATGGCGATGAGTATCTGGAGGCAGTGAATCAGGGTCTTCTGTTTGACTGGGAGGACGAGGATCTGTTAAGCGAATATGGCTCCTACATCGAGGAGAATATGGAGAACGCGCTGGAGAAGAACCGCAATCTTTCCGGCGGCACGATCTATGGATTTGGCCATGATGTGGCGGTAGAAGCGGACGATACACAGGATGCAATGTATACCTGGGATATCCGCTGGGATCTGTATGCGGAGCTTGGCTATCCGGAAATCAACGACCTCGACGATCTTCTGGACGTGCTGATCCAGATGAAGGAGATCTGCCCGACCGATGACAATGGCAATGCGACCTACGCGATGTCCATTTTCCCGGACTGGGACGGCGATATGGTAATGTATGTGAAGTCCATGGCGACGGCTTATTATGGATATGATGAGTTCGGCATCGGACTGTATGATCCGGAGACCGGTACGTATCATGACGCGCTGGAAGAGGATGGCCCGTATCTCACGATGCTGAAGTTCTACAATCAGCTGTATCAGAACGGACTGCTTGATCCGGATTCCATGACGCAGACCTATGACAATGCGTGCGAGGATTATCAGAACGGCACCGCATTCTTCAACATCTTCAACTTCCTCGGCGAGTCGATGTACAACACCGATGCGCATCTGGCGGACAATGAGGACGGCTCGATGGGTTCCGCGCTTTATCCGCTGGTTCCGACCGAAGCGAGACCGATCATCTATGGCCAGACCATCTATGGCAGCAACCGTATCTGGTCGATCGGTGCGAACACCGAATATCCGGAGCTTTGCATGGCGATCATCAACTGGCTCTCGACCCCGGAAGGCCGTCTGACGGCGGAATATGGCCCGGAGGATGTCTGCTGGTATTATGATGAGGATGGATATCTTTGCCTGACCGAGCTTGGCGCGGCGTGCAAGGCGGACGTGAACACGGAGATGACCGACGGTTATTCAGGAACCTTCGACGATGGCTCCTTCAAGATGAACAACACGACATGGGCGCTGGATACCTCGAACCTGGATTCAACGGTGGGCGAGACCTACAACTACAAGAAGTGGGAGAGCCAGCAGACCGAGGCTTCGACACTGGTAGAGGCGGACTGGCGTGAATACACTGGCTGCACAACCTTTGATGAGTATGTGAAGACGAGTGATTATGTGCTCTCTCCGGGTACGGATTATTCGACCAGCTCCAAGTCGGATGAGCTTCAGGTGGTATGGAGCCAGGTGACGAACTGCATCAAGAACGGTTCCTGGAACGCGATCTACGCGGAGACCGACGAAGAGTTCGACGCGATCGTTGAGCAGATGACGACCGATGCGTATGACTATGGCTTTGAAGAGTGCATCGAATTCCAGCAGAATGAGGCGGAGATCCGTCACGCAGCTGAGGAAGCAGCACTGGCGGCGACCGAAGAGTAATTAATATTATTAATGCCTGATAAAAATGCGGCAGAGCCAGGCAGGCCGGAGATTGCAGCAGAGAAAAATCTTTTGCTGCATGGCTCGAATGAACGCAGGGTATAAAATACTGCGAATAATGTTGCGAATAATGCTGCAAATAATGCTGCGAATGGAAAGCGGCCGCGCCAAAGCAGCCGCAACGGATGGTTTAGAAGGCATGGAGTGGAGGCTGTGAGTGCGCAGCCTCCATTTTCCATAGTTCCGGATACGCGGGAAATCTGCGGATTCAGGAGCTGTTATAAAATAACTTATGCATCTTGCAGCGCCTGACGTGTGAATGGAAATGCTCTTTGCTTCGGTCGGCGCTATCGCAGACCATAAAGGCCTCGGCTTATCTGTCTTTTCGGAATAGAAACAGGATTATTGCTGCTGTCCCTGGAGGCAGTTTTTTCTGGAACTGACATCGTGGCAAAAGATGCCACGGGAGCCATCAAAGGTAAGGAGAATCGACGATCATGAAATTTTTCAGCACAGACAGCCCGCTGTATCGCTTTGTCTGTAAATTCACAGATTTACTCAAACTGAACTTCCTCTGGATTTTATTCAGCCTTCCGATTGTGACCATCGGCGCATCGACGGCCGCGGCCTTTTCGGTGGCGCTGAGGCTGGCGGAGGACGAGGAGGGCTACATCTGGCAGGGCTTCTGGAAAGGCTTTAAGGAGAACTGGAAGCAGGGAACCCTGCTGGCGCTGATTACACTCATTTCTCTGTATGCCGTTTATCTGGATTTTCAGATGTTTGAGGCACTGGAGGACAATCCGCTTGCGTTTCTGATCTGCGGCATACTCCTGATTGCGGTGGCTTTTACGGCGCTGATCTATGCCTGGCCGCTGATCGCGCGCTATGAAAACACCCTTCTCAATTCGATGAAAAATTCCATGGCTATTTTCCGCCAGTATTTTGGCAGAAGCATGCTGCTGCTCGTTGTTCTTTTGCTTGAACTTTTCTTTTTCCTTTTTAACACGACGACGATGTTTTTTGCTATCGTGATCGGACCGGGGATGATTATTTACACGATATCGGCATTTTCCCGTCAGGTATTTTCAAAAATTGAAATAAAAAACCAGTCCGGCGGCTGAGAATCACGTCTGCCTGCGGGGAAGCTTATTGGCGGAAGGCTTCGGTGGAAGAAAAAGATTGACACTCATGCGCCGCATATATTACAATACCTGTAATAATTCTGAGTACCGGAGGCGCAATGCAAAAACGCAGGATATGGTTTCCGGCATTTATGGCAAAAAAAATAGAGAAAAAGGATGGAGGAATCATCAAGATGAAGGTTTTAGTGACAGGCGTCGGCGGTCAGCTGGGGCATGATGTGATGAACGAGCTGGCAGCGCGCGGACATGAGGGGATCGGTTCAGATATCGCGCCAGTCTACAGTGGGATTGCGGATGGCACGGCGGTGACCAATATGCCCTATGTACAGATGGATATCACGGACGCGGGGGCAGTAAAGCAGATTCTATCGGGGACTCATCCGGACGCGGTGGTTCACTGCGCGGCATGGACGGCTGTGGATCTGGCGGAGGATGATGACAAGGTGGCGAAGGTGCGTCTTGTCAATGCGGGAGGCACGCAGAATATTGCGGATGCATGCAAACTGGTGGGTGCAAAGATGCTCTATCTCTCCACGGACTATGTGTTTGACGGGATGGGGGAGACTCCATGGGATCCGGATTGCAAGGATTACAAGCCGCTGAATGTCTATGGCCAGACGAAGCTGGAAGGTGAGCTCGCCGTGTCGGGCACGCTGGAGAAGTATTTCATTGTGCGTATTGCGTGGGTGTTTGGCGTAAATGGAAAGAATTTTATCCGGACGATGCTGAATATCGGGAAGAATCATGATACGCTTCGCGTGGTAAACGATCAGATCGGCACACCGACCTACACGTATGATCTGGCGCGCCTTCTGGTTGATATGATTGAAACGGAAAAATATGGCTATTATCACGCGACGAATGAGGGTGGATACATCAGCTGGTACGAGTTTGCGGCGGAGATATTCCGCCAGGCAGCCGCGCTTGGAAGGGCCGAGTACGATGCAGAGCATCTGACGCTGGTTCCGGTGACGACGGAGGAGTATGGTGAGTCGAAGGCGAAGCGCCCGTTCAATTCCCGCCTGGATAAGAGTAAGCTTCCGGCGAACGGGTTTGAGCCTCTTCCGGCCTGGCAGGACGCGCTTGCCCGTTATTTACAGGCAATTGACTCTGATTTCTAAAAACAGACCGGTTTAGAACCTGTTAAAAAATAACTTATGTATCTTGCACCGCCTGACGCGCGAATTGCAGACCATAAAAGCCTCGATGCAGTAACCGGAAAAATAAAGAAACAGCAGGCGGATTATCCGCCTGCTGTTTCTGCATTGGTGCGCCTGGCGGCGCATGTTTCTAACCGGTATTTTGCGGTATCTGGCGCATCCATTGGAAATGGATACGGATTTCGCAGCAGACCGGGCTCTGCAGTTTGGGATCGGCATTGTGCCGACAAAGCCTAGTACCTCGTCTCCAAATTATCTCGACTTTATACTTGCCTGAATTTCCATCTGCTTCGTTGTCATCAGTCGACGTAGCCACTGATATGCCTCCTTCTTCCGCCTCGCATATGAAAATTCATCCTGCGTCTAAAGTCGAGCTATTTGGAAGACGATGTACTAGTAGCATCTTACCGCGCAGATGATAGTCGAATAATAAGCGCTGTCTGTGCAGATGCCGCGTGTTTCGTTCGCAGCGTGAACGATGCAGCCGCTGCCGGTGTAGATGGCCACATGGTCAATGGTGCCGTCTCCCGTGGAGCTGTAGAACAGCAGATCCCCGGCCTGCAGACTGTCCGTACTCACGGCTGTGCCGTTGGTGGCCTGCGCCGCTGCTGTGCGGGACAGATAGATGCCAAAGTTGGCAAATACGGTCTGTACGAATCCGGAGCAGTCGGCGCCTTCGGTCAGGCTTGTCCCGCCATAGACGTACGGATAGCCGACGTATTGCAGCGCAAAGCTTGCAATGGATGCGCCCGTGCTTGCAGAGGAGCTGCTTTCCGTGGAAGTGGCCTCAGTTTCTGCTGTGGTCTCGGTCTGAGTGGCCTCAGTTTCTGCTGTGGTCTCGGTCTGAGTGGCCTCAGTTTCTGCCGTGGTCTCGGTCTGAGTGGCCTCAGTTTCTGCCGTGGTCTCGGTCTGAGTGGCCTCAGTTTCTGCCGTGGTCTCAGTCTGCGCGGCTTCGGTCTGCGCCGTGGTTTCGATCTCAACATAAGCCTCGGTCTCGACATAAGCTTCAGTCTCGACATAAGTCTCGGTTTCCGCGGTTGTTTCCGCCTCAGCATACGTCTCAGGTTCGACATAATCCTCGGTCTCGGCTGCTTCCGTCTGCATAACCGCGTCTTCCGAGGCCAGAACGCCCTCCGCAATCAGCCGGGCTTCTTCCTCTTCGAGGGTCTCACCGACCGGATAGTATGTAACATACTCGACATAATCCGAGCTTACGTAGCCATAGACATCGTTACCGAGCGCGACCTTCATCCAGTCCTCTCCGTAGAGCACGACTTCGATCTCGTCATACTCGTATGCGACATCAATGACCTCGCTGTCGGTAGACGCTTCCTGACGGACATTCAGCTCGTCTGCGTAGACTCTGGCCACGTTGTAGGCGACTTCTTCCGCAATGGCCTCTGCTTCCTCGCCGGTGGCGAAGTATTCCGCTTTCACATAGCCGTAAGCATTGCCGGACGAGACGATATACCATTCTTCATCGTCCGAGATTCCGACGACCGTGGCGGAATCATTGTTGTAGAGCTTGGCGGTGACCGGGCTGTCGGTGTCTGGCAGTGTGCGGACATTCACATAGTCCTCGCACTGAGCAAAAATCAGCTCGCCCACCACGGAATCTTCTTCTGCGTCAGCATTCGCATCCGCATTTTCCACATCTGCTTCCGGGGAGGTCTCCGTATCGAACGTCTCCTCCGCGCCTTCATTCAAAGAAGTCCCGGAATCTGCTCCCCCATCAGCCTCCGCTACTGTCTCTGACTCTGCCGCAATCACGGGGAACCCCTGCGCGCCCGGGAAAACCAGCCCGGCAATCAGGCACAGAGAGACCGCTTGCGGCGCCCTTCTTTTCATTTTAATACAAACGCCTCCTTCTTTTGTAGTAAGGACCCGTTGCAAAATAACCTGCTATTTTCGTTTAACCGGTTACGATGCGACGGTTCTTAAACTGTGTCAAATAGTGACGTCGGGATTGTTTGTGCGAAAACACGAAGTGTCTGATCCAATACCCGAACGGTCACTGATTTGATACATAAATCTGTGCCAGCTTGCTTTTTGAATATATTACAAACTATTACAGATTTGTTAAAAAATGGTTACAGGCACATCATAGCAAAAGAACGATGCCTCGTCAACGAATCTGTTGTATTTTAATGAAATCTAAAGGATTGCTGAAGAAATCCTTAATAAAATGCTTGTGTGACCGGAAAGAGTATGTTAAAATAGCACGGTATGATTTTTTATCTGCAAATGAGAACGAAGGGGAGATTTCCATGAAGAAACTGACAAAATTACTTTTTCTCGCGGCGATGACCATGCTGGGGGCGTTCATTTGTACTGTGAGTGCGTCTGCGGCGTCCGGAGGCTGGAAAACCGTTGACGGATATACATACTATTACAGGTCCAATGGATCGATGAAGACGGGCTGGCTGAAGCTTGGGAGCAGCCATTATTATCTGATGGAGGAAGCCACAGAAACGGAAGAGGCTGAGACAGAAGAGGCTGAAAGTGAGCAGACAGAAGAGCAGGAGACGGATAGCGCACAGACGGAGGCTCAGGAGACGGACAGCCAGAATGAAGTGCCGGTGGGCAGTATGGTGACCGGCTTCTGTGAGATTCATGGATATATGTACTATTTTTCGAAAAACGGTGTGCTGCAGACCGGCTGGAAGACAATCAGCGGAGATACTTACTATTTTAAAAAGAGTGGTACTGCCGGGACGGTTGGCCGGATGTATACCGGCCAGAAAAAGATCGGCAGCTATTATTTTTACTTTTCTGAAGAAGGGGAGATGCAGACCGGCTGGGTGACGGTCAACGGCAGCAGATATTTTTATAAAAAGAGCGGGAAAACCGGTGTGAAGGGCAGAGCCTACACCGGATGGAATAAGATCGGCGGCTACTATTACTATTTCAGCAAAAGCGGCGCGCTGCAGACCAGCCGTTGGATCAGCTCGAAATACTATGTGGACAGCAAAGGGCGCAGGCTGACCAGCACCATCACGCCGGACGGCTATGTCGTGAATTCAAAGGGCGTGAAAAAGGGCAAGGCAAAGGGCTGGTATAAGATTAGCGGCAAGTATTATTATTACAAATCCGGCGTAAAGCAGACCGGCTGGATCACGGTCAGTAAGAAAAAATATTATCTGGACGCGGATGGTGTGCGGCAGACCGGCTGGCTGACGCTCGAGACCGGCACTTACTATCTGAATTCCAGCGGCGTGATGCAGACCGGCTGGACGAAGATTGGTTCGAAACGGTATTACTTTAATTCCAAGGGCATCATGCAGGTGAGTACGACCATCGATGGCGTGGTGCTCGACGAGAACGGTGTTGCGCAGACAGCCCGGATCTTGCTGGTGGCAGGGCATGGCCAGGGAGATGTGGGCGCGTGTGCGACGATTGACGGCACGACTTACTATGAATATAAGCTGACCAGAGAGCTGACATCCCTGATATATAACGACCTGACATCCTCCGATGCGGATATTGCGGTTGATATGTATGATCAGGATTATAATATGTACTATGTCATGTATAATTATTACTATCATGGCAAAAAGTATGGGCCGATTGTCTCGTGGGCGGATTATGATTATGTTCTGGAGGTGCATTTTAATGCGGCGGCTTATGATACATCAGGCGATGGCAGCTACACGGGTGTGGACATGCTGGTACATAAGTCTAAGTCGGACACCTCGATTGACACGGCTATTCTGCAGGCGGTAAAGAGCACTGGGATTTCGTATCACAGCGGCCTGTGCAGGAGAAGCGATCTGTTTAATATGAAGCGCTGCTACGCGAATGGCGTATCCTATGGTCTGCTCGAGACATGCTTTATTGATGATAAGGACGATGTGACATTCTATAATAAGAATAAAAAGAAAATCGCGCAGGCGGTGGCGGACGCAATACTTGATTCATTTGGCTACTGATTTGCGGCGGGAAGGGACATTTGTTCCCGTTGACAAAGTGCGTCTTCGTTGCTATTATACTATAGGAGCGATTCATTGGATGGGTTTCGGATGGCTGTAGGGCGGAACCGCATGAAAAGAAGTTGGAGAGTTTTCATATGAAAAAAAGAGTATTATCGTTATTGGTGGACAATACATCCGGTGTGCTCAGCCATGTAGCGGGGCTGTTCAGCCGGAGAGGATACAATATTGACAGCCTGACGGTCGGTGAAACGATGGATCCGCGGTATTCACGGATGACCATTGTGGCGAGCGGAGATGAGCAGACGCTGGATCAGATTACCAAGCAGCTGGCGAAGCTGATCGATGTGGTGGATATCAAGATTCTGGATGAAGGGACGAGTGTTTGCCGGGAACTGATCCTGGTCAAGGTGCGGGTGGATGTGCATGAGCGCCAGGACATCATCACGATGGCAAATGTGTTCCGCGGAAGAGTTGTGGATGTCGGTGCGGATTCGCTGATTATCGAGCTGACCGGCCAGCAGTCGAAGCTGGATGCGTTTTTGCGGCTCCTGGACGGGCATGAGATTCTGGAGCTCGCGCGGACCGGGATTACGGGACTTTCCCGCGGGGCGGATGACGTGCGCTATCTGTAGTGAAGCATTGATATTATTATTGATATTACTGGTCACACCTTTACAGAGTTAAAGTGCTGCGGCGTGACCTGATAATAAGGAGAGCCGCGCAATAAAAAATCGGTAGCGTTCTCGATTTGCTGCGCAAATCGGAACATTCTTCGCGATTGGCGCGGCCTTCGTCCATACTCGCAAGCGAGAACGGACATGTAATAAGGAGAGCCGCGCAATTTTTGACGCGGTACCAACTCGCAGCTGTGGTGTTATTTCTCAGATGCGTGAATTTTTTTAAAAAGTGAGGAATCAGAAAATGGCAGCAAGAATTTTTTATCAGAAGGATTGTAATCTGTCTCTCCTGGAGGGAAAGACCATCGCGATTATCGGCTACGGCAGCCAGGGGCATGCGCACGCGCTGAACGCGAAGGAGTCCGGATGCAACGTGATTATCGGTCTCTACGAAGGCAGCCGTTCCTGGAACAAGGCGGTAGAGCAGGGATTTGAAGTGTATACGGCAGCGGAAGCCGCGAAAAAAGCAGATATCATCATGATTCTGATTAATGATGAGAAGCAGGCGGCAATGTACAAGAAGGACATTGAGCCGAACCTGGAAGAAGGCAACATGCTGATGTTTGCGCATGGCTTTAACATTCATTTCGGATGCATCGTTCCGCCTTCTTATGTAGATGTGACGATGATTGCTCCGAAAGGACCGGGCCATACGGTTCGCAGCGAGTATCAGGCGGGCAAGGGTGTTCCGTGCCTGGTAGCAGTCGAGCAGGACGCGACCGGTAAGGCTTTGGATATCGCGCTTGCGTATGCGCTGGCGATCGGCGGTGCGCGGGCAGGCGTACTTGAGACCACGTTCCGCACCGAGACGGAGACAGACCTGTTTGGTGAGCAGGCCGTGCTTTGCGGCGGCGTCTGCGCTCTGATGCAGGCGGGCTTTGAGACGCTGGTTGAGGCCGGTTATGATCCGAGGAATGCGTATTTCGAGTGCATCCATGAGATGAAGCTGATTGTTGATCTGATTTACCAGTCAGGGTTCGCCGGGATGCGCTACTCGATTTCCAATACAGCGGAGTATGGCGACTATGTGACCGGACCGAAGCTGATTACGGAAGAGACGAAGAAGACGATGAAGAAAATTCTTGCTGACATTCAGGATGGTACATTTGCAAAAGATTTCCTGCTGGATATGTCTTCAGCCGGAGGGCAGGTACACTTTAAGGCGATGCGCAAGAAAGCGGCCGAGCATCCGTCGGAGATTGTCGGCGCAGAGGTTCGCAAGCTGTACAGCTGGAGCGATGAGGACAAGCTGATCAACAATTAATTAGCTGGGACATATATCAGGGGCTGTTGACAAAGGCGCAGCCCCGTTTCTTTTATGCGCAGGGGCGCGAGAGGAGTTTTGTGGCCTACGCCACACGCGCCCCGCGCAGGCGGATAGGGGGGAGGACTCCCCCTATCCGATTGCACAGATACAACCCCTTTTTTAATCAGGAGGAATGAATAATGGGAATGACAATGACGCAGAAAATTCTTGCGGCTGCGGCAGGCCTGGATTTTGTGGAGGCGGGGCAGCTGATTGAGGCGAATCTTGATCTGGTGCTCGGCAATGACATCACCTCTCCTGTCGCCATCCATGAGATGGACAGGCTCAGTGACGATAAGGTGTTCGATAAGGACAAAATCGCGCTTGTCATGGATCATTTTATCCCGAACAAGGATATTAAGTCGGCGGAGCACTGCAAATGTGTGCGCGAATTCGCCTGTAAGCATGAAATCACAAATTATTTTGATGTAGGACAGATGGGGATTGAACACGCGCTGCTTCCGGAGCAGGGACTGACTGTCGCGGGGGATGTGATCATCGGCGCGGATTCGCATACCTGTACCTATGGTGCGCTTGGAGCATTTTCTACTGGTGTAGGCAGCACAGACATGGCGGCCGGCATGGCGACGGGAAAAGCCTGGTTCAAAGTGCCTCCGGCGATTAAATTTACTCTGACCGGCAAACCGGCGAAATGGATCAGCGGCAAGGATGTGATTCTGCATATCATCGGGATGATTGGTGTGGACGGCGCACTTTACAAATCAATGGAGTTTGTCGGGGACGGCATTCAATATCTTTCAATGGATGACCGCTTCACGATTGCGAACATGGCGATCGAGGCGGGTGGAAAGAACGGGATTTTCCCGGTGGACGATGCCGCGATTGCGTACATGAAGGAGCATTCGAAGCGGGAATATCGGATTTATGAGGCGGACGAGGATGCAGCGTATGACGAGGAGTATACGATTGATCTGAGCTCTCTTCGCCCGACTGTTTCGTTCCCGCATCTGCCGGAAAACGCGAAGACCATTGACGAGATTACGGAGGATATTGCGATTGACCAGGTCGTGATTGGCTCCTGCACGAACGGCCGCATCAGCGATCTGCGCATTGCGGCGGATATTTTGAAGGGGCGTAAGGTGAAAAAGAATCTGCGCTGCATTGTAATTCCGGCGACTCAGGCCGTCTATCTGCAGGCGATGGAGGAGGGGCTTCTCAAAATCTTCATCGAGGCGGGCGCCGCAGTCAGCACACCGACCTGCGGACCGTGTCTGGGCGGTTATATGGGAGTCCTGGCGGACAAGGAGCGCTGTGTCTCCACGACCAACCGGAATTTCGTTGGCCGAATGGGTCATGTGGGCTCAGAGGTTTATCTTGCCAGCCCGGCTGTGGCGGCCGCGAGCGCGGTGACGGGAAAAATTTCTTCGCCGGAAGAGCTGTAGAGTATTTGTGTGGATTATTTTGACTCTGTCAATATGCCTGAAAGCCGCGCAGGAAAGAATCGCTGCACGGATACGGACACAGGAGAAGCGCCTCCGGCGGAAGAAAATTCAGAAAGAGGGGATCCGGCGGAAGGGCATTCTGCGGATGAGCATTCAGCAGAAGGATATCCAGCAGAAGAGCATTCTGGGGAAGAGCATCCAGCGGAAAAGTATCCAGCAGAAGAGTATTCAGGGGAAGAGCATCCTGCAGAACAGATGCAGGACATAAGCGCTCCGCCTGGAAAATGGAAGCGTACTTAATGAGAGGATTGGTTATTTATGGAAGTAAAAGGACGAGTTTTCAAATATGGGGATAATGTAGATACGGACGTTATTATCCCGGCGCGATATCTGAATTCCTCCGACCCGGCGGAGTTGGCAACACATTGTATGGAAGATATAGATAAGAATTTTATCCATCAGGTGCAGAAGGGGGATATTATCGTTGCAAATAAAAATTTTGGCTGCGGCTCTTCGAGAGAGCATGCACCGATTGCCATCAAGGCGGCCGGCGTAAGCTGTGTGATTGCGGAAACCTTTGCGCGTATTTTTTACCGGAATGCCATCAATATCGGGCTGCCGATCATTGAGTGTCCGCAGGCAGCGCAGGAAATTGAGGCGGGCGACGAGGTGGAGATTGATTTTGACAGCGGCATGATCTATGATCGGACACGCGGCTCCGAGTATAGAGGGCAGGCATTTCCGGAATTCATGCAAAAAATCATCCGTGCGGAGGGCCTGATTAATTATATTAATCAAAAATAGTCACATATTTTTTTGCATTTTTATTTGTTTTTTATTTGCAGTGTGTTATAATACGTTCATCACGCGGGTTTTTACGTGGCAGAGGTGTCCGCAATGGCGGATACGGTTTCTGCTGTACAAATTAATTCGCGCCTGGTGGGTAACTGATGAAACGTAGTATGTGAGAGGAGAAGCACAATGAAGAAAGCAACTATGTTCGTGCTCGCTGCTGCTCTGACAGTCTCTCTGGCTGGTTGTGGATCCAAACAGGCGGAGACAGAGGCAGAGACGACACCAGTGACAGAAGCGGTCACCGAGGCAGCTGAAACGGAAGAGGAGACCGAAGCGGCCGAGACCGAAGAGGAAACTGCAGCGGAGACCGAAGAAGAAACGGAAGAAGTAACAGAAGCTGAGACGGAAGAAGAGACCGAGGAAGTAACCGAGGCTGAGACGGAAGAGGAAACCGAGGAAGAAACCGAGG
>JAJQDT010000134.1 GCA_021202075.1 Lachnospiraceae bacterium | reverse complement strand
TGAACAATATCCTGACTGGGACGATTTTGAGTGAGAAAAAAACGGGAAGTTAAGGATATACCAGCTCATATCTCCCGCGGATGACCATGGAAAAATGCCCGACCGTCCAGGTAGAAAGTGCCTGCGTCATCTCATAGCGGTAAGCGAAATAATTTGTGATACCTGTGATCACGTTGCCAAACATAATGCCCACCAGCGGCACCATCACCACATCTTTAAACTGAATGCGCTGGATAAACCAGACAAAAATCCAGGTACCCAGGATCGCGGTTGTAAACGAAAACAGCGCCCGGCTCCAGATCGTCGAATTCGGCATAAACAGCAATGCCAGCAGAATCCCCATCTCCGCAGAGGAGATCGTCGCGCCGGTCGTAGGCGACACAAACTTATTCATACATAGCTGCTGCATAATCAGTCCAGCCACACTCATGCCCATACCCGTACATAAAATTGCCAGCAGCCTTGGCAGTCTCGAAGCCATAAAAATCAGCCACTGCTCAGAATCTCCCGCAGCCAGACCCGCGAGATTCACATCGATCACTCCGACAAAAAGCGAAAGAAATGAAAGCAAAAGCAGCGCCACGGCAAGAATGATGGTACTCAGATGTTCTTTCAAGACTCTTTTTTTCATGTAAACCTCCGTAAAAAGGCAAAAAAAAATCCACTATAGAGTATAGTGGACTACTATCCGGTAAGCTATTTTTAATTTTAATTAGTTCTTTCTAACTTTTGTTAGGGATAATAACACAGATATGTCAGGAATGCAAGTATTTTTTTGTTTAAAAACAATTTCTTTACGCAAAATAATTAACCTGTACATTCCCATCCATTTTAGATGTCTTACTCTTTGATCTGAGCCTTCTGCGGCTCTATCGTTTTTACTCCCAGGAAAAAATACAGCAGATGACACACCCACACAACAGCCAGAACCGCGCGGCCCACCGGAACCCGCGACATCATGGCAAACCCGATCGCCATAATCACCGTCACCGTGCAGACAATCCGCAGTTTCGTCTTCATGGTCATCCCCTCGCCTCTGACAAAGGTCTCCAGATTGTTTTTGTACAGCTTCGTCCCTTTGAACCAGCTGTTCAGCTTCTCCGAGCTTCTTCCAAAGCAGAATGCCGCAAGCATTAAAAAAGGAACGGTCGGAAGAATCGGCAGAACCGTGCCAACCGCGCCTAATCCCAAAAACAAAAACCCCAATACCGTGTATGCTGCTTTCTTTACCTTCATAAATCCCTCCTGTATTTCTGTATTTCTCTCTTTCCGGCTCCTGCGGCAGGCCGCCCGAAAATCCTCCGCTCTGAAATCCCCCTGTTGCTGGCTGCCCGGAATTCAGCCTGACATTCTCCTGTTGCTGGCCGCCTGAAAACTCGTTGACAGCTACGCCTATCTTTTGTTATATTTATCTAACCAAAGCAAGGAAATTCTAACACAGAAGCAGTATCTGGTCAAATGTTATTTTGGATCTATCGTTTTCTGTTGTTTTGGATCCATTGTTTTCTTCCGGAGCTGCGAGGAAGGATAACACCGATGAAAATGAGAAGCACTGAAACAAAGCGCGAAAGAGAGGTACAAAATAATGATGATTGACAAACGGCTGATCGGCACGGTCAGCGGAAGCATGAGGTACATCATCGGGAATGTGGTTTTCCAGTTGTTCTCTCTGCTGGCTAATATCGCCATGATGACAGGCATCACGAGATTGCTGGCGGCCCTGTTTGCTGATGGAACAGACGTAGAAATTGCGCAGGCCGGCCAGGTCACGACGGCTGTCATTCTGGCAGCTGTTGCAGTGCGCTTCGCCTGCACGCTCGGCGCGTCGCGGATGAGTTTTCTCTCTTCAAAAGCAGTCAAGCGGACTCTGCGGGAGCAGATTTATGAAAAGCTGCTGCGCCTGGGTGCTTCTTATATGGAACAGGTGCAGACTTCCGAGGTCGTACAGGTGGCTGTGGAGGGTGTGGATCAGCTGGAAACCTATTTCGGCGCGTATCTGCCCCAGTTTTTTTACGCCATGCTGGCTCCATTGACACTCTTCGTCTATCTGTGTACCGTGAATGTTCCCTCGGCCATCGTCCTGCTGGTGTGTGTGCCGTTGATCCCGGTGGCCATCGCGGCGGTGCAGACCTGGGCGAAAAAGCTGCTCAGCAAATACTGGGGACAATACACGGCTCTGGGCGATACCTTTCTGGAAAACCTGCAGGGACTGACCACGCTGAAGATTTACCAGGCGGATGAATTTAAGCAGCAGGAAATGAACGAGGAAGCGGAGAAGTTCCGTCGTATCACCATGAAGGTGCTGACGATGCAGCTCAATTCTATCACCATCATGGATTTCATCGCCTACGGAGGCGCGGCGCTTGGTATCATCATGGCGGCCACGCAATACCGGGCGGGGCATGTCAGCCTTGCGGGATGCCTGCTCATCATCCTGCTTGGCGCGGATTTCTTTCTCCCCATGCGCCAGCTCGGCTCCTACTTCCACATCGCCATGAACGGCATGGCAGCCAGCGACAAGATTTTTCATTTGCTGGATTTGCCGGAAAAAGAATCGAAGGCTGCCAAGTGGCCGGCAGAAGGATCCATCGTCCTGCGGGGGCTCCGGTTTTCTTACGGCGCAGAATCGTCTACTCACGCCGCGGAAGACGTTACTGGTGAAGCGCCCACTCATGCCACGAAAAATGAAAACAATGGGTTGCCCTCTCATACCTCGAAGGATGCAAATGGTGCAAAGTCCACTCAGATGCATTCAACGAAAAGTCGTATGGACGGAGCAAAGAATGTTTCTCACGCAGCCGTGACACAGGATCGGGAAGTCCTCCACGGAATCGACATGGAATTCCCAAGGGGAAGCTTCGTCTCAATTGTGGGAGAATCCGGCTGCGGCAAATCCACGATTGCCTCCATCCTGATGGGGCGAAACCGAAATTATCAGGGCAGCGTCACTATCGGTGGCGTGGAACTGCAGGATATAAAGGAAGCCAGCCTGATGAAAAACATCACTTACGTCAGCCACCAGAGCTATCTCTTTAAGGGCACCGTCCGCGACAATCTGCTGATTGGAAACCCGGAAGCCAGTGATGAAGAGTTGTGGGAAGTCCTGGCGCAGGTAAAACTGGCAGACTTTTTAAGAGGGAGCACTCCATCTGCGCAGGTGAACTCTGCGAAAAATGGTCTGGATTTCCACCTGACCGAGCAGGCCGGCAACCTCTCCGGCGGGCAGCGGCAGCGGCTGGCTCTGGCGCGGGCGCTGCTCCACGACAGTCCGGTTTATATTTTTGACGAGGCCACTTCGAATATTGATGTAGAAAGTGAAAATGATATTATGGCGCAGATCCATGCGCTGGCGAAGAGAAAGACTGTAATATTAATCTCTCACCGTCTGGCAAACGTGACAGATTCCGACCGCATCTATGTAATGGATGCCGGGGTTGTTGTGGAAAGCGGGACGCATGAAGCGCTTCTGGCGCAGAATGGAAGCTATGCCGCCCTCTGGAAGGCGCAGCAAAGTCTGGAGAATTATGGAAACGCTCCCCTCACTTCATCTCCGCTTTCGCTCCGGTCGGTGCCAAACGCGTGCCACTGGCATGCAGCACCGGTGTATATCCCGTCCGGAGGGCGAGGAACCCACCCGGCGAGGACAGAACGGTTTTCCAATGAAAGTACACTGCGCGAAGGACAAACCTGCAGGAAGGAGGGTGAAAACGCATGAGCAGCAAATCCGTAAATAACAATTCCTCGAACAGGAAAAATACAATGGGCTCAGCTGATAATCAGGCAAGTATCAATCATCCGGTCACGAAAAAAAGAAGCGGCTTTACCGTGATGCTGCGGCTGATCGGCCTGGTAAAACCCCTGACGGGATATATGATCCTGACTATCTGCATGGGGCTGATTGGGCATCTATGCGCCACCTTCATCACTGTCTTCGGCGGCTATGCCGTGCTGGATCTGCTGGGAGTGGATACCGCTCTCTCGCTCGGAGCGGTTTTTGCCTGTGTGATTCTGTTTGCCGTCCTCCGGGCGGGACTGCGCTACGGAGAACAGGCCTGCAACCATTTTATCGCGTTCAAATTGCTGGCATTGATCCGCGACCAGGTATTCCGCGCGCTGCGGAAGCTCTGCCCGGCCAAGCTTGAGGGACGCGACAGAGGCGAACTGATCTCCATCATCACCTCGGACATCGAGCTTTTGGAGGTCTTTTACGCCCATACCATTTCTCCGGCAGCCATCGCGCTTTTGTATACCATAATCTTATGTCTGTTTATCGGCTCCTTCCATTGGATGCTTGGCGTGCTGGCTCTGGCGGCTTATCTGGTGGTCGGAATTGTCATTCCACTGGCAGCCTCCCGTTTCAGCGGAGACATCGGCCTGCAGTTCCGCACAAAATCCGGCGAACTCTCCAGCTTCGTGCTGGACAGTATGCGGGGACTTACCGAAACCATACAGTATAACCAAGGTGCCAGACGTCTGGAAGAAATGAATGCACAGACAGACGCGCTCTCCAAAGATGAAGAACGGATGAAACGAAACCAGGGATTGAACAGTGCCGTGACAAATACCGTCATTTTGCTTTTTGACTGCGCCATGCTTTTTGCCTCGGCTTTTCTCTTTCAGCAGGGACAGGTCGGTTTTGCCGGTGTGCTGATCCCCACCATCGCGCTGTTTTCCTCCTTCGGTCCGGCAGTCGCACTGGCCGCGCTTGGCAGCACTCTGCAAAACACGTTTGCGGCGGGCAACCGGGTGCTGGACATCCTGGAGGAATCACCGGTTACGGAGGAAATCACCGGGCAGCAGGATGTGGCTTTCCGCGGAGCGTCGGCAGAGCACGTAACCTTTTCCTACAGCGAGATGGATGCCTCCTCCCGCTCCGTTAAAACTACATCCGGGGAAACGGCCTCTCGCTCATCAAAGGCCGAACCTGTAAAAATGACTTCTCGCTCATCGAAAGCCGAACCTGTAAAAATGACTTCTCATTTCGTGGAGGACCAGACATTGGAAGCCTCCCTTTGCTACGCGACAAATGACCCCGAAATCATCTTGC
Source organism: Lachnospiraceae bacterium (assembly GCA_021202075.1). GTDB lineage: Bacteria > Bacillota > Clostridia > Lachnospirales > Lachnospiraceae > Choladousia. Next base: position 21,479 of record JAJQDT010000134.1, on the reverse strand, counting down.
AGGATGTCTCCGTCGACTTTCCGGAGCATCAGATCATCGGCATCACCGGAATCAGCGGCAGCGGCAAATCCACCCTGCTGAAGCTGCTGATGCGCTTCTGGGCGGTCAATCAGGGCAAAATTACCATTTCCGGCGCCTCCGTGAATCAGATCAACACGGCAAACCTTCGCGACATGGAAAGCTTCGTCACACAGGAGACGCACCTTTTCCACGACAGCATCCGCAACAACCTGCGGATCGCCAAACAGGACGCTACCGATGAGGAAATTGCGGCCGCCTGCAAAAAAGCGTCCGTCCATGATTTCATTATGACACTTCCGCAGGGATACGATACCCCCGTGGGTGAGCTGGGCAGCACGCTCTCCGGAGGGGAACGGCAGCGGCTGGGCCTTGCGCAGGCATTTCTCCACGATGCCCCCTTCCTTTTACTGGACGAGCCCACCAGCAACCTCGACAGCCTGAACGAGGCTGTCATCCTGCGGTCACTTAAGGAAGAGCAGGAGGGAAAGACCATCGTACTGGTCTCCCACCGTCAGTCCACCATGCGAATCGCCGATAAGACTTATTCCGTGGAGCATGGGAGAGTCAGCTGAAGGCTAAGAAAAATGTAATTATTCAGGCCAGTACCCCCTTTTCGCAAGAAATTCATACGGTTTTTCCAGATCACACCGCAGCCATATTCATCGTCCATTGCCCTGCCAATATTGATACAATGTAACGATGAACGCACATACTCTTTCAACGATAATGCACTATGTTCATCGTTGTGGAGTATGATTATACTAAAGCACTTCAATTGTATACTTAAAAAATTGCTCCTGAAAATTCACCGCTGTCTGAATTTCTTCCTTTGAGAATCGAATCCCATTCGGCGCTGCAACAAGCTTATCCTCCACATCATCTTCACGATAGATGATGCCGATGCCTGATGCTGTGTATTCTCGAACCGGAACATCCACCCCAGGCAAATACACATCGAGTTTTGCATCATCACCGCTATATACATTCGGAATAAATCCGTAATTAATCGGATATATCATCTCCAGATGGCGTGGGTGTCTGCTCCCCATCGGGCGGTCTATCCTGATATCTACCGTCTTACCAAGAAAAGATTTAACCAGTGCTTCCCGTTCCCATTCTTTTTCATGATCACACAGCTTTATAGTTCGTTTTAATCCAATCACGGTTCATCCTTCCGTTATCGCCCCATATTTCTCCGGTTGACGATACTTCTCCCCCATCACCTCATGCTCGCGATAATCCCGCAGGAAATCCATATCAATCTCAGCTATATAAATGCCTTCCTCCTCTGGCGCTTCAAATATGCACATATCCCGTACCCACAGTTCATCACAAAACCACGCGACGCCGTCAAATACGGTGGAATGTCCGTTACAGTCCGGATGACCGGCAGGATAATTACATGTGGCAATAGCGATCTTATTCTCGTAGGCTCTAGTACGCAGCGCACAAAGCCGGTTGATTTCCATAGGACAGGCATTCGGAGCTAACACAACCTCTGCACCCTTTAACATTAAAATTCTCGCGCTCTCCGGAAATTCTCTGTCAAAGCAAATCATGGAGCCGACTTTCACTACGCCTTCTCCAACATCCAAATCCGCCACATAAAAGTCTTCGCCTTCTGACAGCATCTTCTCATCACCAAAGGCGCAAATGTGTACTTTAGAATAATGAAGTACCTCATGTCCCCTTCTGTCAAAAAGAATTATGGAATTCAGTGGTTTTGGTTCATGCTTTTCAAGAAAAGTAATTCCAATAGCCATCTCAAAATCAGCTGCCAGAGCACAAAAGCCCTGTACAAAACCATCTTTTGCAGAAATAGACAACTCATTTACAGTTTTCTCATCCTGCGGAATGGAATATCCGCTGCTCCACATCTCTGGGAATAACGCAATATGCGCACCCATAGCCTTTGCCTGCTCACAGGCTTTCTTTCCAATCACAAACTGTTCTTCAATGCTCCTCCCAGACAGGAGCTGAAGCAATGCAATTTTCAATATCATACAATAAATTTCTCCCTTTCACTGCTCGTAAGAATCGCTCCATATGTTTCGTTTTTTCTAATCAGCTCTCCGATAAGCTTTTCATTTCCCGAAGCAGTGCCGACTTCATCAATTCAAGCTCTTCATCCGTTGGCCTGTTACTGTCATCATACATTTTCTCCATCGGGTACCACCATACCGGTCCCCTGCCGCTGTTTCCATAATCGCCAATATCCCCGGATACTCTGGGGTACAGATGCCAGTGCAAATGCGTATCTCCGTTTCCCAAGCACTCATAGTTGATTTTCTCGGCATGAAAAGCATTTTTTACAGCTTCTGCGACCAGAATCATTTCCTGCATAAACTTCGCCGAAAACTCTTTATCAAGGTAAAACAGTTCCGTTTCATGCATTTTACAAAGGAACAGTGTATACCCTTTAAAGTGCTGATGATCCCCCAGCACCACATAACCTGTTTCCAGTTCTTTTACAAAGCAAGGATTTTTTCATCTTTAATCATCTGAATTCTCTCGCAAATCAGGCACATAATGTTCTCCTCATATCCCCAGCAAAATCAGTTGTCAAGAATTCCTTGATAACTGATTCCCATCAAAGTTTACCATCTTGGCTTAAACCAGGGTTTTATTTCTTCGCATTTTCCTCTAATTCCAGAATATATTTATCAAAATCTGACATAAATAATCTATCCTGAACGATTCTGTACTTCTCAAATTCTGTCTCTGCTTTAGCCTTGGCAATCTCTGCTGTGATTTTCCCTGCATCCTGCAGAAGTTCTCTATCGTCTGCCATTAAGAATAAATCCAGACGTTTTGACCAATCCTCCATCGTCATTGGTATATGTCGCTCCGCGCGGTCCTCTGCCAGATCCAGATACGCCGACACAATACGTTCCAGTGAGCGCATCTCCTGCTCCGTAAGATAATTCTTTGCTATACTTACATCACTCTTAACGATTTTACCTTCAGGTGCAGCCGCCCATGTGGTAAGTCCCATATGCTCCTTTTCTGCGTCAGCACGCTCATAAATAAGTTCAGCAGCTGTATGTCCATGCACTGCGTAATGCATCTTATTCTGTACTTTTGCAAAAAACTGCCTCGTTGTTTTAGCAGTGCGGTCATAATCGAGTGCTGTGGCATAGATATCTGTTATCTTCTGATAGAATCTACGCTCAGACAGACGGATTTCCCGTATCTGTTCAAGCAATCGGTCAAAGTACTCCGTTGTAAGTACGGAGCCTCCGTTTTTCAACCGCTCATCATCCAACACCCAGCCTTTTATGGTATAATCTTTGGCAATCTGATTCACCCATTTGCGAAACTGCACCGCACGCTCCGAATTCACTTTGAAGCCAACAGCAATAATCATTTCCAACGAATAATGGTTCGTGTTGTAGGTCTTACCATCCTCGGCAGTTATTCGAAATTTTCGAATAACTGATCCCTCCTGCAACTCACTGTCTTCAAATATTTTCTTTACATGATAATTAATGGTATTTGTACCAACGTTATATAATGCAGCCATCATTTTCTGCGTCAACCATATATTTTCATCCTCGTAGCGCATCTCAATGCTGTCCTGCTGGTCACCAACAGAAGCAATGTAGGTCAAATATTCCGCCGCGCTTGAGCGGATAGTTATTTCATCCTTTTTCTTTTTCAAATTAAATTCCCCCCTAAAATTTTATTCCAATATTATACTCCATCTCATTTTCCATTTTCACAAACCCAAACTTCTCATACAATGGGCGCACCACGTCCGTCGCCTCTAATGAAATCCGTGACACACCTTGTTTCGTCGTTTCTTTTATCAACAACTCAAGTGCATACTTGTCATTGGAATGCCAAACCTTAGTGCCATACCAGGAGCCGCACTCACCACATTTGATTTTGATGAGAACATGCTCACACCACTGTACCGGTGTTTGCTACGCGACCGGCGTTCCATCTCCGCCTGCACCAGCTCGAAGGTTTCAGAGTCGATGATCGCGTCCATTGCCCTGCCAATTTTGATACAATGTAACGATGAACGCACATACTCCGAGGCGATGAACGCACATACCTTGAGGGTGATAATACACTATGTACATCGTTGTGGGGTTTGATTGTGCTAATATGATAAGGCATGTGTATCGCCGCTGCAATCATTGCTGAAGGCTCCTTTCCGTAGCTTTGCTGCTGTCAACTGGGAAATCACAGCCGATATTGCATAAAATTTCCATTCTTTACAAAACCATAATCAGTATAAAGTAATACTCCCATATCAGACGCTGTTATTTGTACTGTCCCACACCCATATTCTCTGGCTTCCTCTATGACTAATGAAAGCAGCTTTTTTCGCTATTCCTTTTCTTCTGTAATCCTTATCTGTAAACATGCTGGAAAGTAATCCTATTTTCCCGCTTGGGCATCCGAAATATGGCGGTTTCTCAACAAAAGACATTCCGCTTGTTCCTACAATTTTATTGCCATCCATAGCAATCCATGAAACAAACGTATTATCCGCCATATGTTTTTCATAGTATGAAAACAAAGCTGGGCGCAAATCAATATTTTCAGTTGCCCCTTCTTCGCGCAACTGATGAATTCTCATAGAAATGAATGTCTCCAATTCGTTATACGATAAACATTTATATTTTATTTCCATAACTGACCTCCATATAACCTTCTTAATTCTTTACATCCCAATACCCATAACGTTTGCCGCCTTTGCGCTCAATAAACCCCTTTTTCTTCAGAGAATTAATAGCCCTTTGAACCGTCCGACCATTTATAGATAACTTTTCTGCCATTTGTGGAATTATTATGGACGCATTTTCTCTAATCAACTCGAAAACAGATGCCTCAACCGGATTTTCCAAAGTGACATCCAAAGTGACATTTGGCACTTTAGAACCTGTCGTTTTGGCACCCATATCTGTTCCCCAACCTTCACCGCAATGACGATAAAAGCGAACAGTGAAACCATATTCATCTCCATAGTACTCAACCTTGCACCCAGCCTCATCACACGCATCCTGAATCCGCTTCAAACCAGTCGCAAAACTCTCCATGTCCTTGGAATAGTATAAAGTACGCGTAATCAGTGGATTTCTGCAAATCGGCTTACGGATTTCCCTGATGAACATTTCCGGAGTTAGCCTCGTCCTTCGCGAAGCGAACTTTCATGGACGAGGCGTCCTGCCTCCGAGCGAAGCGAGGTGGCGTTTCCATACTCCGTCAGGGAATTTGCCCGGACTATATATTTCCATAAAGCTGCGGTATATTGCCACTTCCACGCTTTGACCGGATTCTATCAGACGGTGCGCGAAAGCATTTATCACCGCCTCTCTGGCGGCATCCACGGGGATTTCCGGAATTTCTTTTCGTTCCAAGCTTCCATCAAATTCCACGCGCCAGTCCATCGCGTCGATGATATACTGAACCGCTTTATCCGCCAAATCGAGGATAGAACCGGTAAACCTGCGAATATCCGTAAATGTGAGCCGTTCATCGGAGGCAAATTTTGCCATCTGGAGTTCATTGATTCCACAGTTTACAAACAGCGCCGCACCGGCATTCAAAAGAGACTCATTTTCTGCCAGCCCCAGCTTCGTCATTACATCCGATGGTTCCTCGTTCTCAAAACTGATTCTGCCTACTTTCTTTGCCTTTTTGAGATATGACTTGAACGCCGTCTGGTCAATATCCGCAATTGTATATTTTGACCTCTGGCTCTCCCATGAATAGTTGATGCTGTCGCGCTTGCGCAGCATTTCCTCACAAGGAAGCGCCTGATGGCGCGTAGGTCATCAACCTGCGGTTGATGACATTTCATACATAGGCTGCTCCATCACAAGATCCTCATCCGCAACACGAATGCGCGGAATATTATGAGCAAGATACGGCTGCCGGGTTCCTGAAAACTCAACTTATACAACAGTCCGGTCTCCATAATGTTCTTTCTTAATATTCGGATAAATTGCCGGTCGCAGATGATTGCCAATAGCCTGGCTAATTGTTCGGAGAGTTGTATCGTTAATCTCCTGACCGATAACAGTACCATCATTCTTCACGCCAAAATACAGCTTCCCACTCTGATTATTGTCCTGAGCTTTAGCTCAGGACGTAGGCCTGCCCATCGCCGTAGGCGATGGGCAGGCTCTCCATTGTTTATTCAGAATAGCCGCCATGGAAATCACCGCTTCTTTTAATTCACCGGTGCTTTTCTTAAACTCAATCTGCTCCGTTTCTTCTCCAAGTGAGTATATTTGTTCTGCCATATAGCCCCTCACTGTCCTTTCCAAACTCAGACTTCTCTTTTCACATATTTTATCTCAATATCATACCCAAGCGCTTCCACCATATTGACGAAAGTCTTGTTTATCACGGTATCGCCCTTCTTAATAATCCGATTCACATAAGGGCTGGTCGTGCCAATTTTCTCCGCAAGCTGTGCCTGCGTCATACCTTCTTCCATGCACTTCACTTTGATATCGATTTCCAAATTATTCCTGACCATTATATAACTCCTCATCATCTGTACTACTACACAAATCAGATAATTTATTATAGCATAAATCGTCTATTGCGCAATCCCTAAAATCAGAAAATGTGGGAACCCCAGCCCATGCAAAATCCGCTTCGCGGATGGGCTGGGGCTACATCGTTAGTCTTACGACTAACGACAAATGGCACCCGATTCTGATGAACCGAATGCCAATCTTAAGTATATCTCTTTATGCCTTAATCTCCGTACCGTCCTTAAACGTGACCCGGATGTCCTTAGTGCTATAAACCGTCACAAAATCCACCAGCCCAGACCACAGTTCCTCATCAAACCTCGTTACAGGCTCATGTGTCTCAATGGTGCTGATAAACTGCTCCATCGTTTTCTTTCTCGCCATGTTCCCGGCAATCCGCGCGGTGACGGAATCGTGCTCCTCCTGCAGAAGTGCGTCTCCCTTGTACTTTTCGTTCGAGAGGATGCTCTTAACTGTTCCCTGGCACCATGTCTCTTTTCCGGCAGGCGAGGGAATCTTCCGTGCAGTCAGCTCATTGGCGATGGCGTGGCAGGTCAGCCCGTCAAGATAGAGCTTGTAAATGAGCTTTACCGTTTTCGCCTGCTCCTGATTTATCACAAAGCCGCCGTCCTTTCCCCGGTCATATCCGATGAACCTTGAGTAAGCAACGCTCGCCTTCCCATCCGCGAAACGCTTCCTCTGTCCCCAGGTGGTGTTCTCGGAAATGTTACGGCTCTCGTCCTGCGCCAGCGAAGACATGATGGTAATCAGCACCTCGCCCTTGCCATCAAATGTCCAGATGTTCTCCTTCTCGAAATACACCTCCGTGCCCTTTTCCTTCAGCTGCCGGATGGTTGAGAGGCTGTCCACCGTATTTCTGGCGAATCGGCTCACCGACTTGGTAATCACAAGGTCGATTTTACCGGCAAGGGCATCGGAAACCATTGCCTTAAAGCCCTCTCTGCGCTTTGTGGAAGTTCCAGTAATACCTTCATCAGCGTACACCTGAACGAACTCCCACTCATCATGCTCCTTAACGTAATTGGTGTAATAGTCGACCTGCGCCTCATAGCTGTTCAGCTGGTCCTCATGGTCCGTGGAAACACGGGCATAGGCCGCGACCCTGCGCTTTTTATTGGTTCCTTTCGGAACCGCCGCGAAGATGGTGCGCGTGGCCGGCATTGTCCTTACGTTTTTGGCCCCCATTTTTTCACGCTCCTTATCTCTTTCATTTTCTTACTCATTTTCTCCCTGCGCTCCGGAGTAAAGCTGTCCCGGATGGCTTGTGTCTGCTTTTCCCTCCGCTCCTCTGTCCAGGGAGGCATCTGTCTCTTTGGTTTCACCCATTCCCGGCTGACCTGCCTTCCGTCTTTAAAATGAAAGACCATCTCCGTCGCGGAAACGACATCAATATAGTCAATCCGCTCCACAAACTCTCCCTCATCAAACTCCGGAAGTCCGAGAACCTCCGCCGTCATGGGCTTCAGCACTCTTTCCCAAATGCTGCCCGTACCACAGGGCTTTCCTTTCGTCGGACAGTGCCAGTAAACCTCGCTGCCGCCCTGCTTTTTAATCGTCTGCTTACGGAAATTACAACCGCATTGCTCACATCTGATTTTGCTGGTAAAGCTGGTGACGCCCTCTTTCTTAGCTTTGTAAAAATAATTCTGTTAAAATTTGTCAGCGATAAACTGGAATTTTCGTAACCATAATTTCATTTCGTCTGAATTACCAAAACCAAACTTCTCATACATTTCTCGTCCTGCTGCAGATGGTTTTAACTTTATATTATAAATTCCATTAGGTTCCCGTATCGCCGGAACTGAATTTGTATGCCATAGCTCGTCACTCCCGTTTCACATACGCCAAAACTCCGCATCATTATACACAAAATTCTCACGCCTGCCCTCGGAAAAATTTGTGATCGGGTAGCCCCGCGGAATTAGTTCTACAACTCTTGATGTTTCCGTTCGACCGTCAACGCCGTCTTTGTGCAACGTGGAACGTTCAAAACGCAACGTATTTTTAATCATGTAATCTCTGTAATACTCCTTATCAAATCCGCCGCCGTTATAGCCCGCCGTGGGATTTTCAAAAATCGGCTCGTCAGAAAGCAGGAGTTCCCTTAAATGCGGAAGCGAAACGAAGCCTCCCTCCCTATCTTTCAGATAAAGACGGTACGTGGGGTCAAGCATGATCCGCGTTCCCGATGGCAAAAGGCAGTCAACCACAACATGACAGTCCATAAACGGTTCTTCATATGGCATACACGTAATATGCCGGGCTTTTATTCCATAAAGACGAATGAGGGAAGCCAAAAGAATCGACAGTCCGCGGCAATTGGTCTTGCTTTCGTGACTTCTGCAGAATTCAATAAGGTCGGTAATATGACTTCCCCCAAATCCGTTGCTGCCGTTATGTCCGAAATTATCGCATACAAAATCCAGAAGCGCGAAAACAATTGCATCGTCATTACGGTCAAGCCCGCTTATGTATTCGGAATATCCGTATTTTTTGAGTATTTCGGGAATCGCGCCGCCCAAAATAAATTCGTTGCCGCAGCCGTACTCTTTGTCCCTGTCATATTCGGCGTACTCTTTCAGAATCTCAATTCTCGGTTTATCACTATTCGGAACAACCACTGCCTCATTCTTGAAAAACGGTTCGTCTTCGGGCGTGTTGCTTATCTTTATGTACTTAACGGGCGTTGATCTGCCATGCTGCACGTAAAAGCCATCAAGTATTCCGTCCGCATATCGGACATGATAAACCATACGGTAGTATTCGTCATTGATTTCGTAGCATAAATATCCGTCCTTTTCATAAACGCAGTTCGGTTCAAAATTATAATATCCGGTTGATGAAAAGGACATTTTCATACGTAGCGGCGTTTCATCGAAAATGTTGACGGTTTCGCCCATATCCTCCTTATACCATTTCCCGACCAGTCGCCTGTCAAATTCTTCTTCATAGTTTTTCATCTGCGACATCTCCTTGAGCATACAATTTTTAGCTCTATATATAAAACAAAGCTTCTTCAACAGAATGACATTTAGTGACAATCTCTACATGATGTCTCCACGGCACATAACTGAAAAAAGCTGGAAAATCAATTTCTGCACCAGCCTGGTGCAGTTTTTCCGTTTGGTGGGTATCTCGAATTTCTGCACCAACTTGGTGCAGTTTTACACTGCTGAAATTGATTTGCTTTTCAAAATCATTGAATATGTTGCATATATTCTCATCATTTGCATAGAATGCATACCATCTTTTCATATTCCAGAGATTTCTTGCTGAAAACCCTTTGATTTTTGGAAATTCATTCTGCAAATCCAGACTTAGCTGTTCTACAATCCCTTTCCCTCATTTTTCTTCAGATTTTCGCGTGACCATATCACGCCCCAACTCCCAGTTAAACAACAACTGTTCCGAATTGACCTTTACTGCAGCCTTTATTTGCGTCCCTCTATATCGTTCCTTTATATCATGAAGCCATTGCACATATTCAGAATCCAAATGAACATCATGGGTCTTTACAATTTCATCCTCAATTTTACCCATCAGGCTGACAACTTCTTCCGCACGTCTGCGGAGCATGATTCCCGCATCTGTGAGCGTCAGGTGACGCCCCCGGATGAAAAGCTGCGTTCCAGGCTCATCCTCCAGCTGTGCCATCTGCCGGCTGAGTGTAGGCTGTGTAATATGAAGCACGTCAGCTGCTTTTGATATATTCTCTTCCTGTACGACCGTCAGGAAATATTGAAGTGATCGAAATTCCTTACAAATCCTCCATGTAAGCGCTCTTTGACGAGAATCTTCACATTTTATTATTGATGTGCATTTTCATATGCCATCCTGATTTCTTCCGGCATATCCTCCGGCTTCATTGCTTTCAACCGGTCTTCATTTCCGTCCTGAATGGCCTGTTCATAGTACCAGCATTTATACTTAAGAAGCGCAAGAACGCCTTTCATTCTCTCCATTTCCGACTCAACAGATTCTATCTGCTTTTCAAACAGTTCCTTCCGCTGTTGATAGGTCGCGCTCCCTTGTCCGCACCATTCCATAAATTGTTTGATGTCCTTTATCTCCAGCCCTGATTTTTTCAGGCATTCGATTACGCGCAAGGTTTCGATTTCCGTATCTGAGAATTTTCTTATGCCGGAGGTGCGCTGCAATGCGGGAAACAGTCCCTCCTTATCATAATATCGAAGTGTTGAGATGGGAAGACCAAACATCTCTGATACCTGGCCAATTGTATACATAGCAAACACAACCTCCTGTTCACAAAAAATTTCAAAAAGGGTATTGACCTAAAGTCAGGTTCAGGTATTACAATCATGTTATCACATGAAGAGCGGGGTGTCAAACAGCTTCTGATTTTTGTTTATGGCATAAAGAACATCGAGGCATATGGCCTGAAAGGAGAATTTTACGATGGTAAAGAAAACATTAGTAGCTTATTTTTCGGCAAGCGGAGTGACCGCTGCCCTGGCAAAAAGACTGGCGGATACAATCGGTGCAGACCTGCATGAGATTCAGCCGGAGGTTCCGTACACGAAACCAGACCTGGACTGGACAAATAAAAACAGCCGCAGCAGCGTGGAAATGAACGATAAGTCCTTCCGTCCGCCGATAGCAAACAGCGTGGAGAATATGGGGGATTATGACAAGGTTTACATCGGCTTTCCGATATGGTGGTATGTGGCTCCCACCATCATCAACACATTTTTGGAGCAGTATGATTTGACCGGAAAAGAAATTATCCCCTTCGCGACATCAGGAAGCAGTGGAATGGGACGGACAAATGATGAACTGAAAGCGTCCTGCAAAGGTGCGGTCTTAAAGGAAGGCAAGCGTTTTGCTGCCAATGCCGGTGCAGCAGAATTAAAAGCCTGGGCTGATAAAAATTGATGAAAGGAAGAAAAATATCATGGAATACGTGACATTATCAAACGGAGTGAAAATGCCGATTCTGGGCTATGGAGTTTATCAGGTGGCGCAAGAGGAATGTGAGCGCTGTGTGCTGGATGCGCTGAAAGCAGGCTATCGTTCCATTGATACGGCGCAGAGCTATTTTAATGAGACAGAGGTTGGCTCCGCTATTCAAAAATCAGGGGTTCCCCGCGAGGACATTTTCCTCACCACAAAGGTCTGGATTGAGAATTACGGATATGAAGCTGCAAAGAAATCTGTACTTGAATCCATGCGCAAATTACAGACGGATCATCTGGATCTGTGTCTGCTGCATCAGCCGTTTTCGGATTACTACGGAGCATGGAGAGCCCTGGAAGAGCTATATGAGCAGGGCAAAATCAGGGCAATCGGTGTGTCTAATTTCTATCCTGACCGTCTGGTTGATATAGCGTCGTTTTCCCGAATTCGCCCAATGGTTAATCAGGTGGAAACACATCCGCTCAACCAGCAGGTGCTTGCGAAAGAATACATGGATAAGTATGGTGTACAGATTGAAGCGTGGGCTCCTTTCGGCGAAGGACGCGGAAATATGTTCAGCAATCCGACAATCGCAGCTATCGGAGAAAAATACGGCAAGACCGTGGCACAGGTGATCCTGCGCTGGCATATTCAGAGAGGTGTTGTCGTAATCCCGAAATCAACGCATTACGAGCGTATGGCTGAAAATTTCAACGTTTTCGACTTCCAGCTGTCTGACGAGGACATGGCAGCGATAGCGGCTCTTGACAAGAAGGAAAGCTCGTTTTTCTCGCATTATGATCCGGCCATTGTGGAATGGTTTGCAGGGCTTGTGGAAGAACGGAAGAATCGTTAGAATAACATTTGCCCCAAATCGAGCAGGGGCTATTTCCCCTGCTCGCTCCGCCGGATTGCGTTCGGCATAAGCCAAAATATTTCCTTGAAGCTTATTGGAAAATGCCCATGGAATATCGCCGGGAGCAAAAACGCTTCATTGGCATCAGCAGAATATCAGCCTTCCATATAGACGCAGCTATGTCTTCGCATACATCCCGCCAGCTGATACGGAAAGCAATGGCATTGGCCTTCAGAGTATCCGCGCAATGTCAGAAATTGTTTCGGCGTAAAACATGTTTTCCAAAGGGCAGAAAACCGGAATCACAAATACGGATACAATATAAAGGATTTTCCTGAAAAATAAAATCGGCAGGGCAAACCGCAGCTGTCCCATTACGAGTAATTTTTTCTAGAAACAAATCTCCGCGACCGAATACAACACTACTTTTCCGCTTATCTGGATACGGTTGCCATTCATTTTGCAATACAGTGTTCCCCCGCGCCGCGATGCCTGGTACGCAATCAGAGAATCTTTCTCCATCTTTGCTGCCCAGTAGGGAATAATGTGGCAGTGGCCGGAACCGCAGACGGGATCCTCCGCGACATTCAGCTTCGGCGCGAAGGAGCGGGAGACACAATCACAGGAAGGATTTGTACTTTTAGCCGTCACCTGCAGCAGCAGACCATCCAGCGCTTTCACCTTCTCCAGATCCGGTGTCAGATTACGCACAGTCTCCTCTTCCCCAAATACACACAGAAGGTCTCGTCCCATATATGCTTCTTCCGGTTTCGCTCCCAGCGCCTCCGTCATGGCAGGTGTGACAGCAACCGGTTTCAGTTCATAAGCCGGGAAATCCATCTCAAACAATTCACCCTTTCTGACAACACACAGAGGCCCGCTCATGGTATAAAATGTCACTTCGCCCCACTCCGGTTTCAGATAAGTCAGGATCACATACGCGGTTCCGAGCGTCGCGTGCCCGCACAGGTCAATTTCTCCTCCCGGCGTAAACCAGCGCAGGCGATAGCCATCCCCTTTCGGAACTGCAAAAGCGGTTTCTGAAAGGTTGTTCTCGCAGGTAATCTGAATCATCGTCTCCTCTTCGGGCCATGTATCCATAACGCAGACCGCTGCGGGATTTCCATGGAATACCTGATCGGTAAATGCATCTACAATATACTGCTTCATCGTCTTTTTCTCCATTTCTTTATCAAAAGGAAATCTGCCCATAAAAGCTTCAGCAGATTTCTCGATATCCTGTTTACTGATTTACTGCGCAAATATCACCTGCCGCTTCTCTGACTTTCTGCAGCAGTCCTGCTAATTCTTCTGTCCCAGTCAGCGGATTCATCAGTGTGACGCGAATATAAAACTGCCCCCGTATCACCGTGCTGACGGTGTAAAAAGTGCCGTCCTTCAAAAGCTCTTCTGCGATTGCTTTATTCACCTCATTGATGTCGCCGCAATCCGGCACAAACCGGAAACACACAATATTGCTGTTCGGCCAGAGAGCCAGCTCCATATCGCTCTGCTCCCGGATCATCCCGGCAAACTCTTTCCCCAGATCGTAGAGTGTGTCTACGTTCTGGCGGTAGATTTCATCTCCATACAGCCGCATGATCGCATAGGTATGGATCACTGTCAATGGTTTTGTGCATTCCAGTGTGTGTTTTGCCGAATTCCACCATTCCTCGGAAAGCTGATCCTGCCACAGATAGGCGGCTTTCGGGGAAAATTCATTGATCCTGCGGTGTCCGGCATTGTAGATCACTGCCGTGGAAAGCGGAGGCGTCATCATCATCTTATGGAAGTCTACGATCAGGGAATCGGAATGCTCAATCCCTTTAAACAGATACCGATATTTCTCCGAAAAAATCGCCGCGCCGCCATGTGCGCCGTCCACATGGAACCAGATGTTATGCCTCGTTGCAAATTCGGCAATCGCCTCCAGATTATCGTGCGCTCCGACCGATGTCGTACAGGCACAGCCGACCACGCAGAACACGATTTTTCCCGCCCTCACAGCTTCCTCATAACAGCCCTCCAGCAGGTCAGTCCGCATCGAAAAATCATCCCCTGTCGGCACCTTTATGATATGGTCGCTTTGGACTCCCATAATCTTCGCCGCGCGCTCCACGCTGTAATGCGCTTCCTCCGAAACCATGACCGCCAGCTTCGGATAGTCCTGCTCACGGACGCCGGACGTGGTTCTGGCGGTGACAAGCGCGGTCAGATTTCCCATCGAGCCGCCGGACGTCACAAAGCCTGTAGCTTCTTTGCCATATCCATATTTTTCAGCCAGATGAGAGATGACCACCTTCTCCATCGCGTTTCCGGTCATTCCCAGTTCATAGACCGTGGTGCAGTTGTCCATATAGCCGATCAGGGCGCTGGTCAGGGCAGTCACCGGCAGAGTGACCGCTACCTGATGTCCCATGTATCCTTTGTTATGGAAATGAATCGAGCGATCCATGATAGTCTCAGCAAGCTCCTTCAGGCTGCAGGGAGCATCCGAATTGAAGTCTTCCTGCCAGAAAGAGAGCTGCTCCTGCGGCGTTCTGCGCTCAATGGTCTTCTGGCTGTCATCCGTCTGCAGGCGCTCCAGTTCATTCCCGATCAATTCCATGATTTTCGGGGCGTCCGCCCGGAACGTGTCTGCCGAATACGCGCTAATCAGCAGTGAATTATCTTTTACATCCATCCTCAAATCCCTCCTATGTCATTCAAATACCGGCCTTTACACACACTGGCCCAGTCATCTCTGCGGGAATATTTTCCCATTTCCTCAAAATTCTGCTTCTCTTTCGCACAGGACATACGCTTTCCTTCCTTTCTGTTTTACAATCTGTCTTTCAAGGGTTGACTCTATTGTAACGCATGGGATATAATAAGTAAAACGAATGTTTTTAATACAACTATTAGGAAAGGTGATTTGTCGATGAACCGCTACTTAGCATTGCAGAAAATTGTAGAGTTGGGAAGCTTTACGAAAGCCGCGGAAGCCCTTGGCTATACGCAGTCTTCTGTCAGCCAGATGATCGCATCTCTGGAGGAGGAGCTGGCGATCCGGCTTCTGACCCGTTCCCGGACGGGCGTCCGCCTGACTCTGGAAGGCGCCAAATTGTATCCGTTTATTGAACGCAGCATTTATCAATATAACGCCATGCTGGAAAAAGCGAATGAAATCAAAGGCCTGGAAACCGGAATCATCCGGGTGGGAACGATATCAAGCATCACCTGCCATTGGATGCCTGATCTGATCAAAGGATTCCAGAAAATTTATCCTCATGTGCAGTTTTTGTTTCATCAGGGGGACTATACGCTGATCCCGGAATGGATCAACACGGGAGCCATCGACTTCGGCTTTGTCAATCCGGGCGCTGTGACGGGCCTGCATACGATTCCGATCAAGGATGGAGAGATGCTGGCCGTTCTGCCCAAAAATCATCCCTCCGCGCAAAAGGCCAGCATCCCGATCCGGGAGCTGATCCAGAGACCATTTATTCTGTTGGAGGAGGGACATTACAGCGAAGCGCTCAACGCATTTCACGATGCGAATCTGGAACCGGATATCAAATACACGATCCATGATGATTATGCGATTATGACCATGGTGGAAGCAGGACTGGGCGTCAGTATCCTGGCGGAGTTGGTGCTCCGGCGTACCAACTATGATATCGTATGTCTGCCGATCGAACCGCCCGTATACCGCTCCCTTGCGGTAGCCTGCAAGGATCCGGACAGTCTGCCCATCGCGAGCAAACGCTTCATAGAATATCTGCAGGAGCACAGGGACGAGCTGCCGTGAAAAAAACCCCGCTCCACTGTCATGAAACGCAGCCACAGAAAGAAATGATACTTCCGTCTGCCATCCGCTATGCACAGCAAATTACCCGCAGCGGGTTAAAATGGACTTTTCCCTCGCAGGGTTTTGCCCCTCGCCGGCGGCATCCCACGCTTCGCACGGGATATTCCCCAATCGTTGATTGTGGGGTGCGGGCTTCCCGCGCTTAGCATGGAATTCCTCGTTGACTGTGAAACTACTGAACAGCTACGATTCCTGCTGACATAAGTCCAGAAACAGCTGCATGACCGGGCTGATCCACTTGTTCTTATGCCAGCAGCAGACGGCCGTGATTTCGTCGTGCCTGATTGGAACCGGAATCTCACATAAGGCGCCGTTTCGAACCTCCTCCTCTGTAGTAAACCGGGGAAGGTATGTAATGCCAAGATTATTTTCCACAAGGTTTTTGATGGTCGGAATGCTCCAGAGCTCAATCGTCCTGGCAGTGGAGATGTTTTGCTCCCGGAGATA
Source organism: Lachnospiraceae bacterium (assembly GCA_021202075.1). Taxonomy (GTDB): domain Bacteria; phylum Bacillota; class Clostridia; order Lachnospirales; family Lachnospiraceae; genus Choladousia. Next base: position 4,870 of record JAJQDT010000134.1, on the reverse strand, counting down.
TTCCTCAAAGATAACCCTGTAGATGCAGTTTGGTTCATTACTTAAAAATGGAACGGAAAACACCTGCCCAGGCGTTGAAAGATCACTGCATAAGGCGGCTGTCTCCGGGGATGCGACACAGGAAAGGGGATACGTGCCAATCTCTCTCACTTCCAGACAGTCCGCAATCCCGCCGATATCTTTGTAAAAGATTCCGATGTCGATCTCTCCTGTGACCAGCGCATCCCGCACGTCATGGCAGCCCATGGATTTCAGCTGCAGCTGGGCTTTCGGTGCAGAGTGGGTGAATTCCCGTATGATTGGCGGAAGCTTATAGCATAGCATGGTCTCCGCTGCGCCAACTCTAACTTCCCCACTGTTCTCAGCCAGGCTTTCCTCGAATCCTTCCAGTGCCTTGACAGAGGATAGTACCTGATCCACATAAGGAATCAGCTGTTTCCCTTCCTGCGTGAGTACATTTTTACGCCCGATCCGTTCAAATAATTTCACGCCCAGTTCCTTTTCCAGCAACCCCATCTGATTCGTAATCGTAGACTGGGTATAGTTCAGGCGCACTGCCGCCTTATAAAAGCTGCCCTCCTCTATGATGACCCGGAATGTTTTCAGTGAGCGCAGTTCCATATGACACCTCATTGCTTTCCTTTGCCTTTTGGATTTTAGTCCAAAAATTTTGAATATCAGCTCTAATTCTTTCAATTTTACAAAAGGATTCATTGCCTGTATTATAAAAGCAAAAGGAGGCGATCGCAAGTGTTCTGGACAATTTTTTTATCTTATCTGCCCTACTCTCTGGTGACTACCATCACACCCGGCCCAAATAACCTGATGTCTTTTTATTCCGTTAGCCACAGCGGATGGAAAAAAGGGAGCCGGACGATTCTGGGCATGACAGCCGGCTTTTTCAGTGTCATGCTGATCTGTGCCTTTGCATGCTATCAGCTGGAACAATACCTGCCCGAAATCACCGGCATCATGAAATACCTGGGGGCTGCGTATATCCTGTATCTTGGCCTGCATATCATTTTAACCAAAAGCGGAGCATCCGAAGGCGAAAAAGCATCCTTCTTTCGCGGCTTCGCGCTGCAGTTTGTGAACGCAAAGGTCATTCTCTGCGGAGTCACACGCTATACCTGCTACGTGCTCCCATGCACACAAAACCCCGGAGACCTGGTTCTCCATGGGGCAGCTTTTGCCCTGATTGGCTTAGCCTGTTTCTGTATATGGGCACTGTTCGGAAAACTGCTGAGCAAACTAACCACAAAATACGACAAACCATTCCGCATCGCAATGGGAATCATCCTCTGGATCTGCGGAGTACGGCTGTTTCTGTGATTTACGTGCTCAAAATTCTCTGGAAATCATACCAGATACCTGCCTAAGGCTTCCATCGCCCGTGTATTCTTTTTATCCATTCACATACCACCCTTTGCATACATCAACCCATGAAACGGGATTGGCATATTTTTCCAGTTCCGGAAGACTCAGCTTCACCGTACTGTTCAGACTTCCCCCGGCTGTGTAAATTACTTCAAAACGCTTCAGGGAGACGTCAAGATAGACATCCACGTCAGCCGGGATTGCAAACGGGCATACTGCCCCCGGAACATGTCCCGTCAGGCGCTCTACCTGCTCTCCCGGAATCATGACTGCTTTTTGATGAAACATTGCTTTGTATTTTGGGTTATCGACTTTGGCATCGCCGGCCATACAGATCAAAACGGCTTTGCCATCCTGTAGAAACGACATGGTCTTTACAATATGCTCCGGTTTACAGCCGATCGCTTCCGCTGCATGCTCTACCGTATCTCCTATATGATCACGGACAACGACGCGATCGCCCAGATTCTTTTCTTCAAAAAACTTTTTTACTGCTTCATAAGACATTGCTTTTAAACCTCCTGATAATAATCAAATCCTCTGCTCATCCGGCATTCCCTGTTCATAACTAACTGTTCAGTACCTTCCCTATTCTTCTACCGCGCCTCCGATACTTCTGAGATGTTCTCGAAAACCAAACGCAGGATCTTCTGCATGTTTCCTGAGATACTCGCTGAATTTTAATTGTTCGCGCAGCGTCTGTCCTTTCTCATGCAAATCTGCCTGATGTTTCTCCGTATCCCGGATTGCTTCCGCGGCGCAAATAATATCCGCCAGCTTATCACCCGGAAGAAATATAACTCCATCACAATCACCTGCGCATACATCATCCGGAGATACTACCCAGTCTCCGACCCGGGCCCATTCCAGAGCATCAGCAGGATGCGGTTCTGCACTCAATGGCCCTGTTGGCACTTTCCCCTGCGAAAAAAACGGAAGCCCAATTTCCATGAGTTCACATGTGTCTCTGTGGCAGCCCCAGATCACAATCCCGGAAAGACCCGCTGCTTTTGCTTCCCTTGTAATCATATCTCCTACGCAGGAGCGGTCATGCCGGCCGCCATCATCCACCACCAGTATATCCCCGGGATTGGCTCCTTCCATTGCCTCAAGAAAAATATCCACACTCCCGGTATGACGTGCCGGGCAGACTCTGCCGGCCATATGCATGGACACATCAATCGCCTGTAGATCGCCGGGTGCGCATCTGACAAGGACATGAACACGCAGACAGGCATCTGCCAAATGAGGGGTGCTTAATTTCTTCAGACGCTCCAGTAGTTCTTTATCCATTACGCCTTCCTCCTTCAAATATCTTTTTATTGATTATACCCTTACGTTTTTAATAAGTAAAATGAATGCTTTTAATGCAAATATTAGCAAATCTAATTCTTCGTCTCCTGGTCATCCATTTTCAGTCTGCGAGAATACAACAGCATAATCTTTAAAATCGGATAGGGAGAGTTTTCTCTCACTATCCGTCTTCGCGGGCTGCGTCCTGCGAAAGCAGGAAAATTTCTCTCGCAGCCCTGCGATCGAGTAGAAGGCGGCCTGTCGGCTCCTGCTCGTCGCGCGAAGCGCGTGTGGCGTAAGCCACAAAACTCCTCACGCGCCTCTGCGCATCAAAAAAATTCCCTGGTGCTTACTGAATAAACACCAGGGTTTCATAGGGCGCAGGCAGTAACCTGCGCAAAATGTTAAATTCAGACCTCCTGCTTGTCCGGGTCAGGGTCAGGGAACTGCGGAAACGATTTTAATTCCTATCTCTTTCCCTTCGCTCTCCCATGCCGCGTCCGTGAGACCTCCCCGGGTACTCACACGTTCTTTCCCTCCATGTCCCCACCATCTTTACTGTGCAGGATTCCGTGCAGTTTCGGGACTTCGGCTTGTTTCGCAGTCTTGGTAGTTAGCTGTTCATTTGCCTGTATCGGGTATAGGCAAATTCAGTTATCTATCTTATCCTCCTGTGTCACCTAAAATGGTTTCTGTGCGTTGGGCAGAGGTTTGCCTACACCTTCCTTCAGCCCTCTTAAACCTCACGGCGAAAACCTTGGTGTTCAGTTGTATCCTTCCCACTGCCGGGCGGATTCGGGACTTTCACCCGTTAGAACGTGCGCTCGCCAGGCGCACTAACAAAAAGGCTCTCCATACAAGGTTAAAAGAGTATGGTTTTTCCTATGTGACGCCGGATTTAATGGGGTACCGGACCGGAAGCATGAACGAAACGCTCACATAGAGCCAATGCTGCGCTGCTCTGCCGCCAGCAGCGCCTGTTTCATTTCCAGTCCTCCCGCGTATCCCACCAGGCTTCCGTCGCTTCCAATCACCCGGTGGCAGGGGATGAGCAGCATAAGGGGATTTTTATTGTTCGCCATTCCGACCGCCCTCACCGCTTTGGGCTGACCCAGCGCTTCCGCTATCTGCTTATAGGATCTCGTTTCCCCATAAGGGATCTGGCGCAGCGCCGCCCACACCTTCATCTGAAAATCCGTTCCATTCAGGCAGTATTTTACATCAAAGTTCCTTCTTTTCCCGGCTAAAAACTCCTGCACCTGTCTGTAGACGCCATCGCTGAATTCGGAACGATCCCGCATCAGTTCCGATGTAATTTGTTTTTCTTCCGGGGTACAGCGCAGTTTGTATAAGACATCGTTCTCATACTCCAGCACAATTGTGCCATACGGAAATGCATATGCTGTATGTTTCATTGCTGACCGCCTTTCATTTTTCCCTTCTGTCTCCCGGCTGCCTGTAAGATATCCATAACGGTCACCTCAAAAAAATAATAAAACTCAGAAAAATCTATCTCCTGAGTTTTATTATATGCCAAACCAGTTTACAATTCAACAGCATTTAACGCCTGCTCCAAATCGCCCATGATATCCTCCGGCGACTCAAGCCCAACGCTAATGCCGCAGCGCTCAGGATTTTTCTTATCCTGCCACCAATTTGGATGCGATGGAGCAATTACCGGATTCCCATGCTCGTCCCGGACGAAAGCCCAATCCTTCATTTCTTTGCTGCCCAGGTGTGATCCGGATTGAATGGACGCATGGTTACCAGCAAATGTACATGAGGGTTTCCATCACATGTCCCCGATTCTCTCGGAGAATCGGGGACGCAGGCCGTGCTCAAATCCATTTTCCCAGGCAGAAGCTTCTGGTATGTCTTCTTCCGGCAGCAGATGCTGCCGTTCACGGTATATCTGATTGCAATTGTTAATGTGGATTTTTGTCATCCATGTTTTGAAAAATTCATCCCTTTTCAATGTTCCCAGCTTCTCCCAGCATACAAGGGCTGTCTCCTGCATGGCGTCCGCCGCGTCATCATCATTTTTCAGAATTGCTTTGGCTATCTTATACAGAGAAATCCCCTGTTCCTCCATCAGCTGCTGGAAAGCGGCTTTGTCACCCTTTCTGGCTTTTCTTACCAGCAATTTCATACTTATAGTCCGCCTTTCTGCGAAAGGCACCAATGGGGTTATGAAACCCAC
>JAJQDT010000041.1 GCA_021202075.1 Lachnospiraceae bacterium | reverse complement strand
ATCAACCACCTTTCTCGGAATTCCCTATATTTGAATTATACAGGAAGCTTTCTTTTCTCCAAATCAGATTCGTCACCGATATCGTAATCGACCATATACCGGATGGCATCGGATAATTTGCGGTTCTCCAGAATATCCTGTTTATTACGCACCCTCTGTTCTTTCGTCATCCGCTCCGGTTTCCGGATGAAATAAGTGTTGTTCCATCTTTTCCAGAAATTCCTCTGGAACGGTGTCATCTTCCAGCCGGGGCAGCGGATGATTTTTGCATAAATCACTTCGCGCATTTCCTGACGGTTCCCATATGTCTTGTAACGAATTTCGATTTCCGGTTGCTTTCCATTATCCGCAATCCGCTGAATAATTTCTTCTTTCGCGTAACCGTCTCCGAGCCGCCCGGTGCGAAATGCCCGCCCGGCTCCTTCCGGAAGCAGTGAGAGGAACTTTCCGTTCCTCGTCACTGTGTATCCGTCATTGCGCAGATAATCAAGAAAAGCATCGTAATTGTCCGAATGCTCAATCGCTTCGTTAATGTCATCCCGGATGATATCCGTCCAACTGTAATACTCGCCCTTTTCCATCTGCTTTGGCCGTTTCCATTCGCCGTAGTTTCTCCCTCGCCGGTCTTCATCATACTCCAGAGTCGGCAGATGATATTTCTCGCAGATGCGGTCAGTAATCGGCTGGATGCGGTTTTCCCAGTCACCCTTTGGCGAATGGAATTTCAGGCCGTCCGTTTTTGATACGGAATCGAAAGTGATGTGTACATGCATATGCGCCTTGTCATTGTGGACAGCGAAAGCATAATAATAATCGTCTCCCAGCAGTTCCCGACAGAATTCTTCCGCAACCTGGAATGCCGTCGCTTCATCGATGCCGCAGTCCGGAGGGAAAGAAAGCATATAGTGAAAAGCCTGGCTCCCATCCTCCTTGCCCCAGAATTTTTTGTTTTCAACCATCGTCCGGTAAATCATCTCCGGAGTCCTTCCGGCGTTTCCTCCGATCCATAAACCATTCCCACACTTTTCATCCCGGCAGATATAAAATAAATTTTTCTTCAGGTGCGAAGCCTTGTTGCTCCCCTTCGTCTCTTTGATTCTCAGCAGCCGGGTCACCGCCATATCTCTATCCACCTCTTCCCGCTTTTTTCGATTTTGCCTTACCGGCATCCGCTGCACTGGCCTCATGATTTTTTTCATTTTCCTTTTCATCATCGTGTTCGGCTTCATAAAAAAGATTCTCATTTTGAACCCGCAACAGCTGAACCGTCTCGTAATACTTCCTGTCAATTTTTTCAAGATACTCTGCCAGCTCCCGATAATCCATGTTCGTAATAAACCGCCTGGAATTACACGAGCGCACCACCTGATTGATATTCGTCCCGATTTTCAAAATCGAATTTTTCAACTCTACCAGCAGCTGGTTTGTCTCCGGCGGAAGCTGAAAAATCTTTCTTCTCATGTAGTCTGATTCCGAAAGGCCGTTGCGCTCTGCCTGCTCGGCAATTTTCGCGGCCTCATCCTCCGTGCAGCGGAACGCTTTCCAAACTGTCCTGTTTGCCATCAGATATCACCCCCTTTCCTCAGCTATTTTCTCGACTATTTTTTCCTGTCACAGTTGTTAAATCCATCGTTATAAATGCCTTTCACAGCGGTCAAAATTTGGCCATAACATTTTCGTAACAATTTCTGTGTACAGCTATTCCAGTCGGCGTTTTGTAACAATTTCGTCTCCAGATCACCAAACATATCGTCTTTGTTTCACACATGTCTCTGATGCTTTTCACAGGTAATGGCAAGATACGCCTTTTGTTTCACAACGGCCTCTTGTCAAGGGGCTTGCGCCCCCTGATACCCCCAAAACCGTTGTTTCACGCCGCCTTAAACGGGCGGCAAAATCCGAAATTATTACATGGCAGATGTATGCGAATATTACGATAAAAAACATGTTACAGGGTCAAAAAAAGAGCCGATTTCTCGACTCTGTAAAAACATCTCTGTATGTTGCGTTTTATTCTATTTCCTTCACCTTACTCCCTGACGAAGCAATTCCCGTAATCGAAAAAAATCAGCTTCAGTCATAATTTTCATATGCGATGCTAACTTGGTATCTCCATCGAGATACAAAAATGTTCGCTGCATCTCGTACAGGTTATCAATATTATGATCCTCCATGTAGTGCTTCCTCGCCACCAGAAATTCTTCCAATTCCTTCTTCATTTCCGGCAGACGCGTAAAATCGAATTTTCCATATTCTTCTCTTATGGTATCGTCTGGTACAAGCTGATAAATATCAGGATCGCTCACAACAATCCGCTCCTTTCGTCGAATTTATTTTCCATAATCCTATCATATCCATCTTATTTACACAACGATATTCCCTGGCAAACCGTAATAATTTCAGCGGGTGTAAGCGGCTTTACTTCTTCCTCCAGAACTTTCAGCGAAGGCGTGAGGATAAGCAATTCTTCCTCTGTAATCTGCAAAAAACGCACCCAGCTGTGAAGTCCTGCTATCCTCTTTTCAATCTGTTTTTGCTTTTTCTTACCACCAAGAATTCTTCCTGCTTCAAACCGGCTGCCAGGAATTTTTTCTCCGAGCAGTTTTTCCAACAGCACTACTGCTTGCAGGCATCGAATTGTTTCTGCAGCATCACCGTCCTTTACCTGAACGCCTTTTCCCCCAGCCTCAATAATTTGCTCCATCAGCATAACCTTTCCAAATTTTTGAATACAATCTTCTTTCGATAAATGGGCAAACAAAAACCGCCCTGTGCAAACAAGACGGTTCTTGTGAAACTATTGATTGATTTCATCAAATGATTGTCAGGCTATTTCTCAGCCTGTACCTTGCGTACTTCTTCTTCCGAAAAGCCCAACAGGCCAGCGATCTCAGGCGTTTTATAACCAGCTCTTGTCCATTTCAGGATCAGTTCCCTGTCGCGTTGTGCAATTCCTTTTTCGATTGATTTTTTTTCATACTCTTCCAACAAAGTACACATATTCTGCACCTTCTTTCCACGCGCACCTTTCTGCATAAGAAAGGATGATTCTGTGATTTTTCCAATAACCGCAATCAACTCAGGTTGAAGATTTTTATCTTTATAACGCTTTTTAACTGTTTCAACATTTCCTTCAAAAAATTCTCTGGAAATATCAAATACCGTTTTTACATCCTCGTTATTAAAGGTATATTTGTCGCTGTCGCGAACCTGGACAAGATTCATCTTATAATCCGAAAAAAGTCTCGCCATTGGTTCCGGCATATCGACAATCATATCTCTGAGACAAAGCGGTCCGTCCCATTCCTTTTCTCCGTAGTACACAGTAATTGAAAAAATCGGGTGAAGCCTGTCTTCTTTACGCATCTTTGAAAGAAACTCATCTTTTGTTTTCGGTTCTGGGTCTTCCTTGCGATGCCTGGTGATCTCATTGTATTCTTTCAGATATCCCATGCCATCATACAAGAGAGTCCGAAGCGGGGAGGCATAATGAATGCGCTGCTGGTTTTCGATTCCCCAGATCACAAAATCCGCACCATATGCTGTCTTCTTAACCACGTCCCTCGCACGCACAAGTGATTCCTCGTACTGTTTTAGCTGAATGACGCCGGACATGTCCGTATCAGCCTCTTCCAACGCATCTGATTTCAGAACCTCCTGCCCTTCAAACAGGACTGCATTGAAAAGGTCTGCAAATCGGCTATTGTCTCGCCAGAAGTCTTTCAGTCTTACATCTGCCTTTGTGTTGTCTCTTCTCATAAAGCTTTTCTCCTGATTTCCTGTGACATCTTCATTATAGCAGATTTTCACCAGACTGCAATCAGAAGATTCCCTTTTTCTACTGGTACGAATAAGAATTTTCGTCCCGGTTGTAAATTCCGGTGAGGCTACTTCCATCAGATAGTGTGAAATTAATCGTTGCCGTCCGCGTGTCCGCGTCAATCTCATACGAGCTGACCGCTGCAACAGTGACGTCACTGTAGCCATTCCGATACAAATAATCATAGAGCGTGTATTGCAGCTCATAATGATTTGCGAGATAGTTCAGCAGTGTCGTCGGAATCCCTGTCACGGAAAGAGTAGTCGCATCATAGCTTCGCTCTGTTTCTGAGGAACTCTGTCCGCTCTGCACTTCAATCACATCCTGCGTCTGTTCATCCGCTTCACTTGCAGTCTGCCGCTCCGGCTCTTCTTCTATATAGGATTCTTCCGCAGACTCCTTCACATCTTCGATCAGTAAAATATACTGTCCTGGATAATCCGGGTACATGATAACGGTAAGCCGGTTTTCTGAATTATCCATGCTTGCGCTGAATGCAAACGCTCCCCCTGATGAACATGAGATCTCCTTTTCAAATACCACCTCCGTCACTCCGGTCAGATCATTATCCGTTAAAAATGCTGCAAGAGCCTTGAGAAAATCGGATTCCCGATATCCGGATTTTTCTTTCTGCTCTTCTGTCAGGCCAGATACCTTTATGGACGAGAGGATTATATTTTCTGAATCTCCGAAAATAGTCTGCTGCCAGTCCTCTGTCTCAATTTCCGTTTCTGCGTCAGGAGATGATCCATTCAGAGTTTCCGCTTCGCTCTGATTTTTCTCAGCTGTCGTATCGTCTTCTCCTGCTGCAGAAATTTCCGATTCATCCGCATCACTCGTCCCGGTCACCTGAACGGTTTGTATTGCCGCAGTGGCTTCGGATTCTGATTCGGTGATTGCCGTTTCTGTCTCTTGGGGCAAATTCGTCTCCGTATTCTTTGAACCATTGTTAAACAGGTACACCGCCGCAAGAAAAATCAGAAGCACCCCTATCAGCCATTGCCTCCACTGGTACAGATAATTTTTGCTATTCTGGCCAGAATCATCTTCCCCACTTGCAGCTTCCACAAGGGCAGCAGCCTCAGCCTCCGCTTCAACAGACTGCTCTTCGTCAGCCGCATTCTTGTTCTGAATGATTTCCTCCGATTCCTGCATTTCTTCATCTTCCGGAATGCCACCAGTACAAGTCTCACCGCCCATGGTTTCATGTTCACAGGCTACATTCCCTTCAAACTCATTTTCCGGCAATTCCTTGTTCAGTTCTGCTTTCTCTTGAATTTCGCTTTTCCTCTTTTCCCCATTACGGATTTCATATTCCTGAAATTCATTCATGTTGTCCTCTTGGTCTATCGCGGCAGATTCGTTCTTTGATGTTTCCACAGGAACACTCTGATTTTTTTCGGGCAGCCGTTTTCTGCCGCCCGCCTTTTTTCTTTTACTCATATGAACCTCCCATCACAGCCCGGAAAAGCTGTACGTATTCGCAGATTTGTTGTAAGTCCCTGTGATTGTCCCGCCAGAACTGAGCATGATCCGTATTGTAGCGGTCTGGTTCTCCGGGTCAATCTCGTAGGAAGACATCGTTCCTGTGATGCTGCCGGTATACCCTTTGCTCAGGATATAATCAAACGCGGCCTGGTAGAAAGCATCCTCGTCTCCGACAAAACTTAAAAATACGGTCGAGACGGAAAGGATATCAAGGCTTGTCGTTGTCGTGGTGGTTTCTCTCGTACTGACACTGCTGGTGCTGCTCGATCCGCTTGAGCTTCCACTCGTACCCGTACTTCCGGATGTTCCGGTCGAATTCGCTGTAGCAGTTGTGTCTGTTCCGGTAGAATCTGTAATAGTAATATTCTCATCCGCGACTTCCGCTTCTGCCTCACTCTCACTTGTCATCTCTGTGAAAACATACGAATTCTCTGTTACGTAGTAAGTAGAAAGCAGTGCCCAGGTCTCATACCCATTAAAATAAATTTCATAGCAGACCTTCGGCGTATCGGAATCCTCCGTCACAACATACTCGCCAAAATAAATATCCGTCACATTCCGGTACTCACTCTCTTCCGAGTCAATTTGAATGGCATCTCCTAACGCCTGCAGAAATTTCTGTTCATCGAACATTCCGTTATAGCTGCTCTGCACCTCGTCCGTAAGTCCATGCAGTGTAAGTCCATAGGGAGAGGATTCTTCCGTTTCGCTTTCCGTTTCAATCTCTGCCATTTCCGTCTGTACCTCTGATTCCACAGAAACATCTGTAAAATTGAAACTGATGAAAACATCCCGGTCCGGCATAACAAAGCTAAGCCGCATCTCCCCGGTCGCGTCCTCTGTCCCGGATACAGAACGCACAACGCTGCTTACCGTCTGCATGTCATAATCCAGGACGTCCACACTTTCCAGTGCCTTTCCGTCCGTCGGCGTAATCAGCATCGTCACGAGCGTGTTTTCTTCCACTTCCAGGACAGAGTCCGTGTCGCTGTCAGACAGCAGCCATGACGCGTCAAACTCAATTGTCCCGGAACTGCTTTTATACAAAAGGATATTGTGTGTTGGTGTCTCCGTCTCTGTCTCAACAGTCAACTCGCTTTCTGTTTCAGTCTCCGTAGTCGTTTTTTGTCCAGCCTGTTTTGACAGGTCCGATTGCACGACCGCAAGTACCACAATCAGGATAACTGCCGCCGCAATCGCGATATAAAGTGGTTTGTTACTTTTCTTCTTATACATGGTTTTCCTCCTCAATCAACGCTGTACAGGGAATACACCCCATAATAATCCCATTTTTTGTTGTAGCTGCAGATAAACAGTTCCGAGCTGCCGTCATCAGTATACAGTTCTATCTGGCAGGAGCATTCTTCGTCGTTATTCCGGACAGTCTCCACAATCTCTATTTTGGTAATGCTCACCATATCATCGTAAATAGAGTAAACGTATTCCCCGACTGCTTCCAGAAACTGCATCTCCCTTCCGTCCAGAAAATCGGAATAGCTGTTCTCTGCCCCGGCTGATACGGTTATCTCTGGCTGAAAGGAAGATACATAGGTTTCCATTTCATCCAGCCTTTCCGATTGGGCCGTGTCAGCTTCTCCCGTCTTTCCTTCACTTGACTCCTGGGCTGCTTCCTGACTTCCATAGCCAGAGCTTGTTGTGGCAGTTTCTGACGAACCACCTGTTTCTGATGAATCTTCCGCTGCTGACACAGATTTCGACGCATTTAGAGTTTCACCGGATATTTCTACATCTCCTGAATCAGCAGCGGTTTCATCTGAACCCGCTCCATCGGTTCTCGAATCCGATTCCACTCCCACCACAACTGTGTCCCCTGCTTCTGACGCTGTCTCGAACTCTGTTTCTGATGCTGTTTCCATTTCTGCAATGCTGTCAGAAATATCTTCTGTTTCCGTCAGTAGTTCTTCTTCTGTATCAGTATCCGCTTCCGTTTCGGAGTGATTGATAATTCTCCCCACAATCGCATCCGAAACAGCATTTACCGCATATGGCAGCAGAATTGATGCGCCAATCAACAGCACAAGCAGGATAATGTACAGCTTTATCTTCTTTTTATCCATGGTAAATCTCCCCATTATATTTTCATCAGTCTAGGAAGCAGGCTGCGCTTTGCTGCTGTTCTGGACTGTTAGCCAAAGTAATAGTTTCCGCCGCCGATCTGCTCGGAGCCTTCCGTGTAGTAACTGCGGAAGCTTGTGTGGAAATGGTTCCTGATTCCATTTTCCAGGCAGTCGCTGACCGCCTGTTTGACATAATCAGGCACGTTTCCTCCCAGATACCGTTGCCAGTATGAGTCTATGCTGTAACAGAACTGCCCGGAGGCGGTCAATTGTTCGTAGGCATTGCTCCCCAGATGTGACCACTGTGCGCTGTCCACACGGTTCATCGCCGTGCTGATCACCGCAAGCGCGCCGGCATAACTGCCTCCATCCTCCTGGCAGACAATTGCCCAGATGATTTCCATCTGTTCCTCAGTATAATTGGTATTGTCGGTACTGTTTCCGGATGTTGTCCCGGTCAGCACCCGGCGCACCACATACTGCCTTCCGTCCGATCCTACACTGGACATGCACACTCCCCGGCTCACCGAATTATGAACCATCATTCCATCCCCGGCGTAGATGCCAACATGACTGCTGTTCCCGGACTGTACCCATCCGTCATAAAAGAGGACGATATCTCCCGGCAGGGCATCACTTAACCCGCCTTCAACCTCGGTTCCAATATCCTCCATCGCTGTCGTTGTCCATCCGATTTCAATCCCAAAATGGCTGAATACCCCATGGACAAAAGCGCTGCAGTCCGAGTAGTCCTGCCAGTCAGTAGCGGAATCCCGCCCGGCACCGTAAGCATACTGGGTAATTCCGATCCATGACTGCGCGTACTCAACGATCTCGCTGCCGGACACAGAATACATGGTACTGTTTTCCTCCTCTTCCCCCGCAAGGCTTCCAAACAAGGCGGCGAAAAAAGTGAACATAAAAAGAAGGAGCACTACCGCTCCTCCAACTAAGGCAAGATATTTTCCGATTCCGGCAGCAGCTTCAACAGCCTTCTTCTGAATCCGGATTTTTATTTCTGCAGCCTTTATCCTGATCGGAATGACAACCGTGCGCACCGCATTCGCCGCCGTCTCCCGTTCAAGCTCTGCCTGCTCAACCATCTCCGATTTTTGCAGTTTTTGAATGGATTCCCTTTTTCTGGCATCCTGATCAAGCAGCGTGCCAAGTTCACGGGCAACCATTATTTTCTTCGCCGCGGATTCTTTTTCAACTTCACCTGAGTTTCTGCTCTCTGCTGCTTTTTTCCAAAAAAACCGCTTATCCGAATAAGGAAGGTAAAAGGTTCCATGATAAGCTTTCTCCGGGTTCCTTTTGCAGATATCTCTGGTTTTATTCTGACAAAATTCTCTGGGTGCTACTGCAGGTTTATCCGGTTCCTTTTGAAAATAAGCATCACGATCTTCTGTGTCGTTCCCCACATGGGATGCCGTCTCCATTTTCTGCATCTGGATTTCCTGCATTTTCCGCTGCTTCTGATCTGCTGTAAAACGCTGGCGTGCTTCCCTGATTACAGGCACAGGTTGTTTTTGTTTTCTCTGCCGAAAAGCTTTCTGCATCCTGTTCTGACGTATTGCTTCAAGTTGTTCCCTGGATATTCGCGTATTTACATAAATATCCGCCCCGCAATCATCGGCCTTATGAGTTTTCTCTGTTTTTGCAGGCGCACGAATCTCTCTCGTGGCTTTTAAAGACGTATGAGCGTTTTGCGTTTTTGAACTGTTCCGACCTTCGTCAGAAATCCGGTATACGAGATTCTTGTCTTTTCGCACAACAAAAGCCGGCTCTGCTTTTTCTATTCTATCCTGATACCTTAACCGCCGTTCCGCTTTTTTCTCTGCCGTATTCCATATCTGCTGCTGTTCCCGGCGGCTGTAGTTGTTCCATTGTTTTCTTTGCTCCCGCGTAAGCGAGGCAAGTACCTCCCGGCTCTCCTCTGAAAGTTCCTTATATCCTGTCTCAAGTCTCGTATATCCGGCGTCTTTTCCATTTTCCCGGAATTCAGGTTTCTCAGAGTATCTTCTGGCAGCCACACTTCGCCGAGACCAGATTCCGCTTTTCCCTGCAGCCCGAAGGTTGGCATTCCTCGTGTCAATATCCCGTGCTTCTTCTTTTTGCCTGATTTTCACTCGTGCCACCTTCCCCTCAGCGAATCAATGTCCTTTTATTTCCCCCGCATCGCATATACACATCCGGCATGATAAGAAATACAGTGAACAAATGAAGACAAGTCCGATCATTCCACCGGATAAATCGTTTCCTGTTGTGTCGGAGCATCCCGGATACTTTCCATTACCTCTTCCGGAAGATTCAAAAGGGAATTCCCCATCCTCTTTTTATCCTTCCGCTTTGCTTTCTGAATTTCATGAAAATTCGTATTCGCCAGACGGTACATCTCCGAATCCTTTGGTATCCGCGCATCTGCAGGAATGAATGTTCCTCCGCCAAATTTCAAAAGGCCGCAGCCAGGTGAAGTATTCTGCACATATTCCAGGAGATTTTCCGATATACGAAGCGTATTCCGCAGGATTTCCATTTCAATCTCGGACTGGTTAAAAAAAGCAATGTATTCGCTGTTGCAGAGCATGGTCTCGATTGTTTTCAATGACAGACAATCCGCGATATTCTGTGTGATAGCAGTACAGATACCGCCCAGCTTTCGGACTTCCTTCCATATCTTTTCAAAAAAATTCGCCGTATACTGGTGTGCGGTCATATTGTGAAATTCATCGACATAAAGCCAGGTTGCCCTGCCTTTCACCGCATTTCTTGCAATCCGCGCACGGATTCCTTCGAGCATGATCAGCATACCAATTCCGCTCTGCTCTTCCCCTAAATCCGCAATTCCATAGACGGTCAACCGGTTTCGGGTGTTTACATTTGTCGGCTTTGCAAACATATCAAGCGCACCGTTTACGAAGATTTCCAGATCCAGCTTCAATTCCTGTGCCAGCAGCTCCTCCTGTTCTCCAAGCTCATTATAAAAATCAAGTAAAGTCGGTGCCGCCGTTCGTCTTGCCCGTTTCTTTAAAGCCGATTCATAAACCCGTTTTACACATCTCCCGATCAGGGAACGCTC
Organism: Lachnospiraceae bacterium; assembly: GCA_021202075.1. Classification (GTDB taxonomy): domain Bacteria; phylum Bacillota; class Clostridia; order Lachnospirales; family Lachnospiraceae; genus Choladousia. The sequence goes on along the minus strand of JAJQDT010000041.1, from coordinate 16,153 downwards.
CTGCCCGGTTATCTCTCCTTTAATCTGCGTAAACAGGCTACACATCAGCTGCGTCTTGTCCACGAGAAACCTGTCGGTCTCCATAAATTCCAGGGTATCCGTATCAAGCGGATTCACATAGTTCCCCGCACCGGAGCCAAACTCCACATATTCACCGCCAAGGTATTGCGTGACAGCCTTATATTCCTGCTGTGGATCAATGATGATAATATCGTCTTTAAGCCGCAAAAAAGCTTCCACTATCTCAATTTTAACATACATGCTTTTCCCACTTCCGGTCGTCCCAAGCACAAACCCGTTTCCGTTTTTCAAATGCTTCCGGTCTCCGATCAGGACATTCTTTGACACTTGATTTACGCCATAAAAAAGCCCGCCCGGATGATACAGTTCATGCACGACAAACGGCGTCATAGCACAGAGCGGCTGCGTAAACAATGGCCGCAGACCATCCGTACAAAAGCGTGCTCCTGTCGGCAGCGCCGTATTAATTGCATCAATCTGCAGCCATCTCGTTGGTTGAAAAACGAAGCCCTCGCTCTCCGCTGTCTGGCAGAATGCCACTACGTCATTTTCCAGCCCGGTCATACTGTCAGCAGTAAGGATTGCATAAACACCCACATAAAACATCTTTTCATCGTTCTCATTCAGGATATCCATGTAGGACTCCAGTTCTTCCTTTTCCCTTCGCCGCTCGTAAGTAATGTCCGATGACCATGCCCGCGCATTGTTCCTCGCCTCCTGTTGTTTTTCAATCGCACGGCTGTTTTGCAGATACAGTTCATCCATCCTTTTACGTGTCACTTCCTGCGGGATTGCCGCAGCATCAATCGTGAGTATCACATGCTGCGAGCCGCCCATCAGTTTCTGGATTACTGATGTGTCAATCGTGTTGGGAAACTTTGGAAGAAACAAAGCCCTCACATATCTCCCATCCACCTGCATGGTCAGACCGTCAAACTTCCCATATTCATTCTGGCAATCACGAACCAGCATCGGGCAGATATGACTTTTCCAGTCAAAGCGGCACAGCGGCTCATTATAGTCAAAATCATATTCTGATTCCTCGCCCATCCGATAAAAGGCAAACAGGTAACGCAGCCTTTCGTTAGCATTCAGGGGAATCAACGCGGATTTCATCCGGCCAAAGCAAAGCGCCAGATTCGACTCAATCGAATGAAAGTAATCCCTTGCCTGTCCCATATTTTCCCGCTGGCAGCTGATAATAAAAAGCCGTGCCTGGTCAATTCCGGCACGACCTTTTACAAGTGATTCTTCAATATGATTGTTAAGCGAATCCGTCAATTCTTTAAACCGTTTTTCTCTGCAGCGGATGAAAATATTCCGGCGCACCTGATTCATATCGCGGTTGTTATTCATCACGCAGATTTTAAAAGAAACATTCAGGCTGTTCAGCATCCCGCAATAGAGCTTCAGAAAATCCTCTTTCTCATAATCATCCATCGTCGCAAAATTGGCATCTTCAAACAGATAGGCTCGGTCATACTGCTTCCTTGCGCCATCAGGCTTATTCTCCAGCTGGAAAATGCCGTCCTCGCTGATCTGGTAAATCGGAATAACCTGCTGCACATACCCAGGAGTCTTGTAATCCTTTTCCGTCTTTACTTTAAAATCAGCCATTTTCATGGTTCCATCACCCCATCTTCTTCATAAAGCCCCAGCAGATATTTTCTGTCTTTCCGCTTTATCCGGGGTTGCTGTGTACTGTCATACTGCTTCCTTTTATCTGTTTCCTCTTGCTTCTTCCGGCTGTTTCTGTCACTTCCTTCGCCTGACCGGATTTCTTCATTGAAAGTTTCCGTTTTCAATTCCATTCGTTCAAAAACCACAGGGCGGTATCGATACACCGGTCTCTTCGTTACATCTCTCCGCCTTTTCAGGTATTCCAGCGGCGGCAGCCCATCTATTTTCAGAAATCCGGCAGCCGCAAACGGAAGTGCTGCCGGGAACACCAGATAAAGAGAGAGAGTCTGCGGAAGCCCCAGCACGCCGTTACAGAGGAAATAACAGCCTGCGCCCACTCCGAGAGTAAGTGCGCACATAACCGTTTGTTTTAATGTCATCCCTTTAAAAAAATCGTCTTTGTATTCATCTATGTCTTTGTTAACAGGTATCTGCATATCATTTTCTCCATTCCTTACCTGCCCGCGCGCAATTGGATAAAGAAAATCTGCTTCGTTCTTTTCCATCACGTAAACCACATCCGGCATAAGCCAGAAATTCCCGTGATTTCTTCTATCCATACTTTATCGCGTCAGATATACAAAACAAATCGATCCTTCGACCGTTGAAAAGACCACACACCAATGGCCAGCATCAAAAATGCAATCACCCATCCGCCCCAGAAAATGCGTGGGCCAGGAAGATTTCCGTAGTACACAATATCCCGGAATTGTGCCACATAATAATACAAAGGATTCACCGCTTTGATTATCAGCTGAAGATACACTGGAAGGCGGTCAATTTCATAAATAATCGGTGTCATATAAAACCATGCATTGAGTATCGCGCCATAAATGTGCTCAATATCGCGGAAAAATACATTCAGCTGAGCAAGGAAAAATCCCATCCCGCAGCAAAAAATATAAATCTGCAGCACTACAAGAGGGATTAAAAACAATGTCACATAGAATTTCGCTCCGGTAGCCAGCATAACAATAAACAGTGCTCCAAAAGAAAACACCATTTCTACCATACAGCTGGTTACCTTCGCCAATGTGAAAATATATTTCGGAGAATAAACCTTCCGTAACAGGGAAGCATTACCAGTCACGGATTTCATTGCTCCAGTCGTGCTTGTCTTAAAAAAATCGTACATCATGCGTCCTGACAACAGATAGAGCGGATAATTCTCAATGTTTTTGCCCAAAAGCTGTGTAAAAACTACTGTCAGCACAATCATTAAAAGCAAGGGCTGTAAAACAGACCATGCGTACCCAAGAAAGCTGCGCCGATATTTCAGTTTCAAATCACGCTTTACGAGCTCAAAAATCAAATCCTTATATTTGAATAATGTTTTAATGCGGTATTTCAAAGTATCCATTTCTGCCTCCCATGCCAATTGGCAAACCACATTCTATACTTATTAACAAAACATTCTTTTGGCTATGCCCTCAAATATGCAGACATAAATACTTCCTATGTTCCGGTGAACCGGTTCAGGCCGGGAGGCTGCCAACCTCTCATGGATAGCTTCCAGGCATTTCCTGCCAAATTTCAGAAATAATACCATTTTTTACGTAGAGTTTCAATCGTTATCCCCCAAATTGTTGAAAAATGTTAATCTCTAACAGTTCTGGAAACTCTGTATCAGACATTCTGTTGCTCATTTACCCCAGCCCCAGGCACCGCCGCACTACTGTATCCGCTCCTTTCACACAGGCACAGGCGGTTATCATTGGCAGGCAGTATTCGCAGATTCCAAGCACGACACCCACCACTCCGTCAACACTTCCAAATGCCGAAGTATCCTGGAACAGCCCATAGCTGATATCAATCGCAAGGATAATCACTACCGCCTCCAGACAATAACCGACATATGTCCTCAGCCACGCTATCCCGGACTGGGAAAATTCGCGTCCACCAGCAAATCCGGCAAACGCGACCGGAGCGAAGGGAATACACAGCAACATTTTAAAAAGCCGCGACATGACTGATAAAATCAGCTGGATTGCACATACAATAATCACCAGTCCGCCAATCACGCCGCCGAACATTGCCACAAGCCCATAGGCTAACCAGGTGCCGCCGTCCGCATCAGAACTGTCCAGTTCATCTTTCATTTCATCGAAAAGCCCGTCTGCCTCATTCGTCTCTACTTCCGCCGTGATAGATGTCGCCAAAGCGGTCGCGCACCGCGTAATCCCTGACGCAAGCGTCAGGGAATTGACAATCAACGACGCGGTTATCACATATCGGACGAAAAACCGGAACATGCTTTCCAATGTGAAATTTGTCCTTATGTCGATGCTCTCGTTCAGCCAGCCCAGCACAAAAAACAGGACGGCCAGAGCCGCAGCGACCGAAAGCATAATACTGTAAATGCTCCCGGTCACAGTATTCCACGCGTTTGTGACGCTCATTGGATCTTTTTGTGCGTACTGGACAGCGATGCTTCCGCTGCCTTTCCAGACATTGTACCCGGCACTTAACATCCACTCCCCGACATTCATCATGGAGCTTCCGAAACTTTCAAAAGCAGAGTCAATGGCATTGCTTATCAGTCCCATATTCCCTGGCCTCCCCTCTTACTGGAATACCGAATGTCCATCAGGAAACTCCCAGCATGGACATCAGGGTACCGGCTCCGACCATAATCAGCCCTGCGATAATTCTTTTCAGCGCAGAAGTCTGCTGCGTACCGTCATGGGACTGGTAACCGTTGGCAAACTCAAAAACGCCCCATGCTGTGACAATCACCCCTGCAGCCTGGATAATCGACAGGACAAAGGTACTCAGGCTGTTGATCTGCGACACTACATCGCTCGCATAGGCCGTTGACCGGATTGTCAGCGCAGCCAACGACACAGCAGACATAATCCGTTTGCAGCCGTTTCTTATATCACGTCTGAATTTCTGCAGCCGCTTTTTATCTTTTATCAAATAAATCCCCTCTTCCGATATGAAGGCAATTTTTTTCTTTCAAAATATGCCTTTCCACCATTGATGCAATCGGGCAGGGAAAGCCATTCTCTCCCTGCCCTTTGTGTCATTCAACAATCACAATGACCGTCTGTTTTAAAACCTTTTCTCAAGCTCTCTTTCTTCTTCTCACCGCAAGGATCGCAAGCAGCGCCGCTCCGGCCGCGATTGCCAGAAGTGCCGGCAAATAGCGGAACATGTCGCCGGTTTTTACCGCCGAAGACGTTACCGGGCTTGAGCCGGTAGTAGTCGTGTTTTTCCCGGTCAGGTCAACAGTATCCTCTTTTGGCGAATCATACATCGTGACATGCTGAATCTCCGCTGTGTCTGTCACTTCGAAGGTGATCGTTTCCGCGACTTCGTATCCGTCCGGCGCGGTCACCTCCGTCAGCGTATAGGTTCCAACCGGCAGATTCGTAATCGTATGCACTTCATCGGTCGAAGTCCATTCATCAATCACGTTCCCGTCTTCATCTTTTACGATCAGATGCGCGCCCGGCAACTCTTCATCATTCGTGATATCCTTCTTACTGATTTCCACAGTAATTGGGGAATCGTACATCGTCAGGGTCTGCTGCACCTGCGTATCATCAATCGTAAACTCAATACTTTCAGCTGTCGCGTAACCGTCCGGGGCAATCGTCTCTGTCAGGGTATAAGTTCCTGCCGCGATGTTGATCATGTGCGGCTCTTCGGTCGAAACCCACTCGTCCACAACATTCCCTTCCGAATCCGTGATGACAAGGTATGCGCCCGGCAGTTCTTCATCGTCCGTGATATCCTTCTTGCTGATTGTAAACTCAATCAGTTCGTCGACCATCGTTATGGTCTGGATTGTATAATCATCCTCTACCGTAAATTCGATACTGGATGCTTTCGCATATCCGGCGGGGGCGATTTCCTCCGTCAGGGTATAGGTCTCACCCACGGTCAGACCGCTCACCGGATGCGCTTCTGTTGTAGATACCCAGGTATCCACAACATTTCCTTCCGAATCGATTACCGTAAGGGTTGCCCCTTCCAGCTCTTCCTCGCCCGTGACGGACTTTTTGCTCACATATACCTGCTTATCAATCATGTAAAGCTCCTGGTCTGTCCCATCATCGGTTACTGTAAAGGTAATGCTGGAAGCTTTCACGTAACCATCCGGCGCGGCGATTTCTGTCAACGTGTAGGTCTCTCCAACCCGAATATTGCTGATCGCGTGCGCTTCCTCCGTAGAAGTCCACTCGTCTACGATATTCCCGTCTGCATCCGTTACCGTCATGCTCGCTCCCGGAACCTCGTTTTCTCCGGTCACATCCACTTTATGGACAAGTACCTGCTTATTGATCAGGCTGATGGTGTCGTTCTCGGCATCTTCTGATACAGTAAACGTTGTTTCGGATGCAATCGCGTAGCCTTCCGGAGCTTTCGTCTCGACCAGCGTATAAGTCTGCCCGGTTACAAGGCCGCTCACCGCATGGGCTGTGCCATCGGATGTCCAGGCATCAACCACATTTCCATCCGCGTCACGCACTTCCAGCTCCGCGCCTGCAAGCTCGGTCACATAGCTGTCTACTTTTACCACGTAAATCTGCTTATCTACCATAGTAACCGTCTGGATTGTGCCATCATCTTCCACAGTAAACACGATATCTGTTGCTACTACATATCCATCCGGAGCGATTTCTTCGGTCAGAGTGTAAGTCTGGTCAACTTCAAGACCGCTCACTGCATGCTGCTCAGTCGTTGATACCCAGGTGTCCACTACATTTCCTTCGGAATCGGTTACCGTCAGGGTAGCTCCCGGCAGCTCCTCTTCTCCGGTGATAGTTGTCTTGCTCACAAAGACCTGCTTGTCCACCATGGTCACATCCTGGTTCACTCCATCGTCAGTTACTGTAAACTCAATACTGGACGCTTTTACGTAACCATCCGGCGCGGCAACTTCTGTCAGGGTATAGGTCTCCCCAACTTTGAGTCCGCTGATTGCGTGCGCCTCTTCCGTAGAAATCCACTCATCAACTACATTGCCTTCGGAGTCGGTTACCGTCATGCTCGCTCCCGGTATCTCATTTTCACCGGTCACATCAACCTTATGGGCAAACACCTGCTTATCCGTCATCTGGGCAGTCTGCACTTCCCCGGTCTCCGTCACGGTAAACGATACCGATGATGCAGTGACATAGCCTTCCGGAGCCAGCTCCTCTACAAGTGTGTACTCCCCTGCGGGAAGCTTGTTAATCCGGTGCGTTTCTTCTGTTGATACCCATTCTTCCACGACAGTTCCTTCCGAATCAACCACCTGCAGCGTCGCGCCCAGCACTTCATTTTCCCCGGTCACATCGACCTTCGAGAAGTCCCATTTCGTGTAATCATTGACCCAGGAAAGCGTTGCTGTGTCAGACTTCGCGCCGTCTTCATTCAGGTTATTCCCTGATTCGTCGGATTCGTAGATAAAACCATTCGTATCAACCGTCACATAGCGCGGCGTTTCATCCAGCACATAGCCGGCCAGCGTCTCTGTCTCCCTGATCTCATAGATTCCGGAAACCAGATACTTTGCGGTAATAAGGCCGTCCGCATCGGTCACAAATGTGCCGCCGTCCACCGCGCTCTCGCTTCCAATTCCGGTGCTTTCTACTTCCCCGGTTCTCGTGACCGTGAAAGTCACTCCCTCAAGGGCAAGTTCATCAATATCCTTCTTATAAAGCTTCATGGTCGTTGGCTTGTTATAGCTGTCCAGATACACATACACAACCGGCGTATTCTGGTCCGCGTATTCCAGCGTCACTTCCATGCGCGTATCATCCAGGCAGTAGCCCTCCGGAGCCTGGATCTCCTGCACATAATAGCTTCCGAGATACAGTTCACTGCTCGTGCCGGTTCCGTCTTCGCCAATCGTGAAGGTTTCAATATACTGGTTCTTCACGTAGCGCGTCGTCCCGTCCGGCGTGACAACATCCTCGTTCGCAAATACTGCAAACACCGCGCCGGCAAGCGCCTCCCCGGTATCCGCATCGTATTTACTCACGACAATCTGTCCTTTTTCCGGAGTATCAGCCAGTTCAACCGTGATCGTGTCCGGCCATGCGTTGTACTCGGTCACCTCAAATTCGATGTCTTCTGCAAGAACGTAACCTTCCGGTGCGTTAATTTCCCGGAGGTAGTAAGTCCCGGCAGCCAGCTTCGACGGCAGTGTAACGGAACCGCTCTCGTCCGTCACGAAATTTGTGATCTCCTCGTAGTGCGGATAATAGTTGCTGAACGTGATCACGTTCTTATCCTCATCCAGGATCTGGAACTCCGTCCCCGCTACCGGGATTGTATTCCCGGTCTCCGCATCTACTTTTACCACCGTGATGCCGGATTCAATCGGCTTATCGTTCTTATAAATACCAGAATAAGTCTTTCCGTCAATCGTGCCGGTCACCGTAAAGTCTTCCACCGGCGTCACATTATCCGGGTATTCCAGTTCCTTAATGAGATAGGTGCCATAAGGCAGCCGCCCATACGGATAATTCTCCGGGTCAGCGGTCGTCGCTACGCCTTCCTCATCCGTCGTGATCGTCATCACCAGTTCCCCGGTGGATTCCAGATAAATTCCAAACACAACGCCTTCAATCGGCTCCACATCGTCCGTCGCATCCTCCGACGATAACGTGTCGCGGAACTTGATGATCTGGATGTCAAACCGGATGACCCTGTTCTGCGTTGCAGAGTCTTTGGTTGTCATGTCAACCATCTGGCCGTCCCCACGGATGGTAAAGGTGGTGTTCAGATACACGCCCTCCGAGGTATAGCCTGTCGGCGGCTCGGATTCTTTGATGTTGTACGTGCCATACGGCAGGTAATCACTTGCAGTCTCAATATAGCCGCTTTCATCCGTCACAAACGTCGCGATCGTCTCGCCCGGCTCATAGGACACGCCGTCCACGACCACCGCGTTTTCTGACATATTTGTCAAAACAAACGTTGTGCCAGCCAGGGTCGCGTCGCCCTGCGTGCCAACGTAAAGCGTATCCCCGTCCGATACATCCAGCCCGGATGTGCCATAAGTTCCGTTCAGTTCTGAATCCGACTTCTGGATTTTAAATCCGCCCCGGATCACTTCGTTAGATACTGTATAGCTCAGGATTTCGCCATCATTTGTAATAGAAAATTCAAAATCAGTATTTGTGCCGTCCGCCGTGTAACCGGTCGGTGCGGTCACCTCTACTACCTCGTAAGTGCCATACTGCAGGATCGCTCCGGTTTCCGCATAACCATCCGCGTCGGTCGTGATCCGCATGACTTCCTCGCCGCTCGCGTAGGTCTTCTCTGTATCCCCTTTCACCGATACAGCGTAAGAATTCTTATTGATGATGGCATAAACAGCTCCTTCCAGGGAAGCATCGCCCTGCTTACTTCCATCTGCGGTTTCACTGTCCGCTTTGGTGATTGCAATACCGCCCCAGATCAGTTCCTCAACCACAGCAGGAACGTTATTCACAGTCTCACTGCTGCTTGCAGTGACGCCGTCCACCGTGATCGTGTAGGTGATCACATCTTCTGAAATCTTATATCCCGCCGGCGCGGAAATTTCCTGCACGGTCACAAAGCCGAGCGGGAATACAACATTCCCGGATGCGTCGGTATAAAAGCTGTCGCCCGACACCAGATGGGAAGAATCCATCACGACTTTTCCTTCCGAGTCCGAGGAAAGCACCCATGACCGGGTCACACTCCCGCTCGCGTCAGACGCGCCCGCGTAGAAATTCACCTGGAACTGCGCGCCCGCAATGCTCATGCTCGTAGCATAATCCGTGGTTTTCTGTACCATCTGTTCAATGATCTGTGTTATCGGTTCATCCGAAACAGTCAGGACAGCCGTCGCATCCGCTGTTACCGCCAGTTCATACACGGTTGTATCTGCTTTGTAACCCGTCGGCACTGATGTTTCCTGCACGTAATAGGTTCCAGCGAGCAGTTCCACCGTGTTGGAAACGCCGTCCTCCCCGGTTACCAGTGTCGCAGCCACATCGCTCATATCACTGGTCCTGGAGACGGAATAAACCGCGTTTGCAAGCGAATACATCCCATTTCCATCCGTCACCGATGCATTCGAGGATGTCTTCACCAGGTAAGCCGGATAGGTCTCCGGTTCATCCACCACTTCCAGAAGTGTCGTCTCTCCGGTTGTAATTGTCATCGTATAAACATTCGTATCCAGCTTGAATCCCTTCGGTGCCGATGTTTCCTGCACATAATACGTCCCCGGGGTAAGCTCCGCAGTATTGGAAACACCATCTGAGCCGGTTGTCAGCGTCGCAACGACATTTGCCATGTCCTCCGTCGAAGAAACCGCATATACCGCGCCCTCCAGAGAATATGCATCATTTCCGTCTGTCAGCGCATTTGAGCTGGTCTTTTTCAAATAGCCATATCCCGGTTCAGGTGTCTCATTGATTGTGATCGGACCAATGGATTCCAGCTCCCCAAAATCAATAGTGAGCAGACGGGTTGAGTCATCCGATCTTGCCAGTTCTGCCGTATGCGTCGTGCTGTCAAGAATATACCCTGCCGGTGCTTCCTCCTCGGTAAGATGGACCCAGCCTTCCGGAAGTTCATATCCGCCATAGGTTTCATTGTAATCCGTCGCATCATCGCTGGTATTCCCGTTCCAGGATTCCAGGAGATGGTCCTCATCAAACGCCACGATTCCATTCTCATCCGACTGCAGATACCATGTTTTCAGGATGGAGCTGTCTTCCTCATCCGAAAATTCCAGTTTGAAGACCGCACCGGAAACTGGTTCGCCGGTAACTGCATCAACCTTTATCGCCATGGTCCCGCAGAATATATAAGGCCAGTTGTTCATATAGCCGGTATCCGAGGACGCGAATACCCCTGCGGTCGCCTTTGTTGACCCGGCCTCCGCGGAATATACCGTATCATAATCCGGCAGGCAGCCGTCGCAGTATCCGGTCTCCTTTGCGTAATACGTTCCGGAACCGGAAACCTCAATGTACACTTTCTTTACCATCGCCTCTTCTTCATCGTAATCACCCGTGATGTTCACATGGGCAACCCGGTTTGTGCAGGCTTTGTTCGAATAAATACTGAAAGAAGTGTTCATCTGAATATTCTCGGAGAATCCAAGCGCAATGCCGTGCACAATCCGCTTCTTAATTACCAGATAGTAAGTAGAAGTCTCCGTGCTGATGGTACTGTACCCGGCAAAGGTCTGGTAAGCAGACCCGTTCGTCCCAACCAGGGAAAGCCGGAGCGTGCCGGTTCCGCTGCTTGTCGTCGTAAGGGTGGCTGTCAGTGTCCAGGAGCCCTGTGTCCCGTAATACCAGCCCCAGCGGTCATGGTTTCCATCTGAACATGACACGGAGATGGTAGAAGGCAGGCTCGAAGACAGATCCATCCCGTTGTCCTCAACAAAATCAGAAATACTGCTCTTGATCGAGGAGGACAGGGTGATATACCCGCCGTTATAGGCAAGCACCTTTCCGGAACTCGTGTAATTGTGGACGGAGCTGGTCAGGGTCAGCGTACCAATCCCGCTCGACCATGACTTCGTGTAAGTCCCGGCCGTCGTCGCAGTCGTACTGATATCGTCTTCCGAAGCAACACTGATCCCATCGTTTGATGAGCTGCTGTCATCATCCTCCGATACCGTGCTGATGCCATCATCTGCTGCATCGCTGGAGTCTTCCTCTGACGCAACACTGATGCCGTCCTCTGATGCGGTGCTGATACCAGCCTCTTCTTCCGATGCCGTGTCACTTTCATCATCCGATTCCGTGCTGTCCAGTGATGCAACAACCGCCTCTACTCCTTCTTCACTCACCGCTTCTACAGCGTCCTCGGAAGTAATTTCACCAGTCGCCAGTGCTTCTTCCAGGTCCGGGTCAACAATCCATCCGCCGGAAGACTTTTCCTCCCCGCCGTTTGTAACGTCATAAGCCTCATCACTGATATTGATCCGGTATCCCTCATCAGCCGGCACGTCAATCGAGGCCGTCAGTGATGTGTCTGTCTGTTCCAGGACAGTCACCCATCCGTCCAGTTCCACTTCCGTCCCATCTTTCCAGAGTGTAAATACCGGGCTGATGGTCCCATCCAGATAGGACGTAACGACAACAGTCGAAATACCAGACTCCGAAACATAATCTACGCCATAGGATGCCTGTCCGGCCGTTCCGTCCAGGTTCGTCACGTCAATCACCAGGTTGCTGGTCTCAGCATGGATTGTCGTTCCGGAAGTATTCTCGTCCGGGTCAACCACCGTCACCGTGCAGGATACATACCACGGATAACTCGGCATCATATAGTGGGATACCGTATACATTACCGTATATTCCCCTGGCGTATTGATATCAAATCCGCCGTCATCCGTGACAGAAATGTTGAACAGGTCCGGGTCATAGCCGAGGTTCAGTTCAAAAAGGTCAAATTCCTCATCCCCCACATATGCGGTAAAGGATGGCCCTTCGAGTACCGTCTGCGCAAGCTCCGGGATTACCCCGCTCCATTCCTCGCCCTGTGTGATCGTCCCTGTAATAATCAGGTCGCAGATGTCCGACTTTGCAGTTGCCGCCGTGCGGTCCTCTACAATCGTGAACGGGACGACCTCTGTCCAGGAATACCCGATTGCAGAAAGAAGTGAGCATTCATAAGTGATTTCATAGGTCTCACCGACAACAAAATCAATTTCCCCGCTCACAACGGTCTGGACCACATTTGCGTCATCCGGATAAAGGACGTAATCCGTTGCCGGGTCAAATGTGGTATCACTTACCCATACATATTTTGTCCCATTGTACACAATCGCATCATTGTATGGATAACCATCGATGATCCACTCGTCATCCTCAGAAACTCCCTCTTCGGATTCTGTCTCCAATTCCGAGTCAGCCGCTGTTTCTGTTTCCGTCTCAGTCTCTGATTCAGCATCCGAAACGTCCTCCGCCGTGGTCGCCGCCTCATCAGAATCAGAGCCCTCTTCCGTAAAGCTTACGCTCACGATGATTTTATAATCCGTGGTCGCCTGGACGGAGAAAGAAACCGTACTCCCGCCGCCCGCATACGAGGCAAGCTCATTCCCATCCGCATCCGTTACGACTGCCGAACCGACCACATATCCGTCATCCGCAATCGCTTCAATCGTTATCTCCTGGTCAACCGGGTAATTGATCTCAACCGCTTCGTCCCCGGAGAAATCAATCGGGGCAAACGAATCCGTCTCACCCATAAAGGTCGCGTTCATCGTGCCTCCATCCGTCATACGGAATTCTACGAAGTTGCAGACCTCCTCCGTCTCTGCTTCCTCTGTTTCTCCGGCCGTCTCTGTATCCGCCTCAGTATCCGTCCCAGCAAAAGACACATTCAAGCTGACATCCTTTTCCGGCATCAAAAATGAAACCTTCATTGCGTCAGCATCCCACGTATACGCAATCTCAGCACTGCTTTCATCCACTACAGAAACCTCATCGATCTGAACCGAAGCATCCGTCAGGGAAAGCAGGATTGCTACCGACTCATCGGGTGCGTATTCCAGGACGGTACTGCCGCCGGATGTCTGTTCCTTTACCTTCTCTACATCATAGGTATATTCGCAGCCCTCATAATAAGGAAGCGTCACCGTGTATTTCACAGTCTCCGTCTCCAACTCTTCCGTTTCCTGTTCGGCCTCTTCCTCTGCATCTACATTCTTATTAGCAGAGGTTTCCGTCATTTCTGATTCGGATTCCGCCGTCGTTTCGGTCTGTCTTTCCGAATCATCGCCTTCTAGCAACTCTGTTTCCTGGCTCATACTCTCCGAACCAGCGGTCTCCGGCTCCGTTTCTACAGAATCCGTCTCCGAAAATGATTCCGTCTCAGAGGCGTCCGTCTGCGCAGCTTCAGATTCCGTTTCCAACTCCGTCTCTATTTCAGTCAGATTCTCTGTTTCGGCTTCCGCATAAGAAGTAAACGAAGTCATCATCCCTGATGCTGCCAAAGTAACCGCCATTACCATTGAAATAATCCGCTTCATCTTGTTCGTTCTCATAAATTCCTCCTGTTTATTTCTGTAACCATCAAATCCTCTCAGTTACCTTCAACGTTCCCGTTTACATTCACACCGCAGTCCATATGCGGCGGGTCCCGTGATTTTGTATGCATACGTCCTCCTCTCTTCTGAAAACAACTCTTCCAGACTTAGGAATTGTCGCAAAATAACATGCCCAGATTGTGCCGGATAACGTGTGAAGCACAGGTCATAAAAACGCAGGCGCAGCGGGGCGCTGAACGTCCAGTGGACGTTCGTTTAGCGCCGACCGGAGCGGAGCGTAGAGCGTCGAGGCTTTTATGACCTGCGATTCGCGCGTTAGGCGGTGCAAGATGGGTAAGTTATTTCGCGACAGTTCCTTAGAAAAAGGCACGAAAAAAGGACTGCATTTACAGTCCCGATTTCACACCTTTTCGTTGTACTTCCATAAATCATCTGTATCGTGCGGATTTCCAGATACATCTTTCGCTCTTTTATCCCCACTGCTGACAGCATATATACTACCACAGGTTCCGTTCCAGCGGGTTCCACCCTGTTCCGGCCAGTTCCGTTGTGTTCCATTGTGTTCCATCGCGGTATATTTAGCCGATAAAGTCACGCAGTTTATAGCTTTTCCCCGAATTTACAGTCAATTTATTAATTCGCGCTTCTTAAAAGTGCTTTACCTTTGGCTCAATCCCATTTGCAATAGTAAAATGAAAACCGGGTACAACATTTAATATTATGGTGCTGTACCCGGTTCATTTACCCCACGCGGACCATCTGTGATGTGCTGCTGAAGTTGATGTAAGTCAATGTCCCAATCTCCCCGGTAGAAACTGCCGGGCAGACTGAAATCTCCCTTATGTCACCGTCAATGCCATATTTCAATAAATAATGGGTAGTCTTCCAGGCTTCTGAGCCTTTCGTATAATCATAATAACAGTTGTGGATATATGTGAAACCGCCGATCCGTTCTGCTATCTGTGCGAGTACTGCCGGAGAAATATAGGAATCCCACTTTAAGTTTTCGAAGTAGGAGCCTTTGCTTTCGCCGGCCAGTGTCAGGACATCCCCATTGATGTTGCTCAAATAGGTAAATCCGGATGCCGCTGATGTCAGATAATTGCAGACAGATTCCATTTTTTCAAACGAATTCATACTATCGGTTGTATGCTCCGCAATCAGATTGTCAATCCACTTCGTTTCCTCTTCCTCGTAGTCCAATACGTTCAGCGTAAATGAGCTGACGGTCTTCGTGTTCGCCTTACTATTCGTTCCATACTCCACAAATTCAAACATGTACTGACCCGCTGTCGGGAATGAAAGATTAATGATATAACCTCCTGATACCCTGCGGTACCCATTAACAATGGAACTGTTTGCGTAGTTGATATCATCCCAGCTGACAGTATGGATACTTACCGCACTTGACGTGGCCTGGCTTACAAGTGTTCCATTTACATAAAGGTCGAAGCTGGACAGTGCTGTATTTGCTGTCTTTATATAGAAGCAATAAATAGGGCGGGTGTTGGTAGAATTTGAAATCATCGCGTCAGCCGGATAGGAATAGAGCTTTTGACCTGACGGTCCGACCAGGTAAATCCCGTATGAATAGCCGGGATATTCTTCCTGATTTTCAGTTTCAGCATTCGTATCTGAGGAGGCTTCTGTGACGGTCACTTTTTTCTTAAGTGTTTTCACGCAGACCCTTTTGTAATAAAACTTTGCCGAGATTGTAGCCGTCCCGCTGGCAACCGCAGTGATTTCCCCTTTCCCGCTGACCTTTGCTATGTTGGAATCCGAACTCTTGTACTTCACTGTACAGCCGTTCTGTGCAGTCGCCTTGACAGTTTTAGAACTTCCGGCTTCCAGAGTCAGTTTGGATGTGCTGTATTTGAAAGATGCCGAATCCGTCACGAGCAGGTAAATTTTCCGTGATGCTTTCCCATTTTTATTGTAAACGGTGATGGTGGCTCTCCCCTTCTTGTTCGCCGTAATCCTGTATTTTCCGGTCTTTATTTTTTTCGCTGATGCAACCGCTTTCCGGGAGGACTTTGCGCTATAGGAACCTGTAATCGTGTACGATTTTCCCACAGTAAGGACTTTGACAGAGGCAGCCGCAGCTTCCGCTGAAATAGAGCAAACGCACAGCAGCAGAATAATCAGCGCAATCAGTTTCCCCATTTTTTTCTTATACTCTGCAATGATTTTGAATTCGGCATCCTTCATGATATCGCGACCTCCTGGCTGATTTATTCTTGCATTTATTAGTCTTCTTCCGCCTCGTCCGCATCAGGCGATCTCCCGAAATACCTTACGATCTCCTGAGATTCCTGCATAAGCTGCAGCCCCAATGCCAGCCCACATTTGAAATACTCCGTCCCCATAATGTCCGTTTCTTCTACGAACAAGTCACTAACGTGTTCGATTTTGCTATATGTTTCCTTATCCAGCGTGTTCTCCAGATCCGTCATCGCAGCGGTAATTTCC
>JAJQDT010000170.1 GCA_021202075.1 Lachnospiraceae bacterium | reverse complement strand
TGGTGCGGTATTGTATGATCAAAGGTGACTACCTTTTGTCGCCCGAATCATTAAAATATTTCAGTATTTCCTTTAGTCGTAGAGCTTTTTCAAATGTGTCCCGGACGAAGCCAAACCTTCTTGCCTCTTTTCCAAGCTCTGTTTTATTATATTCAATCATATCTCATATCCCCCATTCTTCGAAAACTCTATTGAGTCTGGTACAACCAACTTCCATTTCGAATTATAGGTTCCATGCCGAATATCTTTTGACAGGTATCGTTTGCTTTTTCCAATATGCTCCCGACAGAAATCGTAAAATCCATCGTCTTTTTCCATGTTTCCATACGTTTCAAGCAAATATCCTGTCTTCTGGAATAAGAACTGCTTTCCGTAATCAATTAAATATTGGCGCAGTCTCTTTTCATCAAGTCTTTGGATTGCGCTGATAAATGAAATAATTTCTTCAATTCCAGAAATACGATCCATGTCATTTATACTGTCCAGCAAAGTTCTCTCCAAATCCGTTACGCGAACTCCTCCACTATATCCGACATTCTCAATACCATTTCGAAATCTGGCGGGTATATACCTGTATACATATCCATCAAATTCAAATTCCCGAAACTTCGTCTCCGATGAAATGTATACTTCATAATAAATCTGGTCTGAAAGCCCATAATACTCTATTGCAGTATGATGCGAAATGCACGCTGTATTTGTAACTGCACACGCAACCTGATAGCGGTTTGCAACCGGAGAACCACTCTCTCCACTAATACAGGTATAAAGGTTGTTCCTGACCCTTACCGCCAGCCCCTGATCTACCAGTCTCTTCAACGCTGAACGTACGCTATTACCATTGTCATAATACTGCGCAACATCCTCCGCCGTAAATACGGGATGTCCCAGAAGCTCATAATATAAGTTCATTCCATCGACCTCCACGGTTTAAATTTAAAGCAAAATGTTTTCCGGATGCGTTGTTTTGTTCCAAATATAAACCATAGTATCTCATTCCGGCATAAAACTCAAGCAAATAATTCTATATTATAAAATTTTCTTCCAGGAAAGCAAAAATAGCGGGCGATATAATTCCGCCCGCCTTTTCACTATAGTCGCGTGTTATAATGCTGGCCGTCAGCCCCAGTATCCTACCGAATACCTTTTCCATGGGTAATTTAAGTCCCTCATGCGGACTACATCTGTATCCCAGATGCCGTGCCCAGCGTCCTAACGAACACCTATTCGCCATGGGCTTTACCCTGCCCCATGCGCAGTACAGCTTTATCGTGCCGCCGCACGGAAGGCATCTCTGTCTTCAAAAGTATTATACTCAAAAAACCGATAGGGTCTACCAATCTGCACGTTTTTTATGCAGATTTTCAATACCCCCATTCTTTGAAAGCTCTATGGAATCAGGTACAACCAGC
This sequence comes from Lachnospiraceae bacterium, assembly GCA_021202075.1. Taxonomy (GTDB): domain Bacteria; phylum Bacillota; class Clostridia; order Lachnospirales; family Lachnospiraceae; genus Choladousia. Next base: position 3,500 of record JAJQDT010000170.1, on the reverse strand, counting down.
TTCTATACATTTCCCTATTTTCCGAATGGGCCACATTCTCTACCGGGAAACGAAAAGCAGACAGCGCCAACCGTTTCCGGCTGATTCTGCCCACTATGTATTAATTGCTCTCATCACCGATTTTTATCAATCAGAAAGCGCGATTTATCTGGCTCGCGGTTTTTATTATCACACTTCTTCAATAATGCACGTATGATGCTTTCGGCTTTCGCCTTTCGCATCCTTATCATAGTTCACTCCGACAAGCATGACCCTACCGCCGAAGCCTTTCAGCTTTCCATCATAGCGGTTGTCGTGTATCTGCTGAATTGCGGTATCCGCAGACTTGTTATATTTAAGTTCTATGAGCAGGGCCGGTTTATCAATTCCCTTTCGCGGAATGAAAGCATAATCTGCAAACCCTTTTCCAGCAGGCAATTCACGGAATATCTCGTAATAATTCTGTGCTGTGTAATATGCCAAAAGAATCGCGCAGCTCAACGAGTTCTCATCATTGTATTCCAGGCTGGATGTGATGGAAACGCCCCCTCGCTTCGCTCGGCGGCAAGTCGCGTCGCCAATTGTAGATCGCTTCGCGATGGGCGACGCTCAGGTCTCATGCGCGAGTTCCAAAGCTTCTGCCACGGTCTGTGCATCGCCCCGAATTGTTGCATTCAGCAGATCATCCGACTGTGACAAAGCTTTGTTTACTTCATTCCACTTCGTACTTTTCACCGCCGTTTTAAAGGCATCGGCAACCTCAAGGTTCGGAATATATACCTTTTCTTCGTCCGCATCATACGCCAGATACCCAAGATGTACCAATAACGTCAGCACATCATCCCGGCTATCAAGGGAAATGATGTCGTTCTGGAATGTGCTGGTATCCACTTTAATGTGCTGACCCCCCAGCATCAGGATTATGGCATCCTTCAAGCCATCGAAGCCGCTTGTAATATAGCTTTTCAATGATTCAAATGTTTCAGAAGCCCTCCAGTAATTCCTGAATTTCTTCTTACGGATTGCAAGCATAACTGAATTTGGATTATATATCGATTCCGATCCTTCAAAAGAGTAGCCATCGTACCAGCATCTCATTTTCTCATAATCGGCCCCTGCCTGCTCGCATAGCTCTTGTACTTCCCTCTCTGAAAATCCCACGTAAGGCAGCAGCTCGTCCGGATTCACCATGGTATACTCCTGAAAATCAGTCAGTGCCGACTCGGTACCATACTTTTTGATTGGAAGAATTCCTGTCATATAGGCTCCAACGATCGTTTCATCTGTAGCCGTGCCGCCCTTAAACAAGCCTCTCAGCAGCTGGACATATTCTTCCTGCAATTTCTCATCATCTTTCGCTTCCCGAAACAGAGCATCCCATTCATCAATAATCACAAAGAATTTTCTATCTGTCTTCTGGCTGATACCTGTCAACGCATCCGGAAGATACACTTCATTCTCTTTCACATAAGCGGGAAATGCTTCTTTCAGCTCATGAATGACCGCCGTCTGCATATCTGCCAGAATATTGGTCTTTCTGGTCCTTGACCGGGATATAAACCATGTAATATCCATATATATTACATCATACCGGTTCAGATGTTCTTCAAAAGATGGCTTTTTTGAAATCTCCAAACCATCAAACAGCGCGCGTGAATCGCAGCTCCTGTCATAGTAGGCACACAACATTTTGGCCGCAAAGGACTTGCCAAACCGCCTTGGGCGGCTGAAACTTGTCAGCTTCAGCGGTGTATCCAGCGTACTATTCACATAGTCGATCAGCCCGGTCTTATCAACATACAGGCCGTTCAATATCGTCTCAAATCCTTTTTTCCCCGGATTTAAATAAATACCCATCTATCTCACCCTGTTCTTTCTGAGGAAAGGTTGAAAATAATTCAAAAACTGTAAATCCTTCATACACTTAATTATAGCGATAAATACTCGTTCCGCAAGAAAAATTTCATTCTGCCCACCATGTAGGCCTCGCATTTAATCTCCAGCCTTATTTTGTTTTGACACGTACTTTCTTCCCCGAAAATGCAATTCCAAATTTCAAAATATCCTTGATTCCATCTTCTTTCATTTCAGCATCATAACGCATATCTTCAATCTGAGACAATGCCTCATCTGCGAGTCCGGCAAGCTTATCTTCCTCCAGGTTTTTCTTCCATTTAAGTTCCATGATAATTCCCGGATATCGTTCTTCCTTTGGAAACATGCTGATATCATATCTTCCGTCACCGGACTCTCTGTTGGATTTTATTTTATACTGATTATCCATCAAAGCGATCAATCCAAGGACAAGACCATGGTAAAAACCTTCTGTCCCGGCATCATAGAAACTGATGGATTTATCCATATACTCTGCTATCGCCTGCTGCAATTTCCTGCGATTGTTTGCATAAAGGCTTTCCGCAATCTTATTAGCCGTTGTTCTTGTGACGGCTCCGATCTGCAGCAGATGAGACAGTATCTCACTCTTGTAAACCGCTGCGATTTCTCTGTTGGGAATGGAAACCTCACACAGATACGAACCATCTGCCTGCAGCTCTTTTTTAGGCGTCTTCAAATATCCAGCCACTAACAACAGACTGTAAATATTAGCCGGATCTTCAGCAAGGGATCTGTAAACTACATTCTGGTCAATCCTTGCAATGACCTTCTCCCCTTGAAGCAAAGCATACAGTTCTTCAATAATATCCTCCGTTGAAGCCTTAAGAACATCTTCAAGGATTTCATTTTTACCGGTATTTACCCAATATGCTCCAGGGGTACATCCCTTTGAAATATAGTTGATTACCGACCAGGGATTATAGATTTCCTTACTGCCAAATAAATATCCGTCATACCAGTCCCTTAGTTCGCTTTCCTTCTCCGGTACGTCATAATATGCAAGCATCTTTGTCACTTCTTCGCTGGTAAATCCAAAATAATTGTCGTATTCTTCGTCCATTACAGAATTTACCGACAGATTATTTAATCCGCTGAAAATGCTTTCCTGTGCGATTCGCAGAATACCTGTAAGGAATCCATAAGAAAGATTTTTATTGTCTTTGAATGCTCCGGAAAAGAAATTTCTCATGAAGCGAATGATCTCCTCATAGAAGTCTTTCGAATATCCTTCCTGAATGGGTGTATCGTATTCATCAATGATAATAATCGGAGCCTTATCATAGTGCGCGGTAAGCATTTTTGACAGCTTCTCAAGTGCAGATGTAAGCTCCACCTCATTTGCTGTGCCATTCAGGATCTTTGAAAAATAGTCTTTCTCGTATTCCGAAAGCTTATCACTGTCTGCCAGTTCCTGATGTCTGCCATATTCCTCCTGAAGGAGCGCTTTCAGCTTTTCCAGCGTTGCTTCCCAGGTATCAAATTTCACATCCTTAAAGGTAAGGAATATAACCGGATATGCGCCCTGATGGGAACGATATTCCTCACCGCATCTCCAGATAGCCTTATCCGAAAAATATATGGATGTATCGGTATCTGTTTTTTCAAAGAACACCCTGAGCATATCC
>JAJQDT010000157.1 GCA_021202075.1 Lachnospiraceae bacterium | reverse complement strand
GAAAAATTATTTTACATTTTTTCCAAATCACCCCTTGACATTTCTTAGCTGGACTCTCTTTTTCTGATGCCTGCGCATCCTGCCTGTCGGCACTGTCAATTTTTATCCGCTAAAGCCCTGTTTTCTTCTTTTTTCTTTGTTTTTCATGGCTGTTTTCATTTCTGTCGGAAACCATTATATTTCCTGACTGCCTGTTTCGTCAAGGATAATTAAAAAAGTGCCTTATGGCACATCAACCCCCAACCCCCAATATTGGGGGCTTTGGCTTGCATTTTGTGCCGTTATGCTTCATAATGGTCTTATCTGCGCAATGCTTTCCGCACGGTCCTCCTTAATGAAATGGAAGCTAAAATCGGTCCTTCCTTCAAAAAGGTAAAAGCCCTTTGCTATCGTAATCACAAGAACGGCTTTTATGTGTATGCCAAACCCAATAAATGTGGCCCTAACACAGTTGTATCATCTTTCATCTGTTTTTACTGTAAGCATTTAAAACAATTCTTTTAAAATCAATCTGGTAATTCCCTCATTGTCTCCCGGCTGAATCCGCTTTATTTTCGGTTCCAGGCCATAGCCGAATTCTTCTCTGATAGCTGATCGTATGCGCGTACCGCCATGAAAGCCGTGAATGACACGAACCTCATACGTCGCACTTCCGGCAGCATCCACTTTTTTATGAATAGCGTCTATTGCTTTTTCTACGGTCATTCCATGGACATCTATTGTAATAATCGGTTCTGACAACATTACACTCCGGACTCCTTAGTGCTTAATTTTTCGAGATATTTCACCGGGACAAACTTCGTCAGCCATATGCCGTTGACACTCCTGTAAAATAAAATCCCTTCTTTATACATTTTCCCGCTGAGTACCCGGTAGATCGTCGGTTTTCCGTGGCGCTGTCCAACTTTTTTGGCAGTATCATAATCACCTGAAAGATGGACATAAAGCCTGGTCTTTGGCAGTAACCCCTGCATATCAATCGAATCGGTATATTTTTCGCCTGTTCCGTGGTAAAGAATCTCAGGCGGCTCCACTTCTTCCAGTTCCACGTCAACCGGAATGGAATGCCCCTGATTGGCGCGGATCAGTGTTTTATCCTCGTTAAATGAATACCTCTGCTTTCCATCATCCCTTACAATCTGCTCCAATATCTCCATTGTCAACGGATGCGTCCGATTGATTCCTTCAATCAACTCGTCCACATTTGCCCATCCATGTTCATCCAATGTAATTCCGATCACTTCCGGCTTATGACGCAGGATCAGACTCATATATTTGCTCGTACTTTGCAGTGACATCGTTCCATCATCTCCGCGAATTCATATTTATAATATTTTTTATGTTTTAAATTTCCTCTTACCATTACGAAAAGAACGATAACTGCTCATAGTCCGTCTGCCTGTTCAGCAGCTGCGGTATCTTTCGCAGCGCCGCTTTCATCGAATCCTCATCGAACAGCCAGCTTTCCGTTTCTCTGCTTGAAAACCCCAGCATTTTCCGATGGGCGAATGTCGCCGGTTCTGACTGAAAAATTCACATTTTTCGCGATACGACGGATTTCTCCAGCAATATCATCATCCACATAATAGCGTCCGCACATTTTTCTCTCCACTTCGGTTCCAAATTACAGCCTTACTCTGATGTCATTCATCTTTTGTCTGTCCTCCTGATTATCCTGTGATAAACCTTTGGCCTATAACAAATACAGCCACTAATGCCACAATAGAAGCAAAGCCAACCAGCCGAAACACAATAACCAATGTCCGCGTCAGTTTGTCGCCCTCTGCATAAAAATCTTCCGGCTTATTCGGATTAACATACAACGTTTTCCGGTCTCCCACCTGCTGGTAATCTTCCTTGTGGCCAGTGTTGTCAAATATTTCCATATCCTTGCCGTTCCAGCGAAACCGGTATTTGGGGAACCAGGAATATGACCTCGGCCCATCTGCATCGAGATTCATCCGCCGTTTCTGAATCTCTATGATTTCCGCTATTACCGGCAGTGTGCATTCCATAGCTTTCCTCGTCTCACTTCTGGCAATCAGTGCTGATACAACAAGGAAGACGACCGCCAGAATTCCCAGGATCAGGCAAAAGAATCCTATTATAAATTGCGTGTCAGACATATTCATTCTCCCCCGTTCCTTTCCTGTAGCTTTCCATAATTACCCAGACTATTTTTCAGCCGCTCATAATTATCCGCCAGCAAATCTACAATCACAAGCTTTTTTCCATTTTTATACAAAATCAGCTGATACTTTTTCGTCACTTCCACTTTTTCTATTTCTGAAAAGGACACGGTCCGGCTTCTGTGAAGCAGCTTATGGATTTCCATATTGCTTTCATCCACGCGAATTCTCCAGCAGGAAGCCCATATCATCACCAGAAATCCGACAGCGGCGACAATCAGAGAAAAACGGAGAAGCTCAACCGTGATCCCCGGAATTCCCCTGATATCGCAAATAGTAAAAAAGACAAATAAAATCATTCCCATAGCGAACATAGCCAGATAAACATATTTTAATGCGGTTGGCATCTTCACCACATAACTCACATCACTCTGCCCTGAACCGCTCCCTGTGCTGTCCCGGTTGTTCAAATGGCCGATCACAGCATATATCACGCACATCGCCACTGCATATACAATATACTGAATTGTTTTTCCCATATTTTCTCCTTTTTACACATCTCGGTTGCACCGATAAACTGGAATATGCTTATCACAAGACATATTCCTGCTAATATAAAGCAAATTATTGCTCCAATCATTGCTCTTGCCTCCCCGACATTCCGATTTCTCAACGCCCAAACTCGCAAACGCTTCGCTTATTGCCCGTATCCCTTGCTCCGCTCGGTCAATTCCGATATGTTGGCTTGTTTCTTCCCACCGATGCCCCCATTATATCAGCCCCACCAACAGCAAACAAGAAGAATATCAGATGGAATCATGTAGATTGGGTCAGAAATGATTTTCTGAAAACAAAGAAATGCGGAGGCTTTTCTTCGTTCTCATCTAACGAAAAAAATATTTCCTTCCGCATTTTTATGACGCGTCCCTGGCGGGATTCGTCTCCGCTTCGCTCCGGTCCGTCCTAAACGCGTGCCACCGGCACGCAGGACCGTCCAGCGCCCCACGGCCTTTCGCTTAGGAGTCGGAGCCTTTTCTGTACGGTATGTACCATTCCTGTTCAATTTAGCCCGATTTTATCAGGGTTTTTTATGGGTCCGAATTCATTCCTGCACGTTCCTGATCAATCCTGTTCATTAGAAATCAACCTGTGATTTTAGACAGATTTTAGAAATTTCTAAAAAAAGTGGGTGTCGAACTGTACGCTACACACCTTTTTTAGACAGCGCGGCAAAAACGTGCTCATATAATGCAGCCCTATTTGGCTTTGACACGTACTTTCTTCCCCGAAAATGCAATTCCAAATTTCAAAATATCCTTAATTCCATCTTCTTTCATTTCAGCATCATAACGCATATCTTCAATCTGAGACAATGCCTCATCTGCGAGTCCGGCAAGCTTATCTTCCTCCAGGTTTTTCTTCCATTTAAGTTCCATGATAATTCCCGGATATCGTTCTTCCTTTGGAAACATGCTGATATCATATCTTCCGTCACCGGACTCTCTGTTGGATTTAATTTTATACTGATTATCCATCAAAGCGATCAGTCCAAGGACAAGACCATGGTAGAAACCTTCTGTCCCGGCATCATAGAAACTGATGGATTTATCCATATTCTGTCCGGCATCGCCTTTTATGCCGGACGCAGGCCACGCCATTGCCGTCAGGCAATTTTGCATGGCGTGGCTCTCCATATACTCTGCTATGGCCTGCTGCAATTTCCTGCGATTATTGGCATAAAGGCTTTCCGCAATCTTATTAGCCGTTGTTCTTGTGACGGCTCCGATCTGCAGCAGATGAGACAGTATCTCACTCTTGTAAACCGCTGCGATTTCTCTGTTGGGAATGGAAACCTCACACAGATACGAACCATCTGCCTGCAGCTCTTTTTTAGGCGTCTTCAAATATCCAGCCACTAACAACAGACTGTAAATATTAGCCGGATCTTCAGCAAGGGATCTGTAAACTACATTCTGGTCAATCCTTGCAATGACCTTCTCCCCTTGAAGCAAAGCATACAGTTCTTCAATAATATCCTCCGTTGAAGCCTTAAGAACATCTTCAAGGATTTCATTTTTACCGGTATTTACCCAATATGCTCCAGGGGTACATCCCTTTGAAATATAGTTGATTACCGACCAGGGATTATAGATTTCCTTACTGCCAAATAAATATCCGTCATACCAGTCCCTTAGTTCGCTTTCCTTCTCCGGTACGTCATAATATGCAAGCATCTTTGTCACTTCTTCGCTGGTAAATCCAAAATAATTGTCGTATTCTTCGTCCATTACAGAATTTACCGACAGATTATTTAATCCGCTGAAAATGCTTTCCTGTGCGATTCGCAGAATACCTGTAAGGAATCCATAAGAAAGATTTTTATTGTCTTTGAATGCTCCGGAAAAGAAATTTCTCATGAAGCGAATGATCTCCTCATAGAAGTCTTTCGAATATCCTTCCTGAATGGGTGTATCGTATTCATCAATGATAATAATCGGAGCCTTATCATAGTGCGCGGTAAGCATTTTTGACAGCTTCTCAAGTGCAGATGTAAGCTCCACCTCATTTGCTGTGCCATTCAGGATCTTTGAAAAATAGTCTTTCTCGTATTCCGAAAGCTTATCACTGTCTGCCAGTTCCTGATGTCTGCCATATTCCTCCTGAAGGAGCGCTTTCAGCTTTTCCAGCGTTGCTTCCCAGGTATCAAATTTCACATCCTTAAAGGTAAGGAATATAACCGGATATGCGCCCTGATGGGAACGATATTCGTAAGCGATGAATAACCCGGCGGTTTTACAGATTCCGGAATCCGTGAGATAA
>JAJQDT010000089.1 GCA_021202075.1 Lachnospiraceae bacterium | reverse complement strand
TTAGAAAGCAATTTAATTTTTTGCTTTGGATGCAGTTCAAATCTGTCCAGATATTTCCGAAACTCCGCCTCACTCCAGCGGGTGTAGGATGGCGCAATGATATCTTTCATTTCAGACAGGGAAAGATCTCCGTAAAAGCTCTCCGCATCTAAGACTACACCAATACGATTCTTGATTTGCCGCTCATTTTTATCAAAATCCAGTCCGAAAAACTGAATCCGGCCGGAATCCCGTGCGCTAAGTCCCAAAATCGAGCGGATCACGGTAGTCTTTCCTGCTCCATTTACCCCGATGAATCCGGTGATGCATCCTTCCGGCAGGGAAAAAGCAACATCACGTAATGAAAAACCTCCTATATAGGACTTGTTCAACATTCTGACATCTAAAATAGAATCCATCTCAGTCCTCCTCGTATAAAATGTCCATCATCGCATTCAGTTCTTCTTTACTGATGCTCAATGATTTCGCCGTCTGTATCATATCCTGCATTTTTTGCTCTACAAGCCGCCGTTTTGAATCTCGCAGGAGTTCAATATTGCTTGCTGACACGAATGTGCCAATGCCGACCTGGCATACAATAAACCCTTCCCTCTCCAGATCTTCATACACCCGCCGTATAGTCAGCACACTGACCTTTAAATCATTGGCAAAGGAGCGGATTGATGGGAGGGAATCACCTTCCTTCAATTCCTCCAGCAATATTGCATCCTTTATCTGGTCTTCAATCTGTTGATAAAGAGGATTGTCCGAGGTGTTGGATATTATAATTTTCACTGTGTATTTTCTCCTGATCCTATATTGTGCTGTTCTAATAATCACAATATAATCTCATTGCACATATTTGTCAATATTTAAATTTGGGCGTCTCACAGCAGTACCAATAAACCCCGATAACGTAGCTACATATATAGCAATACTAATCACAGGGAATTGTCAGAAAATATCCACTACCAGTCCTGCTTTCTTTAAAATGCTCAGGTGGTACGAAATGGTCGCTCCGGTCATAGCAAAATGGCTCCCTATCTCCCCGGCGGAAAGGCTTTCCTTTTTTAATAATTCCAGGATATCCCGCCGAACCGGATCAGACAGGGCATTAAATACAAGTGGAGGGAATCCGGAACTCCTGCACATCTCGTGTAAAAAAACAGCCGCCATGTTACAGCGACTGTTTCTTACAAGTATTTGAATATATGGCGGATTGATTTATACCATTCGTCTATAATCTCGAAATATCTCTCCAAAGTATCAATCCGAACAGAAAAATGAATATCATATCGGCTTCCTGCTTCCCAGCCAGTAATGATATGGCTATTCTTTCGGATAAATTCAGGTATGAAAACTGAAATATTATTTCTCTCTGTATATGCTACCAAAAGAGCAATATTATGAGTATACATTTCTCTGTCTTCATATGGAAACCCTGATCGATATATCTGTGCCTTTATCATTTTTTCTGCCGCCTGTTGCAGATGATAAGCGGCTATATTCTTGATGTCCTTTATCCGAGGATTTTCTTTGATGGAGAGCCTCGCCCTCGCCGGGTGGCATCCCACCCTTCGGATGGGATAAACCATTCCAAATCGAGCTTCGCTCGATGGCTCGGCCTTCGTCCATGATTTGCTTCGCAAATCACGGACATGCAATCCGATACCCGACGCGCGGTACGGTCTGGATGACATCCTGAAAATCCAGTTTTTTCCGCAGCCTTGCTATATGCACATCAATGGTTCGTGTCTCTCCATCAAAATCCACGCCCCACAGCGCATTGATCAGCTGCTCACGGCTGAGGGCAATGTTTTTATACTTCATATACGTACCACACGCTCCCCTGATAGCCAAATTTTGACTGGAACACAACTGTTCCGTCTTACACAATTATAGACAAAAGACCTTCCTGCCATTTACTATAATACGGGCCGGCTCATTTTTCAATGGATGGGATGTAACCAAATTGTAAACGTTTTTTGCTTATAATCACAATCCGGTGGAAATTGCTATTGCGGTGATGTAGAGAGTGACGGATACAGCGAAAGCTGTTTTCAACGTAGATAAGTATAAAGAGTATTTGTCCTTGCAGTGTGACCTGACTGAATGTGCGCGTCAACACAAAAAGAATGGCACTCCGGTGCCTCATGATTTGGATGAGCCACCGAAGTTTGATATTGACTAAAAGAATAATTTCAAAATCAATGAAGACGCTGAAGCTGAGACAGCTGATCATAACAGCATTGAACTACAGACGGCTATAAAACTCTGCCACCACCTGTTCTGCCGGTTTCCCATAGATGTCATATTTTTTATCCCTTGCCGCCTCTGCAATGGGATACTGTCTCCAGTTCCAGTCCCAGAGTGCATAACCGCCCACCCAGCTTCGGCTGCCGCCGGCCAAAAACATGGTCCGGTACCAGTCGGCCTGACCTTCCAGATCCACATCGCCTGACAGACTCCAGTCGTTCGGTACCAGATTGGAGCCTGTCGTAGACATACAGCCACACTCCGCAAAGAAAAACGGTTTGTTAAATTTCTGAACCACTGCTTCAATCCGATCCAGCTGGCGTTCCCAGTCGTTGACCGGGTAATAGCCGCTCGAGGAAATCACGTCCACCGCATCCCACCATCTGACGTTATGCTCCTGATATTTGTCCGTGTTATAGGAAACCAGGCCGCCAAACTCCTGACGGATATCCCGGATCAGCTGCCGCCATTCCTGCTCCCGGCGTTCGCTCTGTACCATTTCACAGCCCGGAAGGAACATCTCACAGCCTTCCCGCTGTGCAATTTCCGCATAGTGTAATTGAAAATCTGTGTAAGCCTGGAACCAGTTGCTCCATTTTGGCTCGCAGGGAACATCCTCATCAAAAAAATTGATATGTGCCCGCCAGACACCATTGCGGCAATTTACAGTCGGCTTTAATGCCACACGCAGTCCAAGAGCTTTGGCGTAGCGGATTGCCTTGGCCAGCTCCCGGTCATTTACCGTTGCATCAGAACAGTAATCAATTTCTTCCGACTGGGGGGTATCCTGCAATCCAACCGGGACGAGAATAATAAAGTTTGCGTTTGTCCGTTTCACAAGATTCCGGAGGCTTTGCTCAGCTTCCGGTGTTTCAAGGCTGCCCTTCGGGGCAAATGCTGCAAAAGTAATCCCTTTAATAAAATCCATATTCACGCTCCTCTCGTGAATTACCCATTGTCTAAAGCCAATGGGATTGTGGTCGACCTATTTCAATCCCGGAAAACTGTTTTTCTGATTATACGCAATATTCCCGAAACTCAGCCTCGCTCCAGCGGATATTAGAAATACCAAAACGGTGACTCCGCACTTGGATCATTGTACTGTGCGCAGTCCTCCTGCCACTGTTCCATATTATCGTTAATATCTTCACACAGGAACTCGTAATCTGTCTTTTCAATTCTCTTCTGATCCAGCATAAGTTTATAAAACTTTTTAATACTCGCTGCTGTGCTTTTTATCGTCCCCGGTGTAGACCACATACATTTCTTTATAAAGAAATATCCAAGATAATCATCCAGCGAATATACTCCTTCCCGAAAAGACTGTGCATCCTCATACAGCAGATAATCATTAAGATAAAAATTTACATTCGATATATGTTGATTCACCGTCTTCCTGCTAAGGCCAGACATACTTTTCGCAAATTCTTCCAGAAGTACCTCATTCTCCTGTCTGATCTTTTCACATTGCGCCTCGTATTCTTCAAAATTAAATGCCGGACGTTCCGTTTTTTCCTCATCAAGTTCCGCATCCTCAAAAATGTTGTCCTCAGATACCTCGTTCTCTGATACGTTACCCTTTGGTACCTCGTTTTCCATTTCCTCGTTATATTCCTGATTCTGATCGTTCATTGCCCTTCCCTCCTTTTTTCTATACGTTCTCTACAATAGTTCCTGGCTTATCTCTTGAATTATCCTTTTAAAAAATATCACTATGAGTCCCTGTCCTGAGTAACAGAAGCTCAAGCTCCTCTTCGTTGATATCATATAGCAACAGCCAACCTGTAGTCTTTTCTGAATTTGTTGGAAGGAACAACATCATACATCCGCTTCTTCTTCCTCCTTCATGAATTCTCTGAAGGACGAGTAGCGTTTGTATTTCTCCGGATGTGATAACGTTTCATCCCGCTCCTTTATAGCAGCGATTGTATCGGCATTCGGTTCTTCTCTCTGAATCACAAATGGAATTGCATTCTCGCGGATGGCCTGTCTCAGAAAAATGTTGATCGCCGTAGACAGATCCATTCCAAAATCAGCAAAAAGAGCCTGCGCTTTTACCTTCACATCTGAATCTATCGAGATGCTGGTTGATACCTTTGACATTTTACCGCCTCCAATATATTATTTTGTGCATATACTATATATTAGTTATGGCAATTTGTCAATATATTTATTCTTTCCAGTACCAAAGCAGTAACAGGATTCCCTCTGCGCATTGAAAAAAGAGCAGCACACTCCTTCTGCCTTGTCGGTATTTCCAGACTCATAATCTTCCTCACACCAGTCTGATCTCCGGCATCACCCTCAGTCCCGCAACATTATACAAGCCGCTTAAATCATCTCCATCAGAAATTCTGGCCACACAGTACAGGTCCTCCAGTGCCACAAAATATTCGGTCCCGGTCAGATCCTTTACATAAGTACCGGTACAGGGATCATAGCATTCTGTGAGGTCAATATCCCGCGTCTTCAGAATCTCCTCTTCATTTAGAATTCCATTGTGATCGGTATCAAGGGTTGTGGAGACATATACTCTGAATAAATCATCCGGAAAATTCGTGCTGTCGATTATCACTTCCTCAATCGGTTCAACGATCGTAAACTCAGCACAAGCCTCCCCACAATACTTGCCCATGCTTCCGCCAAATCTGCGTTCTCTCGATTCTCCCTCAAAATTCCATAAATTTCGCTTAGAGCAGAGGAAGCTTCTACCGTTTGCTGATGAAGTCCTTGAAAGAATGTGGGCGAGTGTAGAGACCAGAAAAGGCAGCACCCGTTTTTTCGGATACCGCCTTTTCTGGCTGTTTCTCTGTCCAGATTGTATGATACAAGGGCGCTGGACATCCAGTGGATGTCCGTTTAGCGCCGACCGGAGCGATAGCGGAGATGCGGGAGTGCACAGCACGGAGCAATCCGTAGTATCATACCCTTTTGTCGCTCGAATCATTGTATTTATAAATGACATATCACATAAATACCCACAATCACAAGCAGTATAGCTAACAGCACGAAAAAGACAATTCTTCCTGCACGCTGTCTGCCTTTTGACCCTTGTTCGCCTGCACCCCGCTTTCTTTCATGTTCCAATGCATTTGCTTCCAGAGCCATATTTTGCATGATATTGTCTCTTCTTATTGGATTAATCCCCATCTTTCAATCGCCTCCCACTATAATACTCCACAATCTCTTTCTGAACAGCCGGCGGATACATCAGAACTGTGTACGCATTCCCCGCCTTGCTTATCTTTTCAGCGGCAGCAATGCCTTTGGATTGTCCCAGCTCTGTCTGTACCTGGACAGACCTGCCTTCTATCTGCCGCTCTTCCACATATCCCCGCCCTGTCAGCACTCGAAAGATGTCTGTCCCAAAAACGCGCTTTACGTTATCCGCAGATGTAATCCTGTTCAGCTCATCTCTGATTTCAACCAAGAGCGAAAGATCCTTATATTCAAACTTGTCCCCATCTTCCGGGTTAAGATAAAATGCCCCTTTTTGCTTTTTTATCTTTTTACCAGACTCGCCTTTTTCTCTGGAAGGATCTCCGGAAACATCTTCATCGGCCTCTATGCTGGTGACGGCATCCGGATGCTCCTCTCCAAATGCAGTGATGGCCTCTATAAACCTGTCGCCGTATTTCTCGTATTTGGCCTCACCTACGCCGGATACGTTCAGCATGGCCGCTCTGTCACGAGGCACTTTGGCGCTCATATCAATCAGCGTTTTATCGCTGAAGATGATATACGGCGGCATGCCTTCCTCTCTGGCGATCGCGAGCCGCAGCTGGCGTAGCTCCTCAAATAATTCATATCCTGCTTTCGTGAGGGAATCCGACCTTTTCCTGCCGCGGGTTTTGGCCTGACGCTCCGGCTCTTTGTCTTCATGAACCCGGACCAGGATGCGCGTCGCCGCATCCTTTAGAGGCGCTATGTTTCCCATGCGGATCACGCTGTATTTATCAGCGGTCTGGCAGAGATATCCGTCCGTGAGAAGCTGACTGATCAGCAGCCGGAGTTCTGATTCGGAACGGTTTTTCAGCGCCCCATATGTCTTATAGCCGGTAGCCCCCACTTCTTTCAGTCTGGCTCTGTCTGCGCCGAGAAGCGTACCAAGGACGATGCTAAGGCCGTATCTTCCCCTGGTCTCCCAGACGCAATTGATGACCTGCTTCGCATCCTCTGTCATATCGATTTCCGTATACTCTCTATGACAATTGCCGCAGGAATTACATGGTTCACTCCTTTTCTCGCCAAAGTATTCAAGTATATAATTGCGCAGGCATTCCGTGGTTCTGCAATATCCTTCCATGGCCCGGAGTCTTTGGGCATCGCGCTGCCGGATGGTTTCTATATTCTCGTCGGGAGTATCTGTAAAGTCTTTATGCTCCAGCAGAAATTTGTTTATCATAATATCCTGCGGGGAAAACAGCAGAATACACTGCGACGGCCCGCCGTCTCTGCCTGCACGGCCGGCCTCCTGATAATAGTTCTCCATGCTCTGAGGCATATTATAGTGAATCACAAATCTTACGTTCGATTTGTCAATACCCATGCCGAACGCGTTTGTGGCGACGATCACCAGCGATTTGTCATAAATGAAATCATCCTGACTTTCTTTTCGATCCTCATTATTCATTCCGGCGTGATATCTTGTCACCGATATTCCGCCAGCGGATAACCGCTCATATAGTTTGTCCACATTCTTCCTTGTGGCACAGTATATGATACCGCTTTCGTCCGGATGCTTTCTTATGTATTCGAGTACAAAGTCATCCTTTTTTCTCGTCGTCTCAACACGGAAATAAAGGTTTTCACGGTCAAACCCGGTGACTACGATTTTCGGTTCCTGCAGCTTAAGTACGCAGGCGATATCCGTTTTTACCTCTTCTGTAGCGGTCGCTGTGAATGCGCTTACAATCGGCCTTTCCTGCAGGCGGTCGATAAAATCCATGATTTTCAGGTAGCTTTTTCTGAAATCCTGCCCCCACTGGGAAATACAATGCGCTTCGTCAACCGTTACCATGGATATGCAAATCTGCTCCGTGAACTCCACGAAGTCCCGGCTTTCGAGCCGCTCTGGCGCAACATACAGGATTTTATACACTCCCTGGGCAGCCCTCGCGTATACCCTTATGATCTGGGACTCTGTCAGGGAGGAATTGATATACCCGGCATGAATTCCCGCCTCATTTAACGCCTTCACCTGATCCTGCATAAGGGAAATCAGCGGAGAGATAACAATCGTAACTCCCGGCAAAAGCAATGCCGGCACCTGATAGCAGACCGATTTCCCGGCGCCGGTCGGCATGATTGCCAATACATCCTTTCCGGACAGAACAGCGTCAATGATTTCCTCCTGCCCGGGTTTCCAGGCGTCATATCCGAAATATTTTTTTAATGTTTGTTTTTCGTCTTCTTTTCCCACTTTTTGTACCTGTCTGCTTTTATCTGCGCTGAAACAGGCTGCGTTTCTTACGCAACCTGTTAAAAAGATTCTACTTACAGCAGGACTCACTGCTTTTATCGGTTCCACTTAACGGTAGGACTCACCGCTTTTATCGGTTCCACTTAACGCCAGGACTCACCACTTTTTACAAAAGTACCTAACCTTCAAAAACAGAAAGTATAGAATTTTTATAAGATAGGACTGACCTATCACAAAATTCAATTTAGAAGATTTCGATGCAAATGTCAACAGGATTTTTAAATTCCATTTCCAATATGTTTACTCCGTTTACTCTTTTCCCATTTCGTCTTCTGCCTGCTAATCTGGCTCAGCACTTTCTTCTCTCCCGCTTTCTCAAGTCGTTCCGTTAATTCTTCCAGATCAAGATTACCCTTCAGATAAGCGTACGCCGCCTGAGTGGCAGTATCGGAGAAGGCGCTCATTTCCTCGTCAAATTTCGAGTGGTCTACACAAAAGTCTGTCACGGTCGATTCTATTTTTCCAGTATCGTTATACAAATCTGCTTTCGCCTGTGTGCCCTCAGTAGTTTCAGATGCGTTTTCTGTCGCCTGACCGGCAGACCAGCTCCCATCGTACAGCCCCATCCAGAACTGTTTTGCGCTGACGCCCGCCGCCCGCTCTGTCAACGCGGCGGCTGTCCCATCTGTCACTTCATAATCTGTACCCTCTTCGCCCCAGATCAACAGGTTTGCATAATCCTCATTTGTATAGAGCAGTGTCAGAAGCTCCAGTGCCGCCTCCTGGCAGTCAGACCGGCTGCTCACCGCAACATTATAGCCAAGAGTATTTGAATATGCGTAAGGCATCTGCACCAGAATGACGTCATCCCTTACTTCGTCTGAAATCTCTGCTGCATCTACGCCGACCCAGACAGCAACGCCGCGCTCCAGCCCGGCCGGTGTGACGGACACGGTTGTTCCGGGCTGATAAGAAATCCCATCCTCTCCAAAATATCCATTCTCCCGCATCGTGAGAATGGCTTCCGCTTCTTCCAGGAATGCTTCTGACCCGGCAAGGCTCCTCACCTTGCCCGTTGCCAGATCAAGCAGCACGCCGTCTGTATACTGCTGCCCTGCCGAGTACGCGAGTGAATTCAGATCCGCACCCCAGATCACCTTCCGTTTTTCTTCCTGCAGGTTTTCTCCTTGCAGATTCACCTCTTGCAGACTCTCCTCTTGCAGACTCTCCTCTTGCAGATTCTCCTCTTGCAGATTCTCGTCCGTATTTTCCAGAAGCTGCAGAAACGACTGCGCGGTTCCGTCAAATGCAGCCAGATTCTCCTCTGTAAAGTATGCTTTGTTAAACGCATAATAGTCCGTTCCGTTTGCTGCAAGCTCCGTCGGCAGCAGGCAAAGAGAGCTGTTCACACTGACGCTTTCCCAGAGTTCTTCACAAAATACATTTTTCAATGCAAACCCTTCTTCTGAATCCAGATAGTCTGAAAGCTCCGCCAGATAACCGCCGCGCACCAGCTCAGAAATCGCATCTGAACCAATCGAAACGCAGGAAACAATATCCGCCGTTCCATCCTCCAGAACCTCTTTTAAGGAAGCATAATAATCCTCTGCCGGATATGTCTCATTTTCCCTCGTCTCGATGAACTCGCTGCGGCTGTTGCCCCAAGGGATGTATTTCACTTCAAGCCGGAAGCTGTATCCATCTGCTTCCAGCTGTTCATTCAGCAAATCCGCGTTCAGCCGGTCTGTTTTCTTATACCAGCTTGCCCATCCAGACCAGCTTTCATAATACATAGTGGTATCGCTCTCAGGTACCGCCCAGACAATGGTAGTAATCTTTTCCTCTTCCAAAACAGATTCTCCGACGGTGCCAGTCGTTTCGCTGTCCGGCACTTCGCTGCCTGATATTTCGCTGCCTGACATTTCGCTGCCTGATGCTTCGCTCTCCGATACTTCGCTGCCTGACACTTCATCGAAGACAGCACCATCGCCGCTGCTTTCTTCGGCACAGGACACATATTTCGTACCGACAGCCGCCGCTCCAAGGAAGCTCACCGAAAAAAGTATGCAGGTCAGCAGGTTACAGATTATTCTTTTCTTTCTCGATACTTTCTTTTTCATAACCACACGAATCCTTTCTTTTACCGCATTTTTGCCAAAAGCCAGCGATTGCACCGGTGCTGCCCTTCGTGAACCGCTGCACGCCACAAGTGCCTTTGCATATAAAGCGCGGTCGTCGTCATCCATATCCTTTGTCGCTTTTTCGTCGCAGGATAACTCCAGGTCCGCGCAAAAGCAGCGAAACGCGGCCCATACAAATGGATTGAACCAGTGCAGCGCCGCGATCATAAAAGCTACTGTTTTCCATATGTAATCACGCCGCCTCATGTGTACTGTTTCATGCGCAGTGACATATGAAACCTGCCATTCCTCCATATCGGATGGAATGAAAATCCGGGGCTGCAGATAGCCAAACAAAAACGGGGAATCAATATCATCGCAGAGCCAGACGTCACTTTCAGCAACATCTTTCCAATCCTTCTTCGTGCATATGCACACCTTTTTTCTCACGCAAATGCGCACCTTTCTTTTTACCAGAGCATGACTAACAAGCAGGTAAAGAGACAACAGCACGCACCCGGCAAGCCAGAGAACCGACAGAACAGAAACCAAATACTCCGACAGCTGAATTCCATGGAATAACCGGTTCTTCCACGAATCTATGGTAGCTGTCATCTCCATCTCTGAATCTGAGTTTTCTGTGATTGCATTCTGAGTGTCTGCGACCGTTCCTGCATCTTTTGTAGTTATATCTAAATCCCCCGCCGGAATCACAGTACTCCATTCCCTGTCTATGCCATTTGTATAAAAATCCTCTGCATGATCCGGATGCTCAGCCTCCGAAAAAGCTCCGGCATCTGTAAATAATTCCTCTATGTTTTCATCCTGCTCATCTGACAAAGTCACACCTGAATCAATCGAGCCTGACATTACGGAACCCGACCCATCCGTTTCCGGATTTATGTCATAACTCTCCAAATGATTAGCAGCATCTGAAGTCACTTTGGCTGACTTCATTCCCACCAAAGCATCACCCGCACCGTTTCCCGGATGAAGACAGGAAAACAGCACTGGAAAAAGAAGAAACACCCCCACAAGTCCCCAGAAGATGCAGCGGATGAATTTAGAACCATTCCGAAAAATGCAGCGTAACAACAATACCATCACGATCAGCCCTATAGACAGAATACTTCTGTTTACAACATATAAAAATACCGCTGACATACGCTCCTCCTCATAGCCTTCTATTTTCGGTCAAACCGCCGTCCTTCATCTGTTAAGTCCTTTTAAAGTGTTAAACCCTTTTAAAGCTGCTCTCCTTCACAGTTTTACTTCCCCTCATGATACGTTTTTATAATTTTCTCCAACTCCTGAACTTCCTCATCGGTCAGTTTTCTCCTCTTTGCGAAAGAAGTCACAAATGCAGGCAAAAATCCGTTAAACTTCTTATCCACAAATTCTGTACATTGTATCCCGGTAAACTCCTCCTTCGAAATCACGGAAGAAACTACGCCGTTCACATTCTGAAAAATTCCTCGGTCGCAAAGTTTTTTCAAAACCGTGTATGTCGTTGATTTTTTCCACTCCAATTCCCGATTACACAATTTTACCAGTTCTCCGGATGCGATCGGTTCATTCTCCCAGATCAGATCCGCGAAATGCGCTTCCACCGTTCCAAGTCTCATATCATCCATTTTGCCGCCTCCGATAGATTTAAATATCGTTTTATTAAGTATATGTATTTGGGGAAAAAGTCCATAGTCTATTTCTGGTAGACTATCATATCGACAGTCTACCAGAAATAGACCAGTTTGTCAATGAAAATTTAAGATTGAAGAAATGGAAATTTAACCTTCCAAATAGAACCGCGACTTTATCACAAATCAGCATTATTCAGGGAATGCAACCAAATTGTAAACATTTTCAGGCCGGATAAAAATATCCGGCCTGAAAGCTTCATCTCAACATACATTTATTTTTTTCAATGCTTCAAAAAATGTCTTGTACATCAGCCCGGAAAAGCCTTTTCGAGCGGAAACTTCGTAATAATCGTCATTATTCGCAGAAAAAAGGAGTATACCCTTGTTGCGGGTATCCATGCGGGAAATTTTACCCAGAGGGAACACCGATTTCCCTACAGACAGCTTTGTCCGGTTCAGAGTCAGCGCACCTGACTCACACAGTTCTCGTTTATGGTCATCGGCAATCCGGAACAATCTGGCATTCAGATCCAATAGTCTGATATTTACATCGCTTTCAACAATCTCCCTGACAAATTCTCTTCCCAGGCCGCCCAACGCTCCGGTAATGATCGCGATTCTCTTTTTCAACGTTCAGAACCAGCTAAGAAACCCTTCTGTCCGGTTCCTCCGGGCTGTGGTTCATGATCAGCATCTGCAGCCGGTTCTCCACGTTCGCATAGCTGGTATCCGGATCGAGGTCGAGCGGCAGAATCGAAATATCCGGATACTCCTCTTTCAACCGCTTGATCACTCCGCGCCCGCAGACATGGTTCGGCAGGCAGCCGAACGGCTGCAGGATGATGAATGACTTTACACCGGCCTTTGCGTTGTGCGCGATCTCCGCCGCCATCAGCCAGCCTTCCCCGCAGCTCAGCGTTTCGGGGATGATGGTACTGACTTCCCTGTACAGGTCTTTCGGCTTTTCCGCGCATTCATAGAGTTCATGGCGGACGGCAACCTTCTCCAGCTGTTTCTGGACATAGTCAAACAGACCCTCCACCAGCTGCGGATATGGCGGAATGCTGGCATGATAATCTTTGATCTCACACTCGGTCGCGCGGAAATCCTTCCGCAGCTGATCGGTGATCCTCGGGAATGCCGTCTCCATGCCGTTATCTTCCAGATACCGTTCGATATTGAAATTAGAGCCGGGATGATAGGTCACCAGCAGTTCTCCGGTGACGAACACCTTCGGTTTCAACTGACTCCGATTATAAGGGATCTGCCCCATTCGGTCAATACAGGTCTCAAAGACTTTCCTGGCATTTTTCACGCCCCTTAAAATCCCCTCCGCCAGCTGGTTCACACAGTCATTGTAAACCTCATCCGTCTCGCCCAAGTGCAGCTCGTAAGGACGAATTTTCCGGCAAATGTCCGTGAGCATATCCAGCATCATAAAGACCCAGACTGCTTCCCAGATGGCGGAAACGCCAAGAATCATCACGCTCGGATGCATATCCTTCGAGTCCCCTGCATCCGTAGTCACGATGGGGACATCGGTAAACCCGGCCCGATCCAGCCCTTTCCGCAGCAGTCCCGCGTAATGCGACATCCGGCAGTCGCACTGGAATTTCACCATCGCCACAGCCACCTCATCCTGACGGTAGTTCCCTTTCTGCAGGGCGCTGATCAGCTCCCCGATCACCATCTGGCACGGGAAACAGATATCATTATGTACATACTTCTTTCCCAGGGCGATCTGCTCCGGACCGCCGATGGGCAGCGTTTTTACAGTATAGTTTTCCTTCTCCATGATGGCAGAAAGCAGCACAGACACCTCTTTGGAAATGTTCGGAACCAGGATCGTGCGCCGCTTGCGGTCGCTTTTATGGAATTTTGCAGGACTCGGCTCCGATAGTTCTCCCTTGAAAGCGCCGGCCGGACGCGCAGCGTTATCTGCATGGTTATCTGCATGGTCGGCGCAGCTCCCGGCATCCCGCACTTTATGCCGGATATTCGCCGGCCGTATTTGAGAGGGCGTTTTTATATATTCCCGGATGCACCCATTCCTGCGCTTAATTGCAATCGTCTCCAGAAACGACTGGATGCGGATGCCAAGAGAACCGCTTGCGTCGCTCTCATCCACCTTGAGAATCAACGGCGACTTGTCGCCGCACTCTGCCAGAATCCGGCTGATCTCGTCAGACAGGATGGCGTCGTGCCCGCAGCCAAAGCTGACGATCTGCACATACTCCAGCGCCGGATCCTTTGCCGCCACCATTGCCCCTGCAAGCATCCGCGTGTGAAAGTCGTTGGTAATCTCTATCCTGGTATTTTTCAGTTCCTGTTTACTAAGATCCGGCAGACTGTCCACGGTCAGCACGGATACGCCGCGTTCGGTAAATTTTCTGGAAAGATCGTGGCAGATAAACGGATCGGTGTGATAAGGCCGCCCGGCCAATACAATAGCATATGTGCCGGATTCATGAGCCTGGCGGATAATCTCGCTGCTCCGCCGCACCAGCGTTTCCCGGAAAGATAGAAGCGCCCGTTCCCCGTCCGCAAACGCGGCTGCCGCTTCCGCCTTCGTCACGCCCAGCGTCTCCACCGCATAGCTGCAGATCTGTTTTTTCCGATCCTTCTCCTCAAACCAGTGAAATACCGGCGTATCAAAAATCACGTTTTCCTTTTTTTCCGGATTCTGCGAATTGCGCACAACCATCGGATATCCCTGCAAAACGGAGCAGACATAAGGACTGTTCTTATCCACACCCTCCGGAGGCATATGCATCACATACGGGAAGAAGATGCGGTCCACCCCCATCCCGGCCAGGTCCATGATATGTCCGTGAACCAGCTTCGCCGGAAAGCAGACCGTATCCGAAGCCACGTACTGCAGTCCCTGCTCATAAAGCTTCCGTGAGCTTTTGTGAGAAAACCTCGTCTGATACCCCAGCGCACGGAAAAACGTGCTCCAGAACGGCATACTGTCCCAGAATTCCAGCACTCTGGGCAAGCCAACCACCTCTCCTTTGTCCGGGGCCGCCTGATTATATGGGTAGTCCGCAAAGAGGAGAGCTTCCCGCTCCGCAAATAAATCCGCAGGCTTCTCTGTCTGCTTATCAGACATGGCATCCTTGTTCAAATCACAATTCCGTTGACTGTCAGAACTGTCAGCAGATATCGTGAGAGGGCGGTTTTCTTCAACCACCGCCCCTTTTTCGCAGCGGTTGCCGGATACCCAGGTTTTCCCGGTAGAAAAAGTAACGATGGTACGATTGCACCGGTTTCCGCAGCCGGTACACTGCACGCCGCTCCGAGTCTCATAGGAGAATTTCTCCAGTGCGTCAAATCCTATAAAATTCGACTCGTTTCCGTCCGGATAGCCCGCCTCCATAATCTGGCGTTTCACCTCCAGGGCCGCTCCGATGGCTCCCATCTCACCCGGATAAGGAGCCAGCTTTACCTCAACGCCAAGGTATTCCTCCAGAGCGCGCAGCACCGCCTGATTGCGGAACGTACCGCCCTGCACAACAACATGTTCTCCCAGCTGAGCTGTGTCTGAAATACGAATAACTTTTGTGAACACGTTCTCAATGACGGACCGGCAGAGCCCGGCCATGATGTCATCCGGCGCTTTTCCGTTGCGCTGCTCTGTGATGATCGTACTGTTCATGAACACTGTGCAGCGGCTGCCAAGCTTTGCCGGAGATTCCGAGCGGAAAGCCGCATCTGCGATCTCCTCCACCGGTATCTGCAGTCCGGAAGCAAAATTCTCCAGAAAAGAACCGCATCCGGACGAGCAGGCTTCGTTCAGCATAATATTTGTGATAATGCCGTCCTCCAGCCAGATTGCTTTCATATCCTGACCGCCGATATCCAGCAAAAAGGTGGTCTCCGGATAGTAATGGGTACACCCCACGGCATGAGCCACCGTCTCGACCGTATGATAATCCGCGCCAAACGCCTGTGCCAGCAGATTCTCTCCATATCCGGTCGTACCCAGGCCCAGAATATGCAGCCGGATACCCTGCGCATCATAGTTTCGTTTTATCTCAAGCAGGCCATCCCGTACCACCAGCAGGGCTTCTCCCCTGTTAGGCGCGTAAAACCGGTCAACCACCCTGCCTTCCTCATCCAGCAGAACGAACTTTGATGTGGTGCTGCCGGAGTCGATTCCCAGCCATACCCGCAGCTCCCCATCCACCGGTTTCGGCGTATAGAGCTCCTGCAGCTCCCTCCCATGTCTTTCCTGAAACAGCTGCTTTTCTTCTGATGAGCGAAAGAAAGGCTTCGCCTTTTCCTCTGTCTTATGAGAAGCTTCCTCCGGAACAGCAAGCCGCTCTGAGAGTTCCCGCAGAGTGACGGTATCTGAGTGTTCCCCATCCTCCGGAAATATCTGGTCAATGGCAATCGCTGTCCCATAGGCCACAATCGTTTCCGGGTGTTCCGGGCGCACAATATCAGCGCCGTCTTTCAATCCAAGTCTCTTTGCAAATGTCTCAATCAACGTCGGGTTGAAGGTCAGCGGTCCTCCCTCGAAAATAATCGGCGGCGCAAGCTCCAGTCCTTGCGCCAGACCGCCGATGGTCTGCTTTGCGATGGCGTGAAATGTGGACAGCGCGATATCCTCCTTCTTCGCTCCGGATAGAAGAAGAGGCTGGATATCCGTCTTTGCGAATACGCCGCAGCGTCCGGATATGTCATAGACGGTGCGTCCCTGCGCCGCCAGAGCTTCAAACTGCTCCGTCTCCACATTCAGAAGCGCTGCCACCTCATCGATAAAAGCGCCGGTGCCGCCGGCACAGCTGCCATTCATCCGCATATCGGAGGTCTGCAGCTGTTTCTTCTGCTTATCATAATAAAAAAATACGACTTTTGCGTCCTGGCCTCCCAACTCAATGGCGGTCTTCACCTGTGGATACAGTGCCCGGACCGCGGCAGAATTAGCCACCACTTCCTGTATGTAATGAACACCCAGCTTTTTGGCGATCGTCCGGCCACCGGAGCCGCAGACCGCCGCCCGGAATCGCTGATTGGGATATTGCTTCCCGGCTTCTGTAAGCAGATCGCCTACCGTCTCTTTCTGTCTTGCATTATGCCGCACATATCGGGCGTATAACACCTCATGCGTCCCGGCATCCGTAATCACTACCTTCACTGTTGTGGAACCCACATCAATCCCAATCCGGAGTTCTCTGTTCGTACTTTCCACTCAAAGACTTCCTCTCTGTGCTTCCTCTGGCAAATCCTGGCGCGGCTCTTCTTTCTGGTATCGAACATATTCGCAGGCGCCCATCCGGCTGCGCGCCTCCATGCAGGCATAGACTCTGTCATGCAGCCTGATCTGCTGTTCCTTTTTATTTTTGCCCGGTTCCGCAAAAAACGGACCGTCAATATAGACAACAATTTTCGGCTTCTTTCCGTGCTTTCGCTGCTGGTAGGTCGTCGTCATGCAAAAGGCAGGCACATTATATAACACCGGAAACCGGAATGCCGTAGCCGGAAACGGCCGGATAAAGGTACACCATGGCCAAACATGAGCCTCCGGATAGATGACAATGCACCGTTTTTTCTCCACATAATACTGGATGGATTCCATAAACCTCTTCATCTGCCCCATCGATTCCGGCAAAAGCAAAGCGCCCAGCATGGGGAGAAGCTTCCCAATCACAGGAATCCCCAGATTCGACACACTGGCAATGGCATTGATCCGCGAAGGGAAGCTATACAGCACCGGACCAAATACGTCCCCCATGGGCTGCGTGTGATTCCCATACAGAAAGCACCCCGTCTTTCTTGCCTTCTTCAATACCTTCCGGTTTTTCACATGGATATGCAGCACAAAATTATCGTAAATCACTGCAAATATCAGAGCCGCCAGATAAAGGATCGCCGAAACCAGACGGTAAAAAAGATTTTTGTGTATCCAGCAATAATCCTCCGGCAGCTTTTGATCCTGGCGGGCGCTCTCGACAAAATCATCCGTATAATCCTGATAATAGTATGTTGTTCCTTCCCGTTTCATATTATTCTCTATGCTTCTTCGGGCGAAATCCATCCTGCAATATCATCCGTCTCAAAATCATAAGTCAGTTTTTTCCCATAGGCCTGCTCATAGGCAGCTGCTTTTTGCTGATAATCCAGCCGCATCATTTCCCGGCTGGTCTCTCTGACGCTTTTGTCCGGGTCCGGATAAATGGGTTTCAGGATGTGCATCACATACCGGGTCTGATGGAACTCTTCATTTTCTTTTTTCGGCAAATCACGGATTTCCACAAAGCAGGAAATGACCGGAACATGGTTGACGGCCGCGTAATAATACGCGCCCCGCTTTGGCGGACGGGGCTTCCGATAGTGAAACCACATCTCCTGCTCCGGGTAAATCAAAACGGCATCTCCACGTTTCAGCCGTTCCCGGATCATGGGACCGAAATATTTGCGCATATACTCGGAATGATGCACCAGCGGGATGATGTCCTCATGGTTCATCAGAAACCCGATCCACCCTTTCATGGCAAGATTCGTCTCCTGGCTGACGATAAACAGCCGCCGGTAGCCTGCCCGGTTCATTGCTTTCCGCACCGCCGTGTTATCCAACGGGCTGAAATGATTGCTGGTAACAATCGCTCCGCCATGAATGTCTTTTATATTTTCCATCCCTTCGATCCGGGTGCTCCGGTTCAGCCATCTGGTGGCAGTATCGGTCAGCGCCCGCGCGCAGACATTGCAAAACCGATATCCAATGGTTCTGTAATTATCCAGATAATGCCGGACAATCCTCTCCCGCTCCTCCTGGGATAAAACCGGGTCATCCGTCTCCACCTTACAGTTCAGATCGCCCCGCTCTGCGGCGGATCTCATGTTGGCAATCACTTTTTCTTTATTTCCACCGATTAACATATGCGCAGATTTTCTCCTTTTATCACAAAATTACGTACATGTGTTATGTCGCTTTCCCGCCTTTTCCCGGCACATTTCTATACACGGATCTTCTCCCCTTTTTCAAACATCTTCCGAAACGTGACCGGCTGGCGGCACACCCTGGGACCTTTTGCAATCATGTTTTCCAGACAGGTCTGATCCGATTTCTTCTGTTCTTCCGGGTAGTTCTCCTTAAATCGCATGATATCCATATAAAATGGAGATTTCTCTGCATAATGCCAGAAATATTCCTCATACGGGATCTCATCATAACACCAGGGCTTCTGGAACAGATTATAATGAATCAGCTTTGGATCCGGCAGCACTGCCGCCTCCTTTCCGCCCATCGGCGGCATGGCATCCCAGGTCTCGTCCAGATAGAGGATTTTACCGCTGCACATCGCGTTGATGTAATCCTGGTCGGGGGCAAGGCAGTCAAAATGAAACGTATGCAGCAAATGGAGAAAATGATCGCAGAATCTCACGTCCCGCATCTTTTTCAGGTTCATCAGCAGGATGCCCGAATTGATATACCGGTCAATCGGCACACCAACTGCGTTTTCTACATACTCCACCAGCTCGGGAACCGGTTTGATCGAGTGGTCCGGGCAGGCTCCGATGATAGTATCTCCCAACTCCACCCGGTACAGCTCAGAAATATCGCCAGGCACTACAATATCACTGTCAAGGTAAATGCCCTTGTCATATTCCGGAAAACGGTCAGCGATAAACAGCCGGAAATAGATCGTCAGCGTAAAATAATCACAGCGCAGCCGGTTTTCCGTCCGGTCAGTAATGCCTGCCAGCTCATTAGCGCCGCCCAAATGCGAAGCATTTCTTTCATTGGCGGCGCGTTCTGCCCTCGCCGGGTGGCATCCTCGCCCTTTGGGCGGGATATCCGCCGAGCGAGAGCGAGGGGGCGTTTCCAACTCCATTGGGATAAAACTGATTTCAAATGGCGTGCGCACTCCGGAGGCAATCTTCTCCTGGCTTTCCTCCGTCAAATCCTGATGCAGAACGATAATTTTATATAAATAAGCGCCGGACGCGTTCTCCACCATCGAGCGGATTGCGCAGTCCAGCCAGGGTGCATAGCTCTCGTCAGCTGTAAAAAATACAGGAATCACCGTTTTTTCCATTAATAATATCATCCTTTCATTTCTGCCCTAATCGCAGTATATTCCATCAAAATATCATCATATTCGTGCAGCTTCAGCTTTTTATGCACCTGGTCAATCTGCCACGGTTTTACCGTCAGGGTGTGCAGCCAGGGGAAAAAACGGAAGCTGGTAGTAAAGTGCTGGAAGACGGTGTCTCCATGAAGCCTGCGCTGCTCATTATAGATCCTGCTGCAGAGCTTTTTCTGAACAGCCAGCTGGTTGATGGCGGACTGATCCGGCATAAACATCTTCTTTTCACTGCAAAGGGCACGGCACCTCGCAAACAGACCAGTCTTGCGGATACAGGCCAGATTCAACAGCAAAACACCGGAATTCAGATAATCCATATGAAACAGATTCTTCCGGAAAAACCATTTCCCATAATAATCCGGCACCCCGGCTATTTCATAATTGGACAGCTCCTGATGATAAAATCCGCCAAATTCCTTCCGGCAAACTACATCGTTATCCAGATAGAGAATCCGATCCGGCAGCTTGGGCACCTGATCCGCATACAGACGCAGCATGCAGCAGGGAGTAAAACGTGTTTCCATATTCGCCAGAGGCGGCGCAGCGCGAAACAGCTCCGTGGCGTCGATCAGGGCGGCAGAGCTCTCTTCATTCTGTTTTTTGAGGCGACCGTCCAGATATCTGACCGTCCCCGGAGAAACCGGAAGAATGTGCCCCGTATCAAGTGTCAGATCCATCGTCATCACAAAAATATTCAGCGGTTCTGATGCGTGTTTCATAAGTGACAGGACAGAAATCACCAGTCCATCCTCTATATTTTTATCTCCACAATACAGAACATTCATGCACAATTCTCCCGTCAAGCGCGTTTTCTAAATGTAATAACCGTGTTATAACACTTATTTTTATCCATGTCAATTAGTAAGACAGCCAGAAAGAGGCATTGACAAAACGATTCCATATCCATATAATACTTATAAAATCAATCTGGTTCCATTTTAGAAAAAGAGGCAAAACAGCAATGAAACATACGGATACGCTTCTGGAGGATTCGATGCGGATTCTCGCGAGAACCTATCACAAAATTCTGAAAATCAATCTCACCACCAATGAACATCTGGACATCAAGACCTACGAGGAGGAAATCAACCTTCAAAAAGGCTACGCCCCCGGCATCTTTGAATGGATGCGGGGATTTGCGGATTCCGGACAGGTATATCCGGATGACAGGGATGCCTATCTGCGCACGACATCTCCCGAGTATCTGAAAGAGCATTTTCGCTCATCCGACGACGCTCTCGATGTCACCTATCGCCGATGGACGAAGAATGAATTCCGCTGGGTCATGATGGAGCTCATCAAGGCCAGTGATTATACAGATGACAACCAGACGGTTATGCTCTACATCCGGGATATCCACACTTCTCATATGCGCGAGGCGGAAGCTCAGAGGCGGCTGGAACAGGTGGCTTATATGGATTCTCTGACGAAGTTAAA
Organism: Lachnospiraceae bacterium; assembly: GCA_021202075.1. Taxonomy (GTDB): domain Bacteria; phylum Bacillota; class Clostridia; order Lachnospirales; family Lachnospiraceae; genus Choladousia. The sequence continues at coordinate 7,330 of JAJQDT010000089.1, read as the reverse complement.
AAACCACCTTTCCTTCCAGAATCGATGCATGGAGTGCGCAGAAAAAGACACAGAGCAGAAGATCGGCGTATTATTCGCGGATCTGAATGGTTTGAAGATGATCAATGATCAATATGGTCATGAACAGGGCAATCAGTATATTCTCTCCTTTGCTCAAAAGCTGGCTGAGCATTTTGGAGATGCGTACTGCTATCGGATCAGCGGGGATGAATTCCTTGTCATTATCACCGGAATGGGAAAAGACCATTTTTATGCCCTGGCGGAATCGTTCGACCAGTCCATCAAAGGGACATCTGTGCCGATTGCGGCGCTTGGCTGGGACTGGGAGGTCCTCTCCCGGATTGAGCCGGTCATGGCGACCGCCGAACACCGCATGTATGCGGATAAGGAGCGCTTTCACCTCGCACATCCGGAATATCAGCGCGGCGCCGTTGAACGCGAATACAAGGATGAGATGGATTTTCTGATCCACACGCTGACGGAATCCTACGAGGTTCTTCTGATCGCCGACCTCACGCGGAACTCTTACCGTATTCTCCGGCACGACCCGACAAGTGTAAGGATCGGTGAGGCAGATGAAGGCGTCTATACCATACGAAATGATAATTTCTGCAATGACTATGTATCCGAAGAGTATCAGGAGCTTCGCCGGGATATGGGCAGCATTGAAAACCTCCGGCGCACGCTGAAGCGCAACAAACCGATCATCTGCGATTACCGCCTGAAAAACGGGCAATGGCGGGAGTCTGCGCTCTGGCTGATGACAGAGGACGAGGACGGTCTGCCCGCCAAGATCATGTACTATTCACAGAATATCGATCCGCTGATGACAAATGCAATTGTGTCTGCTAACAGCGTGAACCGGGAACTGAACTTTCTCGCGGGACTTCGGGAGACATACAGCTCCATCTGCATCATCGACACACTGAGGGACGAGATCACGCTGCATGAAAATATCACTCTCCCGGAACACGTCTGCGATTTTATGAATCACACGCCCTATGATGAGGCGCAGGAATTTTTTGCGCGCTGTTACGTTGCAGAGGATCAGATAGAGGAATTTAAAGCGGAGACCAATCTGCTGAACCTGCGCAAACAGCTGCAGACAAAAAAAGCTGTCAGCTATTTTTACCGCCTCAGGCCGGAGCTGCGCAAGGGGATATCTGACAGCTATGGAAAATTCAGCTTCTGTCTTCCCGAGGAGGACAACAAGACCATTATCCTCGCGACCAAAGACATTACGGATATCGTCCGCTGGACTCAAAACGGATTTCATCACGGGGAAAATCAGACTTCCTGGCACGAATCCTCTTACAGGAATATGGCGCCTGATAAAGGAGAGTGATATGCCCGATTTTGCACAGGTTCCGCCACAGGAATCAGAATCTGTCGCATACTTTTGGAATGCATATCTGGTCTCCGGGCTGTAAATGATAGATGCCTGCAAATGGGTTCGCATAAATAATTGAAGAAACTCTTACCTGATATTTTTTCCCGAGGCGATACAGAGTATCTCCCTCCTCCACCGTATGAATGATTCCAAAATCGGTACAGGCCGTCTGCATGATGCGATCTCCTTTCCGTTTGATTGCTTAGTATAAAATATGATGCAGACGGCAAATGGTCACACCAGAGTAAAAAGGAGAAGAACGAAATGGCAGGATCTGTCTTTGGAACCATATTTAAAATCAGCACATGGGGAGAGTCCCATGGGAAAGGCATCGGCGTAGTCATCGATGGCTGTCCTGCCGGGATTCCTCTTGCGGAAGGCGACATCCAGAAGCAGCTTGACCGGCGCAGGCCCGGCCAGAACCGATATACGACCGCGCGTGCAGAGTCGGATCAGGCGGAGATTCTTTCCGGCACATTTGAAGGAATGACGACCGGCACCCCGATCTCTCTGCTCGTGCGCAACCAGGATCAGCGCTCGCGGGATTATGGCGCCATCGCAGAGCTTTACCGCCCTGGTCACGCGGATGTTACCTATGACCGAAAATACGGCATCCGGGATTACCGCGGAGGCGGACGCTCCTCCGGGCGGGAGACCATCGGGCGCGTCGCAGCAGGCGCAGTTGCCCAAAAACTGCTTTCCGAACTCGGCATTACCGTTACCGCTTATGTGAGCGCCATCGGGCCGGTGGAAATCGACCGGGAAGCAGTCAATTTCGACTATATTGACGAAAGTCCGGTGCGCATGCCGGATCCGGCTGCCACCGAAAAGGCTCTCGCATGGCTGGAGGAATGCATCCGTTCACAGGATTCCAGCGGCGGCGCGGTTGAATGTATCGTGGAGCAACTGCCCGCCGGGCTCGGAGAGCCATGCTTTGAAAAGCTTGACGCAAATCTGGCGCAGGCCCTGATGTCAATCGGCGCAGTGAAGGCCGTGGAAATCGGCGACGGAACCGCCGTCCGGAATGCAAAAGGATCGCAAAACAATGACGCCTGGCTTTGTGCAGAGGATGGAATCCCATACAAGGCCAGCAACCACAGCGGCGGTATCCTGGGCGGAATCAGCGACGGCTCTCCTCTCTTTCTTCGCGCCACATTCAAGCCCACCCCTTCCATCGCGCAGCCGCAGAGCATGCTCGGAAAGGACGGAGCCTGCCATGTAGAGACCATCCACGGCCGACATGACCCGATCGTAGTCGCCAGAGCCGTACCGGTCGTCGAGGCCATGACAGCCATCACGCTTGCCGACCATCTGCTGCTTGCGATGACCTCACAGATGAGCTATATAAAGAAAATCTGGGGCTGACCGCGTGTTTTATCTTCCCATGAACATCATGCGCTCTCCATTTCGTTCCTTTAACCAAAAGACTTCCACGCACCGGAACTTCAATCCGATATGTGGAAGTCTTTCTTGTCAGGTGTTCATGATTCTATATCCCGTCAGCCGACAGTTCCAGTCTGCGGCATATTATTCAACCTTCGAAATCAAAATGCAGTTCGGCGTATCGATCTGCAGCGGACGCCCCTTCATGACGAGCAGCTTTTTCTCGTAGTCAATGGTAAAAAAGCGAATCTCATTGGTCTCATGATTCAGCACGACCAGCGTCCGCTCCCCCGGGAACACGTCAATATCCTTCGGGTATTCGCCGCTGATCGGCAGGCAGCAGAGCATGGTGAGCTGCCCGGTCTCCTGATCAATGGAAAAAACTGCACAGGTATTTTCTCCGGCATTGGACGTATAAAGGTATTTCCCGCTCGGAGCAATCTTCATCCCACAGCTGGCACTGCCCCGCGAGGTCGTATCCCGCAGGCACGAGACGGTCTGAATCAGCTCGAACTCCGGAGATTTTCCGGAACCGTCATAGCGGTACACACAAATCTCATTCGTCATATCGCAATTGATATATGCATATTTTCCGTCTTTACTGAATGTCAGAAGACGCGGGCCGGAATCAAGCTTGCACCGGAGAATGTCAAACAGCTTCAGCTTGCCGGTCTTCGCATTTACATCATAAATCTTGACCTGGTCAATGCCATTGTCCACTGCACAGAGATACTTGCCATCCGGAGTCGGAATCACGCACGTCACATGCGGAAGAAAATTGCGTCCCGCCACGCTTCCAAGCCCCAGCCCTTTGTGGAATACCCCGTCCATGACTGAGCCAAGTCTGCCGGTCTTGTGCGTGTGCACAACCGTAACCTTGGCATCGTGATAACCGCCCACAAACAGGAAACGGCCGCTCTGATCCGTAGAAAGATAACAGCCTCGCATCCCGTCAATGCCGACCTTATTGATCGAGGAGAGACCGCCGTCCGGCAGAATTTTCAGCACCTCTACGCCCTCATCCGCAATCGAGTACAGATACTTGCCATTGTATGATTTTGTCATGTGTGAAGCATTGTTGACCGGAATGACCTCCCGCTCTGTCATATACCCGGCCTCCACATCCAGATCGTAAATATGAATGCCGATGCTGCTTCCGTGTGTGTAAGTGCCAACGTATGCCACATATTTTTCCTGTTCAGCCATTTGGGAGCTCCTCCTTGTGCCTGGAATTACTTATGCATCCTGTCTCTGCTTAGTATTCTAACACATCTAAAAAGGATTGCAAGTAAAAACAGATTGCAAGACTGTCCGAATTGCGCTAAAATGATACAAAAATTTCATCAATTAAGGAGGCCTTTTGGATATGTTTCAGGAAATTAAGACTGCCGATTTAAAAGAAAATGCATTTGACCTGATTGGAAAACAATGGCTGCTGGTCACAGCGGGGAAGCCGGACGGCTCCTGTAATACAATGACCGCGTCCTGGGGCGGTCTGGGCGTAATGTGGGGAAAGGACGTCGCGTTTCTGGTCATCCGCCCGCAGCGCTATACAAAGGAATTTATCGACAGCTCCGATACGTTATCCATATCTGTGCTGCCTGACGGATACAAAAAGCAATACGGCTACCTCGGCAGCGTTTCCGGGCGCGACGAGGATAAAATCGCGAAGGTTGGTCTTTCTGTCATCCGTGACGGCGATACGCCATATTTTGAGGAAGCACGGATTGCCATGATCTGCCGGAAGCTCTTCGCACAGCCATATGACCCGGACTGTATTCTGGATAAGACGGTAGATAAAAACTGGTATCCGGAAAAGGACTACCACACCCTGTATATCTGCGAAATTGAAAAGGTTCTGGTAAATCAGGCCTGAACCGGTCTTTTCCTCTTTTGCAGGTTTGAGAGACGGTTGAATGATTCATAATAAATCGTTATTTCATAACAGATTTTAAAACCTTAAGAGCCGATTCTTGCGTAAAAGGACACATTTGGGGTCCGGCTTGCCCAGGTCAGGATTATAAGAGAAACGGAGGCGGTATCCCATGGAGCAAAGCAGCACGAGAATTCTCTCATGGCGTGTACCGCCTTTCGAAACCGCTGTCGTTCAAAGCACCGACAGCCGACGCAGCACTGCCATTCACTGCAATACTGGTCATGCAGCATACCAGCAGACCATAGAAGCTTTTCTCCGCGCAAAAGGCTGTTCCCATCATGTTCTCACCCAGCTGAAGCGCACGGATCATGGCATCCTGCGCAATGGTGAATGGGCCTACGCCAACCAGCCCGTCCGTACAGGAGATCTGGTAACGATTCGTCTGGAAGAGACCGAACCGTCCGAACAGATTCTGCCGGTTCCGCTTCCTCTCCAGATCGTTTATGAGGACGAGGATATTCTGATCGCAGACAAGCCCTGCAATATGCCAGTTCATCCCTCCGCAGGCAATTATGAAAACACACTGGCAAACGCGGTGATGTACTATTACAGCAGCAGGAATATTCCCTTTGCGTTTCGCTGTATCACGCGCCTGGACCGCGACACGACCGGACTGGTACTCATCGCTAAAAACAGCTTAAGCGGCGCAATTCTATCCAATATGGCTGCAAAACGGCAGATTCACCGGGAATATCTCGCCATCACCGAAGGCATCCTCCCGGAGGAAGGAACCATCGACGCGCCCATCGCGCGCCAGGATGGCTCGCCGCTGATGCGCTGTGTTGATGAGGAACATGGAGAAAGAGCTATAACCCACTATCGAAGATTAAGTTCTTTTATGTACCAATATCCTGTAGATCCTGCTCCTGCCGTTGTCACATCCCAGCGATATTCTGCGAATCCTGAATTCGCAGATCTGGCATTCCGGCAATCTTCTATCAATCTGGTTCCAGCAGATTCGGCTTCCTGGCAACCTTCTATCAATCCGGTTTACGCAGATTCAGCCTCCAGGCAATCTTCTGCTGCAGGAAATTCTGCGGCTGCAGGGACTATGTACTTCTCTCTCGCAGCTATCCGGCTGGAGACCGGGCGGACACACCAGATCCGCGTCCACATGAAATCCATCGGACATCCTCTGCCCGGAGATTTCCTTTACAATCCGAATTCCGTCTGCGCTCTCACACCGCGGCAGATGCTGCATTCTCACCGCATTTCCTTCCAGCATCCGATCACCGGAGAGACACTCGAATTTGTGAGTGAAATGCCGGAGGATATGCTATCCATGTTCCGTTCTGCAAAGCAAATTGAGAGCGAGAACTCGCCTTGCATATAGCGCAGGCTTAAATGATATGTCTCAATGTGCAAATCAAAAAGATAATCAGGCATAGTACTCTGATCAGTCACTTTACCTAAAAAATGAGCGCTGATGCGGACTTAAAAATAGTTCCGTCTGCAGCGCTCATTTAATATTCTGCTTCTTTCAAAAGCACTCTGAACTCGTTTGAATCAATTCAGGAGTCAATTCAGAAGCATCCTCTTCTAACAAACAAAAAATGTTTTCAGAGTTACCGGATTTTCTCCGGGAATCCGACCTTCTTCTGCACCTTGCGGAGCGTTTTCTGTGCATAATAATTGGCCTTCTCCGCATTATTCTTAATCACACCGTCAATGTACGGCTTGTCTTTTTCAAGCTCCGCCACACGTTTCTGGAGTGGATCCAGCACGGCTACTACAGCTTCTCCGACCGCTTCCTTGAACTGACCGTAACCGCCGTCCGCAAATTCCTTCACCACATCGTCCGGCGTCCGGTTCGTACATGCGCAGAAAATGTCGATCAGATTGTGCAGCCCCGGCTGCTCCTCACTGTACCGGAATTCGCCAAGGGAGTCCGTCACCGCGCGTTTACACTTCCGGCGGATCGTATCCGGATCATCCATCAGATAGATACTGGCATTCGGATTCTCGTCAGACTTGCTCATCTTCTTCGACGGATCCTGCAGGCTCATGATTTTCGCGCCAACCTTGCCAATGTAGGCTTCCGGAATCGTAAATACATCGCCATAGAGGCCGTTAAACCGCTGCGCGATATCTCTCGTAATCTCCAGATGCTGCATCTGATCGATGCCCACCGGCACCACATCCGCCTGGTACAGCAGAATATCCGCCGCCATCAGCACCGGATAGGTAAAAAGACCGGCGTTGATATTGTCTGCGTGCTTCGCCGCCTTATCTTTAAACTGCGTCATGCGGTTCAGCTCGCCCATATAGGTAAAGCAATTCAGAATCCACGCCAGCTCGGCATGTCCCGACACATGGGACTGATAATAGATGCAATTCTTCTCCGGGTCAAGACCGGCCGCGATATATAAAGTCAGCAGGGCACGCGCACGCTTGCGGAGCGTCGCCGGATCCTGACGAATCGTGATTGAGTGCATATCCACGACCGAATAAAAACATTCATACTCGTCACTTAAATTCACCCAGTTCTTCAAAGCGCCCAGATAATTGCCAAGGGTCAGATTCCCCGTCGCCTGCATCCCGCTAAACAATACTTTTTTGTTGTCAATCATACTTATAGTCCGCCTTTCTGCGAAAGGCACCAATGGGGTTATGAAACCCAC
>JAJQDT010000116.1:220048-286658 GCA_021202075.1 Lachnospiraceae bacterium | reverse complement strand
TACTTTTACATTATTAAGTGACATTGTTTTGAGTTGGCATTAGCCGACTTTCAGGTTATAATATGTTCGACAACCTCGAAAATAAAAAAAAATTGGCGCTGGGCGTTGTATCAACCGTCTAATGATTATTGTCAGGATGTATGCTATCCTTTTTTTGCTTCTTATGGTATGCCAACAATGAACTGAAAACAGTAGTAGAAAGGAGAACGAAATGACAGGAATTATGCAAAAACTTTATAATGGAGCCCTGTATCCGGCCGAGCAGATTGTATCGCGGGATGCAGAGTATTTTAATGCGATCCGGGAGCAGGGCGATCTGATGCAGCAGCTGGAAGAGAAGCTGGCTCCGGAGGATTACAAAATAGTAGGAGGTGTGAACGCATGGAATATTCTATGAGAGAAGGTCTGATTTGCGTAGAAAGAGGCAGGACACGACACGAGGCGCTGGACGATGCCCTGAAATGGATGAATGGTTTTTTAATTAGCAGCATGGCTGAACTTGAATCCGTGTCTGTGCAGTATGAAAAACTGGCAGAAACGGATGAATATGAATGCACTCTGACATTCATTTATAAGAACACTAAGTACTGTGAATGAAAGATTGCTGAAAAAGACTTCTGCGAATGAAATAGAAACGGATACAACAGAATATACGTCGGTATGGAGATATTTAAGACCAGGATAAAAATGATTGAAGTCAATGATGAGGAGGATAAACAAAAGTGAGTGTGAATCAAAATGAAAAACGAAGCGGAATATTATGTGGAAGAAGTGGCAAAGAAATTCCAGAGCATATTTCTCCGGAGTTGAAACAGGATTTGCTTATTTTTATGCAGACAGCAAAATTATCGGTGCTCAGGGATCACATTTATTGTTATCCGCTGAAATTATTTGGTGCAGATGAAGAGCAGATTCGCGCTATATATGGTTTGCAGCAAACCTGTCCGTCGTTTTATTTACATGGCTTTATATGGTTTTGGATTATTGATTTGTCTGAATTATTTCCTGTAAACTTTTGGGATTATATGAACTTCAATATGATTATCAGATGGTTCGAGCTTTCTGTGGATCAGCTCAGAGATGTGGCCTTGGAAAATATCGCTAAAAAGTTTTCGCATATAAAGTTATCTCTTTTATATAATACAACCGTCTCACGAAGTACGGCCGCGATTTATGAGATTACCATGCCGGATAGGACTGCTTTTCCAGAATATGGTTGTAGTCTGATGCTTTCGGATCATTGCCTTAACATCATTCGCGATGAGATGTGAGATTTTTATCTTTTCCCGTTCAAAACGAATGCGGTTTATTTGATACGGGATAAAGATCTTATGGGCAACCGCAGGGCGGCACAGAATATTTTCGCGGCAGCACGCATGCAGAACGGAATCTCAGATGATGAAAACATATTGTCAAGGCGTGTCCTGCATTACGGAACTAACGGTATGGAATGGTACTTTTGACTTCCTGTTCCATTGTGATACGGATGTTCTCTTTTAACATGACTAATCATGTTGTACTTCCGCGGTATGAAATCCTGTTGCAGGAGGAGCTGCCTGAACTACTCAATAAGCATTTTAAGCATGCGGACGGCACGAACTGCGATTTGATTTAGACTCTTCTGCCCTTGTCAGATAAAGTCCAGGGGAAATGCAGTATTCTCAAGAAATCCTGATATAATTTCAAAACGCTTATTTATAGGAATCCGTCATTTTTGCGGATTCATAATATGGAATAATATAATACCAGAGGTCGTCATCGTCCTTACTGATTCGCTCAGGAGAAAAGACATTCAAAGTGATGAATAACATCAATTTCTTATTCCTGCGAAGCAACGAGCCAGGCAGCCGTAGCCATAAGGAATCTGTCAGCCTGCTGACATTTTATGACATAGCTTGCACGGATATTTGACTGCGCGATATAGATTTCTGGTTAAAAATGTACCGGACGGGCTGTATATGTCTATTGAAAGTAAAAAAATAGAATGGTATAATTTTAAAGAAATGGAAATGCAGAACCTGTTTGGATCATTGGAGAAAATGGGCGAGTGTTATGGAAAAAAGGAGACACAGGCGCCCGAAAGGGGGAAGCAGATTTATGAAGGCTTTATTGATTGGCGGCACGGGGGTGATCAGCAAGGCAATCTCGAGACGGTTGCTTCTTGAGGGACACGAGCTTTGGCTGATTAATCGGGGAAATCGTATGGACGACCTGCCGGAAGGCGCGCATCTGATTTGCGCGGATATCAACGATGAGATAAGTGTGGCCAGAGCACTTGGCGGCCAGACATTTGATGTGGTTGCAGATTTTATAGCGTTTGTTCCTGAGCAGCTGGAACGTGACCACAGGCTGTTTGCCGGAAAAACGAAGCAGTTCATTTATATCAGTTCTGCGTCTGCGTATCAGAAACCGCTGTCCGATTTTCGCATTGATGAGAGAACGCCGCTTGCCAATCCATTCTGGCAGTATTCGCGGGATAAAATCAGGGGCGAAGAATTGTTGATGCGGTATTACAGGGAAGAAGGCTTTCCGATCACGATCGTAAGGCCAAGTCATACCTACAATGAAGAAAAAATACCGGTGTGTCTCCACGGCCCGAAAGGTTCCTGGCAGGCGGTAAAACGGATGCTTGAGGGAAAACCTGTCATTATTCCGGGAGACGGGTCGTCTTTGTGGACCGTGACATGGAATGATGATTTCGCGAAAGGCTTTATTGGACTGATGGGAAATATTCATGCAATCGGGGAGGCAGTGCAGATTACTGGCGATGAAGTGCTGACCTGGAACCAGATTCATCGAGTAATAGCAGATGCGCTTGGCGTGGAATTCAGGCCATATTACGTCTCTTCAGATTTCCTGATTTCCTGTTCACCAGAGAAATGGGATTTGCGTGGAAATCTGTGGGGAGATAAGTCCAACACGGTTTTCTTTGATAATGCGAAACTGAAACGGCTGGTACCGGATTTCAAACCTGTTGTTCGTTTCGATCAGGGCGTGCGCCGCGCACTTGATCATATACGCTCTCATCCGGAATGCCAGGTACCCGATCCGGAGTTTGACAGCTGGTGTGATCGTGTAATTGAGGCACAGGAAGAAGCATTGGCTAAATTGAGACAGCAGGAAACAGCAGGAAACAGCAGGGACATTTGGCAGTAATTTTATTTGTGAAAAAACGGAACCCTGGCAGCAGATGCTGTAATGAGAATGGAGCAGATGATGTTATGTATCAGATCAGAACCGCTCGTTTGTGAGCAGAAAGGAGTGTAACAGTATGAGTAATATTCTGGAATATTTAGGGGGTTCTGCGGCCGTGACGAAGAGAGAACTGGTGCTCGGAGCCATTGCGAGTCTTATGACCGGCATAGTGATTGGCACGTATGCCGCGCGTCCAAAACATCCCCGGCATCCACATGGAGCGCCGCAATGTCCGCCTCCGCCAATGCCGCCCAGAAAGCCGCAAGATCCGGGGAGACGTCCGCCTCATGATTCATAAAGGAAACTTGTTATTATGAAACACGTACCCGGCTGAATCCGAATGCCTGCATATCCTCCGGCAGCGGGGATGAAAATTCCATGATTTTACCGGATATTGGGTGAGTAAACTTCAATCGGCTGGCATGAAGTGCCTGACGGGAAATTCCATTGATACTCGCTGGTACGCTGATACAGGGGATTTTTACGGACGTTTGTCTGTCCTGGAATCCTGAAATCTGCGCAGCAGGCAACTCAAAATACATCTGCGCGGCAGCGCGCCTGCTCGCTGGATTGTACAGATAATCACCTGCAAGCGGATAGCCCAGATGGGCCATATGTACGCGGATCTGGTGGGTTCGCCCGGTTTCCAGAAGAATCGAGACGAAACTGTAGCTGTCGTTTCTCTCCAATGTCCGGTAATGTGTGACGGCTCGTTCCCCGTTTTCAAAATCAACGCAGCGCTCGATAGACCGTTCGGGTAATGGACAGCCGGTTTGTGCGTCTGGCCAGGAAGAGTTCCTGGTGCAGGTATGCTTGCGCGAAAGCGGTGCATCGATGGCGCCGGATGCAGGAATTCCTGCACCACAGACGATGGCAGTGTATTCGCGCTCCATGAAAAGCCCGGAAATGCCACATTCCTTTACCATAGAACTTAAAATACCTGCGCTGACGAAATGTTTTGCAATCACGGTCAGGCCTGAAGTATCCCGGTCGAGCCGGCTGGTGCAGCGGAAAATAAAGCCATTGCAGTTCCTGTAATAGTACATGACTGCATTTGCCAGGGAATAATAGTAGTTGTCCTTAGACGGATGCATGGGAAGCCCGGCAGGCTTATCGACTACCAGGATGTCTTCGTCTTCGTATACGATGGAAAGCGGGAGAGCCGTTGCCGGGATTTTTTCGGAACAGGCAACTTCCGATATATGGACTTCCAGCAGATCTCCAATGGAGAGGCGATCGATCAGACGGCAGTCCTTCCCATTGATCCGGGTGCTGCTGCTTCCTGCTTTCAGCTGTGCCAGACTTTTCGTGGAATAAGATTTGCGGCGGAGAAACTGTTCGACGCGTATTCCGGCGTCCTCCTCTTTGATTGTGCAGGTAATTGTTCGTTCCATATTCATGTATCTTTCTGGTGTGGAGTCGGTTTTCTGGCTTATGGCTTTTAAATTTTTCCCCGCATTGATTTCAACAGATGGGAATAAAATTGTTTCAACTAAAAACGATTGTATCATTAGCGATGAAAAAATATCAAGTAGAAATGAAACAATCCGTGAAATGGATAACATTAAGAAATCGTGGGCAAATCACTTTTGGACAGTTATAATGAAAAAAACGCCGGAGCAGTGAGACAGAAGACGCATCTGTCCGCTGCGTTGAAAGCGGCTGAGAATGAGAGGGGGATTTGCCTTGGAACGTGTTAGAAAAACGGTTGCACTGGGGATTACTGATTTTTCCGATATCATATCCAGAAATGTGTTTTATGTAGACAAAACGTATTTTATCAAAGACTGGTACAACAGCGCGGATCAGGTCACCCTCATCACCAGACCGAGACGGTTTGGGAAGACACTGACATTGAGCATGGTGGAGACCTTTTTCTCGAATCAGTATGCGGACGGTTCGTATTTGTTTGAAGGGCTTTCTGTGTGGGAGGATGAGAAATTTCGTGACCTTCAGGGGAAATTCCCGGTCATCAATTTCAGTCTTGCGAATGTAAAGCAGAAGAGCTATGAAAGCATGAAATCGGTCATTCGGATGCTGCTGGCCGAGCTGTTTGACAGGCACTCCTATTTGCTGAAATCGGAGAAGCTTTCGGAATCGGAGAAAGAAGATTTTCTGTCTATTTCGCAGAGGAAGGCTGGGGATGAAGAGTGCATGCACGCTTTCCGATTCCTGTCCCGGTGTATGTATGAACATTTTGGCGAGAAAGTGATCATTCTGATTGATGAATACGACACACCGATGCTGGAGGCTTACACAGCGGGATACTGGATGGAAACGCCCCCTCGCCAAAGCTCGGCGGCAGAACGCGCCGCCAATGAAGGAAACGCTTCGCGTTTGGGCGGCGCTGAAGAGGCAATTGAATACACGCGGCGGATGTTCCACGCTGCTTTTAAGGATAATCCGTATCTGGATTGGGGATTGATGACCGGAATTACTAGAATCACGCAGGAGTCTATTTTTTCGGATCTCAACAATCCGCGCGTGGTGACGACTACTGTGGACATGTACCAGACGTGCTTCGGCTTTACAGAGAAGGAAGTGTTTGCGGCACTGGAGGACTATGACCTGAGCGAAAGAAAAGGCGAAGTAAAGTACTGGTATGACGGATTTCAGTTTGGCAGCCGGAAGGAGATTTATAACCCGTGGTCCATCCTGAATTTCCTGAGTGAAAAGTGTCTGAAGCCGTACTGGATGAACACCAGCGGCAACGCTTTGGTTGGGAAGCTGGTGAGAGAAGGCTCTCTTAAGGTCAAGGATGAGTTCGAGATACTTCTATAATATGCCCGCTCTTCCCTCGCCGGGCGGCATCCCACCCGCTGGATGGGATAGATGCCGTAGGCAAACTTTAATGGCGGGCTTTCCTTGAACATGATGGAGTCAACCATACACTCATTCAGGCAAGTTTCGATTTGTTCAATGTTATGGTCGTCGAATGCTTTAAATAAAGATTCCATACCGCCCTCTATACGGGTATAAAACCAGCTCTTAATCTGCCGGTCGAAAAGGTCGTGGATCTCCCGGTTTGGAATGATCAGCTGCCACGATCCATCTTCATTCCGTCCATAATAAGTTAAATAGCCTGTCGTGAACAGGACACTCCAAAGGTTGTCAATGCTCTGATCAATATCAGCATAGGTAAGCTCCATCTGAATATTTTTATCAACGCTCTTTCCTTCAGACAGATCTTTTAACTCCGCTCTTGTGGTATCGTCAGCCATCTCTACAAAACGAAGAACCATATCGTTGTTGCTGGAGTTTGCCCAGAAATTCTGCGGTGTATGATTCTGACTGCGGCGCAGCTGCTCACACCAGTTAATGACATCCCACGGGCAGTAAACATTCACTGCACCGAAGCGGTAGACATCGTACCATTCTTTCGTGATGTCATAATATTCACTTAATCCGTAGTAGTCCAGCATTTCCCGGACTTCCAAATCGGTGAAGCCAAACCATTCATCGTACTGATGAAATGATATTGGCTCACGAAACAGCTCATGTGGCCAGAGGCCATTGGAATCTTAGAATTAACGAACCGGAATATTCTTTTGAACGAAATGTGGTGATGAATTGTGAGATTCAGGCAGATTCTACTGCAGTGAAGTGGCTGATAAATGAATTACTTTATGATACCATAGATGGAAATCCACATTCGCCTGTGTTGGCTTATACAAAGAAAAGGCTAATATATTTATGGAGTATTCGGATATTCTCAGCTTACCTGTCATTAAGTTGGGGATATCGAGAAGAAGAAAGAATTTGGACAGTCCAAACGATTGAAAATTTTCGTGCTAATAAAGGTTTAACGCATCCAATTTATCAGTTTCGAGTATTTTGCCTGTTAAATCATGCCCAATATCACTTGTATCATATGGCACATTCAGTTGATAAGGAGCATCCGCTTTGGACTGCTGATCATTACAAAGTTGATGAGCAGATTTATAAAGAAGTTTGGAGAAGAAGATTGGATATGGTCTATTCTTTTGAAGCATCATTTTACATTGACTGGAAGGAAGACGAACGTACTACCGAACAGAAAATAGAAGATGCTCTTCATATTAAAAAGTATTGCCATCCGGATACCGCCGAGGAAGTTCCGTTTATGATTGGATATATGGAAGAAGCAAGAGCTGAATTGGAAGAGTACGAAAGTCAGTGGCCAGAAATATTTGACAAATTAAAAAAATATGGGATGTATTTCGTGATGTAATCACATATTTATGAGAGAAAAAATGTGTGATAGTTATGAATGTATGAAGAATTTGAATTTTAGCTAATATGGGTGTGCATGTAATTATTTAATGGCGGGTAGCAGAATGCTACTCCGCCATTTGAAGTTTTCGTATATACTCTTTCAGTAGCTTTGCATTTTCAATCAACAGTGCGGCTTCATCCGGTGTACAATCGAAAAATAAATCCTGCAGATCAGAATTGGTCGCAAACAAAAATGCGTTGGAAGCCGTATCCGGCGCATTTTCTTTTTTGGTTGCGGGCGAATCCTTTACCTCGGAATCTGCGAGAAATTCTGTATTTTTTGAAATGTCTGTATTGTCATCTAACAATAAATTCGTCAGATCAGCAATCTGTCTGGTGATGCTTTCCAGTTTTTGGGCATACGTTTGGGCTGAAAGCGTGGATTGTGATGCTTCCAGTTCTTCTTTTTTTTCTATGGCAGCAAGATATGCACACAGTTTGGCATTTACTTCATCACTGGAAAAAGCAAGCTGCACGGTTTCCGGTTTATAGTTCCCATCATTATCCTTGTCCGCCGTAATTTTCATATCAATCTGCTCGTTCATCCTGAATATCAGAGAGAGAAGATCGGATACGGTGCGTATATCAAAATCAAGAAACACATTGATACTGATACCAAGTGCTTCGGATAATTTTAAAAGCTGGTCGGGTTTTGGATTGGCTGTTAAGTAGCACATAAGTGTCAGCAGAGAATTTACCAGATAGCACAAGGAGGAATTGATGATGACAGCTCAAATTTTTGGAATTGACCATGGAAACGGAGCGGTAAAAGGTGGAAATGTAAATAGCCCATGCAGACTTGTCAGTTATGTGTCTGAACCGGGAAGATTTATGAATTAGGATATCAGCAGGTGATTTTCGAGATTCCTGCGGAAAATTTTGTCGATGTCATCCCTCTTCAAAAATTCCTCTACTTTTTTCTTCGAAATAACCTCGATATGTTCAGTCTGTCAGGAGTGGTGTGATGAATATATGGCCACCGCAAGATCTATATACTTCCGCACAGTGCGGGAGGGGTTCGGGCGGTAGATGATGCCGTATTCCTGGCGCCAGCCTTCAGAGAGCGGAACCGTCGTCAGCTCGGGAATGGTACGCACAAAACAGTTCGCGGTGAGCAGAATGGCATTCGTTTCCGCGCACTCAAAGGCAGCCGCGACCTGCGCGTCTACGTCACGGCGGATGTCGAGGGAGCCGCCTGCCGGGTGAGCGGAAAACGTCTCTTTTAATTGCTGCAGATATTCTTTATTGATCATCTGCTCATAGATAATGACAGGATAAGCCGTAAGCTCCGCAAGGGATACCTGGCCGCACGCGGCCAGGGGATGCTGGTGGGCCATGGCAGCCAGATACGGCATGTCGGCAAGCCGTGTGTAGGAAAAGGGAGCGGATGCGGCCTCCGGCATATAAAAGGTCTCTCCCACATCTGCAATCCCCTGTTCCACGCGAAATTCGCCGCTGTGATTCGGATGCACGACGCGCTGAATCCGGATATCTGGATATTTGGCGGAAAATGCTTCCGTAACTTCATTGAGCAGCGCCTGGTGTTCGACGTGGCTGATGCGGAGGATCTCCTGCGCGGGTCCGGCATTGCGGCACCGCGCGAGCACATCTTTTTCCAGATCCAGAATTTCCTTTGCCCCATCGTAAAAGGTCCGCCCGGCGTCTGTCAGGGCGATGCCGCCAGCCGTGCGCCAAAAAAGCTTTTCGCCGACCTCGTCCTCCAGGGAATTCATCTGCCGGAGGATGGCCTGCTTGGAGATGTACTCGGTTTTTTCCGCCCGGGAAAAGCTTCCCAGATCGGCAATTGACAGAAATAGCTGAAGCTGCCTGCTCGTCATATCTATATTCCTCCGTTCTGTGTCCGGTAACCATTTTGTACCGCTATAGTAACATTATTCTCATTCCTTTTCAAACACATATTTTTTATAATGAAGTTACCGAATTATCTGTTCATGAACGGTGAAATATTTTTGCCGCGGACTGCGATGAAATATTTGCTGCCTGCTTATGGTGCAACGGTCAGAATGCAGTTAGGTATGGTGTAACGGCCGGAATGCAGTTAGGTATGGTGCAACGGTCAGAATGAAGGTAGAATTTCGCGCGGGCTGGCGGTACCGGATGAGTGCCGCATGGACAGAAGCAAAGCATAAAAATGAAGGAGGAAGATTCATGAAACGGAAAGCATTAGCATGGCTGCTGGGTATGGCGCTGACGCTGTCGATGCCGATGGCGCTGGTGCAGGCGGAGGAGGCGGTGTTCTCGAATCCTGGGACCTACACAGCGACGGAGACGGGCATCAATGGCGACATTACGCTCACGGTGACGTTCAGTGAGAGCGAGATCACGGACATTCAGGTGGACAGCCAGGAGACGGACACGGTCGGCGCGGCGGCGATGGATTCGCTGACAGAGACGGTGCTCGCGAACCAGTCGCTGGCGATCGATACGGTGTCAGGAGCGACGATTTCCACGACTGCTTATATCGCGGCGCTGGAAAGCTGCGTGGAGCAGGCAGGCGGAGATCTTGATGAGCTGGCCGGACGCGAGATCGCGGCTTCGGAGGAAGAGGCGTATCCGGTGACGGAGGCGGACGTCATCGTAGTCGGCGCGGGCGGCGCAGGTCTTTCTGCGGCAAAGACTGCGGATGAGAACGGCGCTTCTGTGATCCTGATCGAAAAATCGTCGAACGTCGGCGGCAATACGCTCTGCGCGACGATGGGAATCAATGCGGCAGGCTCTCAGGTGCAGGAGGATCTGGGGCTTGAGCTGACGGTAGAGGGTCTGATTGAAATGCAGATGAATAATGACGACGCGATCGAGGAGCTGGTGACGGCGTTTGCGGAAAACAGCGGCGAGACGATTGACTGGCTGGCTTCGCTGGGCGTGGAGTTTACCGCGGAGGGCGGCAACAACGACTATATGCTGATGGCGACTGCGGACGGCAAAACCAGCACAACGCTGGTCAATGCGCTGAACAATTCGCTGGATTCGACAGATATTACGCTGTATCTGAACACAACGGCCACGTCGCTTGTGACGGATGACGACGGTACCGTGGTCGGTGTTGTCTGCGAGGACGCGGACGGAAATGAAGTGACGTTTACCGGAACTTCGGTAATTCTGGCGACCGGCGGCTTCGGGCAGAACAGTGAGCTGCTCGCGGAGATCCGCCCGGATCTGGCAAATGCGATTACGGATGAGATTGCTCCGACGACCGGCGACGGCCTGCTGATGGCGCAGGAGCTGGGCGCGGACACCGTCAACCTGGAGGATATCCAGTTGTTCCCGCATGTCATCGTGGGCTATGGTCTGCTGACTCCGATGAATATGCCGGGCGGGTTTAACCCAGATGCGATTTTCGTCAACGAGAATGCGGAGCGCTTCGCTGCGGAAGCATTTGAGATTTCCGACGCGATTCTGGAGCAGCCGGACGGCATGGCTTATTGCATCTTTACGGAAGAGAACCTGAATGAGACGCTTGAAGGTCTGGTAGAACTGGGATATATCGTATCCGGCGATACGGTAGAAGAGCTGGCGGAAAATCTTGGCCTGGATGCGGAAACGCTGCAGGCAACGATCGACCAGTGGAATGCGGACTGCGAGGCGGGCGAGGACAGCCTGTTCGGCCGTGAGGAGAATCTGAACAAGCTGGAAGGCAAACTCTACGGCTACAACTTCGGCGTGGGCGCACACTACTTCATGGGCGGAATTCTCATTAACGAATACACGCAGGTTGTTGATACGAACGGCGACGCGATCGAAGGCCTGTACGCTGCAGGCGAGGTGACCGGCGGATTCCACGGAAACTATCGTGTAGACGGTTCCGGTACCGGAGACGCATTTGTGTTTGGCCGTCTCTCCGGAAAATACGCGGCAGAGAACGCGCTGGGCTGATGTAATTTTTAATAGAACAGCATCGAATAAGACGGATCGGTGTTGTGAGTGCCTGTTGTTCTGATTATGATGTTTTTAAACACAGACACAGATAGAAAAACCGCCCGGCTGTTACGGTAGGCCGGGCGGTTTTTCCAAAAGGATGCTTCCTGAAGAATCATAAAAATAGCGGGTGTGAACGAAGCATTCTTTTGTTCTGCAGCAGGAAAGGGTTATGAACGTTCCTGTCGGATAAAATGGGGGGATTACCTATGGAAACAAAAAGCATTCAGGAATTTTTGATGCTCGCAAAGACGGGAAGCTCTTATGCGGCGGCTGAAAAGCTGTTTATTTCGCAGTCTTCCCTGGTGCGGCACATTCAGGCGCTGGAGGAGGAGTTCGGGGTGCCGCTGTTTGACCGGACCCGCCGGAGCTTTACCCTGAACGCCAATGGGAAAATCTTTCTGCCTTACGCGCAGAAAATGGCGCTGGTTCAGTCACAGTGCTATCGCGAGCTTCATCCGGAGCAGGAATCCTCGGATACGATCCGGCTTGCGTCCGAGGGGAAAATCGTGGATCTGATCATTGCCTTCAAAAAGGCATATCCGGACTATGTGGTTGATTTTCGGAAGAGCGAGGACATGGAATCCGATCTGCGGGATGGCCGGATTGAGGTGGCCTTCCTATCAACGATGACCTCAACGCATGAGGGTCTGACTTCGATCCCGTTTTATAATGAAGAAGTGCTGGCGGTGCTGTATGAGGGGCATCCGCTGGCCGATCGGGAATCGGTTCGCCTGGAGGAGCTGAGGGATGAAAAATTTGTCTCTCTGTGCGAGGACGTTGTGTTTGAGGACGCGTTTCTGGAGCGGTACCGGATGATGGGATTTATCCGGAAGGCTTCGGTGTCGGTCCCGGTCGGGACGGATCTGATGCGCCTCGTGAAGGAAAAAATCGGGATCACGCTGATCCACGGGAATGCGGACGCCACGCCGACCTATCCGGAGCTGAAGGTCATCCGGCTGGAGCCGCGGATGCAGTACCGGGTCTGTATGTGCTACCGCAGTGAGGTTCGGCTCTCGCAGCCGGCGCAGGACTTTGTGAACTTCGCGAAGCGATGGCGGGTGCGGAATAAGGATGTGAACCAGTTTTTTGACGCACCCTGATCCTGCTTTGATTCCCATGAATAAGAAAGCTGCCGGTTTTGGCGATAATAACCAAAATCGGCAGCTTTTTTCATAAAAAGCATTCAAAATGACGATTCATTTTTTGAAGCATTCCTTTTGCTTTGTGATTTAATCTCAGATGATAATCAGAGGTACAATAAAATTAGCAGAGAAGAGAATGACAGAAGAAGAAAGAACCGTGCCATTTGGAGATTGTGCCTGGCACAATGGGTGCGGATCCGTTCTCGATTCGTTTTTTGAATCGGAACATGTTTGCGTCCGGCGTTGAAGAGCGATGCCGGGCATGAAGCAGAAAAAGGAGGAGGTATTTTATGCAGGAAAAGAGACCGGATGATTATAGCGAGGACCGGTATTTTGGCGGGCCGGACAGTCCGAAGCGGGCGGACGGGCTGCAGTTCGGCTACACGCCGTATTCGCTGAAATCAGAAAAGGATGATTCCAACAAAATTACGAGGGAGTGCTATGACAGCTACATGATCGAGTACCGCTATCTGGATTCCTGGACGGCGGATACGCATGTGGAACTGTGGGGGGAAACGTTTGACACACCGATCATGGTGGGCGGGCTTTCAGCCATCGCGCCGCTGCTTCACAAAAACGGCATGACGGAAATTGCCAAAGGGGCGCTTGCCATGAACACGCCGACGCTCTTTGGCTACATCTCCAATCAGGAGGTGGACGAGCTGGTGGCGACCGGCGCGAAGTGTATCCGCATTGTGAAGATGCAGCGGGACAATGAGGCGGTTCTGTCGGAGATTCGTCACGATGAGGAATGCGGCTGCTTTGCCGTGGCGATGGATATCGATCATGGCATTGCGCCGGATGGGACGCTGTACCATGCGACGCCGGACTACGGCCAGCTCTGCCCGAAGACGACGGAGGAGATCGCGATGTACGTGAAATCCACGAAGCTTCCGTTTATCGCGAAGGGCGTGCTGTCGGTGCAGGACGCGGTGAAATGCGCGGACGCGGGCGTGGCGGCCATTCTGCTTTCCCATCACAAGGGTGAGATTCCGGATGCAGTGCCGCCGCTCTATGTGCTGCCGGAGATCAAACAGGCGGTGGGAGACCGGGTAAAGATTTTTGTGGACTGCGGCATCACAAGCGGGATTGACGCATATAAAGCGCTGGCGCTCGGCGCGGACCGTGTGTGTGTCGCGCGGAACCTGGTGAAGCCGTACATGAAAGAGGGCGCGGCCGGCGTGGAGCGCAGACTGCGGGAGCTGACCGCAGAGCTCGCGTGCGTGATGGCGCGAACCTGCACAAAAGATACCGCGCATTTTGACCCGACGACATTGAGAAAGAAGGACTGGTAAAATCTGACCCGACCAGGCCGGGAACAGAATTTAACCAAAATGCACAGGGAATCGTTCTTATGCACCTGGTCGGACTCAGATGCAGGATGTCAGCATCCTGCTGCAAATCAGCGGATATAATTGCAATGCATGACAGAGAATCACGTGATATAAAAACGTCGTTCTCAATTGCTGCAGTTTTAAATAATCACGGTGGTTTGCAATAGATACAAAGTGACTCGAATGATAAAAAGAAATGGGAAGGAGAAGAATTTGCTATGAATATAGGAGTATGCGGCGCTGGCACGATTGCCAGCTGGATTTCGGATATTCTGGGGCAGCTGAATAATGAACAGATCGTAAAATACGGCGTGGCCGGGATGTCTGCGGACGCCTGCCGTCCGTTTGCGGAAAAGTATGGCTGGAAAAAGGTTTACAACAATTACGAGGAGCTGATGAGTGATGAGGCAATTGATGTGGTGTACATCGCCGTGCCGAATCATGTACATATGGACATGTGTCTGAAGGCGCTGGAGCACGGCAAAAACGTGGTCGTGGAGAAGCCGTTCGCGGTGAATTACGAGCAGGCGAAGATCATGATTGATAAGGCGAAGGAAAAGGGCGTATTTTTGTCGGAGGCTCTGTGGCCGGCATTCCTTCCGTCCCGCCATATCATTGACCACATCATCAAGGACGGCAAGATCGGAAAACTGACGGGCGCGAAAATCATTAGCAGAGGAAATGTGATGTTCCTCGAGCGCGTGAAGAAGCTGGAGACCGGCGGCGGTTCTCTCCTGGATATGGGACCGTACATTTTAAGCCGCATGACCTGCCATTTTGGAACGAATTACGAATCGGTGGAGGGCCATTTCGAAAAGCTGGAGACCGGCGTCGACGCCAGAGATTATTACACCGTGACCTATCCGGGCGGAATTAAGATTGAGTGTGTTTCTACCATCAATACGCCGGACGACGAGCGGGAAGAGTACTGCGAGATTTTCGGAACCGAGGGGAGCATTTACATGGACGTGGTTTCCAATCCGGATCGGATCGAGATCCGCAATCTCGACGGCAGTGTGCGCGAAGTGCCCGAGCTTCCGCCTCTGATCGTAAATTCGGAGGTGCCGTTCGCAAAAGGCTATGAACACGAGTGGATTCAGTTTGAAAAAGCTATCCGCGAGGGCAAAACGCAGACCGACGACGCTCCGTGGGAGCAGACACTGACAATCTCGAAAATCATGACAGAGCTCCGCGCACAGGCGGGAGTCGTATTCCCGTTTGAATAAGAGCTGACGATCTTGAAAAGCATGACGGGGCTCCGCACAGAGATGAGAGTCGGATGACTGTTTGAGTAAGAGTAAAAAGAATACAGGAAAGGAAAAGAAAATGAGTAATAACGAAAGCAAAAAAATACCGCTTCCGCAAAAGCTGGCGTATGGCTGCGGCATGAGCGGCGGAAATATTATGAGTGTGCTGATGTCGAATTTTATCACGGCATATTTTACCGATACCGCGCTGATCGCGCCGCTGGCGATTGCGACTATGATGGTCGTAGCCCGCGTGTTTGACGGCGTGAGTGATTTTGCAATGGGAAGTATCGTGGACCGGACCCATTCGAAAATGGGCAAGGCCCGCCCCTGGATTTATGTGGCGGCGCCGCTGATGCTGGCCGGCATTATCCTGATTCTGAATGTCCCGGTTGGCTGGGCGGACAATATGAAGCTGGTTTACGCATATGTAACCTACATATTCCTGAACGCGATTGTGTATACGATTTACGGAATCTCCCATACGGCGCTGTTGCCGCGGATGACCCGTGATTCACAGGATCGCACGCTCACCTCTACGGTTGCGATCATTATGCAGAATCTTGCGCAGATCGCGGCGGCGAGCGGAATCACCGTGCTGTATCTGAACATTGGCTGGCGGTACACCAGCGTAATCGTTGGCTTTGTTGCGGGCGGCCTGATTCTCATTGAGGCACTGGTGTGCCGTGAAACCGTAGACATGGATGCGGAAGAAGGACCGGCAAACGCAGGAAAATCCGCACAGCAGGCGCCTCCGCTGGCGGATCAGTTCAAGGCGGTATTGAAGTGCAAATACTTCTGGTGCTGCCTGGTATTCGGTATCTGCACGCTGGTCTACAATGCGAACGCGGCTTCCTGCACAATTTATTACTGCACCTGGATTCTGGACGATGCGATGTATACGGCTACACTGCTGGGCCTCGGCGTGGCTCCGAGTATTATTATGCTGGCGGTGACGCCATACCTCACGAAGCGTTTTTCCAAGAGAACCTTTATGTCGGTGTGCTCCATCGGACTGATTCTGAGCTTTCTTCTGATTAATATTGCGCCGACCAGCAAAGGGCTGCTCTTAGGATGCGCGTTCCTGCGCAACTTTGCAGGAGGACCGATGTTCGCGGGCATCTACGCGTTTATCGCAGATTCGGCGAATTATGTGGAATGGAAATCCGGCATTCACGCGGAGGGCCTGATGTCTTCATCCCAGTCCATGGGCCAGAAAATCGGCATGGGCATTGGCGGCGCGAGCGTGATGTGGGTACTCGCGGCGGCCGGATATGATGCGACCCTGGAAACCCAGTCCGCAGCGGTCATGACAGCGCTGAAAATCAGTTATATCTGGGTGGATGCGGCTGTCTGCGCAGTTCTGCTGATCTGCATTTTGCTGCTGGATGTGGAAAAATATCTGCCGGAGATGGAGAAAAGCCGCTGAGCCAGAGAAAAGTAAAAAAAGCAGTGAATTCTCACTGTGTTATGTTATAATATCTGATAACCGTTCAGAACAGTGCTGAAACGAAAAATTGTATTGCATGGATCGATGCAGAAACGAAAAAACGCCATGTGCAGATCAGCGTTAAAACGAAAAACCGTCATGCGCAGACCAGTGCTAAAACGAAAAATAGCCTGGTGCAGATCAGCACAAAACACAGATGCTGACGTGCTGTTCTGAACAATTACTGTATTTATATAAAAGAACCGGGAGAGTATGTATGATTGTAAGAATCGGACATAACGGAGAAGTCGAGGCGGAGTCTTATAAGACGATTCAGGAGACTCTGATTGTAAATGACCGGTCGCGCACCCACGCGATGGAATATCAGCCGGTCAACCCGATGGAGACCAGCCAGATCGCGGTGGTGATCATGCATTGCGATCAGAATTATATGGGTTATAAGATGGGGCCCGCGCTTGCCGCGCGCGGATACCATGTCCTGGCGTGTGAATCCAGAGAGGGCGGAGAGATCGACCGGAAGCTGGAGATGCTGGATGAAAGCGTCCGCTATCTGCGCAGGAACCCGGATATTGAAAAAATTATCCTGATGGGGCACAGCGGCGGCGCGACGCTGATGACCGCTTACCAGAGCATTGCGGAAAACGGCGCGCAGATTTATCAGGGCGAGGAAATGATTTATAAATGTACCCTGACCAGGTCTCTGGAGCCGGCGGACGGGCTGATGCTGATTGACGCGAACTACGGCAACGGTGTGATGAGTCTGCTGAGCATGGATCCGGCCGTTGAGGAAGAAGGAAACGGCAGAAAGCTGAATCCGGAATTTGATATTTTCAGCCCTGAAAACGGCTACGATCCCGCGGGCGCGCACTACAGCGATGCATTTATCAAAAAATACGAGGCGACGCAGGCGGCGAGAAATGAAAAGCTGATCGCACTGGCGCTGGAGCGCCTGGAGAAGCTGCAAAAGGGCGAGGGGAATTACGTAGACGACGAACCGTTCTTTATCACGGGAGCGGATCAGCCCAAGCCGAACAACCGGCTGCTTCCGGAGGATACCCGTCTTTTGAGCCATACGAAGGGCGAGTACGATCTGGTGCACGGTGACGGCACGGTGACGCATGAGCAGATTCACAGTGTGCGTGTGCCGGAGTGCGATCACACCTTTTCTGATACCTGGGGAATGGGCGTCAACAAAAATACCGTGAAGGGATTTCTGAGCTCCCAGGCGATCCGGACGACGGAGGAATTTGCGGTGCTCGAAGACGAAGTCGTCGGTATAGACTGGAAATCCAGCTATGCCTCTCCGATCGGAAACATTGACGGTATCACCGTGCCGACCCTGATGATGGGAATGACCGGCGGATACGAGTATCTTGCCGCAGAAATGATTTATAACCGGGCAAAAATGGCGGATAAATCTATTGCATTCGTACATGGCGCTTCCCATGTGTTTGCGCCGAACCGGGACGCAGAAACCGTTCCGGGAGAATTCGGCGACACGGAAAACGCACTGTACGATTACATGGCAGCGTGGATGAGGCGGTTTATTTGACGACAGGCCACCTGCATGCCGGTATCATTGTCGGAAGGATTTTGACGATTGACCAACTGGGGATCCGAAGGGCATTTTCCTGTGCAAATGAAACAACTGGGGGCTCGGTTTGTCCGGATCTGGTTTGATCGGATCGGGCAAAAAGAAGTTGATGAGTGACAATGGATGATGAGTGGATAAAGAATCAGGAGGAGCAGGAATGCAGACATTAAAAGGACGGACATGTGTATTTTCCGGCGCGAGCGGCGGCGACGGAGTAGCGGCGGTAAAGGCGCTGTGCCAGGGTGGGATGAATGTCGTGATCATGACCCATCAGCCGGCGCAGGCCGCCGGTCTGGTCGAGGAGCTTCAAAAGTTGAATTATCCGGGGAAATGCATCGCGATGCAGGACGGCGAGGTGCAGAACCCGCCGGTTTCGGACGAGGAAGTGTATCGTCAGATCAATGAGATATTTGGCTCGATTGACGTCATCATCAGCAACACCGGCGGCGATGGCTTTGAGGACAGCATCGACACGGTGGATACGGAAACCCTGCAAAAAGAGGTTGGCCATCTGCTTGGCGGCAGCTATTCCATGCTCAAATGCGCACTCCCTTATCTTCGAAAAAGCAGCAGCCCGCGCGTGATCTTTATGACAACCGTTGAGGGCGCAAGGGGCGGAAAGCTGGAGAGCTTCACGAACGCGGTAGGAAAAGGCGCGGTGCTTTCCCTGACGAAAAACTGTGCGGCGCGACTGGCTCCGGAAGGGATTGCCGTAAACTGCATCCAGAAGGGCGCGATCACCCGGCTCCAGGGAAACGGTGCAATCTCGGATCCGCGCTGGAAGGATACGACAACGATGCTTCCATACATCCCGATGGGGCGCATGGGCACGCCCGAGGACCTCGCATCAGCTATCTGCTTCCTCGCCAGCGAGGAGGCATCGTACATAACCGGGACGGTGCTGGACGTCAGCGGGGGGCTGAGTCTGGTATAATAGAAGCTGCACTCGTATAGCGGAACGGACATGTAATAAAATAAAACACAGGACAAAAAGGCATCTCAAAACAGTGGAGATGCCTTTTTTATGCGCAGGGTCGGGTAAGGCATATCCCATGCGAAGCGTGGGATGCCACCCGGCGAGGGCATATCCCATGCGAAGCGTGGGATGCCACCCGGCAAGGGATAAACGCGTGCCACTGGCTCGCAGCAACCGTGCGGACGAGCAGGGGACAAGTCCCACTGCTCGATTGTACCTAGGCGTGAGCGGACTTTAGGAGCTTCGCTGCTCGCGCCTGGCGCAGCGGATAGGGAGAGGGAGTGCCCGTACCCGATCGCAGGGGTGTGTAAGGGAATCCGGATTCCTGATTTCAGATATAGTGGAAAACGATACATATAGTTGCATATAATTTTGAAATATGATAATAAAATAATTTTAGAAACATATTGACAAAAATATAGCTATATGTTACCATGCATTTACAAACAAAAGAACAAAAAAGACGAGGAGGAGTTAGGATGAAAAAACAGGAAAAAAAGAATGATTTTGAAGAGAAAGCGGCGAAAGAAACAAAAGCGGAAGATTCGCACGAAGTCCAGGACGCGTCAAATGCACCGAAAAAGCCATTTTCTTATGAAGAAGCTGGTTCCTGCTCTGATGGGGATTTATTGCGCGAGGCAAAAATGCAATACGTGTATTCCAGGTATAAGCGTCAGGGGGAATATACGCTGGAGGATTACTATGCGCTTCCGAATGACCAGCGCATGGAGCTGATTGACGGGTATTTATATGATATTGCGGCTCCCTATACTACGCATCAGATTGCGAGCTTTGAAATCAGTGTGCAGCTCGCGAATTTTATCAGCTCCAGGAAAGGATCGTGCCAGGCTCTTTACGCACCAGTGGATGTACAGTTGGACTGCGACGATCGGACGATGCTGCAGCCGGATGTACTGGTCGTCTGCGACAGAGACAAACTCAGAAAACGCTGCGTTTATGGTGCGCCGGATTTTGTGATTGAGATTTTATCAGACGCAACCGCCCGCAAGGATATGACGATCAAGCTTTGGAAGTATATGAATGCTGGCGTGCGGGAGTACTGGATTGTTGACCTGAGTCAGGAGAAAGTGATCGTTTATGAAAGGATAGGGGATGATGGGATGTGCGAAAACAGGACGAATGCAGGCAGGACGGACGGAAACTGCCTTACTTCAATCTGTGGAATGGACCAGCCGGTGCCGGTACGGATTTTTGGCGGGGAGTGCAGGATACGTTTCGATGAGATTTGTGAGAAAGTACGTCCGATTCTAAAGGCGGATTTTGAGGGCTGATATGGGAACAAAGGCGAATATTCATTGGTTATTGCTGAAAGTATTGACGTGATATCAGTTGTTTTCCTGAATGATATGGTGGGATCCTTTTTTGATGAGGCCTCACCATATTTTGATGTACTGAAATGATTTCTGCGGCTTATGTCCGGCTTCGCAGGCGAAGTCAGACATGAGCCGGAATCATGCAGATTTTTGAAAGAATGATGCAAAAATTTGAAATTTGTTGAAAGTACCGGAGAAAAGGGGTATGATAATTACTCGCAAAAACAGATGCGTGGAAAGGAAGATGATTTGCGGCTATGTGGAAATATGTGAAACAGTATCTTTTTTACGCGGTTCTCGCGGCACTTTTCATGTTTGGCGAGGTTGCGATGGATCTGGTCCAGCCGGGCGTGATGAGCCGGATCGTGGATGACGGTGTGCTGGGCCTTAGCAATAACGGCGTTGCAAATATGAACCTGATCTGGCTGCTCGGCGCGCAGATGCTCGTGATGGTGCTTTTCGGCGGGTTCTGCGGCTCCATGAATAATGTGTTTGTACATATGTCCGCGCAGAATATCGGAAATGAGATGCGAAAGGACGCATTCCGGAATATTATGCGGTTTTCCTTTCCGCAGAGGGATCAGTTCGGCACCGGTTCCCTGGTAACGCGTATGACGAATGATATCACGCAGGTGCAGAACTTTGTCTCTACGTTTATCCGCGGAATCACCCGGAATTCGGCGCTGGTCATTGGAAGCATCTACTGTATGTTCCGGCTGAATCCGCATTTTGGAATCATTGTGCTTTGCGCTACGCCGTTTATGCTGGCCACACTGGTGATCTGCCTGTACAAGGGCACGCCGCTGTTTACGGTTCTGCAGGATCAGCTTGATGAGATCAACGCGATTATGCAGGAGGATGTCTCGGGCATCCGCATCATCAAAGCGTGCGTGCGGGAAGCATACGAAAAAGTCCGCTTCGGAAAAGCGAATGACGCGCTGATCAAAACACAGCTGAAGGTGCTGGTGATTTTTGCTTTTATGAACCCGGTGGTAAATGCGCTGATGTACCTTGTAGTGGCGCTCATTCTGGCGGCCGGAGCTGTGGACGTGAGCGCAGGTGTGACTTCTCCGGGTAATATTATGGCGGCGCTTACCTATACGACGCAGCAGCTGCACGGGATTATGATGATAGTGATGATTTTCCAGAATATTTCCAGAGGATGGGCTTCG
The DNA here is from genome assembly GCA_021202075.1 of Lachnospiraceae bacterium. Taxonomy (GTDB): domain Bacteria; phylum Bacillota; class Clostridia; order Lachnospirales; family Lachnospiraceae; genus Choladousia. The sequence goes on along the minus strand of JAJQDT010000116.1, from coordinate 265,021 downwards.
TGGAAACGTGTGCGTGAGATTCTGTGGACAGAGCCGGGTCTGAAGGACGGAAAATTTGCCAATCCGCCTGAAGCAGATGGACAGGAAACTCCTGATGTGACCAAAGTTCGCAGTGGAGCAAGCGTATCGGGCGAAGCAGGCGTATCAGGCGGAGCAGGCGTATCAGGCGGAGCAGGCGTATCAGGCGGAGCAGGCGTATCAGATGAAGCGGTATACAGCGGGGCAGACGCAGCAGGCAGAACCGATGTGACGTGGGGAACATATGCTTCTGGAAGATCGAAACGCCGGTCAGGAGAGATCGAGTTCCGCGACGTTTCCTTCTCCTACCCGGACAGTGCGAAGACGGTTCTCGACCACATCAATCTGCACATTCACCCGGGTGAGACGGTCGCGATTATGGGTGCGACCGGATGCGGCAAGTCTACGCTGGTCCATCTGATTCCGCGCTTCTATGACGTGACGGAGGGCGCGGTTCTTGTAGATGGGATCGATGTGCGCGAGTATTTGCTGAAGGAGCTGCGGGATAAGGTGGCGTTTACGCTGCAGAAGAGCGAGCTGTTTGGCGAGACCATATCGGAAAATATCGCCTGGGGCCATCCGGGCGCGGGCGCGGAAGAAATCCGCGCGGCGGCGGTTACGGCGCAGGCGGACGACTTTATTTCCGGGACGCCGTCCGGGTACGATACGGTGATTGCGGAGCGGGGCGCGAGCCTGTCCGGCGGGCAGAAGCAGCGCGTTTCCATTGCCAGAGCGGTTCTGAAATCCGCCGGGATTCTGATTTTTGACGATTCAACAAGCGCGCTTGACCTGAAGACGGAGGCAAATCTCTATCAGGCACTGAGAGAGACCTGCCCGGAGAGCACAAAGATTATCATTGCACAGAGGATCGCGTCTGTGCGCGCGGCAGACCGCATCGTCGTGCTCGAGCGCGGAAAAATCGCGGCGCAGGGTACGCATGAGGAGCTGCTGGAAACCAGCGCGGTATACCAGGATATCTATTATTCTCAGATGGAAAGCCGCGCCGTGTAAAGATTGTGCTTTGCACAATGGGCGCGGCCTTCGTCCAACAGCAAAAGGCGCTGTTGGACATGGGATGGAAAGCCGCGCCGTTTAGAGATTGTGCTTCGCACAATGGGCGCGGCACCGTTCTCGATTTTCTGCGAAAATCGGAACATTGCCTTCGTCCGGCAGCTAGAAGTGTTGTTGGACATGTATGGGTAAGGAAGCAGTATATAAATCAGGCAGGTAGAAACATGCACCTGTGGTAAATCGCTTTCGGCAAGAGCGGACGAGAGGTGGAGCATGTCTTTGACAGGCAGGCAATATGCGAGGAGAGAAGAGCATGAGTGAGGAGAAGGAACGGGAAAAGGCTTCAGGGCAGGAAATTCCGAGGCACACCAGGCGCGATCGTTTTGCGGAGGTGCAGCACGCGGAAAATGTGGGCACTACGCTGAAACGGATTGTCGCCTATTTTGCGGAGGAAACATCCATGGTGGCGGCCATGCTGGCGGTTGTGCTTTTTGGCACGGTATGCGGCGTGTACGCGCCAAGCCTGCAGAGCAGGGCCATTGATATCATTGCGGGAGAGCAGGACGGCGTCCTGTCCCGGACAATCCTGATCATGCTGGCGGCCTATCTTCTGTACAGCCTGTGTCAGCTGCTGCAGAGCCTGATCAGCGCGAAGCTTTCTCAGAGCGTGGTCGGGCGGATGCGAAATGATTTTTTTGGCAAGGTCATGGATCTGCCGGTTCGCTATCTCGACGTCCATTCGCACGGCGACGTGATGAGCCGCATGACAAATGACATTGAAAACATTTCCACTACGATATCCCAGTCGCTGCCGTCTCTGTTTTCCGGCGTCATGACCATCATCGGCACGGTGGCGATTATGCTGTGGTACTGTGTGCCGCTTGCGCTTTTAAGCTGCGCGACCGTGATTCTCACGGTGGTCGCGACGACGGTACTGTCCAGGCAGGTGCGGAAATATTCCAGAAAAAGGCAGCAGCTGCTCGGTGAGCTGAATGGCACGGTCGAGGAGATGATTTCCGGCTATCGCACAGTGGTCGCGTATAATCATCAGGAGATCACGACGGATTCGTTTTGTGAAACGGCGGACGCGATGACGAAAGCAGGCATTCACACCGATATTTTCAGCGGAATCATGGGGCCGATTATGAACTGCATCGGGAATATCGGTTTTGTCATTATCGCGGCCTTTGGCGGATACTTCTCCATCCACGGCCTGATTTCGGTCGGGGTAATTTCCGCGTTCATTGTGTACGCAAAGCAATTTTCCCGTCCGATCAACGAGATTGCTCAGGTCTATGGTCAGCTGCAGACCGCCATTGCGGGTGCGGAACGTGTGTTTATCATCATGGATGAAGAAAATGAAGACCAGAGCGGGGACGTATTAAACCCCGCGCACACGGAGGCGACTGTCACCTTTGATCATGTGAACTTTTCCTATGAGCCGGGGCATCCGGTCATCCGCGATTTTTCCCTGAACGTTCCGTCCGGGAAAAAGGTGGCGTTGGTCGGCGCGACCGGATCGGGGAAAACGACGGTTGTGAATCTGATGATGCGGTTCTATGACCCGGATGACGGCACAATCCGTATCAATGACCAGAAGCTGGAGGAGATCGCCCGCGCAAGCCTGCGGCAAAAGGTGGCAATCGTGCTGCAGGATACGGTACTCTTTTCAAACACGATCCGCGCCAACCTGAAATACGGAAACGAGAACGCGACAGACGAAGAACTGGGGAAAGCGGTGGAGATGAGCCACTGCGCGGAGATGATCCGTCTTCTTCCGGATGGCTTTGAGACGATGCTCACAGGCGCCGGAGAAACCGTCAGCCAGGGGCAGCGTCAGCTTCTCGCGATCGCCCGGGCCTTTGCCATGGATCCGGAAATCCTGATTCTGGATGAGGCGACCTCGAACGTAGATACCCGCACCGAGAAAGCTATTCAGGACGCGATGCAGCACATTATGCAGAACCGCACAAGCATCGTCATCGCGCACCGTCTCTCGACCATCCGTGACTCTGATGTCATTGTAGTGATGGACCACGGCGTCATCGCTGAGAGCGGCAGCCATGAGGAGCTGCTCGCGAGGAAGGGCAAATATTACGAGCTATATATGACGCAGTACGCGGGATTTGCGACGTAATCGGATGTAAATATACAGTAAATGCACAGTAAACACACAGCGCCAGGCACCATTAAATCCTTTTGTTGTGGAGTCGTAATGGAGCCAGACACCTGCTGCACTTCAGCAAGAATAGATTAAAACGCCGGTTCTAAATACAGAGCCGGCGTTATTATCTGTTTTTATTCAAATTTGCGTACAGCAGTTTCTTGCAAATAGTTCTTTGTAAAATTAATAAAAGTTCGGTCTGTCTTGGTCAGACGTTTGCCTTTACGGTAAGACAGAGCGATTACGATAGGATCGATTTTGGTACTGATCGGGTAAAGTAGCATACCATTTTCGACTCTTGCTTTATCGTGGAACCGACGGGTGCAATACTCCATCGTAGCTACGTATGCTCCGCGTCCTAATGTACACATTGTTGAGTTTAGTTCACCGCTTTCAGACTGGAAGGCGACTGTTGGTTCAAAGCCTCCCTCCTGAAAAATTATTTTCTGATCAAGTACCACGTCATCCATCTTGTTTCGCAGGAGGATAAACGGCACTTCCCGCAGGATGCTGATATCTTTTTTATTCAGAAGCTCCGCTTCCACATTCGCCCAACGCTCACCGTAGACACGCTTGGCCAAGATGGAAGAAATGGCAACAGCATAGGAGTCCCCTTCCAGGACGGGAATATGCTCGAGATCAGAACCCAGCGGCAGTGTGGCGAAATACAGATCAAATTCCCGCGCGTATTTTGACGCTTCTTTTGGTTGAATGCGCATAGTCCGAATATGATAGTCAGGAAATTCTTCCGAAAAAGCGGTTAGCAGACCTGGCAGAAAAGGCAACATATCTGTGATTGGGACAGCAAGCGTGAATTCCTTTTTGTCATCGCCGGAGAGAGTCTTGATGGATTCCAGTGTTTCGTTATAAATGTTGAGGATTTGCTCAACACCGTTGGAAAATGTTTCTCCGGCCGGAGTCAAAGTGATCGGCCGTCCACGGCTGACCAGTTCTATGCCGAGCTCATTTTCCATCTTTTTCAGCTGCTCGGAAAGAGATTGTTGTGTGATGTGCAGTCGGTCAGCGGCTTTCGTGATGTTACGCTCCTCTTTAATCGCAAGAAAATATTCAAGATTATGAATATTCAAAAAATCATCTCCTATTACAAAGATATCTTATCAGTACTGTATTTGACATGCGCAAAACGAGACAGGACATATCCTGTGCTGCAACGGAAATGGCTTCCCACCCAGAAAAACCGAAATCACACATTTCCTGTCATTTTTTGCGTATGAGGGCGTGTCTATGTATCCTGAATGTATTCTAACACACTTGAGACAATTTTGCAAAATAAATAAAAAACGAGAAGATGACTTCACTATTTCGATAGTGAATCGTTGAAAAAACAGGTGCACACCTGTCAAAAGAGAGGATTTAATTTGTTGGACATTGTGAATAATGTACGATAAAATAAGAAAAAATCAAAAAAGTCAGGCAAGTATGACTGATCAATATTGCAGCGCGGCTCTCATTGTCCAGAACAAGGGGACGAATCACGCAAGGGCAATATGGTCAGTAATATCTAATATCATATTATGAAAATAAGGAGGAGGAGAAAATTGAATGCATGGACTTACGAAATACCGGAATTGACAGAGGAAGAGAAGAAACTCCCAATAGCGAAATATTATTATAATTATCCGCTGCATCACCCGAATCCGCTGTATAGTCAACTCCTTGACCAGGGGGCAATGGATCCGGCTGACGCGCAGCCGGTGGATCACTGCTTTGATCATCTGAGAGCCGAAGGATATGGAAAGGTGGAATACGGTTACTGCATGATGCCGGATGGATGCGGCTATATTGCAAATTATTCTGTCCTGTCAGACAAGGTAACGCCGCAGATGCGTATGTGGTATGTCAGGTGGATCAACATCCATTCGAAGAACCTGCCGCAGGGTGTAGGGAATATCCGCTACAAGCTATGGAATCAGGTAGACCATATCGAACACGGTCTGGTAGACGGTGATTTCAAAAAAGGAATTTACACGTTGGAGACACTGGATATGGGACGCGGCAGCGAAGCAATCCGCTCCATTCGCCATAATTTTGACGTGAGGGATTATGGGTTTCCAGAAGAAAAATACGAGGAACTTCGGAAAGCGAATGTGGCGATCACGTCTTGCTGGGAATCCTTTGACGTGCCGGGGTCCCATCTTGTCCTGTCAGTGACTCGTCCCTGCCCGCTAGGCGGTGTGGAAACACTTTCAAGAGAATGGATTGGATACAAAGCGGAGAATGGGAATATTGTGCGCGATACGGAAACACCGGATTTTATGCTCTGCGAACAATATCTGAGGGATGTGCAGATTCACAATACGGTGGAGCAACAGCATTTGTCGACCTTCCTGCCGGAGCTATACGCGGAATATTCTGATCTGCCGATGGATGCGGACTAAAGGTGTGGCAAAGATGAAAAGGTCAGAGAACAATGCCATGGATCTGACGCAGGGAGACATTCTGACAAGCCTTGCGTGGTTTGCTGCTCCGATCCTGATCGGACAGCTTCTGCAGACGCTCTATAACAGCGTGGATTCTATCGTTGTGGGACAGTTTGTGGGGACAAGCGCGCTGGCGGCGGTAACCGCCAGTGCTACGATTACACAGTTTTTTGTGGGTTTTTTTAATGGGATGGCTGCCGGGGCATCGGTGGTATTTGCCAGAAATTTTGGAGCCGGGCAATATTCAACACTGAAGGAATCCATCCATACGGCGATGGCATTTTCCTTATTGCTTGGCCTGATTATTATGGGGCTGGGAGTGATTGCCGCGCCGCAGCTGCTGTATCTGGTGTCCTGTCCGGAGGATGTTTATGCGGAAGCACTTGTTTATCTGAGAATTTACATGGGAGGCGCTCTGTTCATGTCACTATATAATGTCGGAGCGGCTGTACTGCGGTCTGTCGGGGACAGCCGTAGTCCCTTCTGGTATCTGGTGATATCCAGCAGTATGAATATTGTGCTGGATGTTTTGCTGGTGAAAGGATTTCAGATGGGAGTGGCCGGAGTGGCTGTTGCTACTGTCATCGCTCAATTCACATCGGCTGCCTTGGCGTTTCGGAAAATGATGCAGTCCGATGTTAGATATCGGTTTTCCTTCCGTGAGCTAAAAATCCTGGGGAACCTTTTGGGCGAGATTGTCCGGATGGGGCTTCCTGCCGGAATACAGGCATGCGTTACTTCCCTTTCAAGTATGTTTCTGCAGCGTTATATCAATGGATTCAGTTCTGCCGCAATTGCAGGAATCGGTTCTGCTATGAGAATCGACCAGTTTGCCGGAATGCCCTGCAATGCGCTGGGACTGGCCATGACTACCTATATTGGGCAGAACCTGGGGGCAAAAAAACCGGAGCGTGCACGCAAAGGAGTGAGGCTTTCTCTGGCGGCTGCGTTTACTATGGTCGTAGTTGTGGGAATTCCTTCTTATTTCTTTGCGGAGGAGCTGGTGGGGATTTTTAGCAGTGACCCGGAGGTTATTCAATATGGAGCCGGCATGCTTCACGTGATTATGCCAGTTTATCTGGTAATGGGATTTCAGATGCTCTTTGGCGGAATCATTCGCGGGTATGGCTACTCGCAGGAGACGATGTGTATAACCTTAGGGGGCATTGTCGTTGTGCGGCAGCTTTGGCTGGCGGTGGCACTGCATTTTGATCACAATATCAAGTGGATTTACTGGGGATATCCGATCGGCTGGGGCGTAACTGCACTTTTAATGCTGTTGTTCTATCTTTTTGTGATACTGAAAAAACCATTATCCGAAAAATATAGCTGTTAAAAAAAGAGATTTAGGTCTCTTTTTTTTATCCATAAGGCGTTTGGCTGCTTCATAATACTTGGCTGGCGCGGCAAAAAAATATACTTCATAAACTACTGGATTCAAGTTGACTTACAGGCAATGACCTGTGGTAAAAACGACTTTAATTGTTGGACTTGACAGTTTATATAGAGTAATATGTAATAAAAATGAAGAAATTTCACAATGAATGGTTGCTTTTACTGCTGCGTTAAAGTGCTCAAAAACTTAATAGCAGTTTTATTTGTTTATTTTCTTTTTATCTAAGCGCATGGAACCGAACTTCCGAGAACTTCTGAGGGAATGGGCGGCTTCAGACAATAAAAATATTACCTGGGAGGAAAGAAATTATGAGCAAAAAAATGTATGCGTACGTTGGTAACTGGAATTTTCACCCCGCTGACAAGGGGATCAGCGTGTTTCAGTACTTTCCGGAGGACGGAAGTATGGAACTGATTGAGAATGTCTATCCGGAGATCGCGGCCGGTCAGATTTGGCTGCATCCGGAAAAGCCGGTTCTCTATGTGGTAAATGAAAAAGGAGACCTGGACGGCAAGATGGGCGGCGGCGGATATGTCCTGGCGTTCGCCATTGACGAAGAGACAGGAAAGCTTACGATGATCAGTAATATGGAATCCCTTTGTACGGAGCCGTGCTACGTGGTCGTGGATAAATCCCGCAGACATGTCCTGGTCAGCCAGCATGCCGACCCATTCTATGTCACAAAGCTCGTAAAGCACGCAGACGGCAGCTGGGGGAACCAGATCATCATGGAGGACGCGGGTCTTCTGCTAATCGGACTGAACGAGGACGGGAGCCTGGGCGAGATCCAGGACGTCTACATCACCGAGAGCAACGGCGGGCTGGGCCGCGAGGGCAAGAAGCTGGTCGACCCGGTGACCGGCCACGTACAGCTGACACGCGTGATTTCCCGCCAGCATTCCGTCATGCCGAGTCCTTCGGGCAACATCTACGTGGTCTGCGACAAGGGAATGGACCGCGTGTATACTTTCGGCGTGGATGATGAGAACGACGAACTGAAGCTGCTGGACACATATGTAGACGATCTGGGAGTGTTCCCACGCTACTCCAGCTTCCATCCGTCCTTGCCAGTGTTTTATACGAACAACGAGCGCAAGTGCGAAGCCCACGTGTTCCGCTATGATGACAATACCGGAAAGATTGATCTGATCCAGAAGGTGGAGCTGCTTAACGATGAATACAGAGGCAAGGAATACGCGATCACCTGCCGCCCGATGGGAGCACAGGACGTTCTGGTACATCCCAATGGAAAGGTGGTCTATTACACGGTAGAAGGAGGAGACAATCTGATCATTACTTTGAAAGTGAAGGAGGATGGCCTGTTGGAGCTGGCTCAGAACATTGACTGCCAGGGTACTATGCCACGCGGTATCTGCCTGTCGCCGGACGGACGCTTCCTGCTCTCAGGCAACCTGACAAGCGGAGATGTTACCGTGTTTTTCGTGGACGAGGAAGGCATGCTGAGCTGGACCGGTAAGAAGTATGAGGCCGTGTCGCCGTCCGCGATCCGGATTTATGAAGTAGAAGAATAAGATGTTCATATTTCGGGTAAGAATGATAGGAGGAAGAAAATGGCAGCGGAATATAAGAATATTTTTAAACCTTGTGTACTGAAGAATGGTATGATTTTAAAGAATCGGGTTATCTATCCGAATGCGCAGCAGTCCTACGTGACCGGAGTGGAGGCTTCCCCGAATGAGGCGATGATCGATGACCTGGCAGATTTTTGCAGGAGCGGCGCGTCCCTGATGAATTTTGGACATTTTGGCAGCCTTGGCGGCGGCGCGGCGGCACACACGGGAAATGAGAAGAAAAAGAATGAACTCAGAGATTATGTGCCGGAAGGTTACTTAAAAGAGCTCCCTGAGCAGGCGCCGTTCTTTGACTATAGTGATGCGAGGACCTTCAACGTGGTGGCTCAAATCGCCGAGGTCGCTCATATGTACGGCACCAAGCTTCTGGTGAAGATGGCTCCATCCTTCCCGGCGGGCGTCTCTTATGATGGCGGGGACGCGAAGACTCTCTTCCCCGCGCCGGAAGGGGACGAGCGTCTGGCCAAATGGGAAGAAATTACCGATATGTTTCCGCATATTTTCCCGTGGGCGTCCAAAGGGAACGGGATGACGCTCGAGGAAATGAAGGCGCGTCTGGCCACGAAGGAGCAGATTAAAGACTCGATTGACGAAGTAGTATCAATGCTGGTCAAATATAAGAGATACGGCTGGGACGGCGTCAGCATGCGCGGCGACCGGTTTATCGACGCGTCGACAAATATCAGAGAGGATGAGTATGGCGGAGAAGTGGAGAACCGCGGACGTCTCCTTCTGGAAACCTTCCAGAAGATCAAAGAAGTCTGCGGAGAGGATTTCCTGATCGAGGTTGTTATGCCAGGCGAATCGCCATACGGGCACGACGCGCAGATCCCGCACGGCTATTCGGAGGATGAATTTATCCGTTTTATGATGATGGTGGACGATTATGTGGACCTCGTGGAAATCCGTGAGAGATCCGGGGCCGGGTACCAGAACCACGGCTACAACAGCCAGTTGAACGTGCATCCCTGCCTGAAATATGCGAAAGACCTTCGCGCTGCAGGCTTTAAGGGAACGATTTCCGTAAATGGAGGTTTCAACGACCCGGACGAGATGGAGCGGATCATCGCGGACGGTACGGTGGATCTGGTCAGCTGTGGGCGTACCTTCCGCGCGGAGCCGAATTTTATGGCAAAGTTGCGTACGGACGGGGCGGAAGTGCCGACACCGTGCCTGCGCTGCAACAAGTGCCATGGGCCGGAGAGAGGCGTCTGCGGATGCTCAGTGAATCCGAAGGACATGATGGGACACAGGCTCCCGGCAATTGTTCCGGCTCCCGGCAAGCCGAAAAAAGTGGCGGTCATCGGCGGCGGCCCGATCGGGATGCGCATCGCCTGCTTTGCCGCAGAGCGCGGCCATCAGGTGACGATCTTTGAAAAAGACAGTAAACTGGGCGGCAAGGCGGCATATTACGCAAAATTGTATCCACAGCAGTGGCCGATGGATCGGTATGTTACCTGGCTGATTGACGAACTGGGACGCAGGGGTGTTACCGACATTCGCCTGAACTGTAAACCGGATCCGGAGGAACTGGCAAAGGAAGGTTTTCAGGCTGTGATCGCCTGTACGGGTTCTCACGAGAAGCGGCCGCCGATCGAAGGTGCTGATGCGAAAGGCGTATGGTTGGATGAGGATGTGTATTTTGGTAATATCACCCCTGGTCAGAAGGTTGTGATCGTCGGCGGAGGCAGCGTCGCAACGGAGACCGCGATGTACCTGGCGTCCATCGGTAAGGATGTGACCGTCCTGACCCGCCAGGAGATCCTGATGAAGAGCGAATTCCATATCCGCGGACCGCACATGGCGTACGAGATCATCGAGCCGGAGCTCGGGTACGGCGGAATCGGCGCGGCATGGACGAAGTACGACAATTTAAAACCGATCTACCGCGCGACGACGAAGAAAATAACATCGAACTCCGTGACTTACGAAAAGAACGGCGAGGAGAAAACGATCGCGGCGGATACGGTGATTGTCTCTGGCGGCTACGTCCCATATGCAGAGGAGGCGCTCCGGTACGCGGACTGCACGAAAGAATTCTATATCGCCGGTGACGCCGACAAGAACTGCACGAGCCTGATGGAGGGCAACCGGCGCGGATTCGGAAAGGCATGCCTGCTGTAACAGGTAATTTAATATTCGAATTTATTTACGAGCGGAATATAGCAGGGAACTAAGGCGGTTCACAGAAGGCGGGTATAATAAAATACCCGCCTGGTAAAGCAGAAGAGGAGAACCGAATACATACATGAACCATACGGATCAGGGAAATTTCAAAAATGACTTTACCAGTGGAAATATCCCTAAACAATTGTTGCTGTTCGCATTACCGCTATTTGCAGCTAATCTGCTGCAGACACTCTATAATATGGTGGATATGCTCGTGGTCGGACAATTTGCAGGGAAAGTAAGTCTTTCCGCCGTGTCTGTCGGCGGAGATCTGCTGATATTTATGACATTCTTTGCTATGGGATTTTCAAGTGCTGGTCAGGTAATCATTGCGCAGCTTCTTGGAGCGAAGCAGGAGGACGTGATCGGGAAATTTGTCGGTACTTTTTTTGCATTTTTGCTCTGTGGAGCGCTGGTGCTGAGCGTTGTTTGCGTGGGATTGCGCAAGGAGATTCTGGGCTGGGTAAATGTCTCTTCCGAAGCCTGGTCGGAGACAATGGCGTATATGCTGACCTGTGCGGCAGGGCTGGTTTTTATTTATGGATATAATGGCGTGAGTGCGGTTCTCAGGGGGATGGGGGATTCCAGACATCCTTTTTTATTTATAGGCATATCTATGGTAATGAATATGATCCTTGATCTTCTGCTGGTTGGTTTTGCGGGCATGGGAGCGTTCGGAGCTGCTGCCGCAACGGTGGTCAGCCAGACTTTCAGTTTTCTGGCAGGAATTGTATTTTTGCTGAAGAATAGCAGGAAACTTGGATTTGTCTTGCGTGCCAAAGATTTTCTAATTGACAGGGAGATGCTGAAACTGCTGGTGAATCTGGGTTTCCCGATGGCAATCAGTATGGCGGCGATTGAATTTTCAAAGCTGTTCGTAAATTCCTGGGTAAACGCATATGGCGTGGTTATTACGTCAGTTTCCGGGATCGGCCACAGGATTGTTAGTGTCAACAATCTGACAGTGAGTTCGATCGGAACAGCCAGCGCGAGTATGATCGGACAAAATATCGGAGCCGGTAAATATTCGCGTGTGTCAAAAACTTTATTTATAGCATTGTCAGTTAATTGCCTGGTTGCGGCTTTTTTTACGATTTGTATTCTTATGGGAAATCAACAGATCTTCGGATTCTTTATAGATGACCCTGAGGTGCTGCTCACGGCAGATACTTATATTCCGGTAGCGATTACGATGTTTTTTGCCTGTGCTACCCGGGCGCCGATGAACGGACTGATTCAGGGAAGCGCGAATCCGCAAGTGAATCTGATCACTTCAATCCTGGACGGAATTGTGATGCGTATCGGGCTTGCCATGCTGTTGGGTTATGCCTGCGGTTTAGGATATTTCGGCTACTGGATGGGAGATGCACTTGCGGGATTTACTGAAATGGTGACAGGCGGGTGTTTCTATATCTCCGGGAAGTGGAAACACAATAAGGTTGATGTAAATTAAACAGCGATGTTACCAAAACGAAAAGTTTATGTACAGGTAAATGCCTGTATATAAATATAGAAAAATTGTTGGACTTTGCCAAGATTTTCAATTATAGTAAAAACAGAATTTGACTATACAGAAAAAAGACAAAAGAGATCATTTGCGCATTATATACAAACAGTGGGTCGACTGCTTCAAAAGCATTTCGAGAGGACATGCAGGGAAGATGCTGATATCAAATTCCCAGGATAAAACAGAAGCCTGCTTGCAATGATGAAACACAGAAGGGAATATCCTGTTTCATAAGCAAGTGACTATATATTTTTAAAAACTAAAGGAGGGATTTAACAAATGAGAAAGAAACTCAACAAAGCAATCGCGCTCGCGCTGACTGCGGCCATGACATTTTCTATGGTTTCTTATGCGAGTGAGACAGATGACATGGGCGAAGAGGTTACGATGATTCTTGGCTACGACACCCCTTCATTGGCTCCGTTTTATGGACAGTCAGGTGGTCTGAAGTATGCGTTCAACACCATTTATGAGACGCTTGGCATTATGGATCAGCGTGGTGAGGAGCTGACTCTGGTGATCGCAAAGTCAGTAGAGCAGGTGGATGACGGTCAGTATGAGATCGAAATCTGGGACAATGTTTACGATACGGACGGGAACCACATTACGGCAGAAGATATCGTCTACTGCTATGAGACATGTGGAGAACTCACGGTCTTTACAAACTTCCTGAGCGCGTATGACCATATGGAACAGGTCGATGATTATACCGTAATGCTTTATATGAAGGAAGAAAGAGTGGGTGCTCTCATGAGCATTATGGAAGGTGTTCCGATCGTCAGCAAGGCGGCTTATGAGGCGGATCCGGATTCCTACATCCAGACGCCGAAGGGTACGACCGGCTATGTGGTTACAAGCTTCAGCGAGGGCTACGGATTTACCTGCGAGTGGGTAGGCAATTGGCATGATGAGGGCCAGGCGGAGACCGTTTCCTTCGCGCATACTGTGAAGAAGATCAATTATATCTACATTACCGAGACCTCTCAGGTAAGAATGGCTCTGGAAAACGGAGAGGCAGACGTGGCATATAATGTGGCTACCGATGACCTTGATTATTTCGCCGAAGCGGACGGCTTCGAAGTGAGCAGTGATATTGATAACCGTGTGACGCAACTCCTCTATAACGGAAGCGAAGGATACCCTGGTGCTGATATTCACTTCCGCAAGGCGGTGGCATATGCGATTAACCGGGAAGAGATTAACCAGTTCGTATATGCGGGAGAGGCTGCTCTTCCGAATGCGGTTTCAGGCATTTATTTGATTGATTATAATACGGAATGGGATGAAGAGAACTATTATGATTATGATGTGGATATGGCAATCAAGGAACTTGAGCAGTCTTCCTATGATGGTGAGACGATTAAGATCCTGATGAGCAACAGCGACACATTGAAATCTATCGGTACGCTGATTGTTACTTATCTAGAAGCAATTGGAATTACAGCTGAGATTAATGCGGTAGAGGATGCGGTAGTAGAGAACAATGCGGAAGATCCGACCTGCTGGGATCTGTATCTGTCTCCGCGCGGCGCTGAAGATTACACCGGAAATATGTGGAAGCATTTTGCGGATCAGGACGCTTTTGGCGGAACGACACAGGGATTTGTGAAGGATGATACGCTTCAGAACTACTTTGAGACGATGCTCGCTACGGCAACCTATTCTCAGGATCTTGTAAATGAAGCTACGGAGTACTTAAACGAGAACTGCTACGTATACACAATTCTCCAGGCACCTTCTTATTGTGTATACAATTCGGACAAGATCGCTTCAATCGCTCTGAATTACAAGGCATATCCGTTGCCAAATGCGTTTACATATAATTATTGATGGACGAATTGGCTGCCGGAGACAGTAAGTAATACTAACTATCTAAAATGTTTGCAAAGATGGTATTTAAGAAGGGCATGAATTCTCTCATGCCCTTCCGTTCCATTATGAAGGAGTCCTTTTATGACAAGATACGTTTTAAAAAGAATCATATGGCTGATTCCGGTGTTTTTCGGAATTGTTATCCTGATTTTTTCAATTATTTACATTTCGCCGTCTGACCCTGCGGCTATTATATTGGGACCAGGTTCGAGCCTTCAGGATAAGGAACGGATTCGGGAGGAGTTGGGGCTGAACGGTACTTATTTTCAGCAGCTGGGGAATTATCTTTATAATCTCTGCGTGCATGGCGATTTTGGAGATTCTTATGTCACGCAGGTGCCGGTAATCTCATCCATTCTGCAAAGATTGCCCAATACGCTTCTGATCGGCAGCATCAGCATGGTGCTTGTAGTCATCTGTGGAATCCCGCTTGGTATCTTCGCAGCGACTCATCAGAATAAGCTTGGAGATAATATCGCGACGCTGGCTGCTCTTATCGGTGTATCAATCCCGCAGTTCTGGCTGGCACTGATGCTTGTGGTAGTGTTTTCATCAAAACTGCACTGGCTGCCGGCTTTCGGTGTAAACAGCTGGACATCTTATATATTGCCGTGCATAGCGGTTTCAGTCTCTACGATTGCCGGCCTGACCCGGCAGACTCGTTCCAGTATGCTTGAAGTCATTCGTTCGGACTATATTACGACAGCTCGCGCAAAAGGCGTGTCAGAAAGAGCTGTCGTCTATAAACATGCGCTGCCGAACGCTTTGATGCCCCTGATCACTTATGTAGGTTCTGAGCTGGGCGTCATCTTAGGCGGCACAGTTGTAATTGAGACAATTTTTACAATTCCGGGTATCGGCACTTATATGACATCAGGAATCAATAACAGCGATCTGCCTGTTGTCGAAGGGTGCGTGATCATTTTGGGAATGACATTTTCTGTTGTGATGCTTCTCGTGGATATTGCCTACGCTTTTGCCGATCCGAGAATACGAGAGCAGTATTCAAAAAAGAAGAGGAAAAACTGATATGGGAAAAAATACAGGGAAAATAAAACGCAGAAGTCAGTTTTCCATTACATGCCGGAGGCTCGTTTCCAGCAGAACAGCAGTCATTGGTCTTCTGATCATCGCAATCATGATTTTTGTTGTGATTTTTGGAGACCTGATCGCGCCTTATGATCCGATGGAACCCAGCGTTATGCTGGCTAAGCAGGGTCCTTCCCTGGCGCATCCGTTTGGCACAGATCATCTTGGCAGGGACATTTTAAGTCGAGTGCTTGTCGGCGCAAAGTACTCGCTGATTTTGGGAATTATTCCTGTCCTTATAGATACGGTTCTGGGGACGATTATCGGCTCTGCGGTTGCTTATGTCGGCGGATGGATTGATAATGTCGTGATGAGAATTATGGATATTATCAATTCCATACCGAGTCTTCTGCTGTGTATTGTGGTATCTGCGGCACTTGGTCCAGGATTTGTAAATACAATTATTGCCATGTGTATCGGCGGCATACCTAAGGTGGCCCGCCTGGCCAGGGCTTCTGTGCTTGGAATCCGCCAGATGGAATATCTGGAGGCTTCTGAGTCTGTGAATTGTTCAAAAGTCAGAATGATGTTTAAACATATTATACCGAACAGCCTCTCTCCGATTATTGTCCATTCTACGATGGGCATCGGGGGACATATTCAGACTGTCGCGACTCTGAGCTTTATCGGCCTGGGTATCCAGCCACCGACACCGGAGTGGGGAGCAATGCTTTCTGATGCGAGAACTTACGTACTGAATTATCCATATATGTGCTTTTTCCCCGGCCTGATGATCGCGATTGTGGTAATTGCGTTTAACTGGGTTGGTGATGGCCTTCGAGATGCGTTAGACCCTAAGTTGAAGAAGTAAGGAGATTGACTGAGATGGAAAATGAAAAATTGTTAGATATAAAGGATCTATCTCTCATCTATACCTCGGAAGGGAGCGTTGTCCATGCGGTGAACAAAATTTCTTTTTCTCTGGAAAAAGAGAAGACACTTGGACTGGTTGGAGAGACTGGTGCAGGCAAGACTTCTATCGCGAAAGCCATTCTGTCTATCCTTCCGTCCCATTCTAGCAGGGTTACCGGCGGAGAGATTTTGTTCGAGGGAAAAGACATTCTAAAGTTGTCAGAAAAGGAACTCCGGGAAATAAGAGGAAATAAAATTTCCATGATTTTTCAGGATCCGATGACGGCGCTCAATCCGGTAAAAAAGGTGGGGGATCAGATCGCGGAAGGTCTGAAGCTGCATAATGATATTTCAAAAAAAGAAAGTCTGGAACAGGCTGGAGAGATGCTCGAAACGGTGGGCATTTCGAAGGACAGGATGTATGAGTATCCGCATCAGTTTTCCGGAGGAATGAAGCAGAGGGTGATTATCGCGATGGCACTTTCCTGCAACCCGACTCTATTGCTTGCAGACGAACCTACAACCGCGCTGGATGTCACGATTCAGGCACAGGTTCTCAGAATGATGAATGACCTTCATGAAAAATACCGGACGGCGACCATTTTGATTACGCATGATCTTGGCGTGGTCGCTGAAATGTGTGATGAAGTCGGAGTAGTTTATGCGGGTGAGATTGTCGAATATGGCTCAAAACGGGAAATTTTTAAAAATACGCAGCATCCATATACTAAGGGACTGTTTGGAGCTCTTCCGGACATCAGTGTGAAAACGAGCAGGCTTCATGTAATACCGGGATTGCCGCCGGATCCGACCAATCTTCCGCAGGGATGCAAATTCAGTCCAAGATGCAAATATGCGACAGATGCATGCAAAAACGGGGAGGTTCCGCTGAAAAAGATGGAAGGAACGCATGCCTGCAGGTGTCTGTGTGTGTGAGAGGGGGAGTAAGGATGGCATTACTGGAAGTTGAACATCTGAAGAAATATTTTAATACCCCGATGGGGCTGCTGCATGCGGTCGATGACGTGTCGTTCACGCTTGATGCCGGAAAAACTATGGGGGTTGTAGGAGAATCCGGATGTGGAAAATCGACTCTTGGAAAGACACTGATCCACCTGCAGGAATGTACAGACGGCAAAATTATTTTTGAGGGAAAAGATATCACCCATGTCAATCGCAGACAGCTGCGGGAAGTCAGAAACAACATGAGGATCATTTTTCAGGATCCGTACGCCTCACTGGATCCCAGGCTTACAGTGGAGGAGACATTAAAAGAGGTTTTTACGGTATCGGGACACCTTTCAAAGAGTCAGGTGAATGAGCAGGCGGAAGCAATCATGGAGCTCGTCGGGATTGACCAGCGGCTCCGCACGTCTTACCCGCACGAGCTTGACGGCGGGAGACGGCAGAGAGTAGGGATTGGAAGGGCGCTGGCCATGAATCCGAAATTCATTGTATGTGATGAGCCTGTATCGGCACTTGATGTGAGTATCCAGGCACAGATCCTGAATCTTCTAATGGATCTTCAGGAACAGCTGGGGCTTTCCTACCTGTTTGTGACGCATGATCTTTCGGTGGTCAGACATATCAGCCACAGCATCTGTGTATTATATCTTGGCCAGTTGGTCGAAACTGCTCCGACAGACACGATTTTTGAGTCGCCGCTTCACCCATACACCAAAGCGCTGATTTCTGCTATTCCATCGATTGATATTGACAAACCGATGCAGAACGTTGCGCTGGAGGGAGAGCTTGTTTCTCCGATCAATCCCGATCCGGGATGCAGGTTCGCTCCGCGATGCCCCTATGCGACGGAAGCCTGTCTGCAACCGCAGCAGTTGTCTGAGGCTGAACCCGGACATTTTGTGTCTTGCAGCCGTGTGAAGGAAATCAATTAAAATGAAGCTTTTATAGCTGTACACTTACGATGAAAGATAGATAAATGAAAAAGAAAAAGCACAATTATATTTGTGACATTATAAAAGCCTTATGGGCAGCACTGGGCATTATGGTTTTTACCGGATTGTCTATCGCCTGTATGGTCAATTGCAGGTATCTGTTTGCTCTGGTATATGCCGCGCTGGACGCTCTGTATCTTTTCCTTATAGTGAGAAATCTGTCCATTATATCAATAGATGAGGAAAAAGTAGAAAAGCGGATGATGGGGAAAACGGTTCTGTCTGTCCGGTGGGATGAGATTAAAGATGTGGGGCTGATTAATCGAAAGTTTATTTACTTTTCCAAAGAGGAAATGACGGACGATGACAGATATTTCATGTGCTATGAGTGGCCTCCGAAGGATAAGATTTATTTCAGGGCAGGGAAAGGAGCAGTAGAACTGGTCGAACTACTCTGGAACAGAAGAGAGCAATTATTTGTCAGATATCGGTCGGAGAGATTCAGATAAAATCAGCCAGGCACAGATAAAAAACGCCAGTTCCAAGTGCGGAGCCGGCGTTTTTTGAAGCGCAGAGCCGGGCAAAGAGTATTGCTGCTAGAGCTGTACCCGACTCACGTGGCGGATAGGGGAGAGAAGCATTCTTATATCCGATTAAGACAACAAAATTTCCTGTTGACAAATGGGAATTTTGAATTATAATAGTTGGTAAGCAAACAGTTTGCATACAAACTAAAAAAAGACAAAACAAGAAAGGAAACGCCTATGGACAGTCTGCATGTCCGGATTGCCCTGATAAAGGGGCAGTTCAGTAAATTTATCCTGCGGAGGGCCAGGCAGATGGGGCTGCTGCGGGGACAGCCGCACATTCTGGAGTATCTGGCGACGAATGACGGCTGCTCGCAGTCAGAGGTCTGTGAGGCGTGGGACCTGGATAAATCCACGGTCTCCGGCCTGGTTGAGCGGATGGAGCGAGACGGCCTGATCGATGTCAGAAAAGAGGAAGGCGACCGGCGGAAGAAAAAGCTGTACCTCACGGCGAAGGGGTCCGAGCTTGGCAGCCGGATGGACGAGTACATGAAGCAGCTGGATGAGGCTGCGTTTGCGGGAGTGACGGAGGAAGAGCAGGAGCAGTTCCTGCATGTGCTTTCGCGTATCTATCAAAATTTAAAGGGAGTGGAAGAAAATGGGAAAGAGTAATAATGAACAGAATAATGCACACGGCACTGGCGGAGCAGTCGGCTCACAGAACAAAATGGCCGTCATGCCGATGAATACGCTGCTGCTGACGATGTCTGTACCGCTGATGCTTTCTTTGCTGGTGCAGTCCCTTTATAACATTGTAGACAGTATTTTCGTATCCAGATATTCCGAGCAGGCGCTGACCGCCACCTCGCTGGTCTACGCGGTGCAGTTTCTGATGATCGCGGTCGGCGTCGGCACGAATGTCGGTCTGAACTCTCTTTTGTCCAGATATGTCGGGGCGAAGAAGGAAGAGGACGCCTGCCGCGCGGCCACCACGGGCCTGATTCTGAACATCGCGTCAGCTCTGATTTTCTCTTTGGTGGGGATCTTTTTCTCAAAGCCAATCGCGTCGATGATGACCAGTGACCCGGATCTGAGAGAGCTTTGCATCCAGTATATGCAGGTCTGCGTGATCTTCTGCTATGGCACCTTCATTCAAACCTATGGACAGCGGCTTCTGCAGGCGGTCGGTGACACGATCCTCAGCATGGTTTCCCTGATTTCCGGCGCGGTCATCAATATCATCCTGGATCCGATCATGATCTTCGGCCTGCTCGGCTGCCCCAGGATGGGCATCCGCGGGGCAGCGATCGCCACCGTCATCGGCCAGTGTACCGGCGCCGTGGTAGCTCTGGTGCTGAACAAGACGAAAAACCCGGTCATCCACGTGCATTTTAAGGGATATCATTTTAATACGGCTGACGTAAAGGCGATCTACCGTGTCGGTATGCCGACCATCTTCATGCAGGCAATCGGCAGCGTGATGACCTTCGCTGTAAACGCGGTTTTGATGTCCGTCTCTACAACAGCGGTCGCGTTCTTTGGAGTGTACTACAAGCTGCAGAACTTCCTGATGATGCCGATGAACGGCCTCGGCCAGGCGACCATCCCGATTGTCGGATTCAATTTCGGCGCCGGCAACAAGGACCGGATCAGACAGGCATGGAAGTGTGTCGTCCCGGCCGGTATCGTGATGGCACTCATCGGCACCGTCATCTTCCTGGCGTTCCCGAAGCAGCTGCTCGGCCTCTTCGCGGCGAGCGAGGAGATGCTCTCAATCGGTGTACCGGCACTGCGGATTATTTCCGTGACCTTCGTCTTCGCTACGATGACGATCATTTTCGGCTACTTCGGATCCGGTCTCGGCAACGGCGTGATCAACATGATCGGCGGCGCAATCCGCCAGCTGGTGGTACTCGTGCCGCTCGTATGGGTATTCACGAACTTCTTCGGAATTTCTTATACCTGGTACGCGATGTGGATTTCGGAAGTGCTGGCGTTTATCTACAGCCTTATCAGCATCCGGAAAGAGACGAAGAAAAAGGCAGGGTTTTAAGTTGGAGCGGATGTCGGAGAATCCATATTTTATCCGGCAGAAAGGGCTGCTTACGGCCATGCTGAAATATGGGAAAAAGATTGAAAAACAGGGATTTTCGGCGCTATGCCAAATTCGGCATAGCGCGGATGATTTCAGAAAGATTGATCCCTCCGGACGCGCGGGGATGCTGTTTGACGCGATACCAGCCGAATTCCACAAAAACGCTTCACGCTATCAGGTGTCCAGCGTGATTGCCGGTGAAAAGGAAGACCGGGTGAGGGAAATCCTTGCGGACATGCAGGATTCAATGACAGTAAATATTACATCACGCAGATAATCCTAATGCAGGTATGGCGCTTCATAAGGATCCGAGGAGATATAAGCTTTTTCTGGCGGATCTTGGGTATCTTTATGAAAATGTGGTGGCTCAGATGTTGAAAACGGCGGGGAATGTGCTGTATTATTATACATTTCCAAAGGAAACATCCAGGCAGATTTATGAGGTGGATTTTTTGATTTCAAGGAAAAATCTGCCCGCTGGAGGTGAAGTCGTCCGGTTATAAGACGCATTCTTCTCTGGACGCATTTCAGGAAAAGTTTTCTTCCAGGATCCGTAACCGTTATCTGATTTATACGAAAGATATCAGAAAGGATCAGGATATTTTATGCCTGCAGGTCTATATGACGCCTTTTTTGTAAAAAGAGACGAAGAAAAAGGCGGCATCTTTTTGAGAATAAGCATTATAAAAAGAAACGCCGCATATCCTTATAAGATACCAGAGTGATATTCCCCGCCTGGTCTGCCGCATTCATGCAGCCTTCGGTGAATCCGTTTTTGGCGAACAGATACAAATGTGCATGACTGTAATGGAAGACCCATCGAGAGGATGGATTACACGCGCGAGTTGAAACGGAAAGGCTATCGTACCATTTATAAGTATGGGATTGCCTGTTTTAAGAAGAAGTGCAAGGTCGTATGTGAGAGGGAAGAATACGATCCGGAGGAGTGACAGCTGCAAAAAAGGAATCGAAAATTCACGGTGCCTGTGCCTGGTGTCAAAATTCCTGTGAGATGCCGGGATTTCACCCGGCATCAACTACTTTGCATTTCTTTTGATGGAAGGCTATTCCGTAGTGATAGATTGTCTGAATATCAGAATCACTGAAATATTCGTCGTAACACGTATTGTCAATCTGATTTAAGCCAGTAGTCGCCCGCTTTTTTAATGAACGGGAGCTTCGGGCATATTTTACCTCAATGATATGACCGCATTGACGGATGCGGTCAATAAGGATAATGTCAGCTCTTCCATTTCCCGCTTCTCTGTTTGATTTCACACGCCACCCACGCCGGGCACGTAATATACCCAGGAGCAGACCGTGATAGAATGTTTCTCTTGATTCATCAGTGTTACCGCCATCCATAAAACTAATGGAATCAATCATGCAGGCATTGATGTTTTTCTCAACCTCCTCGATATTGTGAGCATCAAAAGCCTGATACAGGGGCTGTAATCCGCCTTCTATGTGAGAATAGAACCAGATTTTGATTTGCCGGTCAAACAGCTCATGAATTTCACGGTTTGGAATAATTAATTTCCAGGAACCGTCTTCATTTCGTCCGCGGTAGGTTAGATAACCTGTCGTGAACAGAACACTCCAGAGGTTATCAATGTCCTGGTTAATTTCCGCATAAGTCAGCTCCATTACAATACTTTTATCTATGCTTTTACCTTCTGAAAGCTCCTCCATTTCTGCTCTTGTGGTATCATCGGCTATTTCTATAAATCGCAGTACCATATCATTGCTGCTGGAGTTGGCCCAGAAATTCTGAGGCATATGATCCTGACTGCGGCGAAGCTGTTCACACCAATTAATCACATCCCATGGACAGTACACATTTACTGCCCCGAAACGGTAGCCGTCGTACCATTCCTTTGTAGCAGCATAATATTCATTTAATCCATAATAGTTCAGCATATCCTGAACCTCAGCGTCAGAGAAACCGAACCATTCATCGTACTGGTCATCTACAATGGTGTGGACCTTCGGATTATTGAAACCGGTGAAAATACTTTCTTTAACGACCCGAAGACATCCGGTTACCACAGCAAAGAACATAGAATCATTGGATTTCATACCATATCCGAACATCTGACTGAGCAAGTCGGTCATGTCCTTATAATAGCTGTTTGTTTCCGCATTTTGCAAAGGAACATCATACTCATCAATCAGGATAATGACTTTTTGCTCATAGTGTTTACAGAGAAGACGGGACATCAGATGCAGACTCTCCTCCAGGCTGCCAATGCCCTTGCTCAATTTCATCATATTTGATTTATCTCTGGAATTTAATTTTGCGCTGTCCTGTAAATAATCGAAACGTTCAGCTTCTGCTCTGATCAGATTCCACATCTGTACTTTGGCCGCTTCGAAATTTTTCCCCTTCACCTGCTTGAGCGTAATTGAGATAACAGGATACTGCCCCATGTGTTCCTCGCACAGGGAGGTCTCCTTTGAAATCGTCAGACCGTCAAAGATGCTCTTATCCGTCCCGATTTCAAAGAATGATTTGAGCATACTCATATTCAGGCTTTTACCAAAGCGGCGGGGACGGGTGAAAAGGTTTACTTCCCCCCAATTTTCCAACAACTCTTTTATCATACCTGATTTATCTACATAGTAAAAATCTCCTGTGCGCAGCTTTTCGAAACTGTCAATTCCCACAGGTGGCCTTTTTTCCTTCATACAATCATCTCCATTTATGCCTGCTACGCACAGAGACAGCAGTTCTCTGCAACAAGGATGCTCTTGATAATAAATAGATTACCATAGAGGAGAGAGGGAATCAAGCGAAAAAATGCTAACAGGTATGAATACGGGAATAACCGAAAGGCAAGAGAAATCCGTAAGATTCGAAAACAGGGATTTCTTTTGCATGTTCGTTTCTGGAAAGATTCAAAGATGGCGGAAAAGGAGCTCAGAGTAAAACGACGAAGCAGACTGCAGGCAAAAACGAGTTTTCTAAAATGAATATGGAGAACCATTGCAGCCGGCGGCCGTAATCTGCGAGCAGCGTTTGCAGCTTATCAAGAGTAATGGAAAGGGAGCTCAGCACATCAAGGATATTGTCAATTTCCCTGGTGCACGGCATCTCTTTAGGAACAAGCTTTTCACGGGATATAATTTCCTGTACCATATAAAAAGCAGTGCAGCATATCCGTATAGGATACCAGAGTGATATTTCCCGCCTGGTCTGCTGCTTTCATGCAGGCTTCGGTGAATCCGCTTTTTGCGAACAGATACAAATGTGTATGGCTGTAATGGAAGAGACGGCTGCGGTATACCAGCTTTTCCAGGACGCTCAGATCCACTTTTTCATTGGTCCATTTGCATTCTCCAAACAGGGCGGTATCCGGCTCCTGTACACCCATGATGTCAACCTCCATCTGGCTGTGAGTGGATGCGTCAGTGCCCCACCACCGGCCGAGGCCGCAAAACTCCACAGGAGATTCCCCTTTTAAGAGCAGCTTCCAGAGATACTGCATGCAGATTTCCTCAAATACCTTCCCCATATAATCGGAAAGGTTCGGCTCTATCCGTTTCCAGGCAAGATCAGCAGCGCCTCGCGCAATGATGGAACTGTTAGACGGAATAAAGCGATACCAGAATCGGAACATGTTGTCGCCAATGCTGTAAATCGATTTCCGGGACACTTTTTCACCATACGGCGTCTCCTTTTGTACCAGACCAAGCGAGATCAGATTGTTCAGATAAGCCGCACATACGCTGGTGGACTCATCGACCTTTGAGGAAATCTCTGCCATATGGGAGGCGCCGGTTGCGATGGCCGTAATAATGGCATTATAAAGCGCGGGTTCCCGTACTTCCTGTTTCAGAAGATATTCCGGCTCCTCAAAAAGGAAAGAGGTCGGGTTCAGGAATGTATTTTTGATGTTATCTTCGATGCTCATCTGGTCATTCATTTGCAGAAGATATTGCGGTGTGCCGCCGGCAACTCCGTAGATCAGAGCTTTTTCTTCATCAGAGAAATTCTTAAAGTAACGGCTGGCATCTTCAAAATCAAAAGGAAGAATTTTCATCTGCGCTGTCCGTCGGCCATAGAGCGGCGCCTTATAAGCAAGTACATGGTCCTCCATATAGGACATGGAAGAACCGCAAAGAATCAGCATCAGCCTGGAAGAATCCTTATACTGATCAATTAAAAGCTGAAGGGTGGAAGCAAGGCTTTTGGAAGAACGGGCAACATACGGGTATTCATCAATGACCAGAATCAGCCGTTCCTTCTGGGATAAGAGGAATACATACTCAAGCGCAGCCTGAAAAGAGGAAAACACCGTCTCAGTCTGCATATTTACGCTGTACTCCATGATATTCCTGCTCAAATTCTCCAGATTCTGCCGGGAATTACTTTCTACTCCCATAAAATAAATGGCCTTTTTATCCTGAATGAACTGGTTAATGAGAGCCGTTTTTCCCACCCGGCGGCGGCCATAAATCACCGTGAATTCAAATTGGTCTGACCGATACAACTGATTTAAAGCTTCTAATTCCCGCTCTCTGCCAATAAACATAAATCTGCCCTTTCAAAGTTTACCTGAAAAATATCTGCACCGATTTCTGTCTGTGATTGATAAAAGTAATATACCACCCGGCCTCCTTTTAGTCAATTACGATTTACTAATTTTTATCTGACTTTGCGTGTCACCACGTATGCAGCGCGCCGTCTCTCTGCCTGCAGATGGGCAGATAGGTTTTATGGAATGGATATCTGGCGGCAGCCTCTTCGTTGATATCGCAGCCGATTCCGGGGGCGTCTTCCATGAACAAGGCGCCGTCGTGATAAGAAATCCCGCCGGTGATGACTTCCCTGATGAGCCCGTCCGTCGTCCCGTCCTCCTGAATGCCAAAGTTATAGGAAGAGACGTTCAGATGCCAGTTTACCGCGTGCGTGATTGGCGACACGTCATTTGGTCCATGCCAGGCCGTTTTTACATCATATGTTTCCGCAAGGGCGGCAAGCTTTCGCGCTTCTGTGATACCGCCGATGCGGATAATGTCGCAGCGGATGTAATCAAGCCAGTGATTCGTGATGGCGGGCAGGCATTCCCAGCGGCTTTTGTAGAGCTCACCGAACGCGAGGGGCGCGGTCGTTTTCTCGCGCACATAGCGGAGGCTGTCGATATTGTCCGGCGCAATCGGATCCTCAATGAAAAATGGGCGGTAAGGTTCAAGCGCGTTGATCAGCCGGATTGCCCGGTCCGGGCTGAAGCGTTCATGCAGATCGTAAATGATGCCGACATCGTATCCGACGGCTTCCCGCACCTTTACAAAATATTCGAGTGTAGCTTCCCATTCTTCATCCGGGTTCCAGGATTCTACCACGGGACCGCTCTGATCTTCCTTTTGCCCGAAGGTGCCGTTCGCTGCGGGGAGACCGGCGCGCAGCCGAATCACCTTCAGACCTCTGGATTTTACAAAGTCTGCGGCGCGGGCCACTTTTTCCTCCGGTGTTTTTCCCAGAACGTGGGAATAGCACAGGACCTGATCGCGCACTTTACCGCCGAGCAGGGCATACAGAGGCTGATTGCACCGCTTGCCAAGGATATCCCAGAGCGCCATATCAATTCCGCAGAGCGCGCTCATGACGATATTGCCGCCTCTCCAGTAGCTGCCCCGGTAGACCAGCTGCCAGAAGTCCTCGATTTTTCCGGGGTCGCGGCCAATCAGCATTGGCGCGAGGTAATCGTCGATCAAAGAAGTTACGGTAGCTTCCCGCCCGTTCAGGGATGCGTCGCCGACTCCGTAGATACCGGAATCTGTGATAATTTTGACAAACAGATAGTTTTGATTCGGAGATGTCAGGATTGTTTTTACTTCAATTATTTTCATTTCGTATCCTCCCTCATAAAGCAGAATCGTGGGTATCGCTGACCTTATATCAATATTATTACAGAATCTGCGAAGCTGGTAAAGAGAAAATTTAAAATATTTGAAGAGAATATCCTTAGGATCTGTCACAAAATAACCTATGCATCTTGCACCGCCTAACGCGCAAATCGCAGTTCATAAAAGCCTCGACGCAGCCCGGAATTCAAATCATTGTAAATTGTTGCCAAAACCGGAGAAAGCGGTTATAGTTATCACGGGAACAATGATTTGGAGCAGCAGGCCGGGAAAAAATTTGAAGCTGCTTTTTCGGACTGTCAATCATGAAAACGCGAGGTAAAGAGATTATGAGAGAGAATCTGCTGGAACTGCATTCCTGTTCGGAGCCGGGATATCATCCGCTCGTCTGGTATGAGGGGTGGCGGGTGGCATACTTAAATGACACGCCGAAGTTTCATCTGGAAAATATCAGGGATATGCAGCGGCATACGACGTCGGACGAGGTGTTTGTTCTGCTAAAAGGGAGCTGTACGTTATACATCGGAGATGGAAATGATGCCGCTCATGGGAAAATTGAGGCGGTTCCGCTGAAACCGGGTGTTATGTACAATGTGAAAAAAGGCGTCTGGCATACCCATGCGCTTGCTGACGGGGCGAGCGTAATTGTGATCGAGAATGCGGATGTTTCTTCAGAAAATACGGATCATATTGCGATAGATCCGGCGGAACTTTCGTGAACAGAGTGCAGACTTTTAACAGGTTTGGAGAACTTGTCATGAAAACATATGCGGAATTGTTTTGGGAAGAAGAATACCCGGTTTTGCTGACCAGTCCCCAGAATATTTTTTATGTGACGGATTTTTATACGACGGCCCGCAGACCGGGGCAGATCGGATATAATTGTGTATTGATGACGCCGGAGAAAAATTATTTCTTTATTCCGGCGGGGTGGAAATCTCTGATCGAGGAAGAATGGAGCGATGCGCGAACGGAGCTCGTGCCATATCGGGGAGATATGCGGGTTCTGGGGCGGAAGATTCTGGAAATCGCCGGGAAAGCCCAGACCCGGGAGAAGGCAGAGAAAGGGGAAACTCCCTCTGCGGGGGAAAACAGAAAGGATATCTCCTGCATTGGGTATGAGAGAGAGGACCTGTCTCTGGACTTGTTTCTAACGCTGCAGGAGCAAAATAGCGGATGGAAGTGGCTTGATGTCTCGCCGGTGATGAAGAAAGCGAGGCTGGTGAAATCAGAAATGGAAATTGCGCGGCTGCGGGAATCCGCGTCTGTTGCAAAGGCGGCGATGGAATATGCGAAGGAGCTTTTGCTTCCCGGGAAGAAAGAGCTGGAGGTAGTGGCCGGGCTGGAGTATTTTATGAGAAGAAACGGTTCGGAGGGCGTACCGTTTACCATGAAGGTTCTTACCGGGGAAAACGCGGTGCGTACCGTGAACCTTCCGGGCAATCGGGAGATTCAGGAAGGAGAAATAGTTCTTCTGGATTTTGGAGCGACTATTCATAACTATGCCTCCGACTGGACGAGAAGCTTCTGCATCGGAAAGGCGAATGAAAACCAGAGAGAGCTGTATCGTCTGGTGTGGGAGATCGAG
Organism: Lachnospiraceae bacterium; assembly: GCA_021202075.1. GTDB lineage: Bacteria > Bacillota > Clostridia > Lachnospirales > Lachnospiraceae > Choladousia. Next base: position 236,934 of record JAJQDT010000116.1, on the reverse strand, counting down.
CGCAGCTGCATTGCGATGATTCGTCCGGGCGTGACTTATGGGCAGCTTATGCAGAAAGCGTTTGAGATGATAAAGGGACATCCATGGGAGGACTATTTCAATCCCTATCTGGGGCACAGCATTGGAATCAGCAGCCAGGAATGGCCGCCAATCAATCCGGATACGAATCAGGTGCTCACAGAGAATATGGTCATCACGATTGAGCCGGGGGTTTATGTGCCGGGAGTCGGCGGCGTGCGAATCGAGGATGAGGTGCTGGTAACCGCGGCCGGACATGAAATCCTGACCGGACTGGAGCGGGAAGAGTTTGAATTGAATCTGAGCGGAATCTGATCGGGAGTTGAAATGAAAACTGGCGCTGCTGACGGCTCCTGTTTGGAGAAAACCCAGGAGCAGAGGAAAAGAGGCATCCGGATGAAAGACGAGCGTGGAAAAATCGCGCTTCCGAAAAGAAGATGGAGGAACGGGATATGAATCAGGCATATATGGAACAATTATTTTCACTGGAAGGACAAAATGCGGTCGTGACCGGCGCGAGCTCCGGGATTGGCAGAGCCATTGCAGTGTCGCTGGCCAATATGGGGGCGAACGTGGCGCTGCTCGGGCGCTCGAAAAAGGGGCTTGCGCTCACGCGTGACCAGGTGCAGGCAAACGGCGGCTCCTGTGAGGAATATATCGTAGATATTTCAGACACGGATGCCCAGAGAGATTTTTTCGAAACCTGGATGGAATCCCATAAAACCATTGATATCTTTGTGGCAAACGCCGGCGTCAATATCCGCTCGGAGCTTCCGGACGCAACGCTCGATGATATTAACGAGATGGTTCGGACGGACTACATCGGTACACTGTACGGGATGATTCTGTGTTCCGATTATATGAAGCGGCAGCGCTCCGGCAATATCGTGGTTATTACTTCCATCAATGGCGTCAGCCCGCTGCCGAATCAGGCGGTGTACTCCAGCATCAAATGCGCTCTGGAAAGTGCGATGCAGAGCCTTTCGGTCAGCATGGCTGAGTATGGCGTGCGTGTCAACAGCATCGCGCCTGGGTGCATCCGCACGGCGATCAATGATCATATTTTCAGCGTTGAGGAATATCGCAAAGGAAAAGAAGCCGAGATCCCGATGGGAAAAATCGGAACCCCGGAGGATATTGGGGACGCCGTCGCCGCGATTGTAAGCGATGCGTTTCGGTTCATGACAGGGAACACGGTCATCGTGGATGGCGGAGAGCTGAAACGCAAAAAAATGAAACAGCCGCCTTTGCTCAGTTGATGCCCAGCGCTTTATAGAATTTCAGGAACTGCCGCGCGGCAGGGGTCAGGGTCTGCTCCGACTTGCATACCAAAGCAATTCTGGTGGTGAACTGCGGCACGATGTCAATCAGATTGACGCCTTCCGTGTCAATTTCCATCAGGGGCTGCCTGGACAGAAGTCCGACTCCCATGCCGCGTCTGGCGAGATCGATAATGTTCTCCGCCCGGTGGCCGGTGAAACGGATATGAGGCGTGAACCCTGCCGACTGACAGGCCTCCAGCGCGAACGTATACATCATGGAGCCTTCCGCCAGAAACAGGAACGGCTCCGCCTTCAGCTGGCTCAGTGAGAGGTTCTTGGAGGAAGCGAGCGGGTGATCTCCGGGGACCACCGCAACCATATGGTCGGTAAAGTACGGATAGCTCTGATATTCCGGAACATCATTCTGGGACAGACGCATGAAGGCGAAGTCGCACTGATCTGCTTTCAAAAGTCCGGCCAGCCGGGAGGAGTCCGCGCCGATAATATTCAGCATAAGATCCGGATGCTCTTTTTGAAACCGGCTCAGAATTTCTGAAATATAATATTGGGTCATGGTCGGAATGCAGCCGATTGTGATGTTGTTTTTCTGATGCTTCATCTGGGTGGACAGCGCATGCGTATAGTCCGTTTTCAAAGAAGTAATCTGCTTTGCATAGGGCAGAAAGGTCTTCCCGAATTCATTTAATTCCACTCTTCTGGTCGTGCGGTTGAACAATTGCACACCTAAATCATTTTCAATATTCTGAATATGGCGGGACAGCGTTGACTGTGAGATATACAGCGCATCCGCCGCTTCCAGGTAATTTCCGGTCTCCGCAAGCTTTACAAATTCATTTAAATAACCGATCTCCACGATAAGCCCTCCTCTTTTTTCATCTAAGTTTACCACAAATTTTCACAAAACACAAAGGAATTTATGCAAAATGCGAAAGCTACGGTCCGGAACTTGGATTGCCTGCGCATTTTGAAGGGAATATACTAATAAAAACAGGCGTAGTGTTTTCAAATTTGCACAATGCCGGTCAGAACCAAAGCGGTAAACAGACACATAGGAAAGAAGACTCTTTCATGGATGACTGTGCCATGATCTGCAGTGACAGATGAAAATGGAGACACCTGAAATGCAGAGGAAAGATAGCGGCTTATAATAGCAGCTATGTAAAACTTCTGCATAACTATCTTAATAAGAGGAAGGAGAAGAGTATGTCAGAAACAAAAATGAATGCGCCAAAGCTTCAGGTGGGCGCCGGAAAAAGGATGATTGAAATTCCGGAGGCATATCTGCCGGCTGAAAATTTCCGGACTATTCATGACCCGATCCACGCCAGGGCGGTGGCCATCAGCAATGAGGAGACGGTCATCCTTGTCTCTCTTGAAATCATCTCTTTGCAGGCGCCGGAAATTCAGTGCATTCAGGAACAGATTGAAAGTCGGACAGGAGTTCCTGCGGATCACATCTGGGTCTGCGCAACGCATTCCTTTTCGTCCCCGCATCTTATGCCGGACGAGCGGCTTGGGAGCGAGGAGATGATTTCCCTTCGGGACCAGTACCGCCTGGCGCTGCAAACGGCGGCGGCAGATGCGGCTGCTGAGGCTGTGAGCACACAGAGAGCAGCGGCCATGGGCTGCAACACCGGCTTTTGCGACATCGTAGCGAACCGGGATGTAGAGCTTGCCGAGGGCTGGTGGATCGATACGAATGGGTTCGGGCCGACGGATCGGACGGTGTCGGTCGTCAGCTTCCGCGATACAGAAGGAAAGCTGATTGCGGTCATGAGCCATTTCGGAATGCAGTCCTCCGTGCTGGATCAGTCCGAGCTGGCCGGAGGCGGGAAAGCGGTGACGCCGGACGTGGCCGGAACCATGTGCCGGATGGTCGAGGAGGCGCTTGGAGGAGAAACCATTGCGCTGTATCTGATCGGAGCGGCCGGAGATCAGGCTCCCGTGGAAAAAGCAGTATCCGAGACATTTGAGAATGGGGAACGGATTCGCACAGACCTGCATGAAAAAGGGTTTGAAATCTGTGACCGGCTGGCGGGTCAGCTCGCTGCGCAGGTGCGGGAGGCTGTGGAGGCGACCAAATTTACCGAGGACGCCCCGCAGATAGGTGTCGGGAAAACGACGCTGACGGTGCCGTCAAAGGAAATTGAGCGTGAGCTGCGCAATCTGAAGCCGGTCCGCAGCTATGACTGGAGACCGGATGGGGAGAGAGAGATTTCCGTGGAGGCCATCCGCATCGGAACGCTTGCGCTGGTCGGCGTACAGCCGGAGCTCTGCTGCGTCACCGGGCTGGCGATCCGGAAGGATTCGCCATTCCAGCGGACGCTTGTCTGCACGATGGTGAACGGCGCGGCGAAATACATGGCGGACGACAGGGGCTATGAGCGCTTCACGTATGAGGCGATGAATTCCATGTTTGGCAGAGGATCGGCGGAAATGCTTGCCGATGGGAGTGTACAGCTTCTGGAAACGCTGGTGGACAAACTCACCAAAAACCGCAGGGATTAATGCAAAAACTGCGTCAAAATGACCGCAACTCGGATTGCTATCCGGGTCGATGAGGTTGTATCATTGCACTATAAAAAAAGAAAAAGAAAGGAGAGGGTAACGAAATGTATAAGTATGTGTTAAAGCGTCTGCTATGGACGATCCTGATCATGCTTGGTGTGACATTTGTAATTTTTACGATTACATATTTTATACCGGGTGATCCGGCGAGAACGCTTCTGGGTTCCACGGCGACAGACGCGGAGATCGAAGCCAAGCGCGTGAGCCTTGGACTGGACAAGCCGTACATTGTACAGCTGCTGACCTATTATTCGCAGGTCATCCGGCTGGACTTCGGCACCTCGTGGTCCTACAACATTTCCGTATCCGGTGAGCTGTTTTCACGCCTTCCGGTCACGATTATTGTAGGCGGTCTGGCCATGGTGATCCAGGTGGTTATCGGTATTCCGCTCGGCGTGTTCGCGGCCGTGCATCAGAGCAAATGGCAGGACAATCTGTCCATGGCAATCTCGATGGTGCTGGTGTCAGTTCCGGATTTCTGGGTAGCGCTGATGATGATCGTGGTCTTCTCAGTACAGCTGGGCTGGCTTCCTGCGATGGGTACGACAAGCTGGAAGTGCTTCGTCATGCCGGTCATCGCGGCAGGCATCGGAGGTATCGCTTCGAATGCAAGACAGACGCGCTCATCGATGCTGGAGGTGTTCCGCGCGGACTTCGTCGTGACGGCGCGGGCGAAAGGCCAGAAGGAGAACGTTGTCATCTGGAAGCATATGTTCCCGAACGCCCTGATGCCGATCATTACGATGGTTATCGGCGGCCTTGGCAAAATCGTTGGCGGTACCGCGATCATCGAGACAATCTTCACGATTCCCGGCTGCGGTCTGTATTTGCTGAACGGAATCAATACCAGAGATTATCCGGTTATCCGGGGTTCAACAATTATTCTTGCACTGTTCTCGGCACTGTCCATTTTGCTGATGGATATTGTCTATGCATATGTAGATCCGAGAATCAAGGCACAGTACGCAAACGGAAAGTAGGGGGTGAAAAATTATGGCAGAAGCTAAGAAAAAGAAGAAAAAATCTCGTTTTATGGATACATTCAGCCGTATTTTTGAGACCCCGACAGCCAAGCTTGGCGGAATCCTGCTGATTATCATTGTGGTGTTATGTGTAGGTGCGCCTCTGTTTACGAAATATTCTCCGAACGAGATGGATATGACGAATATGTTCTGCAGGCCGAACGCGGAGCACTGGTGCGGAACGGATAACCTGGGACGTGACCAGTGGTCGAGACTGCTCTACGGCGGAAGATATTCGCTGGCACTTGGTATCATCGGTTCCCTGTTTGCAGCCATCGGCGGCACGGGACTCGGCGTTATTGCCGGTTACTTTGGCGGTCAGGTGGAGAACCTGCTGATGCGTTTCTGCGATATCTGGACTGCGATTCCCGGTACGCTGCTCTGCATCGTTATCTCTACCGCACTTGGTTCCGGATTCTTTAACACGATTCTTGCACTGTCCATTGGCGCGATTCCGAACGGCGCCCGAATGACACGAGGCCAGATCCTCGCGGAGAGGACCAAGGAGTATCTGGAGGCGGCGGAGGCCATGAACTGCTCGAAGCTCTCGATCATGTTCCGGCACCTGCTTCCGAATGTAATCTCGCCGACGATCGTTGGTACGACGATGGGAATCGGCGCGACCATCACACAGGCAGCGACACTGTCCTACATCGGACTGGGCGTACAGCCGCCGAACCCGGAGTGGGGCGCAATGCTTTCAGCAGGCAAGAACTACGTAATGTCTTATCCGTATCTGCTGCTGTTCCCGGGTCTCGCGATTGGCTTTACCACTCTTGCGATTAACCTGATGGGCGACGGTCTGCGCGACGCACTGGATCCGAAGCTTCGCAAATAAGGGGGTTGAAAAATGAGTGAGAAATTTCTTCAATTAAAAAATGTAGAAGTTGTATATACCTCCGGCGGAGACATCGTGCATGCAGTAAACGGCGTATCGCTTGACCTGGAAAAAGGAGAAACGCTTGGCCTGGTCGGCGAGACCGGCGCCGGAAAGACGACGATTGCACGGGCAATCCTGCGGATTCTGCCAAACCCACCCGCCATTTTCAAGGGCGGAGAGATTATTCTGGACGGACAGAATCTGGTGGAGCTCCCGGAGAGTGAAATGCTGAAAATCCGCGGCGACAAAATTGCGATGATCTTCCAGGATCCGATGACCGCGCTGAACCCGCTGATGACCATCGGCGATCAGATCCTCGAGGTGCTGATGCTGCACAACAGCTACAGCAAGGAGGAAGGACATAAGCGTGTTGTGGAAATTCTGGAAATGGTAGGAATCCCGGGAGAGCGGTATGTAGAATATCCGCACCAGTTCTCGGGCGGTATGAAGCAGAGGGTTGTGATCGCGATGGCGCTTGCCTGCGATCCGGAGCTGCTGCTGGCGGATGAGCCGACCACCGCGCTGGATGTGACCATTCAGGCGCAGGTGCTGGAGATGATCAATGACCTGAAGAAGAAGCTGAACACCTCCATGATTCTGATTACGCATGATCTTGGTGTTGTGGCACAGACCTGCGACAATGTAGCGGTCATCTATGCGGGGCAGATTGTCGAGTATGCCGAAAAGGTCGAGCTGTTTGACCACCCGCAGCATCCGTATACCCTTGGTCTGTTCGGTTCTCTTCCGGAGATGAACGAGGGCGCGGAGAGGCTGACGCCGATCGACGGTATGCCGCCGGATCCGACCAATCTTCCGAAAGGCTGCCCGTTTAATCCGAGATGCCCGCACGCGACCGAGAAATGCTTCGGAGAGATCCCGTATCAGGAGACGGCGCCCGGCCACTTTACACGGTGCGTCATGGATTTTAAACAGGAGGGAGCGAAAAAATGAGTAAGAAAGAATTTAGCGGAGCGCCGCTGATTGAGGTCTCCCACCTGAAAAAATACTTCAATGTCCCGGCTGGTGTGAACCATGCAGTGGATGATATTTCTTTTACCATCCATAAGGGAGAGACCGTCGGCGTGGTAGGCGAGTCCGGATGCGGCAAGTCCACGCTGGGACGCACGATTATCCGCCTCCTGGAGGCGACGGACGGGACGGTGCTTTTAAATGGCAAGGACATCACCCATGTCAAGGGCAAGGAGCTGAAAGAGGTTCGCGAGCAGGTGCAGATCGTTTTTCAGGATCCGTATTCCTCACTGAATGCCCGTATGAATATCAACAGTACGATCATGGAGCCGCTGAAGCGGTCCGGGCGGTATAAGGGCAAAAAGGAGTTGGCAGAAAAGGCCAATGAGCTGATGGATCTCGTAGGAATCGATGAGCGTCTCCGGAGCGCATATCCGCATGAGCTGGACGGCGGAAGACGCCAGAGAGTCGGCATCGCGCGTGCGCTGGCGCTGGAACCGCATTTCATCGTCTGTGACGAGCCGGTATCCGCACTGGATGTGTCGATTCAGGCACAGGTGCTGAATCTGTTGATGGATCTGCAGGATCAGATGGGGATGGCTTATATGTTTGTCACCCATGACCTGTCGGTTGTGCGCCATATTTCCGATAACATCTGCGTCATGTACCTGGGGCAGCTGGTCGAGAAATGCTCGACAGAGGAGCTGTTCGCGCATAACCTTCATCCTTATACAAAGGCACTGTTGTCCGCGATCCCGACCACGGATGTCCATCATCCGATGCAGCGAATCCAGCTGAAGGGCGAGATTACCTCGCCGATCAACCCGAAGCCGGGCTGCCGGTTCGCATCCCGCTGCCCGTACGCGACAGCAGCCTGCAATGAGCCGCAGCAGCTGACAGAAGTGTCAGATAACCATTTTGTATCCTGCTGCAGGGTGGCGGAGATCAATTAGATGCTGATTTTTGGCCGGGCGGCGGAGATCAATTAGATGCTGATACTCTGTCGGAAGGACAGAGCTGGCATAAAGAAGTGTTACTGTAACCGGTAATTGTCGAATGTAAGAGCGGTTACCAGATATGTTCCGTCCGGGGACGAGGACATCACACATTCGGGATCTGCACGTTGCGAATGAATCAGGCGGATCTGAATGGCAGCAAGAAGGCTTTCATAAAAAGAAGGAGGATTCCCATGAAGAAAAAAGTTTTAGCAGCATTGATGGCGGCCGTTACGGTATGCGGCAGCTTCAGTTCACTGGCACTGGCAGAGGAAGACGCGACGTATGTTCATGACGCGACCTATGAAGGAACCGCAAGCTCTGCTACAGTAAAGCATGAGTCCATCTCAATTGCGATGGATACTGAGCCGGGCAACCTGTCTCCGGAAGAAGCAGTGGACAGCGGCGGATCCATGTGGAAGTACAGCGTATATGAGCGTCTGTTCGAGATCAACGGTATCGGCGGCGGCCTGGTAGGCTCCGTGGCAAGCAGCTACGAGCAGATTGACGATACGACCTATCGTGTATATCTCTATGAAGGCGTTACTGACTCGGACGGAAATGAGCTTCACGCATCGGATGTTATCTATGCTTATGATACCCTTCTTGCAGCCGGAAACCGTATGAGCGGTGATATCGCGAAGTACGATCACGGCGAGGTGGTAGATGACTATACCGTAGACCTGATCATGAATGAGCCTCTGGACGGACTCAGCGACCTGAGCGCGATCCTGGCACAGCCGTATGTATACTGCGAGCAGGCGGCGATTGACCACAACCTGGCGACGGATCCGTGCGGCACTGGTCCGTACTATGTAAGTGATTATCAGTCCGGCGCATCCATCACACTGGAAGCAAAGGATGACTACTGGGCAGAGGGCACCGATCATCAGACGATTCGTCAGTGCGCGAACGTACAGACGATCTATTACAAGGTCGTAGCAGAGGCTTCTCAGAACGCAGTTGGTCTGCAGACCGGCGAGCTTGATTTCTCCAGCTATGTATCCGCAACCGATATCGCTCAGTTCCAGGAGGGCGGCGCATATTCTGAGAACTACTACATTGATCAGTATCTGGACAACCTGACCGTTGCTCTGTTCGCAAACTGTGATGAGAACAGCAGCATCTGCGCGGATGAGAATCTGCGTGCGGCTATCTTCTACGCACTGGACGGCGAACAGCTTGCTCTGGCGTCCGGTTCGAATGGCTATGTAGTTGCCTCTACACTTGGCAACATGAAGTTTATTGATTACAACAGCGACTGGGAGACCGAAGAGAACTATTATCATGAGCAGAATCTCGAGCTGGCGATGGAGTATCTGGCTCAGTCCAGCTACGACGGATCTACGCTTACCATCATTCTGAACAATGAGTCTATGCTGGAGAACGTAGCGACTGCAATCGTTGCAATCCTTCAGAACATCGGCATCAACTGCGCGATCGAGTCTGAGTCTGACACGATTACCGATTCCAAGCAGGTAGCAGGCGAGTATGACCTGATCATTACGAAGATGGCATCCGATGATTACCTTCCGATCGTATGGCAGAGATGGTACTCTGAGGCGTTCCACTCTGTAACTCACACGATCTGCAACAGCGATGATGAGACCATCCAGGAACTTCTGAATGCCTGCATCGTCGTTGGCGGCGATACGGAAGAGAATGTAAACGCATTCCATGAGTACATCATCGAGAACTATTACGGATATGGTCTGTTCTCACAGCTGACCAGCAACGTGGTAACGAATGACATTGAGACGGCATGCTGGACCTTCCAGGATTACCTGATTCCGGGCGGCTGCATCTATGTTGACAATGAGTTCTAAAAATTCAATACTCTGCCTGGAGTTTGTTTTTGCAAACCATGAGGAACGGCTTCCCGATCGAACATCATGAAGGGCATAAACGGAGCCGAGAGGAATGAATTCGGGGGCTGGCGAACCTGCATACAGGGCAGCCGGCCCCTTTTCATAACAGAGGATTCTGATGGATGAATGGATCTGATCGGCAGCAAAATCAACAGCGACCGCGCGGCAGTATCTGACATATAATCAATAATGCTGAAAGAGCCTGTGCTGGATTATGTGGAATTACTTTTTCAGACAGCCGGGTGATTTTCATTCGATGAAAGGTGAAAATGGGGAAAAAGAAAAGCAAATGAACAATTTACATATAAAAGAAATCACAGCAGTGACCGAAGTATTGCCGGAAGGGCAGAAATGTACGAAAGCGATTCTGGAATATGACAGTGTCTTTGGGGCAGGCACTGTAAAGGCAGAATCCTTCCGGGTGGAGGGACGTACCATTGAATCGGCGAAGGTCAGCCCGAGCATGGACGCAAAGGAAGCAGGAGACGGTTCCTTCGTGATTTTGTCTCTTTCCGCGCAGGACGAAGCGGCGGCCACCTATTTTCCGGGAAGCCCATGGGAGGGACAGGGAGCCAGGGTGATCCCGGCAAAGCTTTCTGTGGAGCAGACAGAAGCCATAACAGCAAAGGACGGAGCGGTGATTCCGGCCGCGGGCGCGGATGTAAATACGGGAGTGAAAAATCTTCTCGTGGAGGAATTTACGCAGGGCGTTTTCGAAGGGCTGGCGTATAACCTGTTTATCCCGAGGAATTACGACCCGGAAAAGAATTATCCGCTGGTGCAGTTCATCCACGACGCGGCCGTGTGCAGTGAACAGCCGGAGTGCACGCTCGCACAGGGCGTCGGGGCGCTGGTCTGGATGACAGAGGAAGCGCAGAAAAAACATGAGTGTTTTGTGCTGGCACCGCAGTACGCGCCGCCGAGCATCGTGGAGGATGACTGGAGCGTGGACGACCGCCTGGAGACCGGGAAACGCCTTCTGGACAAAATCGTCTCCGAATATTCGATTGATAAAAACCGGCTGTATACCACGGGCCAGTCGATGGGCTGCATGTCCTCGATGGTGCTGAATCTCCGGTATCCGGAGCTGTTCGCGGCTTCCTTCCTGGTAGCAGGGCAGTGGGATGAGCGGCAGTTCCGCGGAGCAGGTCTGCAGAATCATAAATTCTGGATGATTAACTCGCAGGGCGACGCGAAGGCATTCCCGGGCATGAACCAGATCCTGGTTGAGCTGGAGCAGGACGGCGCGAAGATTGCCCGCGAGGTGTGGAGAACCGGTGAGCCGCAGGAGGTTTACACGGAAAAAGCGCAAAAGCTGCTTGCGACCGGGGCAAATATCATTTATACTCCTTATGACATTACCACCGTGGCAGACGGCTGGCACAGCAACGGAGGCGAGCATCACATCAATACGTGGAGACATGCGTATTCGATCGACGCCATCCATGAGTGGCTGTTTGCGCAGCGTAAATAGAGAACATCATGGTTGTTTGCTTACTATGGGAGAGGGTCGCGACCGGCTGTTTGGACAGCATAAATAGAGAACATCATGGTCATTTGCTGACTATGGCAAGGGGAAGATACTCGCGACTTGCTTCTGACGTATGAAATGGATAAAGGCTATTTACCTGAGAAGAAGTATGTGCAGTATAAATAAATCACCAGCTGCGCAAACGAAGGCGGATATGCGAAGAAAGGACAGGTGAATTCGTCATATGAAGAAAACATCGGGCAATGCGAATAGTAAAACGTCGGCTGAAAAGTCAAAGAATACCGCGAAGAGGGGTAGCTCTGTATTTGACAGCTTTACGCGGAACAGAAATTATTCCATCCTGATTTTTCTGATCATCGTGCTCGGATACCTGATCTTTTTCCGGAACAGTCTGAGTGAGTCTGTTTACATCGAACCGGGGGAGGATTCCATCCTGATCAACAGCTATACAGATGACGAAATTACAGTCTCATATGCGGATCTTACACGGGTGGAGCTCTGTGACTCGGTTGATTTTGGTACTTTGTCCGAAGGCACCGATGACCGCCGGGTGCGCAGCGGCCTCTGGGTGAACGACGAATGGGGTGAGTATTATCTGTTTGCCGTGAAAAAGGTCAAAAGCGATTATATCCTGCTTGAGACGGATGAGACAGTTGTGGTATTTAATTATGAAAGTGCGGAAGTGACGCAGAACGTTTACACCGCGTTTCAGGAATATCTGGAAGGACTGGATCTGCAGGAAATTGAGTATGCCTCTTATCTGGAGTGAATGGGCTAACCTGGGCTAACCTGCGGCGGGTGGCGGTCTCCTGACAGGAAAGAGAGATTTGCTCACATCCTTTTGCCGTCTGAATCATTTGAATTTGGAACAGATGGCGGGAACTTCTGCGTCAGACGCAAAGGTGCGGGTTACGAGAGTTAATGTGAGTAGTAAAAATGCTTGTTAGTAAGTTGACAGGAACGGAGTGAGGACATGGGATCCCTGAAGGATTATATACAGAGACGCGAAATGCAGCGCACCGGCGGAATGCCGGAGCGGGCCGAATTTCACAGCAAGGGATATCACCGGTATTTTGAAGGCTGGTCCGAATATCGCGAAGTGGATGAAAAAGGGAAAGCGCGTCTGAAAAGAGTCTATACGGGGGTCTATCACGCTGCGAAGCTGAGCGACCAACAGTGGCGCGCCTTTCATGTGGGGTACGGCGCGGCCTGGCTGCTCTCATTTATCCTGTATTTCGTTGCTGTCACGCGGCCGCTTGACAGCAACGCCTGCTGGTATGTCGCCGTTCCGGAAGCGCTCACCGTGGCGTGTCTGTTCTGGATGGGATGGTCGCTGTTCAATTTTCTGACGGCGGGGAAGAATATGACGCTCGGCGAGTATCGCTATGTGGAGGCGGTAAAAAAGTCTTCCCGGTATACCTTTGTTGCGCAGCTGCTGACAGCGGTGGGAACGTTAGCTTATACGATCCTTTCTTCCAGAGAAAATCTTGCGGCAGAGCTGGGCTGTGTGCTGGTTTTGCTGGTCTGTGCGGGTCTGAGCCTTCTGGTCTATCTGCTTGAAAACCGGGTCGTGTATGACAGCTTCCTGAGCACCGAAGAGGCCCCGCGCGAGGCGCAGCAGATTACATATGATTGATATGAGTAGTTTTGCCTATGTTATTTATTCAACGCTGCAGTTCTTGAATATAAGGAAGCAGGGAATAAAATTGTAATGATAATAACAGGAAAGAGGGTTATGATGAATATAATCGATTTTTCTCCAAAACATGACACATTGATACGTTACAAGGACGGAACACTGCTGCCGATGGATGTTCCTCATTATGAGGCTACGCAGCTGAATGAGGACACCTGGCAGATCATGAGCTCGGGTGATTACCATTATCTGCTGGCCGGGGAAGAACTGGGCGTATCGATTGACACCGGATATGGTGCGGGTAATTTGAGGGAGTACCTGGAGCAGCTTTGCCAAAAGCCGGTGCCGTGGGTGATTAATACGCATCATCATTTTGACCATTCCGCCAACAATTTTTATTTTGATATGGCGTATATGGGTGAGGAAGCGCTGACAAGGGCTTCCATTCCATATCCGAGCTTTGATGGAATCACATTTCCTGCGCCGGATTATCCGAAAACGGTTGTGGGCGACGGCGATATCATTCCGCTGAAGGGCCGTGAACTGGAGATCTTCCGGATTGGCGATCACACGGAGGATGGGATCGCGATTCTTGACCGGAAATACCGGATGCTGTTCATCGGCGACGAGATCATGCCGCATGGAAAAACGCTGAATGGTTCTCTGCGCAAATGGAAGGACAGTCTGGAAAAACTGATGGCGCGCCGCGGGGACTTTGATACCATTTACTGCGGCGGCGCGGGAAAGGTCGCGGATGGCTGTCTGGAGATTTTCTATGAGGCGGCCTGCAAGGCTCTGGCCGGGGAAGAACTGGAGGCGCCGGAAAAGGATGAAGCTCCGATGCCGCCGATGGAGGCAGAATATGACGACCAGGGGCATGAGATTTATGACTGCCAGCGGCCGCATATTGAGGATATCCCAAAGGACGGATTTTTCAGGGTGAACCCGAACATGGTTGATTTTGTTTACAAGGGATACGAATTTTCTTATGACAAATTATTGGTGTGAAAGACCGGTAATGTTTTTTGGAATGTGAAAAGCCGCTCCATTTAAAGATTACGCTTCTTGTAATGGTGTGGTGCCGTTCTCGATTTTCTCCGAAAATCAATTGCCTGCGTCCGATGGTAGAGGCTGTAGATGGACATGAACCAGTCAGGATTGCTGGTGTCAGGCTGATGGGAACATGGATAGTATCAGATTGGAAAATGGAAGGAAAAGCTGCAGAATCGCTGCAGTATAAAGAACCGGCAGTTCACTGCCGCGGAGGTGTAAAAATGATCATAGACGCAAATTTATACTGGGTTCCGGAGCAGCTGTTTACGGACGATGCTCTGATGAAGAAATTTTTAGGCGAGGTTAAGTTTGACTGGCACGGGCGCTGTGAGGAGATTCCGGGGGCAAACGGGAAAAAGCAGGTGGTGCTGGAGAAGCCGGAGGGCAGCCAGAACCTGAACTATGTGCAGGGAGATTATGTGCTGGATGGCATGCTCACCGATCTGGACGCGGCCGGTGTAGACAAGGCGGTGCTGAAGGTGCCCGGCTGCCATGAGTGGATGGATCTGGATTTTTGCCGGATGTTCAACGACGGCATGTATGAGTATGGAAAAGAGAGTAACGGCAGACTGATTCCGCTCGCGGTCGTTCCGCCTTACGGCACACCGGAAAGCCTTGCGGAGCTGGAACGCTGCAAAAACGAGCTGGGCATGAACGCCGTACAGCTGAGCGCGCACTATGGCGATGCGTACCTGGACGACGAGCGTTTCTCCGCGTTTTTTGCAAAGGTGAATGAACTGCAGATGAACGTCTACGTCCATCATACGCCGATTCCGGCTGAGCCGCAGTCGTTCCTGGCTTATAATAATGTAAGGCGCTCGTATGGGCGCTGCGTGGACCAGGGACTTGCGGTCGGCCGCGAGGTGTTCAGTGATCTGTTTATCAAATATCCGAATATCAAAATGGTTCATTCCATGCTCGGCGGCGGATTTTTCGCCATCGCGAACATGATGTTCCCGCAGCAGGCGAAAAAGACCGAGGACGTCAGCCGCTTCAAATCCGACGGCGGCGAGACGGCGGCGCGCTTCCGTGAGCATATCTATTTTGAGATGTCCCACGCGCAGCCATGGGGAAAGACGCAGCTCGAGTGTGCAGTAAAGGTGCTCGGCGCGGACCACATTATCTGGGGCACATCCTATCCGGTTAGAAAAGAATGGCTGACCGAAGGTCCGGCGTTCGTGCAGGCGCTGGATGTGACGGATGAGGAGAAAGAGCTGATGCTGCATGGCAACGCGGAGGCACTCTACCGGATTTCATGATTTTGGAGCCTCGGGAATCAAATTCTTTTGGGTGATTTATTTGAAGCAGAGCCACGTCATTTGGAGATTGTGCTCCGCACAATGGGACGCGGTACCTGGGATGCGGTAGCGTTCTCGATTCACTTTGTGAATCAGAGCATTGCCTGCGTCCGATATCGAAAGACAATGCCGGACAGGCCAGAACGCTTAAGAACCTTTTTTGCGTAAAATGGCAAAATTCTGGTTCCGGCCTGTCCGGGTTAGGGAGATGAAAGTATTATGGAAGAAAAAGCGAATAAATTTTTGGAGGAAGAGAAGCTTGGCGCGTTGATGAAAAAATATTCTGTGCCCTGCATCATTTCCCTTCTGGTAGCGGCGCTGTATAACATCGTTGACCAGATTTTCATCGCGAATGCGTCCTATCTGGGTTCCTATGGAAATGCGGCAAACAATGCGGTGTTTCCGCTGACGATTGTGGCGCTCTCGCTGGCTGTCATGATCGGCGATGGCTGCTGCGCGTATGTCAGCATTCTGCTGGGCAAAAATGAAAAGGAAAATGCGCATAAAAGCATCGGCTGCGCGGTCCTGCTTGTGATTGTAGTCAGTCTGATCCTTACCGCGCTCTATGCCATTTTTCAGAATCCGATTCTGACCTTCTTTGGCGCCCGTGTGAATGAAGGAACCTTTTCCAACGCGAAAGAGTACTTTACATTTATTACCATGGGAATCCCGGTCTATATGTTCGGTCAGTGCCTGAATCCGATTATCCGGTCTGACGGAAGTCCGCGGTTCGCGATGGCATCAACAGTGCTCGGAGCGGTGTTTAATATCATTTTTGACCCGATCTGCATCTACGGCCTGCACTGGGGTATGATGGGTGCGGCTGTGGCGACGGTAGGCGGGCAGGTGCTGACGGCTGTTCTGGCCATCTGGTATCTGTTCCATATGAAGGCGGTGAAACTGGAAAAGAAGAGCTTTGGGGTATTTCCGGGCCTTATGAGGCGATTCCTCCCGCTTGGCATCACCAGTTTCCTGTCGCAGATTTCCATCGTCGCTTCTATGGCGGCCGTGAATAACATGGTTGTGAAATACGGGGCAATGGACGCCATCTTCGGGCTGGAAGAGTATTCTCAGATTCCGCTGGCGGTGCTGGGAATTGTCATGAAGTTCTTCCAGATCGTGATTTCCATTTCTGTTGGCCTGTCCGCCGGGTGCATCCCGGTCATAGGCTACAATGTGGGCGCCAGACGGAACGACCGCGCGCTTGGCCTGTTTAAAATGCTTCTGGTGGGGGAACTGATTACTGGATTTGTTGCTCTGGCAATCGTAGAAATCTTCCCGCTGCAGCTGATCAGCCTGTTTGGCGCGGCAAATGAGAGCACGTATTATTCCGAATTTGCGGTAAAAGCATTCCGGATCTATCTGTGTATGCTGCCGCTGGCTACCATGAACAAAGGAACCTTTATCTGCATGCAGTCATTGGGGAAGGCGGCGCTGTCCTCTATCCTTTCCCTGATCCGTGAAGTGGTGTTCGGCGTCGGCTGGGCACTGATCCTGCCGCTGTTTTTCGGGCTGGACGGCGTCCTCTATTCCATGCCGCTCTCAGACCTGCTGACAGCCATCATCGCTGTTGTGATGATCATGCGGATCTTCCGGACGCTGAGAGAAGAGCAGTGAGCCGCGCCCTCGCCGGGAGGCATCCCACGCTTCGCATGGGATAAGCCCTCGCCGGGAGGCATCCCACGCTTCGCATGGGATAAGCCCTCGCCGGGAGGCATCCCACGCTTCGCATGGGATAAGCCCTCGCCGGGGAGGCATCCCACGCTTCGCATGGGATAAGCCCTCGCCGGGGAGGCATCCCACG
>JAJQDT010000116.1:0-219948 GCA_021202075.1 Lachnospiraceae bacterium | reverse complement strand
GCTTCGCATGGGATAAGCCCTCGCCGGGGAGGCATCCCACGCTTCGCATGGGATAGGCCCTCGCCGGGGAGGCATCCCACGCTTCGCATGGGATATTCCAGGCAGAATCGTCTGGCGGCGGTGTTGCGTGTTGGTGGTGTCTATACTTCGCATAGCCTTGGAGAGAGAATACATCATTAAAATATACAGTCCGGCTTCCGTTACAGGAGTCCGGACTGTATTTATGTACACAGGCGTGAGTGATGCTGCGTACATCTGCATTTGTATTTACAGGCGGGAAGCCGCTGGACAGCCGTTTTTTACAAGCGTATAATAATGAAAGATGATTTTACAAAGGGGGGATAAAGACACATGAATGTTGCGACAATCAGACTGATAAGCCGTGTGCTTTTTATGCCGGCGGATGCCACAGTTTTGCTTCCGCAGAAGCTTCCGGAAGGCAAATGTCCGGTACTTTGGCTGCTGCACGGCGCCTGCGGGGATCACAGAAGCTATCTGTATTCCGCCGATCTGGATCGAATTGTGAGAGAGCATTCCGCAATCATCGTGATGCCGTCGGCGCTAAACAGCGATTATGGCAACTATCAGCAGTTTGGGACAGGATATGATTTTGCCTCTTACTTTTTTGACGAACTGATGCCATTCGTCTATGCGACATTTCCGGCGTCGGATGCTCCGGAACAGAATTATATTGAGGGTGCGTCTATGGGAGGATTTGGGGCGGCGCTTCTGGGCCTGATGCACCCGGAACGCTTTGCCGCAATCGGTATGCTTGGAGCTTCCCTTCGGGAGTCCGCGTTCCTTTTGCCTTATGAAAACAGCACATCCGAAGAATTCCGCCGCGCCGCGCTTGAGAGTCCGAAAAAGTTTCCGACCGAATATGGCTCCCCGGACGCGGGGATTAAGCTGAAGGAAGTAAATGTCATCACAAAATATCCGACGATCCGTGCGTTCCTGGATTCGCCGGACTGCATGTGGAGGAGATTCCCGGAGGTCGTACGACGCGGAGTGCTGCCGGAGTTTTATGTTGCCTGCGGTACCGAGGACCTGTTTTATCCGGCAACCGAACGTTTCATGGAGCTTGCGGATTCGCTCGGTGTACGCGACCGGGTTCATTTTGTGATTGAGGAAGGAGTGGGCCATGACCCGGCATTTTTTGACCGGGAGATCGTGGCATTCGCGGTTTACTTTGGTATTTAGCTGCGCCGAGGTTTTTATGGCCTGCGATTCGCGCTTCAGGCGGTGCAAGACTGGATAGTAATTTCGCGGCAGTTCCTTAGTTTTGATATTATAGTAAACGACTTTAGTCGTTTTACTTTGCGCCAGACGCGAGGCTGCCCAGGCAGCCGCTCCTTGCGCGTCTGTGTGCGTCATTTATAGTGAATGACAAAATAATTTTTTGCTTGCAATAGAAAACTGGACAGATGCAAATAGCGTACAGCAGAAGAGAAGAGGGGACGCCATGAACCATATTATATTAAAAATAAGAAGCAGGAAACTTATGACGAAGAATGAGATCTGTATTTTGCTTCCGAGTGGCGTGCGTGCGGAAACAGGAAAAAAGTATCCGGTATTGTGGCTGCTGCACGGAGCGACCTGTGACTATGATGATTTTCTGCAGAAGGAGCACGTTCCGGAAATGCTGCGAGGCCATGAGGTTATGGTGGTGATGCCTTCCGGACTGAACAGCGATTTCGCGAATCACATGGAATTTGGCGGCGGCTTTGCGTATACCGATTTTCTGATGGATGAGCTGATGCCCTATATCTACAGTTATTTTCCTGCGTCCGATGACCCGGAGGATAATTTTCTGGCGGGCTTTTCCATGGGAGGAGCAGCGGCGCTGATGCTTGCGCTGTACCGCCCGGAATGCTTTGGCCGTGTTGCAGTTCTCGGAAGTACGGTGCGGGAGTCGGAATTTTTACAGCCGTACCTGGACTGGACCGGTGAAGAATTCCGCGCCGCAGCAACGGCAGATCCGACGCGTTTCCCAACCGAATTCGGCAATCCCGAAAGAGGTATCACGCGGAAAGAGATTAATATGATTGCCCGTTATCAGACCGTTCGTGACTATGTAGATTCTATGGAATGCACATGGGAGCGTTTTGCGGAACGGGCCGGAGAAGGACGCGTTCCCAGTATGCTGTTTTGCTGCGGTGATCAGGATGGCTGCTGTGAGAAGGTAAAAGAATTTCGCAAATCGGCCGACAACATGGGTGTGAATACGATTTCTTATGAATATATACCGGGCTATGGCCATGACCGCGCGGATGTGACGATACAAAAGGCAATCGAATGGTTTGGAATATGACCGTGCAGAAACCTGCAGAGAGCATTAAAAACCCTTCAGAATGGAATTTACTTTTCCCTTCAGCCTGAAAAAATTCTCGAAGAAAATCCAGTGGATAAAGCAGATCGCCAGTGGTTTTTCTGCAGTGGCTGTGGTATACTGTCCTTTAAACACGGCAGAGTCCTGCGATTTTCTGAATCATCGACGGGATGTGCAGTGTGGCCGCGAAGACACCAGAGTAATTACAGGCAGGGAGAGAAAACGAATGAGCAGATTAATGATTATCGGCTGTGGCGGGGTCGCCTCTGTGGCGATTCATAAGTGCTGCCAGAACAGCGAAGTGTTTGATGAGATTATGATTGCGAGCCGCACGGGTTCGAAGTGCGACGCTCTGAAGGAAAAGCTGATAGGTGAGAAGCTTGCAGTGGATGCGTCTTTTGCGGGAATGAGCTCGATCCAGAAAAGCGTCGGAAGTGCTGCCGATGAGATGGAAAATGGTTTATCGTCGAAGGACGGGCAGGCGGAAGAGACAAACGGTCATGCCGGGAAAACAAAGGTGACCACGGCGCAGATTGACGCGGACGATGTGGAGGCGCTGACGGCGCTGATTCGCTCTTATGAGCCGGATGCCGTGCTGAATGTGGCTTTGCCGTATCAGGATCTGACCATTATGGACGCATGTCTGGAGGCGGGTGTTCATTATATTGATACGGCGAACTACGAGGCGGAGGATACGGAGGATCCGGCCTGGCGCGCCGTTTATGAGGAGCGGTGCAAACGGCTTGGGTTTTCCGCGTATTTTGATTATTCCTGGCAGTGGGCGTATCAGGAGCGGTATAAGAAGGCGGGGCTGACCGCGCTCTTAGGCAGCGGCTTTGATCCCGGTGTGACGAGCGTATTTACGGCCTACGCGCAGAAGCATTATTTTGATGAGATCCATACGATTGATATTCTGGACTGCAATGGCGGCGACCACGGCTATCCGTTTGCGACAAACTTTAACCCGGAGATTAATCTGCGCGAGGTATCCGCGCCCGGCTCTTACTGGGAGAATGGAAAATGGGTGGAGATTCCGCCGATGTCCATGAAGCGGGAGTATGAATTTGCCGGTGTCGGAAGAAAGGATATGTACCTCCTGCATCACGAGGAGATCGAGGCGCTGGCGAAGAACATTCCGGGCGTGCAGCGGATCCGCTTCTTTATGACATTTGGTCAGAGCTATCTCACGCATATGAAGTGTCTGGAAAATGTTGGTATGCTCTCGACCACGCCGGTGAATTTTAACGGGCAGGAGATTGTGCCCATTCAGTTTCTGAAGGAGCTGCTGCCGGATCCGGCATCACTTGGTCCGCGGACGATTGGGAAGACCAATATCGGCTGTATTTTTACGGGCATTAAGGATGGAAAGGAGAAAACTCTTTACATCTATAATGTCTGCGACCATCAGGAGTGCTATCGCGAGGTCGGATCGCAGGCCATTTCTTATACGACCGGTGTTCCGGCAATGATCGGCGCGATGATGGTTGTGACTGGAACGTGGAAGCGGCCCGGCGTGTTTACGACGGATGAATTTGATCCGGATCCGTATATGGAGGCTCTGAGCCGCTGGGGGCTGCCGTGGGTGGTGGATGAGAATCCGGTGCTGGTGGAGTAAGGAACTGCCGCGAAATTACTTTCGGCTTTACGCCGCCTGACGCGCGGATGGAAGCGCTATCCGCTTCGCTTTGGTCGGTGCTGTCTCAGGTCGTAAAAGTCCCGGCGCAGTAAGGCGCGGATTTCCGACATGATTTTATATGGTTCTTTTGGTGAAAGAGGAAAGAAAAGAATCCGATGAAATATGCGGACGGAACGGATACTATGAATTTAAATGAAATACCGACCCCTGCTTATGTGGTGGATGAGGGGAAGCTGATAAAGAATCTTGAAATACTGAAAGGCGTGCAGGAACGCACGGGCTGCAAAATCCTTCTGGCGCAGAAGGCGTTTTCCATGTTTTGCGAATATCCGCTGATTGGCCGGTATCTTTCTGGGACGACGGCGAGCGGGCTGTACGAAGCGCGGCTCGGGCACGAGGAGATGGGGAAGGAGAACCATATTTTTTCCCCGGCTTACCGGGAAGACGAGATGGACGAGATCGCGGATATCTGCGACCATGTCATTTTTAATTCCTTCTCCCAGCTTGGCCGGTTTGGGGAACGCTGCAAGGGAAAAGCGAGTATTGGCCTGCGGATTAATCCGGAGTGTTCTACGCAGGGCGCATCTCCGGTTTCCCCGGAGGCTGCTGCGTTCGGGACGCAGGAGAGGGATACGAATGCAGCGCCACCCGGTATACAGAAGGCTGCCGGTAATGGGGCGGATGCTCATCAGGAGCACCCGTCCATCTATGACCCGTGCGCGCCGGGGTCGCGGCTTGGGATTACGCAGGAAAATTTTGAACGGGAGCTCTTCCTGCTTCCGAGTGAGGATCATGAGTGCCAGAGACTCGTGTGTAGCGTGAAGGATATCGAGGCGAATTGGCCGGCATGTTCTGGCGGAGAGACAGAGTATAGGGTGAACCGGCTGACATGCTCTTGCAAAGGAGAAGAGTACGGGCGGAATCGGGATGTGCGGCCGCGTCAGGCTTTGCCCGACTGCGTCGAAGGACTTCATTTCCACACGCTCTGCGAGCAGAATTCGGACGCGCTGGAGACGACTCTGAAGGCGGTGGAGCAGCGCTTCGGCCCGTACCTGAAGCAGGTAAAATGGCTGAATATGGGCGGCGGCCATCACATCACACGGCCGGATTATGATATCGAGCGTCTGGAGAGGTGCATTTGTCATATGCAGGAAACGTATGATCTGCAGGTTTATCTGGAGCCGGGCGAGGCGGTTGCGCTGAACGCGGGGTATCTGGTGACGGAGGTCATGGATATTGTGGAAAATGGCGGCTTCAAAACGCTGATCCTGGATGCGTCGGCGGCCTGCCATATGCCGGATGTGCTGGAGATGCCGTACCGCCCGCCTCTTTATGGAAGCGGCCTGCCGGGGGAGAAGTCCTTTACGTACCGGCTGTCTTCGTGTACCTGCCTGGCGGGGGATATCATCGGGGATTATTCCTTTGACCGCGAAATCCGGCCGGGCGACCGGCTTTATTTTGAGGATATGGCGATCTATTCGATGGTGAAAAACAACACCTTCAACGGGATTGCGCTGCCGTCGATCTGGGCGATGGAGGCGGGGAATGGCGGTTCAGAGCCCGGGAGGTCGATGGAAGCGGGGAATGACGATCTGGAATCGGGAAATGACGATCTGGAATCGGGGGAAATGAGGCTGCAGGGCGAGTGCCGCCTGATAAAAAAGTTTGGCTATGAGGATTTCAGGGGGCGGCTGTCCTGACGACAGAGGTTTGCCGGATATTAAGAGATATATCTGCCCGTGGGATGGGGGTGTCTGTTCCGGTAAAAAGCTGAAATTCGTGTGATATACGAACGACTGCAGGAAAATAAGTTCAGCTTTAGAGGATCTGTATGGGAGTTCGATGCAGGCGATTCTGGCAGCGAAGGGACGATAGATGTGACAAAAACAAAATCTGATTATAGCAATGAAACCGATAAGCGGGTTCTGACTATGCCCTTAGAGGATGGCTTTCATATGCCGGGCGAGTATGAGCCGCACCGCGGCTGTGTTATGGTCTGGCCGACGCGCCCGGGCTCCTGGCCTTATGGCGCGAAGGAGGCGCAGCGGGCTTTTACGGAAATTGCCTGCGCGATTGCGAAAAGTGAGACGGTATGGATGCTGGCGGCTCCGGAGCAGGTTGAAGAGGTGCGCGCCGCAATCAGGGGGTACTGCCAGCGTCATAATTTGAGCCTGTGTATACAGCACGGAACAATGGCACAGCACGGAACAATGGCACAGCACGGAACAATGGCACAGCACAGGGCTATGACAGCCGATCTTCGCTCGCTGGACTGCCCGGGCACGGAGGCCAGAGACGCCGGAACGAGGAAGGGAATCCAACTGCCGTATGAACACGGGGCAGATTCACGGGATAAAAGGGGGTCTGGAAGTTCTTTCGCTGGTATTGACAGTGGCGGATTGGAAGTGTTTTCTTCGTTTCCTGTCATATATATCCTCCCTATTGAGACGGATGATGCCTGGGCGCGGGACATTGGTCCGACCTGTGTGATAAATGACGCAGGAGAAGTCCGGGGCATTGACTGGCAGTTTAACGCCTGGGGCGGCGGGGTGGACGGCCTGTATGCCCACTGGGAGAAGGACAATCAGGCGGCTGCCTCCATTTGCCGGGCACTGGATCTGGACTGCTATGACGCGCAGCAGTTTGTGCTGGAGGGCGGAGCGATTCATTCGGACGGGGAAGGCACAGTGCTGGTGACCAGTGCCTGCCTCTTAAGTGCCGGGAGAAATCCACGCATGTTTAAAAATCAGATTGAGGATACTCTGAAACAATATCTTGGCGCGGAGAAGATCATCTGGCTGCCGCGCGGCATCTGGCACGATGAGACAAATGAGCACGTCGATAATATCTGCGCGTTTGTGCGCCCCGGGGAAGTGGTGCTCGCCTGGACAGACGACAAGGATGACCCGCAATGGGCACTGAGCAATGCCTCGCTTCGTGTTTTGCAAAACGAGACGGACGCGAAGGGAAGGCGCTTTCACGTGCATAAGCTTCCGATTCCGGCAGAGCCGGTCTGCATCACGGAGGAGGAGCTGGCGGGCTTCGTGTTTGAAGAGGGAGAGGACACGCGGGAAGCCGGGGAGCGGCTTGCGGCAAGCTATGTGAATTTTTACATTTCGAATGGCGCGGTGATTGTGCCGCAGTTCGGTGATGGGAACGACACGCAGGCGGTGGAACTGCTGGCGGAGCTGTTTCCCGGGCGGGAGGTCGTGCCGGTATACGCACGGCCGATTATCGTCGGCGGGGGAAATATCCACTGCATCACGCAGCAGATCCCGCGCGGCGGGTGATGTCAGTTATATCGTGCCGATCGAATGGTAAGTATAATATATTGTATATCAGTCATCCGTGAATATTTGAAAAAGATACTGTGACTCAAATTAAAGTACGGAGGAAACATATGAGGAAGGTAACGCTCGCCGCAGTGCAGATGCAATGCGGCACGGTGGTTTCAGAAAATATTGAAAAAGCGGACCGCATGGTGCGGCAGGCGGCGGAGCGCGGCGCAAACGTGATCCTGCTGCCGGAGCTGTTTGAGCGGCAGTATTTTTGCCAGGAGCGCAGATATGAGTATTATCATTACGCAAAACCGCTGGAGGAAAATGAGGCAGTGCTGCATTTTCAGCGGGTGTGCAGGGAACTCGGTGTGGTGATGCCCGTCAGCTTTTATGAAAAGGACGGATGCAGCCTGTTCAACAGTGCGGCCATGATTGACGCAGATGGCAAAGTGCTGGGAGTTTACCGAAAGACGCACATTCCGGACGACCATTATTATCAGGAAAAATTTTATTTTACGCCGGGCAATACCGGATTGTGTGTGTGGGAGACCCGGTTTGGAAAAATCGGAGTTGGCATCTGCTGGGATCAGTGGTTTCCGGAGGCGGCGCGGTGCATGGCGCTAAAGGGTGCGGAGCTGCTTCTGTATCCGACCGCGATCGGAAGCGAGCCGATTCTGGAGTGCGACAGCATGCCGCATTGGCACCGCTGCATGCAGGGGCACGCGGCGTGCAGCCTGATTCCGGTGGCGGCGGCGAACCGCATCGGCCGTGAGACGGTGGTTCCGGCGAAGGAAAACGGGGGACAGGAATCGTCGCTGCTCTTTTATGGATCCTCTTTTATTACCGATGGGACCGGT
The DNA here is from genome assembly GCA_021202075.1 of Lachnospiraceae bacterium. Lineage (GTDB taxonomy): Bacteria > Bacillota > Clostridia > Lachnospirales > Lachnospiraceae > Choladousia. The sequence continues at coordinate 211,848 of JAJQDT010000116.1, read as the reverse complement.
GCGCTGACCGCTTCGGCCTCCCGGGATCAGGAGGAAATCCTGACAGCGGCATTTGATCTGGATGAGCTTGAAGAGGATCGGTTGAGCTGGGGACTGTTCCGCGACCGGAGGCCGGAGATGTATGGGGAAATATGCAGATAGCGACAGCGTTTGCGGGCCGCGAAGAGGCTTCGGAATGGCAGACGCGTACTGCCTCCGAAGCGGAGCGAGGTGGCGTTTCCTTAGTCGCCTGCCAGCTGCGAAGTAATTTTGGAAGGGCATTCGCGCACTGTCTCCGAAGCGGGAAGGGTGGCGATAGCTCAACCGTCAGCCAAACGCAAAGCAATTTTGGTATGGCAGGCTACCGTCTGGGGCAGCAGAAAACTTGAATTTACGTAATAAAGTATTTTAATGATAGTGGAGGATAATACGATGAATTTTTCAGAAATGGTCTATGAACGGCCTGACTTAGAGGATTTGAAACAGCAGACGGCGGCTCTGACCGGGCGTTTTAAGGAGGCGTCATCTTACATGGAGGCGCGGGAGACGTTTTTGCAGATGGATCAGCTGCAGAAGCATATTTCGACGCTGTCGTCTCTGGCGAGCATCCGGCATTCGATTGACACACGCGATGAATATTATGACGGCGAGGCGAAGTTCTGGAATGCCGCGCTGCCCGAGCTGCAGGAATATCAGCAGGAATGGACGCTTGCTCTGCTTGGCAGTCCGTACCGGAAGGAGTTTGAGGCGGAGTATGGGAACCTGATGTTCCTTAATGCAGAGATTGAGCTGAAGACATTTTCTCCGGAGATCATTCCGCAGCTGCAGCGGGAGAACGACCTGGTGCAGGAGTATGAGAAGCTGCTCGCGTCCGCGCAGATTCCGTTTGATGCACAGAGCCGGGCAAGGAATACAGCGGCAGAGAATCCGGCGACGGGGAATGCGGCGGCAGGAAATACAGCGGCAGAGAATCCGGCGACAGGGAATGCGGCGGCAGGAAATACAGTGGCAGAGAATCCGGCGACGGAGAATCCGATGGCCGGTGATGCAGATACAACGCATGTCGGAGACGGTGAGGCCGGGGCGAAGAGCGATGGGATGAAGATGTACACACTCTCTCAGATGACGCCGTTTAAGAGCGCCCCGGACGACGCGGTGCGGCTGAGGGCCTGGAAAGCGGAAGGACAGTGGTACAAGGACAATCAGGAAAAGCTGGATGAGCTTTATGACGAGCTGGTGCATTTGAGGGATGAGATGGGCCGGAAGCTCGGATATGACGGCTATACAGAGCTTGGCTATTACCGGATGGGGCGAAACTGCTATTCGAAGGAGGATGTGGAGAAATTCCGCAGGGCGGTGCAGAAATACCTGGTGCCGGTGGCGGATGAGATTTACCGGGAGCAGGCGAAGCGCCTGGGCAAGGAATACCCGATGAGCTTCGCGGACAATGCGCTGGAATTCCGCTCCGGGAACCCGCGCCCGTGCGGAACGCCGGACGAGATTCTGGCACAGGGAAAGAAGTTTTATGACGAGCTGTCTCCGGAGACGAGCGTATTTTTTAATAAGATGCTGAATGACGGCCTCATGGACGTCCTCAGTACCGAAGGGAAAGAGGGCGGCGGCTACTGCACCAGCATTCCGGATTATGGTGTGCCGTTCATTTTTGCCAATTTCAACGGCACACAGGGAGATGTCGAGGTCGTGACGCACGAGGCGGGGCATGCCTTTGCTTACTATATGAACCGGGATCGGGTGCCGATGTCCACCTGCTGGCCGGGGATGGAGGCCTGCGAGGTGCATTCCATGTCGATGGAATTCCTCTCCTGGCCGTGGGCGGAAGGCTTTTTTGGAAAAGACACGCGAAAGTTCCGGTACAGCCATCTGGCAAGTGCGCTGACGTTTATTCCCTACGGAACGATGGTCGACCATTTCCAGCATATCATGTTTGAAAAACCTGACATGACTCCGGTCGAACGGCATGGTGTCTGGAAAGAGCTGCTCGGCATCTATATGCCGTGGGTGAAGCTGGACGGCGAGATCCCGTTCTATTCGGAGGGCGAGGGCTGGCAGCGGCAGCATCACATTTACTCCTTCCCGTTCTACTACATTGACTATTGCCTGGCGCAGACCGTATCGCTGGAGTTCTGGGCAATGATGCAGAAGGAGCTGCGGGAGAAGGCCGCGGCGGGAGAGGAACCTGTCGCAGCTGAGCCAAATGCGAATAAAGCGGGAAGTGCCGCAGCTGGGTCAAATCCGGATAAAGCGGAAAGTGCCGCAGCTGGGTCAAATCCGGATAAAGCGGAAAGTAACACGGCTGTGTTAAATACGAATACTGTAGGGAATGAATCGATGCAGGCGGGTGCGGGCGATGGCAGCTCCTGCGCGAAAATCCCGCATACCTGGGCGCGCTATATGGCCTATACGAAGCAGGGCGGCAGCTGCACCTTTACGGAATTACTCGCAAATGCGGGCCTGGAAAGTCCGTTCGATGAAGCGTGCCTGCGCGGTGTGTGCGCGGAGGCAAAACAGTGGCTGGAGAATTATGACCTGAGCGGGATTGAGTAAGGAACTGTCGCAAAATTACTTGCCCATCTTGCACCGCCTAACGCGCGAATCGCTGACCATAAAAGCCTCGACGCATAACGCAATATTCAAGCCTTTTAGTACAGGCCGTACATGCTGCGGAACTCGGTCGGCGTGCACTGCGTCATCTGCTTGAACATGCGCAGAAACGCGGACAGGCTGGAAAAGCCGGACTGCAGGGCGACCTCGGTCACGGAAAGCTGCGGATCCATGAGCATTGTTTTGGCGTGATCGATGCGCCTTGCATTTAAATATTTGTAAAAAGAAGTATTGGTATACTGTTTGAACAGCCTGGTAAAATGGTACTTGCTGAATCCGGCAAGCGACGCCACTTTTTCCAGGCTTAAATTTTCTGCAAAATTGTTGTCGATATAGTCTGTGATATAGATAAACTTTTCCACGTACTCCCTTCGGTGCGCATTGCCCGCGGCATTCGTACTGCTGCCGGGAGATGTCTGGGCACGGCCTACACGCACAAGAAACTCCAGAAATTTTGAGGTCACAGATATGGTGGAATAGGCATTGGTGCTGAAATATTCCTCTTTGATCTCCATCATCAGCTGCTGCAGACCCGGGTGAATCTCCGGATATTTTTCTGACGTGATCAGAAAGGCGGGGCGCAGCGGCGCCACCAGCAGGTTCAGCTCCTTGATGTTGAGCTGGGAAATTCCGGGCTGGAAGATGATGCGTTCGCCGGTCGGCGGTGCGAAGAGTTCATGCAGCATGCAGGGACAGATGATGAGGATGTCGCCTTCCCTCAGGTGATAATCCCTGTCGCCGCAGACGACGCGGTAGGTGCCGATCACCGGCATAATGATTTCGAACGTATTGTGCCAGTGGGTGGGATAATTTTCATATTCATTGTTGTAATAAAGGCAAATCTCCGTGTCTGCCCTGTAATTTACGGTCTCATGAATCCCGTCCAGATTTCTGTGCATAGTATGAACTCCCGTTTCTGATTGATGATGAAGCTGCTGTCTGCTCTTGAACTGGTTTTGCGTGTGTTTATGCGAAAGCATTGAATCGCTGTCAAAAATTGTTTTTGTGTGTGCCCATATGGAACCATTGAATCGTTATCAAAAATTGTTTTCGCAGCTGCTGTGTAAAATATATCAAAATTGTCAAAAAAAGACAAGACAAAGATAAAAACATTGATTACCTGAGAATATCATTTGAAATAATTAAGAAAAAGTGCACAAAAATTCAAAAACAAAATTGAGCATTTTGACATAGCGAAGGAAAAAACGGGGAGAAAATCGCAATAATTGATAATTATAAAACAATAAATACAGAGAACCTGGGATGGCTATTTGCTATAGTGGAGATATCAATTGTGATACGTGTTATCAGATAAGGAGGAAAGTAATATGAGAAGAAAATGGATGGCACTTGCACTTGCAGCAGTTACCGCGATGGGTACAATCGCAGTTCCGACGGTTGCGTCGGCGGACGATGTGCAGGAGATTACCTGGATGTTCTGGGATGATCTGGAGGCGACAGACGACCTGATTTCCCTTGGGTATGCGGAAGTCATCGAGCGCTTTAATGAGGACTATGACGGCGTTTATCATGTGACGGCAATCACGACGAACCTTGAGGAGTATTACACCAAGCTGAACTCACTGGTAGCTGCGGGCGATACGCCGGATGTATTTATTGTCAGCCCGGGCCCGAACCTTGATGTGTACGTAGATCCCGGCATTGCGGCTCCGCTCGATGAGTATCTGGAAGCGGACGGCTGGAAAGAGACGTTCTCCGGCGATGCAATATTCTCTCAGATGACCTACGACGGCAGCATTTACGCGGTTCCGCTGAACATTGCTGCGGCATGCGTTTTCTACAACACCGAGATGTTTGAGAATGCGGGCGTGGAGGTTCCGACCACATGGGATGAGTTCCTTGAGGTATGCCAGGCGCTGCAGGATGCGGGCTACACGCCGATCAGCATCAGCGCCGGCACGGCATGGTGCCTGTCCATGGTAGCGGGCTATCTGTGCGACAGAGAAGGCCTGGATCTTGAAGCAGTGGAATCCGGCGAGATCAGCTGGGTCAATGATCAGACTCTCGCGGCTGCGGAGAAGATGGTAGAGCTGTCCCAGTATTTCCAGGCGACAGCGGCTGGCGATACCAATGATGTAGCGACGGCGGCATTCTATAATGAAGAAGCGGCGATCCTGATCCAGGGTTCCTGGGCGATTGCTCAGATCAACGGCGCGAACCCGGATTTCGAAGAGAAGTGCGGCGTGTTCCAGTTCCCGGCGATTGAGGGCGGCAATGACGGCGACAGAATCATCGCGAAGTCAGACTCTCTGGCTATGAGCGCTGACACAGAGTACCCGGAAGCATGCATCGCTCTGATGAAGTATTTCACGGATGACACCGCTCAGAAGTACACGGCGGAAGTCGGCGGCAAGATCCCGGTTACCAACGTAGAGTATGACGCAGACGTAGCTCCGGCACAGCTGGCGTATGTAATGGATATCTTCTCCAGCGCGAGCGGTACCTTCGGATTCTACAACGAGTCTCTGGCTACCACAGAGGCAGGCTCCATGTTCGACGATGAAATGGTATCCATCTATCTCGGCGATGAGACTCCGGAGGAAGCACTCCAGGCTCTTGAAGACTGGTACAATCTGGAAATCAGATAACAGATAATCGGCGGACGAAAGGGCATAAGACCTGAATAATTGCCTGACAGCGGGATTGTCACCTTGATGGCAATCCCGCTTTTTCGTCTTACAGGAAATAGCGATCCTGTAAATGTCCGGCGGATGCCGCGCCCGTATTGTTTTTATTTTGATTTATTGAGGGATTTATTGAGGAGGCAAGACTATGGATAAATTGCTAAAGGATAAGAAAGCCATCCTGTTTTTTCTTCTTCCGGCCTTTCTTCTTTTTACTCTGATTTTGTTTATCCCGATCTGCCAGTCTGTCTATTATGCGTTTTGTGATTACGACGCGCTGACAGCTCCGGTATTTGTCGGATTGAAAAATTTCAGAAGGATGCTTCTTGACAAGACGATGAAGATCGCTTTGAAAAACTCTCTGTTTTTCCTGATCTTTTCCTGCGTTTCCCAGCTGATCATGGGACTGATCCTGGCCGGGCTGCTGACGAATATCAAAAAGGGCAGGAACCTGTTTAAAAACATCATTTATCTCCCCTGCGTCCTGTCCTCGGCGGCGCTGGGACTTTTGTGGATGTTTATTTTCAGCCCCAAGCTGGGCATCAACCAGCTGCTGGCAAAGTTTGGGATTGAGGGACCGCTTTGGCTGATGTCTACCGACGGCTTTATCATCCTGCCGATGTGGGTGATCGCATTTGTCGCGCTGTGGCAGTATGTCGGCCAGTCCATGATGCTGTATATGGCGCAGATTTCCGGGATCGGAAGCTCGCTGTATGAGGCGGCCTATATCGACGGCTGCGGCAAGGTGAAAGCATTCCGCTATATCACGCTGCCGCTGATTAAGCCGATGGTCGGCACGGCGATGTCGCTGAACGCGATTGGTTCCCTGAAATTCTTCGATCTGATCTTTAACATGACAGAGGGAGGGCCGAACCATAAAACAGAGGTGCTCGCGACACATCTGTATACGCAGGGCTTTGAGTATTTCAAATACGGATATGCCAGCGCGATCGGCGTAGTGCTGCTGGTGCTTTGCCTGCTGACTACGTTTATTATCAATCGCGTGTTTAAGACAGAAAGCTATGAGATGTAGGAGGGACGGGATATGGAAACAAAATTAAATAAGAAAAAAGTCAGCATTCCGACCATCCTGATTTATGTGTTTCTTTGCATTCTGGCGCTCGTATACATACTGCCGCTGGTCTGGGTAGTGCTGGTTTCCTTTAAGACAAATTCGGAGATTTTCACAACACCGTTTGCGCTGCCGGAGACCTTTTATCTGGAGAACTATCTGGTGGCGTGGACAGCCGGTCACCTTGGAAGAGCGACGCTGAATTCATTTATCGTCTGCGCGACGACGCTGCTTTTGAGTATGCTGTTTGGTTCTATGGCAGCTTTTGCGATCGGACGTCTGCGCTGGAAAGCATCCGGAGCAATGATGGTCTATTTTATGACGGGTATGATGATTCCGGTACACTGTGTGCTGATTCCGCTGTTTACCCGATTCACAAGCTGGGGACTCTCCAATTCCCTGGTGGGGCTGATTTTGCCCTATCTGACATTTTCACTGCCGACCACTATCTTCATTATGACCGGTTTTTTTCGCAGCATTCCGAATGAACTGGTGGAATCCGCCTGCATGGACGGCTGTACCATTTACGGAATCTTTTTCAAAATCTGTATGCCGCTGGCAAAGACCGGCCTGTTCGTGACGGGGCTGATGACCTTTGTGGCGAACTGGAACGAGCTGCTGCTGGCAATGGTATTTATCTCAGATGATACAAAGAAGACGCTGCCGGTATCGCTGTCCAAATTCGTCGGCCCTTATAACACAAACTATACACAGATGTTTGCTGCGATTGTGGTTGCGATTATTCCGACCATTGTGGTATACTGCATGTTCAGTAATCAGATCGTGGATGGTCTGACTACCGGAGCCGTGAAGGGTTGATCGGGTATAAAAGGGAAAAGGATGCCCCTGTGATAAAATGGCGTACCAGGAGGCATTCTGAAAAAGGAACTGCAAAAAAATGCAAATCATAAGCGTGATGTAGCAAAATTATGACAGGCATACTATAGTGAAACAGAAGGAATCCAGATAACGCTGAAAGAGCTGAACGGTTATGAATACAGACAGAAAGAGCGGGAGGGCGGGCTATTGGACAGAAAAGAGGCGAGAAAAAAGGCGAAAGAGCTTGTTTCCCAGATGACATTGGAGGAAAAGGCCAGCCAGCTTCGGTATGATGCCCCTGCAATCAGACGGCTGGGGATACCGGCTTACAACTGGTGGGGAGAGGCACTTCACGGCGTCGCGCGCGCGGGACAGGCGACGGTGTTCCCGCAGGCGATCGGACTGGGAGCGACCTTTGATGAAACGCTCGTGGGCGCGGTCGCGGATGCGGCGGCCACGGAGGGGCGCGCAAAATACAACGCGTACTCGTCCAGAGGAGACCGGGACATTTATAAGGGGCTCACATTCTGGGCTCCGAACGTGAATATTTTTCGTGATCCCAGATGGGGACGCGGACATGAGACCTACGGGGAGGATCCCTGCCTGACAGCCCGTCTGGGCACAGCCTACGTAAAAGGGCTGCAGGGAGAGGGAGAGACGCTGAAAGCAGCGGCCTGCGCGAAGCATTTCGCGGTGCATTCCGGGCCGGAGGCCGCCCGCCATGAGTTCAATGCCGAGGTGTCCGCGAAGGACATGGGAGAGACCTATCTTCCGGCGTTTGAGGCTCTGGTGAAGGAGGCGGGCGTAGAAGCGGTGATGGGCGCTTACAACCGCGTGAACGGCGAGCCGGCCTGCGCCAGCACCGTGCTGCAGAAAAAGTTGCGCGGCGACTGGGGCTTTGAGGGACATTTTGTCTCGGACTGCTGGGCAATCCGGGATTTCCATGAGAATCATCTGGTGACAAAGAACGCGACCGAATCCGCGGCGCTGGCACTGAATACCGGCTGCGACCTGAACTGTGGAAATACCTATCTTTATGTGATGAAAGCCTGCCTGGAAGGGCTGGTGAGCGAGGAGACGATCACCGAGGCGGCGGTACGGCTCTTTACGACCCGGTATCTGCTCGGCCTGTTTGACGGGAGCGAGTATGACCGGATCTCCTATCTGGAGGTGGAGTCGCCGGAGCATCTGGCACTGGCGGAAAAGGCGGCGGAGGAGAGCTTTGTCCTGCTGAAAAACAACGGGCTTCTTCCCTTGAAAAAGGAGCAGCTTGCGACCGTCGGTGTGATCGGCCCGAACGCGGACAGCCGGGAGGCGCTGATCGGAAACTACCATGGCACTTCTTCCCGGTATGTCACGATCCAGGAAGGGATTGAGGACTATCTCGGAGCGGATGTCCGCGTACTCACGAGCGTAGGCTGCCCGCTGCACAGGGAAAAGGCAGAAAACCTCTCGGCGGGGCCGGACCGTCTGGCGGAGGCCCGCACCGTGGCGGATATGAGCGACGTCGTGATCCTGTGCGTGGGCCTGGATGAGACGCTGGAAGGCGAAGAGGGCGATACCAGTAACAGCGACGCGTCCGGCGATAAAGCGGATCTGCTGCTTCCGAAGGTACAGCGTGAGCTGATGGAGGTCGTGGCGGCAAGCGGCAAGCCGACCGTGCTTTGCCTGATGGCCGGAAGCGATATCGACTTAAGCTACGCGGCGGAGCATTTTGACGCGGTGCTGGTGCTGTGGTACCCGGGATGTCAGGGCGGCCGTGCGGCGGCAAGGGTGCTGTTCGGAGACGTATCCCCATCCGGCAAGCTGCCGGTGACCTTTTATCATTCTCTGGAAGAACTTCCGGCGTTCACGGATTACTCCATGCAGGGCCGCACCTACCGGTATATGACAGGGCAGGCGCAGTATCCGTTTGGATATGGGCTTACATATGGGAAGGTCGAGGTGACCGCGGCGAGGCTGGTGACAGGGAGCGGGTCGGAGAGAATCGTCAGAATGGCTTTGGGCAATACAATTAGGACATATGGAGCAGCGGAAGCGGTATCGGTCGTGGCGGAGCTTACGAACAGCGGCGTATACGATACGCAGGAGGTCGTGCAGGTCTACGTGAAGAACCTGGATTCTCCGCTCGCAGTGCCGAATCCGCAGTTGATGGCGTTCGCCCGCGTCTTTGTAAAAGCCGAGGAGACCATCTGGGTGGAGCTACCGATTCGCCCCGAAGCCTTCATGGTTGTGGACGAAGACGGCATCCGCCGCGAGGAGGGCAGCACATTTGAGATATTTGTGGGATGCAGCCAGCCGGATGAGCGGAGTGCGGAGCTGACCGGGATGAGGCCGGTGAAGCTTATTTATCAGAAATAAAGGTGAGTGTGAAGATACGGAACAGCCGCAACCATGTTGTGGGAAAACAGATTTTGCGGGGAAAGGCGGCGGAGTCGGAGAGATTCTGCCGTTTCTTTTCGGTGGGCCCGGCAGGATAGAAGCGCCCCTCACTTCGTCTCCGCTGCCGTTCCGGTCGGTGAATACCCCGCACGAAGTGTGGGATGCCACCCGGCGAGGGCTAAACGTCTGCCACTGGCGGCAGATCGGTGCCGCCCATTCCGATGCGCTTCGCGCGGGACGGCACTTAAGAAATTCAGAATTTCCGTAACTATAGCTTGCGAAAATCAGGGATTTTCTCTATACTGAAAACAGTAAAGAAACCGTTGTATAGAATCATCCGGTATCCGGGACGCAACCAGGTGTCAATTTTTAACTTTGATGATAAACAGGAGTTTTTATGTGAGCAGCACAGTTGAGAATTTTGTGTTGGAACATACGGGTGAATGAGGGAGGAACAGATGCATACAGACAGAATCGGCCGTGCGGCTGATAATATGGAAGAGATTTTGAGGCAGGAAATCAGAGACGGCGGGATACCGGGCGCATCCTTTGCGGTGCTGCATCACGGGGAGACGGTCATCCGGCGGCATATCAATTACGCGCCGGACGCGATATTCCGGGTGTATTCGATGAGCAAGCCGATCACGGCAGTTGCCGCGCACATTTTATGGGAGCGGGGAAAGCTGGATTGGAACACGCCGCTTTTCTATTATCTGCCGGAATATGAGCATATGAACGTGCTCACCGATCAGGGACTGGTCCCGGCGGCCCGGCCGATTGTTCTGATGGATCTGCTGCGGATGACATCCGGCATTGTCTATCCGGATACCGATCCGGCCGGGAAAGAGATGGATACGCTTTTTAGCCGTATCCAGAAGGAGATTGCGCAGGGAAAACAGACTTCTACGCAGGAGCTCTGCCGTCTGATCGCGGAGCAGCCGCTGGCATTCCATCCGGGAGAGCGCTGGCGCTACGGCCTGAGCTGCGACGTGATGGGTGCCGTGATTGAAAAGGTAGCTGACCGGCCTTTGAGCGAATTTTATGAAAACGAGATCTTCCGGCCGCTTGGCATGGAGGATACCGGTTTTTATGTGCCCAAAGAAAAACAGGAGCGCTTCACGACACTCTATGAGGTGTCGGAGAGGATGGAAACGCCTTCTTGTGAAGCTCAGCGGCAGGATGATTTGCCCATTTCGAATCGCTGCGCGATGGGCGAATCTGTGGAAGCGCCCCCTCCCTTCGGTCAGCGGCAGAACGATTCGCCCATGCAAAATCGCTGCGCGATGGGCGAATCTGTGGAAGCGCCCCCTCCCTTCGGTCGGCGGCAGAACGATTCGCCCATGCAAAATCGCTTCGCGATGGGCGAATCTGCCGCCCCGCTTCGCTACAAAGAGGCAGCGGGACGGCACCTGTGCCTGACGGAGTGTCTGACGCCTCCGGCGTTTGAATCCGGCGGCGCCGGTATTGTATCAACACTGGACGATTACGCAAAGTTTGCGGACATGCTCGCGCATTATGGAAGTGCCGCCTCGCTGCGTTTGGCGGATTGTGCTGCCCATCCCGATGAGCTTTATGTGGAGCGTTGCGATGGACTCGGAAAAGCTGGCTGCTGCCGGATTCTCGGGCGCAAGACGGTCGAGAGCTTTGAACACGGACAGCTTTCCGAAGCGCAGAAAAAGACCATTTATTTTGACCAGATCCGCGGGTTTACGTATGGCAATTTCATGCGCGTCTACGACGACCGCACGGAGGCCGCCTGCAGCGGAGATGTGGGTGAGTTCGGCTGGGACGGCTGGACCGGGCCGTATTTTATGGCGAACCCAAAGGAGGAATTTGCTTTTGTGCTGATGCTGTAGGTCGGCGGATATTACAACCCGCAGATGATCCGGAGACTGCGCAACACGGCGTATTCGATTATCGAGTAGGGTTCCGGCAGATGGATGGAAGGTGTATGCCGGCCACCATTCCTGCGGAATCTTTGCCTGTATGGCTGCCGTCCCTGCGGAATCTTTGCTTGCAATTTCGCAGGGATTGTAGTACACTGTTTGCGGCGGAACGCGGCACACCGCGTCAAAAGCGGGGTGGGAATTCTTTTCCGGGAACCGGCGTTTGTCGCCACAACCAAATAACGCAGCGGGTTCCGGATCAGGGGTTGGCCTTTATCTGTCAAAAATCTTTTTGACTGTGATATGGAAAGACCTGTGATCTGGCTAAGAGGGAAACAGGTGCGAGTCCTGTACGATCCCGTCACTGTATTTCAGGAGCGCGGCCGATATGCCACTGGGAGACCGGGAAGGCGGTTCGCGTGATGATTGATAAGCCAGGAGACCTGCCTGCTGCAGACGCGGAAGCTGTTTTTTGTCCATCCGGGGAATGCGTGTTTCTCATGTGGGGCTGCCTGTACTTTTGAATACGGAACGTACAGACGGGTCAATGGAACTATGCGGATTTCGGTATGGCGGGACAGCTTCGGACCACGGGGAATTGGTCTGCGAAAAGATTGAAATGGTTTTTCAGTCTGTTTTAGCTCATCCTTTTGCCCTGTGTAAAAGGTTTTTTTTATTCCATTTTTCACAGGAGGAGAACAACATGAAGAAGAGAACAGGGAAGGCTCTTGCAGTCGCGCTTGTGATGACCACCGTGTTTGCGATGGGTTCTGCGAACGTACTTGCGGAGGAGGAGACGGAAGCTGCGGCGGAGGTGTCAGAGGAGGATCAGGCAGCGGCGGATGAAGTGGCTGCGCTGATCGACGCGATCTATGTCCAGGAGAGAACGGACGACACGGACGAGCAGTGCGCGGCGGCAAAAGAGGCATGGGACGCACTGACCGACGAGCAGAAGGAGCTGGTCGAGGGCGAGAATGCGGATCCGGACTATTTTGGCAGAGATACCGGCGACGCGTCTCTGGATGATCCGGGGAATGCGGACGAGATCGGTGAGAACGAGATCCTGGTTGTCAGCTTCGGGACGTCCTTTAATGACAGCCGTGTTCAGGATATCAAGGCGATTGAGGACGCGATTGCCGGGGCATATCCGGACTGGTCGGTGAGAAGAGCGTTTACGGCGCAGATTATCATCAACCATGTGCAGGCTCGCGACGGTGAGGCGATTGACAACGTGGAGCAGGCGCTGGAGCGCGCAGTGGCAAACGGCGTGAAGAATCTGGTGGTACAGCCGACGCATCTGATGCATGGCGCAGAGTATGACGAGCTTGTCGAGGCGGTCGATGAATACGCGGATCAGTTTGAGAGCGTAGCGATCGCGGAGCCGCTTCTCGGCGAGGTTGGCGACGATGCGACCGTGATCAACGAAGACAAGGCAGCGGTAGCGGAAGCGGTTGTTGCGGCGGCAGTAGAGAGCTCGGATTATGACAGTCTGGAGGCGGCTGCTGAGGATGGTACTGCGATCGTGCTGATGGGGCATGGCACCTCTCACACGGCAAAGGTTTCTTACAGCCAGATGCAGACCCAGATGGATGAGCTTGGCTATGCGAATGTGTTTATTGGCACCGTTGAGGGCGAGCCGGAGGAGACCGCTTGCGAAAATGTGATTGAAGCGGTTGCCGCTGCGGGCTATACGAAGGTCATCCTTCGCCCGCTGATGGTGGTGGCAGGCGACCATGCGAACAACGATATGGCCGGTGAGGATGAGGATTCCTGGCTTTCCATGTTCAATGCGTCCGGCCTCTTTGAGAGTGTAGATACGCAGATTGAGGGTATGGGCCGCATCGAGGCGATTGAGGAGCTCTATGTAGCACATACCGCTGATGCGATTGAGTCTCTGGGACTGGCAGACGGCGAGAGCACGGATGAGGCGGCGACCGAGGATGCTTCGGAGACCGCGGCGCTGGCGGACGGCGTATATACGGTAAGTTTTAACACCGACAGCAGTATGTTTCACGTAAATGAGGCTCTGGACGGTAAGGCGACGCTGACCGTAGAAAATGGTGAGATGACCGTCCATGTGACGCTGGTATCCCAGAACATTGTGAACCTCTATTACGGGCTGGCTGCGGATGCAGAAACAGAAGGAGCAGAATTACTGGAGCCGACGATTGACACGGTCACCTACAGCGACGGCCTGACCGAAGAGGTCTACGGATTTGACATTCCGGTACCGGCGCTGGACGAGGAATTTGATGTCGCACTGATCGGCACAAAGGGCGTATGGTATGACCATAAGGTCAGCGTGACCGACCCGGTGGCGGCAGAATAAATGGAAAGCAGCCGTTCAGAACGGAATTGGAATTGCCGGCGCAGATCGGTGGTTCACTGTTCTGAAACGCTGCAAATGGAATCACAAAAGGTTTATCTGCCCTCGCTCTCATAGGCGGGGGCAGAAGTTTTATGCACAGAGCCGGGCAAGGAGTTTTGCGGCTAAAGCCGCACCCGGCTCGCGCAGGCGGATAGGGAAAGAGGACTCCCCCTATCCGATTGCAATTATAATGCGCGGTTGACAGGAGGAATGAGGCATGAAGCCTGGGAAAATGATGTTGTCTGTAATCTTTCTGGCGGGGGTGATCGGAATCACATCGGCCATCGGAGCGCTTTTGCCCGGGCTGGGAGACGAGGGAGACTTTCAGATTTCGGCATCTGCCGCGGAACTTAGCCTGGAGGACGGCGCTTATCTGGTCGATGTGACCCTTTCCGGCGGCTCCGGCAAAGCGAGTGTGGAGAGTCCGGCTGCGGTGGTGATTGAGGACGGACAGATTATCGCTTCCATCACCTTTAGCAGCCCTTACTATGATTACATGCTTGTGGATGGAGAGCGGTATGAACCAGTGAACACGGAAGGAAATTCCACATTTGAGATTCCGGTCAGTGCGTTCGATTGTGAGATCGCGGTGACGGCGGATACGACTGCGATGAGTACGCCGCATGAGATCGACTATACGCTGTATTTTGATTCGACGACGATCCGGGCGGCGGATGAGGCGGAAACTGCCGATGCAGGCGGTGACAGCGTACTTATGGAGGGTGAAACTGATACCGGGGATACGGGAACTGCAGATTCGGAAACCGTAAATTCGTTAGAGAATACAGATATCGCAAATGAGGCAACTGAGACGGAAGACACAGACGCCGATCGAAATTATCCTTCCGGCGAGGACTGGTGCGGCCTGACCTGGGAGCGCTCTCTGGAGCTTTTATACGCGGAACAGTTTACCGTTGACTATTACGAGGGCGGCTATACGCGGATTGTCATTGCGGATGAGGATGTATTTTTTCTGCTTCCGGAGGTCATATCCGGGGATGCTTCTGCAGACAATGCTGAGGATGCTTCTGCAGATACAGCCGGGAATAGCTCCGCAGCATCGGATACACCAGATACGGAAGCTGTTCTGGAAAATTTGCCTGAAGATGTCGTTGTTTTGCAGCAGCCAATTGAAAATATTTATCTGGTTGCGACCTCGGCGATGGACTTTTTTGTCTCGCTGGACGCGCTGGATTCGATTCGGCTTTCCGGCACGAATGCGGACGGCTGGTATATCGAGGAGGCGCAGGAGGCGATGGAGGCGGGGGACATCCTTTACGCCGGGAAATACAGCGCGCCGGATTATGAGCTGATCCTTTCGGAAAATTGCGGGCTTGCTATTGAGTCGACAATGATTTATCATAACCCTGAGGTGCAGGAAAAGCTGGAAGCTTTTGGCATTCCGGTGCTGGTAGAACGATCCAGCTACGAGTCCCATCCGATGGGGCGGACCGAATGGATTAAGCTTTACGCCGTGCTGCTTGGGCTGGAGGACGAAGCCGAAGAACTCTTTGACAAACAGGTCGCGGGCGTGCAGGCCGTGGAGTCGGAGGAATCCCTTGGAAAGACGGTTGCCTTTTTCTACATTACCTCGGCCGGAACCGCGAATGTCCGCAAATCCAACGACTATGTCGCAAAAATGATTGAACTGGCGGGCGGTGCTTACGTATTTGAAGATCTGGGCGAAGATGACAGCGCGACCTCTACGATCAATATGACGATGGAGGAATTTTACGCCGGAGCCTGTGGCGCCGATATCATTATTTATAACAGCACGATCGACGGTGAGCTCTATACGATGGACGAGCTGCTGGGGAAGAGCGCTCTGCTGGCGGACTTTACGGCGGTGCAGAACGGAAATGTCTGGTGCACCGGCAAAAACCTGTTCCAGGAGACGACGTCCTTAGGCGACCTGATTGTGGAAATCCACACGATCCTTGCTGATGAGGATGTGGATGACGGGGAACTTGAATTCTTGCACAGGATTGTGGAAGAATGAGTGGGTATCTTTAAAAACTTACATGAAAGTATAATACACCTGACAACAAATCAATTTAAGGGAAAATAAGATGGAAACGGATAAAACAGAATTTAATAATACGGAACCGAATAAGGCAACGGATACCTTAGCGCTTCGTCGTGTGCGCTACACGGCGTCGTTTATCATCCTGCTGCTGCTGACCGGTATTCTTTTTATCTGGAATGTCAATTCCGGAAGTGTCGATCTGTCTGTCCGCGAAATCTGCCGGATTGTTTTCCTGCGGACGGGCGATGCGACCTCATACAACATCATCTGGCAGATCCGGCTCCCGAGGATTCTCTCCGTCATCATTCTGGGAGGGGCGCTCTCCGTGTCCGGCTTTCTGTTGCAGACCTTTTTTTCCAACCCGATTGCCGGGCCGTTCGTGCTCGGCATCTCGTCCGGCTCAAAGCTGGTCGTGGCACTGCTGATGGTTTATTTTCTTTCCATATCAAAGACGATGTCCTCCGGTATGATGATCTTCGCTGCATTTATCGGGGCGATGATCTCGATGAGCTTCGTCCTGCTGGTATCGCGAAAGGTGAATCGCATGTCAATGCTGGTCATCTGCGGCGTGATGATCGGCTATATCTGCTCGGCCATCACAGATTTCGTGGTGACGTTTGCCGATGATTCGAACATCGTCAACCTTCATAACTGGTCGCTCGGCAGCTTTTCCGGCATGACCTGGAGCAATGTGAGTGTGATGGCTGTTGTGGTGGGCATATCGCTGGTGATCACCTTTTTCCTTTCCAAACCGATTGCGGCCTGGCAGCTCGGCGAGGTGTACGCGCAGAATCTTGGGGTAAACATCCGCCTGTTCCGCGTGGCGCTGATCCTTTTATCCAGCATCCTTTCCGCCTGTGTGACCGCGTTTGCGGGGCCGATTTCCTTTGTCGGGATCGCGGTGCCGCATCTGGTAAAAAGTCTGCTGAACACGGCGAAGCCGATTCTGGTAATTCCGGCCTGCTTCCTTGGCGGAGCCGCGTTCTGCCTGTTCTGCGACCTGATCGCCAGGACGGCCTTTTCCCCGACGGAACTCTCGATCAGCTCTGTGACGGCACTTTTCGGCGCACCAGTGGTCATTTACATCATGGTACGGAAAAAGATGGGATGAAAAGAGCAATACCGTAAGCTGGTGACGGAGGTGAAAGAAGCTCCTCACTGCGTCGAGGCTTTAATGGTCCGTGATTCGCGCGTCAGGCGGTGCAGGACGGGTAAGTAATTTTGCGACAGCTCCCAAACTTAAAAAGTAAAAAGGAAACGTACAGAGACAGGGACAAAAACTGATAAAAACAGAGAAAACAGAGAAAAAACAGTTATAGATAAAAACAGTTATTTGGACAAACATAGCTGCATGGATGAAATACAGATACGAAAATAAAATCGGATGCAATGAAAACGATACGAGGCAGAAAAGATGGCTGACGAACAACAGGCAGGAAAACAACAGAACCAGGTTGCGCAATACTATTTTTATACAGAACAGCTGACCGTCGGCTACGATGGAAAGCCCCTGATCAAAGAGATTGAGATGCATGTGCGGCGCGGGGAAATCCTGACGCTGATCGGACCGAACGGCGGCGGGAAGTCAACGATCCTGAAGAGCATCACCCGGCAGCTGAAAACGATTGCCGGCACGGTGTATCTGGAAAATGAGACGATTCAGAGACTTTCGGGCAAAGAACTCTCGCAGAAAATGGCGGTTGTCCTCACAGAGCGGATGAATTCCGAGCTGATGACCTGCGAGGATATCGTGGCGACCGGCCGCTATCCTTACACCGGGACGCTAGGACTTTTGACGGACGAGGACCGCAAAAAGGTGCGCGAGGCAATGGAGATGGTGCATGCTCTCGACCTGTGCGGCCGCGATTTTAAGGCCATCAGCGACGGACAGCGGCAGAGGATCATGCTCGCCCGCGCCATCTGCCAGGAGCCGGAGATTATCATACTGGACGAGCCGACCTCCTATCTGGACATCCGACACAAGCTGGAGCTGCTCTCCATCCTGAAAAGGCTGGTCGCGCAAAACCAGCTGGCAGTGATTATGTCGCTGCATGAGCTGGATCTCGCGCAGAAGGTTTCCGACCAGGTGATCTGTGTCCGCGGAGGAAACGCTTCGCATTTGTGCGGCACGATCGATCACTACGGGACACCGGAGGAGGTCTTTACGCCGGATTATATCCGTCAGCTGTACGGGATCACGACCGGCAGCTATGATCCGCTCTTTGGCTGCATCGAGATGGAGGCGGTGCGCGGTACTCCTGAGGTGTTTGTGATCGGCGGGGGCGGCAGCGCGATTCCGACCTATCGCAGACTGCAGCGCGAGGGCGTGCCCTTTGCGACAGGCGTTTTGCATGAAAACGACATTGATTATGAGGTGGCAAAGGCGCTCGCCTCCACAGTCATCACAGAGCGGGCTTTTGAGCCGGTCAGTGAAAAAAAGACACAGGAGGCGCTCGAAGTGCTGCGCACCTGCAGCCGTGTGATCTGCTGTGTTCCCTCCTTTGGGACGATGAACGCTAGAAATGCGGTGCTGAGGGAGGAAGCAAAGCGGCTGCACCTTTTGGATCTGTTTTTCGCGTATTAGGCGATGCAGATGGGTAAGTCATTTTGCGACAGTTCCTTACCGGGATGATTGCATCTGCGAGCCCGGAAAGCCCGTTTGATGAGAAGTGCCTGCGCGGAATGGGTGCGGAGGGGAAACTCTGGCTGAAGAGTTATGATACGAGTGGAATTGAATAAAAGCATCACAAACGCAAATAAATTACCAAAAAAATATATTAACTCAACAAAAATATTGACAGAAGGTTCATAAATGGTCAAACTGTAAAAGACGAAAACAACTTGACATACCCTATTTAATAGGGTATTATGTAAGAAAGGATTACAAATGACCAGAACCTTTATACAGACGGAAGAATTTTCAAAAAGATGGGATCGTCTGGGTTTTGATGACGGTGATTTGAGAAAGCTCGAATTGGAGTTGCTTTATGACCCGGAAGCATATCCTGTTATCAGAGGAACAGGGGGCCTGCGCAAGATCAGAGTCTCCTTTAAAAAATTCCGGAAAAAGTGGAAGCTCCAGAGTGTGTTATATTGATTTTATTGCAGGTGAAATAATTTACCTTATTACGGTTTATTCTAAGGACGAGAAGGATAACCTCACAAGGGCGGAATGCAATGAAATTAAAAAGGCGATCGGATTTTTGAAGGAAAGCTTAAAGGAGGGACGGATTATATGAGTGTGTATGAGAGCATAATGACTGGTTTGACAGAAGCTGTAGAAGATGCCAAAAGCAGCGAGAAAAAACTTCAGAGAAGAATTGTGACGGTTATTCCTGTGAAAGAATATCAGGCGGACGAGGTAAAAAAAATCAGAAAATCTACGGAAATGTCGCAGAAAACCTTCGCTGCATATATGGGAGTTTCCGAAAAGACGGTAGAAGCATGGGAGGCTGGGATGAATCACCCCTCTGGCGCTGCCAGCAGACTCCTCAGCATGATTGAGGCGGATAAAGGCTTTATTGAGAAATATCCGTTTGTTTCTACGGGAAAATGATGCTGGCTGTGAGCGATGACAAGAGGTGTCAAAGAATGCCTTCTGGCGGTTTTGTGCTTATTATGACAAAAGCAGCGATTCACGTTTTCTTTTTGAAGATCTGCAGGAATGGGATGCGCCACTTTGGGAATTTAAAGAGGATACAACCCTGCAAAAGGACTATATACTGTTTTTAAGAAGCCTGTTCAAGAACAAGGATGTCATTCCGAAAGCGATTGCTGCTGCTTATATGACCGGAATCCTTCCGGTGAAAAAGTACGGAACCGAATCTGTATTGTCAGATTTTAAGGAATATGCCATGGTGAGCCCGGCAAAGCTTGCCGGATATGTTGGATTCACTGAGCAGGAGGTTCAGAAGCTCTGTGAGAAATTCCATATGGATTTTAAGGCCGTATACGTTATCTTCATTGAAAAAGTTTCGGACGAAGTACGGCGAGTATATGGATATGCCGATCGTGCTGCATACGAAGGACTATAGGGAAGAGAACGGAATCCTGTATCTGCCAATTTATATGACACCGCTGCTGTGATGGCTAAAGGGGCGTCACCGCAATAATCACGCAATGCCGCTCTCACCTTTTAAAAGATAATGAGGGGTTATACGGCAGAAGACATACAAGGTTTACTCTACAGTATAAAGAATGAAGCAGAACAACCCGGGAGATAATACAGTCGAATGGATGCAAAGGAACAGATAGAAAAGCAAAAAACAAAATCGGAACCGAAGCGAAAAGGCAGGCGTGCTTATCTGGATGATTATGTAAAAGACGCATCCGGGAGCTACGTCTATACCGGCACGACGTACCGATGGAAAAATTCCAGGAAAGCCTCTTTGGGCAGACTCTGGATTTTTGCTCTGGCTGCGTTTGCCGCACAGATTGCAGCCGGAAGCATTTCGGATACCGGGATGAACGGCTGTGCCTGGGTGCTGCTGCCGTATGCGGCGGCGCTCATCACTTCGGTGTCTCTGGTTTGGGGGAACTATATGCTTACGGACGGTGGAGAGAAAATTCCGGAGTATGTTTTTCAGAAAAGCGCGGAAGCCCTGCCGGTCAGAGCGCTTCTGACTGCTGTATTTTCCGGTATCTCACTTGTGGGAGAGCTGGTCAGTATGATCCGGCAAAGTCAGTTTACCGGGAGTATTTCGGGTGCGCTGCTGTTTAGCTCTGCGGAGGCTGTGAGCCTGATATTTGCGCTGCTATTGCGCAAAAAGGTTCTGCGGCTGGAATGGGAGAGTACCGGCACGAATCAGGCGGAGACGGAAGAAGCAGAAGAACTGTTCGGAACGGCCCCAAAAGCATAAAAATGGCAATACCGTAAATATATGTTTTTTTGCTGATTGAATTTGACTTTTAGGGTTTGCTGTAATATACTGATTGATATAAGCTCGGAACAAAGTATATGTGCCGCGTTCCGGGCAATAGTGAACGACAGAACAGTCCAATGAATGTTGTTTACTAAAGAAATCATTTGGGATACATGTTTTCAGATGCATCCCGAAATTATTTTAAAGGAGGATATTGAAGTTATGAAGAAAAGAATGAAGCAGTTGCTGGCGATGACTCTCGCCGCGTCTATGGTCGCTTCGCTTTCCGTAAGCGCCCTGGCCGAAGATGGGGGGGCTGATTCCGGCGATACTCTGGTTGCTTCTGTGACCGGCCTTGAGCAGAAGTTTTCCCCGTTCTTTGCGTCAAATGTGGATGATGTGAATATCACCGATATGACGCAGGCGTATCTGATGTATGTAGATCGTGTAGGCGAGCCGGTTCTCAATGGTATCGAGGGCGAGACCCGCAGCTACAATGGTACGGATTATACTTATACGGGTACTTCCGACATTGTGATTACGGAGAACGAGGACGGCACCGTTACCTATGCGATTACGATGCGCGATGATATCCAGTTCTCAGATGGCACTTATGCGGACATTGATGACGTGATTTTCACTATGTATGTATATCTGGATCCGACCTATGACGGCTCCACGACCATGTATTCCTGCCCGATCGTTGGACTGGATGAGTACCGCAGCGGTATGGATTCTCTGTACAATCTGCTGGTAGCGGCCGGTGAGGACAATACAGACTTTACGTATTGGACCGAGGAGCAGCAGACCGGTTTCTGGAGCGAAGGACTTCCGGAGGCAGGCGCAGCGTTTGCACAGTCGATCGTAGACTATTGCGTGACCAATTATCTGGACGATGATTACGCATCCTATATCGGCAGCACAGCAGAAGAGATTTCTGCAGAAGAGGGGCTGCAGGTAGCGTTCGGTATGATCATGTGGGGATTCGCGAACGGCATCAACGATGACGGACTGTTTGAGGATATCATGGGCAATACTTATGACATGGCGAACGGCGAGTACCCGACCACGGCTGACTACTGGGCTAATCTGGAGTTTGGCTATACCGGCGAGGACGGCGCAGTTGACTACGCGACTCTGAGCGATACAGAGGCAGCTTCGAGCGGATTGTTCACCTATCTGGCTGACGAGTACGCGGTTGGTATCACGACAGAGGCTTCCGCTGATTATGTTTCCGGCATTGTCCGCACGGGCGATTACAGCATGGAAATTACTACCTCCGAGCTGGATGCGACTTTCATCTATCAGCTGGGCATCCAGATCGTTCCGATGGCTTACTATGGCGATGAGGAACTCTATGATTATGACAACCACTCCTTCGGCTTTACCAAGGGTGATCTGAGCGGCATCAAGGAGAAGACCACATCCCCGATGGGCGCCGGCCCGTATATCTTCACAGAGTATTCCAACGGTGTTGTTTATATGGAAGCGAACCCGTATTATTTCAAGGGTGAGCCGGCTACCAAATATCTGAACTTTGTTGAGATTACATCTGAGGATGATAAGGTTTCTGGCGTTACGACCGGTACGATCGATATCGCGGATCCGTCCTACTCCGCAGAGAGAGCGGCTGAGATCGCCAGCTACAACAGCGACGGCGAGCTGGACGGCGATGTCCTGACGACTCTCCTTTATGATTTCCGCGGCTATGGCTACATCGGTATCTGCGCGGATAATGTAAAGGTCGGCGATGATCCGTCATCCGAGGAGTCCAGGCTTCTGAGAAAGGCATTTGGCACGATCTTTGCCGTCTATCGTGAGGAATCTGTAAACTCTTACTACGGCGAGACCGCTTCGATTGTAAACTATCCGATTTCCAATACGAGCTGGGCAGCTCCGCAGGTAACGGATGACGGCTATACGGTTGCTTATTCTGTGGATGTAGACGGAAATGCGATCTATACGGATGATATGAGTGTGGAAGACAAGTACGCAGCAGCTCTGGAGGCAGCTCTTGCCTACTTTGAGGCAGCTGGCTATACCGTAGAAGACGGCGTGATCACGGCGGCTCCGGAGGGCGCTTCCCTGAGCTATACGGTACACATCGGCGCGAGTGGCAGCGGCGACCATCCGTCCTTCCTGCTTCTCTCCAACGCTTCTGAGGCGCTGGCATCGATTGGCATCACACTGGATATCAACGACCACGCGAATGCATCTGAGCTGTACGCGGCATATCAGACCGGCGAGGCTGATATGTGGGTAGCTGCATGGCAGGCGGGCACGGATCCGGATATGTATCAGCTATATCACAGCGAAGGATCGACCAACTATTATACGATCAACGATGAGGAGCTGGATGAGCTGATCATGGCTGCACGTCAGACCACCGACCAGACCTTCCGTAAGAGCCTCTACAAGAGCGCGATGGAGATCATCATGGACTGGGGCGTTGAGGTTCCGGTATACCAGAGAAGTGAGATGTTCGTTGTCTCCACCGAGCGTGTCAATGTAGATTCACTGGCTCAGGATATGACTCCGTACTGGAGCTGGATGAATGAGGTAGAGACCATCGAGATGAACTAAACTGTGCAGGATTTACGGATCCTGTTTGTGACAGAGGTATATGTTTGGCTGACGGCGGGAATCCTGCCGCCAGCGAAGCATAATCAGGGTAACTGTGAAGATACTATACTGAGCAGTTACAAAATCTGGCAGTCCGTAAAGACTGAGTAAAGGGCAAGGGCGCCTGCGTTCTGGACTCGGGACGCAGGCGTTTTTCATTCAAATGTCCGTGCTCACAGAGCGGGTATGGATATATTATAGGACAGACTGTATGTCAGGAAACGGTTTTCGAATGAAGATGCGGGACAGGCTCCGCATTAGAAAATGTTCCCGAATGAAAAAGGTTATATTTGCCATACTTTACTCAATGACAGTTTAATGACTGCGGCAATTTAGAATGGCATTCCGGATTTTTTGCCATTTTGGAAGCTGCAGCTTTCAGGAGAGAGAAAGGAAATACAGTATGCGGAAATATATTATCAAGCGTCTGTTGTTATCCGTCCTGATCCTGATCCTGGTGGCCTTTATTATCTATACCTTGATGCGCTGTCTGCCGGCTTCCTATGTGGAGTCGATGGCGATGCAGCGGGCGACCGCCCCGGGATCAAAAAGTTATGAGGAATGGATTGAGCAGCTGAACGCCCAGTATGGACTGGACAAAGGAATTTTGCAGGGCTTTATCGCCTGGTGCGCACAGGCTGTTCGCGGACAGTTCGGCGACAGCTGGAAGTTTACGGTGCCTGTGGTGGACAAGTTTTTTGAGGTGATCCCCGTCTCCTTCGCGATGGCTTCGATCTCCTTCATTCTGGAGCTGGCAATCGCGATTCCGCTCGGCGTGATCGCGGCTGTAAAACAGTATACGAAGACGGACTATACGATTACGACGGTCGCGCTGATCGGTATGTCGCTTCCGGCCTTCTTTTTTGCGGCGATTCTGAAGCTGATCTTTTCTATTAAGCTCGGCTGGTTTGACCTGACCGGCCTGGTTGGGCGGAATTATGCCCAGCTGGATTCCTGGGGCAAATTCCTCGACATGGCGCATCACCTGGTGCTGCCGATTGCCACGCTGGTCATTCTTTCCATCGGTTCTCTGATGCGTTACACGCGTACGAATATGCTGGAGGTCCTGAATTCGGACTATATCCGCACCGCGCGCGCCAAAGGTCTTTCTGAGAACAAAGTCATCTATCACCATGCGTTCCGCAACACGCTGATCCCGATTGTGACGATCGTTGGTTCCTCCCTTCCGGGCCTGTTTTCCGGCGCTCTGATCACGGAAACTCTGTTTTCCATCCCGGGCATCGGCTACATCTCTTATCAGGCGATGATCGCCGGAGATATCCCATTCAGCATGTTTTTCATGTGCTTTATCGCGGTGCTGACCCTTGTCTGTAACCTGCTGACCGATATTATGTATGCAGTCGTGGATCCGAGAGTCCGCGTCGCGGCGTAGGAAAGGAGAAATTATGAGCGAGAAAGATCTGAAACAATCTGAAGCGAATAATTCCTCCGCACCTGAGGAAGAGTATTCCCTGAATGACGACCGGCGCGTCAAGGTTCTGACGCCCGGCGCGATGGTGGCGAAGCGTTTCTTCCGGAACCGTCTCGCGATTGTGGGAATGGTGATGCTGATCGCGATGTTTCTGTTTTCCTTTGTGGGAGGGGTGATCAGCCCATACGATGAGAATCAGCAGTTCTACACCTACGAGTATCAGTCCCAGCAGTATGCGGGTGTGGTCCGCAACGACGATTTCCGCTATCTGGTTGCGGACGATCAGGAATTTGGCTCCACCGCGCAGGCTTATTTCCTGCTGTATTACAATAATACGAGCGGCGAGGAGGATTTTTCATTCGAATACAAGAGTGTCGCCTATGATGTCGTTTGCGAGGGGACGGATTTCTTTTCCATCTATTCGGAAAACACGCTTCTGGCGATGGCTTTTAAGGATATTGTTAATTCAGAAGGCGAGGAGCTGAGCTTCCTTGTCAAATATGGCGCCCTGAAAGCTTATGTCTCCGGCGAAGCCTCATTCGAGGTGGACGGTGTCACTTATACGGTGGATGAGGACGGCAACGTTGGCACGGAGGATGGCACGGTGGTCGGCTATATCAGCCGCTTTGTTGTGACTGCGACCGAGAACGGCGTGACGATTACGCGCCAGTTTAAAGAGGAACTCGATGAGGCGATCTCGAATGATGAGACGGAGTTTATCTTTACGGATGAGGATGGTGAGACGCACACCTATGATGTGAGCTATGAGGCGTTTACGGACAGCTGGACAGTCAACCAGCAGACGGAGACCTATGTCTACGATTCCTATTCCTCTCCATCCTTCGCGCACTGGCTCGGCACGGACCGGAACGGGATGGATATGCTGACCCGTCTGATGTACGGCGGCCGGGTTTCTCTGGTAATTGGCTTTATTGTTGTCGCGATTGCCGGCGTACTGGGAATCATTCTTGGCGGTATGTCCGGCTACTTTGGCGGCTGGGTGGACAACCTGATCATGCGTATCGTGGATGTATTCTGGTGCATTCCGTCGACCCCGCTGATGATTATTCTGGGATCCGCGATGGACGCGATGAACATCGACCCACAGATCCGGATGCTTTATCTGATGCTGCTGCTGGGATTTTTGAGCTGGCCGTCGGTGGCGCGTCTTGTGCGCGGCCAGATCCTTTCCCTGCGTGAACAGGAATTCATGGCGGCAGCGGAAGCGTGCGGCATCCGTTCTTCCAGACGGATTTTCCGCCACCTGATCCCGAATGTTATGCCGCAGCTGATCGTCTCCTGTACGATGATGCTCGGCAGCACGATCATCACCGAAGCGACACTTTCTTTCCTTGGGCTGGGCGTAAAATTCCCGTTCGCTTCCTGGGGCAATATTA
This sequence comes from Lachnospiraceae bacterium, assembly GCA_021202075.1. Taxonomy (GTDB): domain Bacteria; phylum Bacillota; class Clostridia; order Lachnospirales; family Lachnospiraceae; genus Choladousia. The sequence goes on along the minus strand of JAJQDT010000116.1, from coordinate 185,736 downwards.
TTAATGATGTCAACAGCACCTATGTCATGACGAATTACTGGTTTATCTGGATTCCGGCCGGCCTTTGCCTGCTGATCACGGTGCTGGGTTTTAATTTCGTCGGGGACGGTCTCCGGGATGCGTTTGACCCGAAGATGAAGCGGTAAGGGAGGTGGACGTAAATGGCAAAGAAAAATGCGGAAGGCTATCTCTCAGCGAAGGAATCGCGGAGGATTTCCAGAGAGAACCGCAAAATTACCGATGAATTTGAGAAAAAGCGCAAACGGAAGCATGTGCCGGAGTCGGAGTATATGACACAGATGCGCGACCCTGGAAATGTGGTGGAATTCGACGACCTCCACACGTATTTTTTTACCGATACCGGTACGGTAAAGAGCGTGGATGGAGTTACCTTTGACGTGCCGGCCGGCAAGACCGTCGGTATCGTGGGCGAGTCCGGCTGCGGCAAGTCCGTGACCAGCCTTTCCCTGATGCAGCTGGTGCAGCGCCCGCAGGGGCAGATTTATTCCGGTGAGATCCGGCTGAATCTGGGCGACAGAGCCTACGAGATTTCGAAGGTTCCGGTGGAAGCGATGCAGAAGATCCGCGGAAACTATGTATCCATGATTTTCCAGGAGCCGATGACCAGCTTAAATCCGGTGTTTCGCATCGGCGCCCAGGTGGATGAGGTCATCGCCTTACATGACGGTGAAGGCAAGAGCAAGGACGACATCAAAAAGCGGACGATTGAGCTGCTGGAAATGGTAGGCATTGCCAACAGCGAGGGCGTCTACCGCATGTATCCGCACGAGCTTTCCGGTGGCATGCGGCAGCGTGTCATGATCGCGATGGCGCTGGCATGCAACCCGAAGGTTATCATCGCCGATGAGCCGACAACGGCGCTGGATGTGACCATCCAGGCACAGATTCTGGATCTGCTCCGTAAGCTGAAGGATCAAATCAACTCTTCCATCATGCTGATCACTCATGATCTGGGTGTGATTGCGGAGATGGCGGATTATGTGGTCGTTATGTATGCGGGCCGCATTGTGGAAAAAGGAACGGCGGAGGATATCTTCGAGCATCCGTCTCACCCTTACACGATCGGATTGATGGCCTCTAAGCCGGTAGTCGGCAAACAGGTCGACAAGCTCTACTCCATCCCCGGCAAGGTGCCGAACCCGGTCAATATGCCGGATTACTGCTATTTCAAAGACCGCTGCGAGATGTGTGTGAAGCAGTGCGGCGGAGAGTATCCGCATGAGATTTCGCTGAGTGAGACGCATAAGGTGAGCTGCTACCGGTATTATAATCAGAAAACCGCGGAACAGGCGGATGCGGAACGGCCGGATTCTGCAAAATCGAACGTTTTGAAATCAGATGCGCCAGGGACTGCAGGTTCAGCAGGCGCTTTGGACGCAGGAGATACAATTGAGGAAAAAGAGGGAGGTGAAGCGTGATGGGAGCAAATGCAGAAAAGACAAATGGCCAAAGCGCAGGCAGTGAAAGTGCAGATGCCGGAACCGTAAACAGTACCGCTGCCAAACCGGAAATGACACCGGACACCTGTGATCCGCAGTATATCCTGCAGGTAAAGGATCTGAAAAAATATTTCCCGATCAAGGGCGGCATGGTCTCGCATACCGTAGGCTATGTCAAGGCGGTTGACGGCGTGACATTCAATCTGAAGCGAGGCACGACCATGGGACTCGTGGGCGAGTCCGGCTGCGGAAAAACCACGACCGGGCGGACCATCCTGCGCCTTGCCGGAGAAAAAACGGGCGGGCAGGTGCTCTTCAACGGGCGGGAAATCTACGACCTCTCAAAAAAGGAAATGCGGCCTATGCGCACGAAGATGCAGATCATCTTTCAGGATCCGTTTTCCAGCCTTTCCCCGCGTATGCCGGTCGGTGAGATCATCGGCGAGGCAGTCAAGGAGCATAACTTGGTGAGCAAGGAGGAGTACAACGATTATCTGGACAAGGTCATGGATGACTGCGGCCTGCAGCCTTTCCACAAGGACCGCTATCCGCATGAATTTTCCGGCGGACAGCGCCAGCGTATCTGCATCGCAAGAGCGCTTGCACTCAATCCGGAATTCGTGGTCTGTGACGAGCCTGTCTCCGCGCTGGACGTCTCCATTCAGGCGCAGATCATCAACCTGCTCAAGGAACTGCAGGAGAAGCGTAACCTGACCTACCTGTTCATCTCGCACGATCTGTCTGTGGTGGAGCATATCTCGGATGTGGTCGGCGTCATGTATCTGGGCAACCTCGTGGAATACGGCGCGACAGAGGACATTTTCAAACATCCGCTGCACCCGTACACCGAAGCACTGTTTTCGGCCATCCCGATCCCGGATCCGAAAGCGAAAATGAACCGGATTGTCCTGGAAGGCTCGATTCCGTCCCCGGCAAATCCGCCGGGCGGCTGCAAGTTCCACACCCGCTGCTCCAAATGCACACAGCGGTGCAAGGAAGAAGCGCCGGCGCAGGTCGAGGTAGAGCCGGGACACTACGTCGTTTGTCATCTTTATGATGATACAAGGGACAAAAGTCGAGAATAAAGTGCCGGCACTTCTATTCATGATCCTGGGTACGCTTCACTCTGGCTGCTGAATATTCCGCGCGAAGCGTGGAATGCCGACTGGCGGGGGCGAAATGTGTGTTGCTGGCATATTGCAACGCTGCAACATAAGGAATCAGCATATGAAAGAAAGGAGATGACCAACCGTGCGAAAAAAAACGGAAAAGAACGAAAAAGAGTTCATAGACGACGGCCGCACCATCGCGGATATGAGCGGTGTGGAAATGCCCCCTCGCGGTGCTCTGCGGCAGGTCGCCTTGCCAATGAAAGTTCGCTGCGCGAAGGGCAAGGCTGTGGAAAGACCGGGCATGTTTGGCCATCTCCCTGAAAGCTGGAAGCGCGGCGGCCCGGCGTCTGATGCGGGACGCCGCGGAAACGGGCGCTATGCGTCAGACTCTGATATCAGGACAAATGATCCAATGCAGAATCCTCCCATTACACGAAAAGAACGGCGCATATATACTCGTGCCGCGGTTAAGGCGGGATTGCTCATCGGGCTGGTCTATATCGTTGGATGCAGTATTGTGATCGGGATTCTGTATCTGGCATGGGTAGTATTTTAAACGGCGGGAAATTCCCTGCCATTTTTGCGCAGCAACGAGACAGAAAATTTAAAATTCTTATTTTACTTTTGCCCAGAGCTTTGCGGCGAATGCCATTTCCCTCCAGCAGCTGTCAGAAGCCATGCGGCTGAGCAGGCTTTGGGAATAACAGCAGCTTACAGACAAAATAAAAGGGCAGACAAAACAAATGATATATGCTCCGAACCTTTTTGCGTGTTTCATCATCTGTATTCGGCGATGTGAAAATGTTTCCATCGACTATCTTTGCGGTTTCCGTTTCCGAAAAATACCATTTTTTACAATACCTGCTGACATCCTGTCGTTTCAGATACGTTACAGCCATTTCTTCACTCATTATCATATATGCTCATATCATCCTTCTGTGCAATGACAGTATACCAATCGACATCCTCGATATTTATACCCGTAACATAAGCTGGATGACATAGAACCTGTATGTCCACATATCGCATTTCTTCCAGTTTATTTAAGAGCACATTTTTTGAAATTGGATAATAGTGTTCTTTAAAATGCTCTTTTTGTATAATTTTATTATCCTGCTCAAAAGTGAATATCAAATTAAATATCATAGAGCCATCATTTTCATAATCCCATACCTGTATCAAATTAACTCTGTTTTCATTTAAAAATACTGGATTATACAAATAAAATCTCTGATGCTCCCTTAAAATTTTATCCCAGTTTCGGATGTCAAAATACAAATATCCTCCCGGACGAATCAGCTTATCCATTTGTTCTAAAACCTGCATCACTTCTCCGTTTGTTATATAGGGAAGCGAATTTCCTGTGCTTGCTACACAATCAAATTCCCCAACAATTTTGGCAGATAATTCTCTAAAATCGCATTGTGTAAGTTCAATTTCTTTTTGCATATTTTCCGACTTTTCCCTGCATTTATCAAGCATATCCTGACTGAGGTCTGAGCCTGACAGTTTCACACCTAACTCAAGAAGCGGCAAAGACGAACTTCCTGTTCCAATACTAATATCTAAAACTGATGTAATATCCCGTCCTTCTAATAATGCAGCCCAATGCTTTTTGTTGATTTCGAATTTTTCTTTGTTTTCGAGCAGATCATATATATCCGCCCGTTCATATAATTTTCCCATATTTAAGCTCCTCGGCAAATTTTTGAGTGCCTGCTTTTTAGTTCCGACCAAAGTATAGCATGATTCCAGTAGCAATACATAAATAATTTTCTTAAATTTCCACAGCTTCCGGCAGATAACACCATCATGCTTTTTGTCTCGGACGACCATCTGGCGTATGCCGAAGAGACCGGTTTTCTCAGCTATATTGACTTTTTCTGGATGAAGAACGCATTTATCATCGACTACCTGACGGATACGTTGATTGAGAAGGGCTACACTCAGGGCGCGAGCTCCAGCTACGACGGCTTTGACCGCAATCTACCTACCGTTTAAGCGGGGAAGACGCTGAAGAAATGCTGAGCCCTCCCACGATGCGGGGAGCACTGTTTTACATCGAAGATGATGTCGGCAACCAGATCGGCACTGCCAGTGGATATCTGGCCGCTTTTATTTCAGAATCCTATACAGATGAAGACGGAAGGCTGTGCGTGGATTTTGAACTGAGCGGGACACCGGCACCCTGGCTGATGGGCAGCCGTCTCTGGATACCGCAACGTCATCCCTGACGATCATTCCTTATGAAGCAGAATGGGATGAAGAAGGAAAGCTCATACCGGATACAGACAGGGAACGCAGATGGGGCAGTTTTACGGTTTCATTTGAATGCTGATGCATAGATTCATGAAGCAAAGCAGAAAAGCTGGGTTGACAGGTAGATGAGTTTATGGAAATTTGCAAGTTGCTTTTAGGAAGGCTTTGTGGTAAGCTATAAGCACCAGAAGAGAAGTATACGTTTCTGTCAGAGACCGTGATGAAAGGCGGTGATTGGAACTGTGAGAATTTATCTTGAAAGTGAAGCTATATTAAGCATTCTGGATAAAGGATTTCGCGGAGAGTACGAACTTTTAGGGAGTGATGTGGTTGAATATGAACTATATCAAATTCGCGACATAGTAAAAAGACAAAATGTCCTTGACTTGTATAAGAATGTTCAAATACAAATCGGGGAAACCGATGATATAGATAATAGAGCGAAAGAAATCAGGAACCAGTCAAAAATTCATATGTTTGATAGCTTGCAGATTGCATGCGCTGAGGCAAGTGGAGCAGATGTCTTGCTCACGACTGACGACAGGTTAGAAAGAATGTCAGCGCGGTTGGAATTAAATGTCAGGATAATGAATCCGTCGAAATTCGTTATTGAAATGTTGTATGGGAGGTGAAATGTATGTTGCAGGTTAATTTAAAAAAACCTATGGAAGTTCAGGTTACAGGGATGAATGCTTTAAAGGAAGCACTTGGCCCGATAGGAGCTGTTAGATTCATACAGATGTACAGCCCCGGATATGGTGATTATACGAAAGAGCATCAGGCGCTGCCAGAGATTGACCCTGATGAAGCAATTGCGCGAGTTCGTGAGTTTAAGGCGATGAAGAAACAGGGATTGATATGTTGAAGTGAAAATCCGCTGCTGACGACTGCAGTGCTGATCGCTATGCCGGGGGGATTTCTCTGATGTTTATATGAATCGGAACGGAGGCGCCCTCTTTGGGAAGAAGAAAAGATTAAGGTTGAAAGGATCAGAGAGCGTATTCTTCTCGCCGGTGTAGAGGATGATGTATTGTGGGATACCGTGAAATATATGGAGCAAGTGTGGGGCGAATGTGCTGCCCTGTATTTGCTCCATTATTTTTTGCGGCATATTGTTGCCGGGCGGGGTTAAATTTGATGCGCAATCGTTCAGGTTCTGTATTGATTTCTCCTATTGTATTTGTTACAATGCGAGTTAGCCGACGCTAACGACTAGCAGAGGAGGGAATGATATGCCTGAATTAGGAATTGTAGAAGATACATTATTTGTTCCAATGCTTGGCAGAATTTATGCAAGCGAAAATTGCCCGAAAGTATTATAGATGAGAAAGCCCTGTCTCTCAAGGAGAAGCTCCCCGCCGGGCTGTTGGAACGTGAAATGAAAGGACAGAGCGAATACACGCTTCTTGCTTCCGCGTCACGCTCTACAAATATGGACAGATATATAAAGGATTTCCTGAAGCGCAAACCGGATGGCGTGATCGTACAGCTTGGCTGTGGGCTTGAGACAACCTTTTATCGTGATGACAACGGAAAAACGCACTGGTACGGAGTGGATTTGCCGAATGTGATCCAGTACAGAAAATCGATCATGCCGGAATCAGAACGGGAAAATTACATAGCCGGAGATGCCTTTGATCCTGCATGGCTGAAACAGGTTCGGGACGAAGTTCCCACTGCTCCGGTTCTGATTACTGCAAGCGGCCTGTTCTATTACTTTGAAGAGGACAAGGTATTAAGCCTGATGAGAATGCTCCAGAATAATGGGGATATTGAAATCGTCTTTGATACCGTCAATAAAAGCGGCATGTCCATGATGCGGAAGCAGTATATGAAACAAATCCATCATGAGGACGCGGCGATGTTTTTCTATGTGGATTCAGCTGACGAGCTGGCAGCAAAAATCGGCGGCGGTGTGAAAGTTCTTGCCGAGGAAAAATACTACAGCCATATCGACAAGTCGGGAATCGGGTTTTCCACGAAATTGACCATGATTGGCTCCGATTTGATGAAGATGGTGAAAATGATTCATCTGGAACTGCATTGAGAGAGCATCACTATGAGTTAATCCAGAATTAATCTTGCGATAATTTCGCCTTAAGCCGCCTGCTGTATACTAAGCCCATACCAGAACACGAACAACAAGCGTTTTGTTGCACAGGAGGCGGATCCATGAATCTCAGATTATTAAAAACGCTTATGAAGGAGCAGCTTTTACCCGCATTGGCGGTATTTGGCGTTGCGCTGATTGCCATCCTCGTTTCCTGCACGGTAATTGCAGGAAATACGGCGATCGAATACAGGATTGAGATTTGGATTTATGGCTGTGAGCCGCTTGATTTCTTTTTGCCGCTGCTGGCCTCGCTGCCCTTTTCCTACACACTATATTACAAAAAATCGGATGGATTTTTGCATTATTCCGGCACACGGATGTCGCGCAAACGGTATGTGGCTCATCATATGCTGGCGGGATTCCTGCTCTGCATGGCGGGAATTGCTCTGGCCTGTTTTTGCGGGCTCCTGTTTTCGGAGTACATCCTGCCATTTGAGGCGACCTCCGGCTATCATTCCAGATTGGAAAGCTATGTGTTTGGCGGCCTGATGGTTTCGCATCCCGTAGCCTTCGGCTTTGGATGGTGTCTGTGGAAAGGCTTCAACGCAGGTTTGTTTAACCTGTTTGGGTACGGTCTGGCTCTGTATGTGGAAAATGTTTTTATCGTGAGCGTCGCACCTTTTGTGTACTTTGTGGCCGAGAATTTGATCACCTCTTTGCTCCAGATACCGGAGTACAGCGTTGTCACGTCGATTCAGCTGAACCGGCTGAGTCCCAACAGTATGCACGTTTATAATTATTTTGCCGGAACGATTTCCTTTGTCATTATCGCGTCCGTGATCGTGCTGGCACTGAGCAGGAGGGAGAAGAGCCGATATGAAGTTAAAACTCATAAAAAGTAAGCTATGGAAAAAGGATGATGTTCTCACATATTTTATCATTTTAGCGGTGTTCGTGGGGATGAGCTGCAGCGACCTGGCGGTGGCGCAGTCAGCCCGGCTATCTCTGTCTGAATATGTCCTGTGTGCGCTGGCAGACCACTACTATCTGATTTACGGATGGCTGTTTTTCCTGGTGTTTGTGACCGGGAAAGAGGTGCGAAGCTATGCCAATTCAGAGATCATACGGTATGGTTCGTTTTCCCGCTACAACTCCGTGACATTTACTGCTGTTGCGGTCAGGCTTGCGCTGTTGATCGCTGTCCATATCCTGCTTGCGGCCATCATCGGCGCTTTCCGTCTGGCGCCGGTCAATGCCTTTACCGTGAGCAAAGCGACAAGCTATTATGACGGCGGCTGCCTGGAGTTGCTGGCCGGCTACCAACACTATTTTACAAGCCCTGTGGCGGCGCTGCTCTGTACGGCGGGGTATCTGTGGCTGGGCAGCCTGTTCCTCTATGCCGTGATTTTCCTTGCCAGCGGGTCCTGGGGCAGTAAGCGGCAGCTTTCGGCAATGGCGCACCCTGACCGACCGGGGATCTGAGATAACACAGGAGCGTCCCGGCCGTCAGAGTCGCAGCCACCGCAAAGATAAGGGTTTTCAGATATTCAGAGATAATTTTCCAGTTCATCGTTTTGCGCTCCGATCATCAAAGATATATCATCTGCCCTTGACCGTTTTCAGCCAGACGGGGTGGGAAGGGTCAGGCTCCACTTTTTCCCGCAGGTGGCGCATATGGACGGCGACCGTGTTGTCGTACCCGTCATAATCGCTGTCCCACCGCTGCGAACGATCTGTTCCCGGCTCAGCGTGACGTTCCGGTTGCGCACCAGATATTCCAGCAGCAGATATTCCCTGGCTGTGAGAGGAACAGCAGCCTGTCCCCGCAAAAGCTCCCTTCGGTCAAAATCCAGCGTAAATCGCCCAAAGGAATAAGCGGAGGCGGTATCGCTGCGGTCTTCATAATAGCTTTGCCGCCGCAGAATGGCGTTGATGTGGGCAACCAGCTCCTTCGGGCTGAAGGGCTCGGTGATATAGTCATCTCCTCCGATGGTGTATGAGATGATCCGGTCCGTCTCTTCCGACTTTGCGGACAGAAACAGAACGGGACACATGGAAAATTCCCGTATCCTGCGGCAGACCTCATAGCCGTCCAAATCGGGGAGCATGATGTCCAGAATCACCAGGTCGGGCTGCCATTCCCGGCAGCTTCGCACAGCGTCCGTTCCCGTCTCCGCCACGGAGAGGCAGCCAAACTGCTCCTTTCCCAGAATGACACGGATCATATTGCGGATTCCCTCATCGTCGTCCACGATGAGGATTCTTTTGTCGTGTATGAAATCCATTACATGTCCTTATTCGCGAAGCGGATATGGACGAAGGCCGCGCCTTGCGCGGCTTCCATAGTACCACTTTGCCATTCTGTTATAATTTATATCAATCATTAATGGATGTAATCCTGAATTTCTGATTTTCGTTTGTATACTCACCGGTAAACTGGAAGATAGCATTTTCACTTCCTGTTTACTCTTATACCAGAAGCAATCGCGTATATTACAGCAGCGACAATAGCAATTACTCCAGATGCCAATAACCATTGTGTATAAGTAATTGCATAAATTCCATAAGCCCCAAAGGATAAGAACAGAAGTAAAAAGACTATCGCAGATTGTCTATAGTACGGACTCTTATCCATCTTTTCTCTTTCCTCTTTCGAGGCATATAAGTATGCGTTATTAAGGCAAACACCCTTCTCCATAAACTGAAATATGCTTATCACAAGACATATTCCTGCTAATATAAAATAAATTATTGCTCCAATCATTGCTCTTGCCTCCCCTGCATTTCGATTTCTCAACGCCCAAACTCGCAAACGCTTCGCTTTTTGCTCGTATTCCTCGCTCCGCTCGGTCAATTCTGATTTATTTATTCCTGTCCCTCCAGCTATTAAGAGCCAGGCGGAACAGGACTCCGGCAGAGAAATTTTGCATTACCAAACAAACATCACAGAACAAACTTCACAGCGGTTCCATAGGCGATCACTTCCGCAGCGCCCTGCATGATTGCTGAGGAAGCGTAGCGGATATTTACAACGGCGTCGGCACCGAGCTGTTCTGCCTCCGCGACCATTCTCTTTGTTGCAAGTGCACGGGCTTCGTTCATCATCTCGTTATAAGCCTTCAGCTCTCCGCCGACCAGAGTCTTAAAGCCCTGGGTGATATCTTTGCCTACGTTTTTCGACTGGATTGTACTGCCCTTTACCAGCCCCAGCATTTCCAGTTCTTTTCCTGAAATGTAATCAGTATTTACCAAGATCATCTTCTTCTCCGCTCCTTATCTCTTTTATTCTTTGTATGCATACATCGATCATCGTGGCTGCCAGGACGATCGGAATGATTCCGAGTAAAATGGCCCATGTCCTGTCAAGCAGACAGATCAGCGCCCCAAAGTAAACGATATAATACGCTACTACAAGAACAGTAATTACGATTGGTGCAATCATTTTTCGGTATCTCATATTTTCCTCTCTGCCGGCAAATTTTTGATGGCCTGGCTTTTTGCTCCGACCTGAGTATAGCATGATTTCCGTGGCAAAACATAGAGTATTTCTTAAATTTTTAAAACTCCTGAATGCCTGAAAATCTTGCTCAGAACACCGGCACGGCTTCGGTCGCGTTTTCGCCAAAGTACACGTCCTGCACAAATGCCAGAAATTCCTTTGCGGGGGCGGAGGCGTTTGGCCGCGAGTAGATACCGTACGATACAGTGAAATCCCATGGACACGGCAGAAAGACCATGTCGTAGAGAATATCCTGCATACACGTGGGGGCGAACAGGATGTTCTGCCTGCAGCTGCAGTTCCAGATCAGCGGTCCCCCATAGGGTTCGGAATCGATGACCGGGATTTGCTGCTGCCTCAGTTTTTGCAGGAGCAGATCCTGCTGTTCAATGACCAGCTCCTGAAAGAAAATCACGGAATATCGTTTCATATCTTCGATCGTCAGCCTGTTTCCGGCGGCGAGAGGATGCCCCTTTGCCACTGCACAGCCGAGCGGCACATCACAGATTTTCAGAAAGTTCCATTTTTCCAGCACGGATTTGTTTGTATACATGCTTTCGATGAGATCGGCTTCGGGCAAAGCGGAAGGATTCTCGTCAATATTGATCAGACGGATGTCGTAGTGCTTCTGATCTTTGGAGAAGAGAATCCACAGATCATACACCAGACGTATTTTGAGGAAGAGTGAGCTGCCGACGCAGATGGTGTTATCGCGCGTGTCAATCTGGCGCAGCTCGCTGCGGATCTTTTTCCCAAGCCGGACATATTCGGCAGCCTCTTCTTTCAGAAATTCCCCTGCTTTTGTCAGCTCCAGTCCATGCCTGGTCCGGGTAAAAAGGGTAACCTGTAAATCCTGCTCCAGATGGTTGATCTGCTGGATCACCGCGCTCGGCGTGATATAGAGCGCGGCGGCGGCTTTGGAAAAGTTCAGATATTCGGCTGTAAGCAGGAAGGTGTCGAGCTGTCGGTTATACATATCGTTCTCGCTTTCTTGTGGTTTTTGCCACAGTTTGCGCGGCGTCCCGGACGATGTCCGGCATGTCATCTGCGCGGCGTCCCGGACATCGTCCGGCGTGTCATTTGCCCGGCGCGTTACTATATACGCTGTTCGTGTAACGGTTGCTCCGGATAAATGAGAATGCGTATGGGAATAGTAGCAATTTGTTATTAGAAATAGCTTGAAACCATTGTAAGTTATTTTTTCTTTCCATACAAGGGGTAAAATGTTAAAATTTATAAGACAGGCAAATGGAATATTGCCGTTTACTGCTGTTTTATGCACTGCGCCGCGCAGACGGACAGGTGAGAAAAATATTTCTCTGCCTGATTGTCGGCTGGGGGTCGGGAGCATATCGCAGCGGCGCATAGGGAGATGGCGAAAAGCCATTCTCAAATAAAAAATAAGGAGGAGCAGTTTTATGGGCAAATATCTTTCCCGCCGAGATTTTCTGAAGGGAGCTGCGGCGGCAGGAGCAGGCGCGGCGATGATGGGCGTGCTTCATCTTCCGGTAGCCGCGGAAGAACAGGCGGCGTCGGCCGGTCTCTACACACCGGGTACTTACACGGCGTCCGCGCAGGGAATTTCAAGCGCGGTGACGGTGACGATGACGTTTGATGAGAGCAGCATTACGGACGTAGTGGTTGACGCGTCCGGGGAGACCGAGAGCATCGGGGCGGCTGCGGCAGATGAGCTCGCGCAGGCGATTCTGGATGCGCAGTCTGCCGAAATCGACGCGGTGAGCGGAGCGACCATTACTTCGAATGCGGCGATGGAAGCGGCGGCGAACTGTATCGCACAGGCGAAGGGCGAGGCTTCGGCAGCGTCGGAGGAGGAATCCACGACAACGACGTCCTCCGCGCGCCCGTTTGGCTATATGTGCGATGAGGACTGGCTGGGCGAAGCGCCGGTGATCGATCCGTCTGAGATCGCGGAGACGAAAACCTTTGACGTGGTTGTGGTCGGCGGCGGACATGCCGGGACACAGGCGGCACTCGCGGCGGCGCAGTTGGGCGCTTCCGTAGCTGTGATCGAGAACCATGAGGATGGGAACATTACCTACCGCGGCGACGACATCTGCTCGTACAATTCGGAGCTCCTTCAGAGCTGGGGGTTTGGCCCGTACGATCTGGAGGAAATCGTGAACGAGTATGTGCGCCGCGCGAACGGGCGCTGCGATACGGATGTCATCCGCGCGTTTGTGTACAACTCCGGCGAGATGATGGACAACCTTGCCTCTCTGGTTCCGGACACGTCGGACGTGTTCGACTATGAGGGCGGCCAGTGCATCGTGCAGATTGCGTATAATAAGCCGGATGGCAGCTCCTATCCGGTGGAGAGCGAAGGCTACAAGATGTGGGCGTCCACATTCCAGTCGATCGGAACCATGAATGAGCAGCCGGTCGGAAAAGCGGGTCTGACCGAAGTCAGCCGTCTGACGGAGCTGGAGACCTACTGCCGTGACGCGGCGGAGGATCTGGGCGCAGAGTGGTTCTGCAGCACAGAGGCAGTGGTTCTGACGCAGGATGAAAACGGCAAAGTGACCGGCATGATCGGGCAGGACGCGGATGGCAATTACATCGAGTTCGCGGCAAACAAGGGCGTCATCCTTGCGACCGGCGATTTCGGCGGCAATGTAGATATGGTCTGGGAGCTGTGCTCTGAGGTTGGCGAGTACGCGGAGCGCGTGGGTATTACGCGTGAGAGCGTCGGCGGCATGACGGACTGCACCGGCTACGGACATAAGATGGGCTGCTGGGCAGGCGGCATGATCGAGACGCATCCGCGTCCCATTGCAGTCAACTGCCCGAACCTTGGTTTTGGCCCGTGGGGAACCACCCCGTGCCTGTGGCTGAACTGCCAGGGCAAGCGCTTCATGAATGAGGCGATGGCAGGTCTTGCGCTGGTACAGTCTCTGCATCAGCCGATGCCGACCACAGACAGCTGCAACTTCGCAATCATGGATAAGAACTATATGGAATACATCCAGCGCGCAGGTCTGGATCACGGTGCACCAAACTGGGGCTACCAGGAAGGTATGGACATTTTTGAGACAGATATGGAAGCACTGGATCCGGCGGAGGGCTCCGGAACGGTTCAGGGACTGGAGATTGCGAACAAGACCTCGCCGATGACCAACACGGTCTATGTAGGCGACACGGCCGAGGAAGCGATGCGCAACGCGGGTCTGGCGGAGGACGTGATCGCGAACGCGCTGGAGTCGATTGAGCGGTACAATGAGCTCTGTGCGAACGGCGATGACGAGGATTACTGCAAGAGCGCAGAGTGCATGATCGCCATTGAAGAGGGTCCGTTCTATGTTGCACTGCAGAGTACGAAGGGCCTCTACAACTGTGGCCTGAACACGATCACGGGTCTTGTGGTCAATGGCGATATGCAGGTGCTCAACAGCACTCGCGACGCGGTGATCGAGGGGCTGTACGCGGTCGGCAACTGCATGGGTCAGCGGTTTGGCAATTCCTATAACTGCCCGTCCGCAGGCAACAACATGGGCAACGCGATGACGACCGGGCGCGTGGCAGGCAAGCACTGCGCGAGCCTCGAGTAAGAGGATGATACATACCGAATCGAAGAAGCAGCCGTAAGGGAATGGCTGACAGTTTGCGGGTATGGAATTGTATAAATTATGAAGCGAAAAGGGATGCCGGGTGCGAGTGTCTGAATTGGCGGATGGAAAGTGTCAATTCAGGCTGCACCCGGTATTCCGATACGTTAAGTTTGCCGAAGAAGGTATAAGAGCAGCAATTTCAATTTTGACAGATATTTTGATAAGCTGTTTATGAACCGGGTAAACAGATTCTGGATGAGAATAGATAACACATATGAAGATGAAAAAAACTGTACATTTGATTGAAGCAATGTACGGTAAAAACATATATGATGGCAGTGCATATGAACTGTTGACACATGAATTCATATTGACAGAAACGGAGAGGGTGACCGAGTATGGATGCAATCTGGGATAATTTGGAAACAGACGCAGGGATAGATGCAAAAAAGGAATTGATTGGGATTTATACGGAGAAAGCCCTGACGGCCTACCAGGCCGGAAAGATGGCGGAGGCGGCGCGGTGTGCACAGCGGATCCTGGTCTATGATCCGGAGGATGTAAACGCCCTGTTTTTAAAAGGCGCGACCATTGGCCGTTCATCCAAACCGGGCGATCTGCACATCCGCCAGGCATTTCAGGTCTGGAAGCCTCTGATGAAGCGGGTGAGCGAACCCGAGCGTCAGGACTTGTATGAAGCCATCCGTTATGCGTTTGCCGTGATGACCGAGAGCCCGGTGATGGTCGCGTTCCGCTTCTGGACCAGCTATTACAATCAGCAGACCATTGCATCGCTGCGCGATGTTTTGCAGGAGCTGACTGACCTGGAGCAGACCCTTCCGGAGACGGCGGAGGAGAAGCAGTGGATTCTCCCGCTGTTCCGGGAAAACTATACCACCTGGGTGTACGATGTGGTCGGGGCAGACTTGGCCGTGCCGACGGGGAAGAATCGCGCTCTTTTGGAGACCTTTTATGAAATGCTCTGCCTGCTGTGTCAGATGGCGGAAAAAATGCCGCCTGAGCAGAAAGGGAATGCGCTTCTTTTAAAACGTACACAGCTGGCCATGGATAATTTCTGTAAGCGAAATCAATGGGACAGGGGACTGTGACCGATAGTGTGGATTGCCATCTTAAATATTTTTAACTGAATGGATAACTTACCAAAATCTGTCATTTCAGAACTGAAATCGCGGAATTTTGAAAAGTTATCCACAGTCATTTTGACGGTTCGCCATAAAGAGCAAAAACGGTTGATTTCCTGTGAGCGATTAGGTTATAATACTAGAGAAATTTGCATTCTCCTGTTTAGCTTTGATTTGGTTTTGAGGTAAGCAGTTTGGATAAGAAGGCAATGCATTGAATTATATTGTTGTCCGATGGATGTTTTTGTATCGAAAGACTGGAAGGAGGCCCGAACATGGTGAAGGAGTCAACATTACAGGTTAAAATGGATTCTGATGTGCTTAGGAGAGCAGAGTCACTCTATAGCAGTATGGGAACTTCGCTTACAGAAGTGTTGAGATTGTTTACGCTGAAAAGTGTTGAGGCGAATGGCATTCCTTATGCGATGTCTGCTCCGGCAAGGAAGAATGGTCAAAGACTGGGAATTGCAAAAGGGAAATTTAAAGTCCCAGAAGATATTGATGTGTATAACGATGAAATAGAGCAGATGTTTTATGGCGGAGGTGGGGAATGAGAGTCTTATTAGACACGCATATTCTACTTTGGGCATTGACGGAAGCTCCGAAGCTTCCAGAGGATGCCAAAAAGATTATATCTGACGTGAATAATGAAATTTTCTATAGCTCTGCCCCCATATGGGAAGTAGCAATCAAGCACATGAATCATCCTGACAGCATGCCTGTCTCGGCAAAGGAATTATCGGATTATTGTAAGGGCGTTGGTTATGAAATGTTGCCCGTGATAGATGAGCACGTATTTTCGTTGGAGACGTTGTTTAGGGCGAAGAAAGCCCCACGACATAATGATCCATTTGACAGGATTATGATAGCTCAGGCGAAAACAGAGGAACTCCAGTTTATTACGCATGATGCATTGCTGCCGTATTATCAATGAAGAGTGCATTATGTGGGTATAAATAAAGACAGCCGTTTCCGCCTGCGGCTACGTTCCCGATTGCGGTGCGGGGGCATTTTTTTCTTCCTTTAATTTTTGCTGCTTTACCCCATACAGCACCACCTTGCGGATGATGTCGTAGATCACCGCGAAGACCGGCACGCCGACGATCATTCCGACGAAGCCGAACAGCCCGCCGAAGGTGAGGATGGCAAACAGCACCCAGAAGCTGGAGAGCCCGGTCACGTTTCCGAGGATGCGCGGCCCCAGAATGTTTCCGTCAAACTGCTGCAGGATCAGGACGAAGATCAGAAAAATCACAGCCTTTACCGGGCTGACCATCAGAATCAGCAGGAAGGACGGAACCGCGCCGATGTAGGGTCCGAAAAACGGAATGATGTTCGTGATTCCCACGATGACACTGATCAGGATCGCGTAAGGCAGCCGAAGCAACAGCATCCCGACAAAGCAGATGATGCCGATGATCAGCGAATCAATCAGCCGCCCGTTGATAAAGCCGCTGAAGACACGGTCTGCGTAGCGCACTTCCTCCAGAATTCGTTCGGACCATTTCTTACCGAATATACTGTAATTGATGAGCTTCGCCTGTGCGGCGAATTTTTTTCGGCTCCCGAGGATGTAAATGGCGGCGATCAACCCCATGAGCATATTGGATAGCATGGCGACCAGCCCGGACACGCCGCTTTGAAGGTTCCCGATCAGCACTTCGATGTTCGGAATCAGCGTCGACTGGATCCAGTCCGGGATCGAAGTGGAAAAGCTTTCCGAAAGCTCAGTGATATAGTTGCTCAGCGTCTCATTATCACCGGCATATTTTAACAGCCATTCCGACGCACCTTCAATGCTTTTCGGTATCTGGCGAACAATCAAATAAACGGTCTCCAGCAGGGTGGGAAGCACCATAATCAGAAGGGTGAATACCACAGCCAGACCAAGAACCATTGTAATCAGGACACTGAGCCCCGGAATCAGCTTCATCGGGGCGTTTTTATGCACAGGGGCGCGTAAGGTGTTTTGTGGCTTGCGCCACACGCGCCCCGCGCAGACGAATAGGGAGCAAGTCTCCCTATTCGATTGCACACGGCCGCGCAATGTGTTTAGCGGTTTTGCCGCCCGCGGTCGGCGCGGGCGGGCAGGGGAGGAAGCGTTCCTGCTCGATTGTTTACTGAAAAAAGCGGTGAGCTTTTCCTCGATATAATTGCAGCTCGGTTTCAGGATATAGGCCAGGACGGCGCCAACGATGAATGGCATCAGCACATTGATCAGCGTTTTGACCACGCTCCTTATTCCATTAAAACGAAATACGATGAAAAACAGAAGGATGGCGAGCGCCGCAGCGCCGAAAAGCGCCAGCATCAGCCGGAGATAGTGATTATTCGTTCTCTTTGTTTCCATTTCTTCCTCCCGTCAGCGGTTTCCTGCATTCGTAAACGTACCGATTCCTGAAATGCCATGTGACTGAGCAGTCAGAGGGCAAGGAGCGACAGAATAGCCAGATTCTGGAGATTATGGGAAGCGGTTTTCTTCCCATAATATTGAATACTGCAGATTTTCCATGCGCCACGTTCTTATAGCTATGAAGCTTTCTTAAGTGGTTACAAAATATCATATCAAACAATAAAAATCAATAGATTGCCTTCGGATACCGATTGGACAATTGGCGGGATTTGCCCAAAAACAGTTCTTAAGCATATTTGCTGCGGCCTTCCTTTTTATGCGCAAGGTCGGGTAAGGCATATCCCATGCGAAGCGTGGAATGTCACCCGGCGAGGGTGTTTTGCGGCTAAAGCCGCCCCGGCCCGCGCGGCGGCCAGGGGGAGAAGACTCTTCCATGCCGATGGATGTCTGCAGAATCGGCGGGCATCGGAGCGTTCTTTACACAGATTTTACATTTCCTTTACACATACCGGATATCGTATTTTTCATAAACCCGCTAAACTGAACTCGTGTAATGACAAAGGAGAAAATTATGAACGATACGATTGAAATTATTTTCGGCCTGTTCGGCGGGCTGGCGATTTTTATTTTTGGAATGAATCTGATGAGCGAGTGTCTGCAGAAGGCCGCAGGAGAGCGGATGAAGCAGATTCTGGGGCTGCTGACGCGAAACCGCCTGCTGGGCGTGCTCGCGGGAGCGCTGGTGACAGCGGTGCTCCAGAGCAGCAGCGCGACGACGGTTATGGCGATTGGCTTTGTCAGCGCCGGGCTGATGACGCTGCCGCAGGCGATCTCGATTATCTTCGGCGCGAACATCGGAACAACGATCACGGCGCAGATCATCGCGTTTAAGATTACCGATTATATTTATGTATTTATTTTTGCAGGCTTTATCATTTCGTTTGTCTGCAAGCGCGAACGGATTAAAAACATCGGCATGACACTCTTTGCGTTCGGTCTGCTGTTCCTCGGAATCGAGACGATGGGAAGTGTGATGAAGCCGCTGGCCTCCAGCCCGGTGTTCACCGGCATGATTGCGAAGGTCGCGGACATCCCGGTTCTGGGTGTTCTGGTCGGTACGCTGATGACGCTGGTGGTGCAGAGCAGCAGTGCGACGATTGCCGTGCTTCAGAACTTTGCCTCCCAGGCGGGGGCAGACGGTGTGACGAGTATCCTGGGGCTGGCGGGCGCGATCCCGATTCTGCTCGGCGACAACATTGGTACGACAATCACGGCGCTTCTGGCTTCCATCGGCCAGTCGAAGGACGCGAAGCGGACCGCGCTCGCGCATTCGCTGTTTAATATTTCCGGCGCGGTGCTTTTCATCTGGTTTGTAAAGCCCTACGCGGCTTTTATACAGTATATTTCACCGACTGGGGCTGAGGTGGATGTGATTTCCAGGCAGATTGCAAATGCCCACACGATTTTCAATATTACAATGACCATCCTCTGGATTCCGTTCCTTGGCTTTATGGTAAAGATGGTCATGAGGCTCATCCCGGATGGGAAGCTGGAGGAAGCGGACCCGGCAAAACCGCTGTTCCTGGATAAGAATGTTCTTTCCCAACCGGCAGCCGCGCTGAAGCTGGTCGCGAAGGAAACGCTTCATTGCGGGGAGGTGGCCAGAACGATGCTGCAGGATGTGCGCGGCACGGTGGAAAGTGAGGATACGGAGCTGCTGGAGAAGGTACGGGATTACGGGACAGCGATGAGTTCCCTGCAGGGCGAGATTAACGATTATCTGGCAGACCTGTTTTCTTCCGGCGCGCTGACGGAGCAGCAGGCGACCGAGACGGCGAAGCTGATGTACGTGCTCAGCGACGTTGACCGCATGGGCAGCCTTTCCGTGGAGATGGCTGAGACGGTTCAGGAGAAGCTGGACAAAGGCTACGGCTATTCAAAAGAAGCAATGCGTGATCTGGTGGAAAGCCTGAATCAGATCGAAAAAATGTACTCAAATGCGCTGGACGCCCTGGAAAACGGGGATGACGCGGCTTTGCAGAAAATCATCCGCCACAAGGATGAGGTGCTTGATCTCGACATCAAGATGCGCAAATCGCATATGCAGCGTGTGACAGAGGGCAAGTGCAGGAAGAGCCTCACTGCTCCGTTTCTGCGGATCCTGCACTGCATCGACCGCATGGGCAACAGCTGCGTGAATCTCGCGGAAGTCGCGATGAACCAGCTGAATTTTGAATATTTTATCGCGGAGGACGGGAAATGATTCCCGTCCTTACGGACGAGATTTTTACAAATCATTATCTATTTCGCTTCATTTTTCTATTCTACGCATTCACGCGAAGCAGATCCAATCTTTGCTTTCCTGCAGCCACGCGAAGCAGATCCAATCTTTGCTTTCCCCGCAGCCACGCGAAGCAGATCCGATTTTTGCTTCCCCTGTATTCACGCGAAGCAAATCCGATCTTTGCCTTCCCCGCTTTTGTAAGTGGCCTCTGTCCACAAAAATAGAACTTGTAACACAATATCTTTTTTGCTAAGATGATAGCTAACTTTCACAGAAAGCAAAAAGAGGGTTACGGACATGAATCAAAAGATTATTACACTGAATGAAGGCTGGCGCTTTCATTATGGCGATGTTCCGGAAGCATGGTATAAAGGTTACGATGATCAGGACTGGGAGGAGGTATTTCTGCCGCACGACTGGTCGGTACATATGCCTTTTCAAAAGGAATATTCCAGCGGCACGGGGTATCTGGCCGGAGGCATTGGCTGGTACCGCGTGCGCTTTTCACTTCCTGAAGAATATCGGGGAAAACGTATCCGGGTTGTGTTTGACGGGATTTATAAAAACAGCAGAATCTGGTGCAACAGCTACCATCTGGGAAAACGGCCCTACGGCTACAGTGAGATCAGTTATGATATTACGGAGCTGGTCCATTTTGGAGAGGAAGATAATAAAATCAGCGTGCAGGTGACGCACACGGACCTGGCGGATTCCCGCTGGTTTACCGGCTCGGGGATTTACCGGAAGGTCTGGCTGCTTGCAGAGGAGCCGGTGCATCCGGCACTGCATGGGATTTTCTTCCGGACGGTTTCGGTGGAATCGTCCGGCCAGGAGAATTCAGCAGAAGCCTGTGCCGCCGAAAATGAAAATATGGTGCGATTGTCGGAAACAGCAGAAAGAATTTCCGGTGCTGCCGTATCGGAGCACCCTGGAGGTGAAACAGAAGCTGCCGCGTGGAAGGACTGCACCTGCGAAACGAGCGCCTTCCCATCAGGAGAGATCAAATGCGGGACAAATACTGCCAGATGTGCCCGCATTGCACTTTGCGCGGAATTTGTAAATGACAGCGATGCCGACTGTTCCCTGCAGGCTGTTTTTCGGCTGCTGGACGCCAAAGGGCAGGAGGCGGCCGCATGGAAGACGGAGACTCCTTTCGTGCTTGCCCCGGGCAAAACCGCGGAGGTCGCGCTGGAAGGCGCTGTGGAGGATCCGCAGCTCTGGTCGGTGGATGCACCATATTTGTATACGCTTGTGACGGAGCTTTCTGAATCGGAAAAGCTCCAACGCGCAGAAAAGATGGATACTTTGACATCAGCGGATCAGACCGGATGCGGGCGTAATTCCGCGAACCGTTTTGCCGCAGAAGGAGAAACGGATCCCGGCGCGGGAGAAACGCATTCGCGCTGGATTGCTAATACGCAGAGGGTCGGAATCCGCACCATCCGTTTCGACCCGGATGAGGGCTTTTTCCTGAACGGAAAGAACCTGAAGATCAAGGGTGTGTGTGTCCATCACGATGGAGGCTGCCTTGGCGCGGCCATGGTCCGGGAGGTCTGGCTCCGCCGTCTGCTGAAGCTGAAGGCGGCCGGCTGCAACGCGATCCGCACCTGCCACAACCCACATATGCCGGAGCTGTATGATCTCTGCGATGAACTGGGCTTTCTGATGATGGACGAGGCCTTTGATGAATGGGAAAACCCGAAAAACAAGTGGTGGACCGGGCACAATGTCTATCCGCCGAGGCATGAGGGCTACGCGGAGGATTTTCCGCAATGGTACCGGGAAGACCTGACGACCATGATCGTAAGAGACCGCAATCATCCGTCCATCATACTGTGGAGCGTCGGAAATGAGATTGATTATCCGAATGACCCCTATTGCCATCCCTTGTTTCAGACCATGGTGGGAAACAACGACGCGGATAAGCCCGCGGCTGAGATGATGTACCGGCCGGACAAGCCAAACGCCCGGCGTCTGAGCGTGCTCGCCGCCCGCCTGGCCGGGATTGCCAGAGAGCTGGACGATTCCCGCCCGGTGACACTGGCTGCGGCGTTCCCGGAGCTGACCTCACAGCTCGGATTTTTCGACCCGCTGGATGTGGTGGGATACAATTATAAAGAGCATCTTTATGAGCAGGACCATTTGCGCTTCCCCGGGAAGCCGTTTCTGGGGAGTGAAAACAGCCACAGCTATCAGGCCTGGCGGGCGGTGACGGACCATCCGTATGTCAGCGGGCAGTTTCTGTGGACAGGCATTGATTATCTGGGAGAAGCGCGAGGCTGGCCGATCCACGGCTCTGGCGCGGGAATCCTGGATCTGGCAGGCTTTGAAAAGCCGGAATATTACCGCAGAAAAGCATGGTGGAGCGAGGAACCCTTCCTCTGCCTGCTCACGGCTGGCGCAGATCCGGCCAAGAATGGCGGAGCCTTCGATTCGCAGCAACAGCAGCCTGTACAGGCATCCTGGAATTACAAGCCAGGAGAAATGGTGAATGTGTATTGCTATGCGAGTCCCGATTTGTTTTTTACTCAAAATCATCCGCAGATCTCGTTTTCGGCGCGTGTAGAGCTGTTTTTGAATGGCGCTTCCTGCGGCCTGGGGACATGGAATGAGACAGATGGCCGGTTTGAGTGGAGTGTGATTTTTGAACCAGGGATTCTGAAAGCGAATTATGTCAGCACCTATACTCAAGGTGGGAATGATGGAAATACCTCTGAGGCGATTTTGGGCGGGGATATTCCGGAAGAGTGTCTCTCCTGCTGTCTTGAGACAACAGGCAGCGCAGCGGAGATAGAGGCAAAGGTGTGGAAACAGGATGATCCCGATACAGAAATGCCGCAAATATCTGATGTCAAGGCGCACGTCACACAGATCGAGGTCTCTCTTCTGGATACCGAAGGCCGTCTGGTGCAAAACGATGACCGGACGATTCGCGCGGAAGTGAAGGGCGGTCTGCTTCTCGGTCTGGAAAACGGAGACCTCTCTGACCTGACCGCTTACACGGAACCCTGGAGACGCACCCGCAATGGACGTGCGATCCTTTATATCCGCTCACTCACGGATGAGTCTGTACTTGTGAAAATAAGCTGCGAAAGCTTAGAGCAGACCATCACTCTGATGATGTAAGGAACTGCCGCGAAATTACTTGTCCATCCTGCACCGCCTGACGCGCGAACCGCAGACCATAAAAACGCAGCCCGTTGCGCCTGCGTTTTTATGGTCTGTGCTTCACGCGTTATTCGGCACAATCTGGGCATGTTAGTTCCTAAGCTGAAAATGCAGACGGAGATAGAGAAATATACGCATACCTTATATGCCCCTGGCCGCTTTACGGCCAGGGGCTTTTGCGGTGATGAAAAGGGGCGCGGACAACCCCTGCCTGATCTGACTGTGCAAAGACTTTTTCAAAGAAGTTTTGCGGCTCAAAGCAGTCGCTTACGGAATTTATGAGCAATTTCACATATGGACGCGCGACCACATATTCGGGAATTGATAAAAATTAAGCGTGAGACTATAATTTTAAACAGGTTTAAGGAAAAAAATGATTGAAACTTCGTTGGCTGCCTGCTTTTTTTTGAGCTTTATTTTCTTCGATGGTTTCGGATCGGGAAATAACAGGGATCAGGACGTATCCGTCCTTTATGAGTTATGAGGAATTTTAAATGGTTACCAGAAAAGATATTGCCCGGGAAGCCGGCGTTTCTGTTTCCGTAGTTTCACGTGCGTTGAATAACAGTGGCTATGTTAATTCGGAAAAGCGGGAAAAAATTTTGGAGATAGCGGAGAAGCTGGGATATTTTCCGAATCCGAAAGCAATGTCTCTGATGAAGAAAAGGACGCGGCAGATCCTTTTTTACAGCAAAAATATGAAAAATGCTTACAATACAGAGTTGTATGAAGGCATGTGCAAAGCTGCGGAGGAACAGGATTATATCGTGGCGGTCTGCGGTTCTTTAAAATTTTACAATATCAGGGACATCATGGCGGACGGCCTGATCCTGTCTGACGCGATCGTTGCGGATCGGTATTTAAGAAATGAAGGGAAAAACTATTTCCTTCCGGCGATTGTCGCAACGTATGATGATCCGGTCACGTTTACCAGATCGATTCCGGTGGTCGGCTGCGACCTCTGGGAGGGAATGAATATGCTGCTGGAGTATCTGGTTCTTCATGGACATCACAGAATTGCGTATGTGTCGCCTTATGTTTTTGAGGAAAACGGGCCGCGCTTTCTGGCGTGGAAGAGCTACATGCTCTCTGAGGCGGGCGACCGGCTGATGGATTATTTTTATGGATTGACCGGGCAAAGGGAGAAAACAGATTCTCAGATACCGGATGGCGCGGAGGAAGGTGAGAAAGAGTATAGTGATTACATGGAAGATGATTTTTTCGGAGAGGGGACCCATGCCGCGGATGTTTTTCTGAAAAGAAAAACCGACGCGACAGCGGTAGTCTGTTTTAACGATGAGATGGCCTATGGGTTCTGCAAGCGTCTGCGCCAGCTCGGAAAGAAGATTCCGCAGGATGTTTCGGTCGTCGGGATTGACGGTTCTTATGTGGGACGGTATGTGGAGCAGCCCCTGACCACGCTTTCCACGGATCCATTCGGACATGGCAGGATCTGCGTGGAAATACTGTTGAACATGATCAATGGCAGGGAAATCCGCTATCGCACCAAGCTCCCCACCAGGATTATCGAAGGGGGCACTGTTTCATACCGTCAGTATGGCGGCGGTATGGGCGCACACTGAATGGCCTGGCGGCATTTTCTGAAGAAACCAGGAACGTAATGGGAACAAATATACAGGCTAAGTATAAGGCTGTAAGAGTTTGGGTTGTAAGAGGAATGAGAGGAAGGTCTTATGAAATCGAAGGAAAAAGTGGTTGTAAAAAAGTATAAAAGCAGGCTGACATTTGGACAAAAGCTCTGGCAGTCGAGGGTACTGATCCTTATGTGTGTGCCGGCGATACTCTTCTTTTTTGCGTTTAACTACATGCCCCTGCCGGGGATCTATGTGGCATTCGTAAAATACAATTATCGGGACGGTATTTTCGGGAGCACCTTTGTCGGCTTCCAGAATTTCAAATTCCTGTTCTCGTCAGGAAAGCTGTTTCAGCTGACGCGAAATACGATTCTTTATAATCTGGCGTTTATTCTTCTCGGAAATGTGATGGCAGTATTTGTCGCTATCCTTCTGAACGAGCTGCGAAGCAGAAAATTTGTTAAGGTTTCCCAGACCATAATGTTTCTGCCATACTTTATCTCGCAGGTACTGGTCGGGCTTCTGGTATTTTATCTGCTGAACTATGACAGCGGCTTTGTGAATGGAGTTCTCGGCTCGCTGGGGCTGGAGCTGTTTGCTCCTTATTCAAACGCTTCTGTGTGGCCCGTGATCCTGATTCTGGTCTACCTGTGGCAGCAGACGGGGTACAATTCAGTCGTCTACTTTGCGGCGATTATGGGCATTGATGAATCCATGCTGGAGGCGGCGAAGGTAGACGGGGCAAATGGTTTTCAGAGAATTCGTTACATCATCCTTCCATCTTTGAAGGGGACGATCGTGATCCTGCTTCTCTTTGCTCTCGGCGGCATTGTAAAGGGCAATTTCGGACTGTTCTACAATATTATCGGTACGAATTCGCTGCTGTACGGCACGACAGACATTATTGAGACCTATGTTTACCGCGCGACCCTGACAGATTTCAATTTCTCCACCGCGTCTGCTGTGGGTCTGTATCAGTCAGTGATCGGTTTCGTGATCGTAATGGTAGTCAATTTTATCGTAAAGAAGATAGAACCGGATTATTCCCTGTTCTAAGCAAAGGAGGTCTCGAACATGGCAAAGAAGGATTTGGATTTAATGGATTCCAGCGCAAAGATTAAGCTGGGAAGATCGGACAAGATTATCCGTGGATTCGGATATGTGTTTGTAACTTTTTATGCGCTCTGCTGTATTATCCCGTTCCTGATTATCATCGGTACCTCCTTTACATCGGAGGCTTCGATTAACACCTATGGCGTACAGATCTTTCCGAAAGAGTTTACGCTGAAGGCTTATTCCATGGTGTTAAACGGCGGACTGATTTTTCAGTCCTATGCTCTGACAATCGTTATGACCGTGACCGGTACCTTTGTGGGGCTGTCCATCATCGCCATGACCGGTTACGCGCTGCAGAGACAGGACTTTTTCCTCCGGAATGTTATTTCATTTTACATTTATTTCACCAGCCTGTTTTCTGCGGGACTTGCGCCGTACTACCTGCTGATGACGCAGACGTATAAGCTGAAGGACAGCTATCTGGCGGTATGGCTGCCGCTTCTGATGTCGCCGTGGCTGATCATCCTGATGAAAAACTTCGTGAAAGCAATTCCGCACGAGATTACGGAATCCGGTAAGATTGACGGCGCTGGTGATTTCCGGATTTTTACATCCCTGATCCTTCCGATGCTGAAGCCGGCGCTGGCGACCATTGGCCTGTTTCTGGCGCTGGGGTACTGGAATGAGTGGTATCAGTCCTCTCTGTTTTTAAGCTCCAAGGTGGATGTAAAGCCGCTGCAGTACATGCTTTATGAGGTGGTAAATAAGACCTCCACGCTGAAGCAGTCGGTAGCCGGGCAGTATGTCAATGTCACGGATATTCCGACCGTCAGCGTGAAAATGGCAAACGCGGTGCTTGCCACCGGCCCGGTCGTCCTGGTGTATCCGTTCGTGCAGAAATATTTTGTAAAGGGCATTACGGTGGGCGCTGTGAAGGGCTGATTTTAAGATTTATTGTAATTGTTTAGGTATTTAAAATTGATTATTTTCACAAGATGACAAAATTTCGGTTCCGGTTTATCCGAGTCAGGAATTTACGAATGATATTTTGCGGAAAAAGGCAAAAGTTTGGCGCCGGTTTGTCCGGGTCAGGACAGTACATCGCATTAGCAGCGAGATAGGCGTGAAAGTATATAGTATAAATTTATTCTTTGATATTTTCCTGCAGCGGAGAGGCTCTGTGTTCGCGCAGAACTCCTTATGCAGGGTAAATATAAAAAAAGTAACAGTCCAAAACAACGGAACATGGTCAGTGGCCTGCTGCTCTGGACTGTTGCGGAAAACGACATTCCGTCGTTCCTGTTAATCGTAAACGAAGCGGCTTCGTTTACTTTGCCGGACGCAGGGCTGTGAGAACAGCCGTTTTATATGCGTCCGCGCGCATCATACCATAATAGAAGGAGGAAATCAATGAAAAGAAAAATGATTTCACTGCTGCTGACATCTGCAATGGTACTGTCCATGATGAGCATGGGTGTGACCGCGTCAGCGGAAGAAGAGAGCGCCACTGATTATTGGTCGGCATGGGAGGATGTTGACACTTCTGAGCATGTAGTCATCAACTATATGACAACCGGCGACAGACCGACCGGTGAGGCGGAAGAGAATCTGAACGCGATGCTTGATGAGCTGAACGCGATCCTGACTGAGAAAGTAAACGCGGAGATTGAGATTTACTATATCGAGTGGACAGATTATCTTTCCAACTACAACCTGACTCTGGCGAGCATGGACGGATCTGTGGACCTGGTAGGCTCCTCTACGGACTGGCTCGACGCATGGCCGAACGCAAAGAATGGCGCTTTCCTCGAGCTTTCAGAGGAGATGCTTTCCACATATGCTCCGGCGACCTGGGCAAGTATATCGGATGAGAGCTGGGAGGCCTGCACCTATGACGGCGACATCTATTTTATCCCGGAGGACAATTACGCACAGTGGACGAACCATGGCTTTTCTTACCGTCTTGACTGGGCAAGAGAAGCCGGCCTTGAGGATGGCGTGAACAGCTGGGCAGACATGACGACCTATTTTGCGTATGTCATTGAAGCTTATGGCGATGAGCTGCTCTATGCGTGGAATGCGGACGGCACACAGTACGCGACGATGGTAGGCGGCTGGATTACTTCCAACACGAACTATATCTCCATCGACGGCATCAATACCGGCGCTATGTGGGGCGGCACATCAGATGACCCGTATACCATTTATTCACCGTATCTGACCGAGACGGATCTTCTGGTTGAGTTTGCTGAAATGATGAAGGAATGGGACGAGATGGGCGTGTGGATGACCGACGTTCTCAACAATACCGATCTGAACAACCGCGACGAGTTCCGCGTAGGCCAGGTAGCGGCTGAGCAGCATCACACCCAGACATGGACGGATCTATGCAGTGCTACCGACTCAAACACGATCTATGAGACCGACGAGGATGCAGAGGTTGGATTCTTCTACTTTGGCGAAGAGAGCGGCAACCTTGTTTCCCTTTCCGTGACACATGGCGTGATGGCAGTTTCCGCAGCCAGCGAGAACCCGGAGAGAGCTCTGATGGTTTATGACCTGCTCCGCAATGATGAGACCTGCTATCGTCTGTTTAACTATGGTATTGAGGGCGTTTCCTATGAAATCACCGAGGACGGATATAAGACCACTCCGGAGAGCTATGACTCTGAGACACAGAACATCGCCGGCATGGTGAACTTCTGGTGGGGCCGCAATGACGACCTGGAGCTGAAGAACGCGGAATACAACTGGGATGCGATCGAAGAGCTCTACGCTGAGTATGATGAGATCGCGATTCCGTATCAGTACAGCCAGTACGTCGCGGATATTGATGAGATTTCGTACATGATCGACAACATCAGTGAGATTCATACGAACTATATGAAGCAGATCGCTTACGGCAAATACACCGGCACAGCGGAAGAGATTGTTGCTGAGTACCAGCAGGCTCTGCTCGACGCCGGCATTGAAGATGTGACGGCGGCAATTCAGGAACAGATTAACGAGACTTATGGCCTGGAGTAAAACCGGCCTGAAGTAAAATTGACCTGGAGTAAGACTGGTATGAAGCAGGATTGACTTGAACCAGGACTTGGCCAGACTAAAATGAGTTTTGCCCTTTGAGGACGAATTGAGGCGGTGGAAGCATTCAGACACCGCCTCTTTTTATGCACACAGGCCGCATAAGGAAATTTCCGGCTAAAGCCGGACGCGGCCTGGCGCGGCGGATAGGGGGGAGAGGACTCCCCCTATCCGATACGATAAGTAAAATGGGGGAGTTCACGGCGTCAGGCGTCGTGAACTCTCTTTCGGTCTTTCCTGCGCAGCCACGCGAAGCAGATTCCGTAGAAGAGAATCCCGTAAATTGTGGCGATTGGCGTCGTCAGGCCGATGTAAAAGAGTGAGGTGCCCGGCAGGGACGCCATGAACAGCGCAACCGGGATGCGGACGCAGAAAGCGGCGGTGATGCCCTGGAGCATGACCGGAAAGCTGTTTCCGCAGCCGTTGAAATAACCGCTCGTGCTGAACATAATGCAGGTGAGGATGCAGTCGAAGCAGAATCCGCGCAGGTAGCTGGCGCTCTCCGCAATGACCTCCGCGTCGGAGGTGAACAGTGACGACAGGGCGGAGCCCCCGAAAAACCCAATCAGGAAGACAACGACTCCGATGCACACGCCGGTGCCCATCGCGGTGAGATAGCCGCGCTGGGCCCGTTTTTTCTGTGCGGCGCCGATGTTCTGCGCCACGAAGGCAGAGACGCTCTGCATGACGGAGGACGGGATCAGCATGATAAAGGAGACCAGCTTCTGCGCGACGCCGTAGCCGGCGGAAGGCATGAGCCCCATGCTGTTTACGATCGAGTTAATCACCAGAAATGAGATCTGGCCGAGTGTCTCCTGCAGTGCGATCGGAATGCCGACGTGCAGGATTTTTCGCAGCTCGACCGGGTGGATACGGCACTGGCTCATTGAGAATTCAATCGGCATGCTCTGCCTGCGGATGATGCCGAGGGACAGGATCACTGAGACGAACTGGGCGAAAACAGTGGCGATCGCGACGCCTGCCACGTCCATGCCGAGCAGACCGGTCAGCAGCAGATCGGCGGCAATGTTTACCACGCAGGCAATGCTGACAAAAATAAACGGAAGATTTGCGTTTCCGATGCCGCGCAGGACGCCGCTGATGACATTGTAGGTGATAATGATCAGAAATCCTCCGGAGCAGATGCGCAGATACAGGATGGCTTTGCCAACTGCGTCATCCGGCACCTGAAGAACCCGGACAATCGTTCCGGCCGCGGCCTCCAGCGCAACGGTCATGACAATGCCGATCACGACGAACAGGACGATGGTTGTGCCGACCGCGTCTCCCGCCGCCTTTGGATTCTTCTCCCCAATATGCTGCCCGATCAGTACGGTGGAACCCATCGCCAGGCTTGTGATAATAAACGTGACCATCTGCATGAAGCTGCTCGCGGTGCCGACGGCGGAGATGCTCGCCGCGTCGCCGAACTGACCGACCACAAGCAGGTCCACCGCCCCATAGGCGGCCTGCAGGATCAGCGCCCCCAGAACCGGTCCCGCGAACCGGATCAGAGAGCCAAAGATGGGTCCTTCTGTAAATGAGATTTCCTTTTTAGCGGACATAGTTGAGTTCCTCCGAGGTGATGATAGTTCTATTGTTTCCTTTCCTTGTGTTGCTCAAATCAGTTTCTTATCATACAAAAGTTTGCCTGGGATTTCAAGCAGATTTCTGGCTAAAATCACAGTTTCGCGCTAAGGCTCTGTTATGAAATAACTTATGTATCCTGTACCACCTCACGCGCGATTCGCAGACCATAAAAGCCTGGACGCAGCCCGTTCCTGTACAACGGCGGCACGCGTCAGGAACCGACTGTAACGAAAGTGTAGAAATCCCCGGTGCGTCCGCTTACGCAGATTTTACATTCTCTTTACGCATACATGATAGTGCAGATCAGGCGATTCTGTTAAACTAACAACGTGAAGCGATGACGATGAGCTTTCTTTACGAGGGTTTATGAAACGGAGGTGCAGGCATGAACGGAGAAGTGATTTCGATAATCGGATATGCGATATCTGTGGCGGCTCTGGTGGCTCTGATTGCAGGAGCGGCTGTTCGGACAAATATGAAAAGTAAGAAAAACAGGTGAAGTGATCGGAGGAGAACCTGTAGTATGGAAGCTGCGTAATTATAAATGGGTACCGTTCTCAATATTTTGCGTAAATCGGGAAATTGATTTCGCATATATCCACTATGTGAATATAGAGATACAGGTACTGTTGTAATAATAATAGGAAATGAGAAGAAAATCACCCCAGTGTCTGTGTGACCACATCTGGGGTGTTTTTAATAAAATCTTTCGAATGGTTAAGATTTTCTTCCGGTATTGCGCCGGGGGAACCTGTATAATCAGGGCAGAAATTGATTCGTGCTGTGCGGGGATTTTTTGCATCGCGCGATCGGCGCAACAGCAGACAGAATGCACAAGGAGGAATTATGGCAAAACTGGAGGTAACGCGTACTGGCGATTTCGATTGTCTTCTTCGAAAAATCGAAGATGGAATTTTAAAAGGAAGTATTTCAGCGACTTTGGAGGGACAGAGCGATTTTAAAGGGGGTTCGGCGCGATGCAGTGTACGTGTGTTTGAACGCTACAGCAATGTGGGCGGCAACAGGGTCAGCCTGAGCGTAACCCTGTTCCAAGCGGGGGATGGAGAAATCCGTCTTTCAGCGATCGCATCCGGCGGCAGCACAGCACTGTTTTTTAAGGTGAATACGTGGGGAGAGGAAGCTTTTCTGGATAAGTTAAAAAAGCTCCTTTAGCTCCATCTATCGGAATGATGTCTCTGCCGGCGGTCCGCTGAGCGTCGCTGCGAGAGAGCTGGAGCAGATGCTAATCAGGTGAGCTTCTGGTACCAGGTCAGGGAAGATATGGGCGTTGTCAAGGTGTATTTCACTATTGCCAGCCGGGTTGACACTTTTTTGGGGATGGCGTATGATAGAAAATGCTGATTATTACATGGATTTTATGCCGAAGCTATCGTGGAAAACGAGAGAAAGCTGCGAACAAAAAGTCGAAGCTAAGCTGCGAACAAAACAGAGCTATGAACGGAACTAAGCTGCAAATAAAACAGATTTACGAACAGAACAAGGCTGTGAACAGAATAAGGTTACGAACAGGATAAAGCAGTGAACAGAACAGGGGTACGAACAAAACGAGGAAGGAACGAATGACATGAAGGGAAAGTTGTATGGGATTGGTGTGGGACCGGGCGACCCGAAGATGATGACAGTTCTGGCGGTGGAGACCATTGAGAGATGCCCGGTGCTGGCGGTTCCGGCGGATGGCAGGGAATCTGCTGTGAGCTATAAAATCGCAGCCGGCATGGTAAAGGGGCTGGATGAGAAGGAGTGCCTGAATCTGGCGACGCCGATGACAAAGGATAAGGCTGTGCTGGACGCGGCTTATGAGAGGGCGGCGGAGCAGATCATCGAAAAGCTGGAGCAGGGAAAAGACGTCGCGTATCTGACGATCGGGGATCCGACGATTTACTGCACGTATATTTATGTTCACCGGATCGTGAAAAATCGCGGTTATCAGGCGGAAATTATCAATGGTGTGCCGTCCTTTTGTGCGGTGAGCGCGAAACTCGGAGACAGCCTGGCGGATCGCTCGGAGCAGCTTCACATCATTCCATCCACATACGAGATTGAAGATGCACTGGAGCTGCCGGGGACGAAGGTTCTGATGAAGGCGGCTTCCAAGATGCCGCTGGTAAAGGATACTCTGCGGAAAAAGAATCTGAAGGGTATGATGATTGAAAACTGCGGGATGGAAAATGAGCGGATTTATATGGATGTCGATGAGATCCCGGATCAGCCCAGCTATTATTCTGTCATTGTGATCAGGGAAAATGCGGATGGTTCCCCGCAGCAGGAGCTGCCGCCTGTTCCGGGGAGCTGCGCGCAGGAAGACGAATGATAATATGATACAGAGAACAATCGGACTCAAAAGGGAGGGCCTGTTGCCTGTGCCTTTGATTTCCTGCAAAAATCAGGTTGTAAAATGCGGGCAGTCAGGTAAGGAACTGTCGCGAAATAACTTACCCATCCTGCACCGTATAGCGTGCGAAGGGAAGCGCCCCCTCGCCTAAGCTCGGCGGCAGAACGCGCCGCCAATGAAAGAAACGCTTCGCGTTTGGGCGGCGCTATCGCAGGCCATAAAAGCCTCGGCGCAGCCCGCACTTCGTATTATAAAATCCGCTCCGGACGGAAGTTCAGAAAATCTCCGGAAACCAGATGATAGGTTATACCGTGATAGTCGCCGCGGATGCTGTCGTGAAAGCGGCTTTCTCCGTGGCAGTGAGAATACACGACATGCGCCGCATGATAGCGCTCCGCTACCTGTGTAAACGGGCTGTCTGTTTCCATCACGTTGGTGGGCGGATAGTGCAGAAACAGGATGAATTTCTGATAGCCATCCGCAACGGCCGCATCGAAGGACTGCTGCAGCCGTTCCAGTTCCCGCTCGACCAGCTTTTTGGCGTGCAGCTCCTTCTCCTCATCCCAGCCGACAATCTGCCCTCGCCGGTTCAGATAAAAAGGGCCTTCAAACGTATATCCCTTTGTCCCCACGAGGGCATAGTCCCCGTAGGAATAATAATTGTTCTGCAAAAACAAAAGCCGCCCCTGAAATTCCCGGTTCAGCCGCTCGGTCTTCTTCGCGTCCCAGAACATATCGTGATTGCCCCGCAGCAAAATCTTCCGCCCAGGCAGCGCTTCGATGAAAGAGAGATCCTCGCGGCATTCCTCCATCTTCCGGCCCCAGGAATGGTCTCCGGTGATCACGAGCGTATCCTCCGGGCGGATCAATTTGCTGCAGTTTTTCTGAATCTTCTCCTCATGCCGCCTCCAGACACTTCCGAATTTATCCATGGATTTATCGGACTGGAAGGAAAGGTGAAAATCCCCGATTGCGTACAGTGCCATAAATGCTCTCCACCGTTTATGAGGTTTGAATATGAATCAATAGCATGATTCAGGTGACAGAAAGATAGTATCATATTTTACAATTTTAGCAACAGATTTTTCTGAAAGAAGGAGATTTACATGACGGAAGATAACATGGAACAGTTAACTGCCAGACTGAAAAGAACGGAATCAAATCTGGAGCAGCTTCAGGCTGAGTGCAGGCAGCTTCGGAATCATGTGGAACTGGCCGAGAAAGCATTGGGCGAAGCGCTGGCAGGAGCAGGAGAGAGAAAAACAGAGGAAATCGATGATGATACGCTGGAAGGCAATCTGATCGCTTACACAGAGGACTGGCTTGAAGAGACCATGGAAGATTTTCACCTGTCGAGTGAAGGAAAGAAAAAAGAGGAGCGGGTTCATGAACTGGCGGGTTATTTGCTTATGCCTGCAAACATGCGGGAAGAGCTCTTCTGGTATAGTGAGGAGGAACTGGATGCGCTCGAGCGATTGCTTGAAATCGGCCGCTCGGATCCGATAGCAGAGGATAAAGAAAATCTGGATGAATTTTGGAATGATATTGGATATGTTACGGTTTATACAGATGAGACTTATCAGGTCCCGTCGGATGTAGCTCAGGTTTATAACTATATTCGGAATACCGGTTATCGAAATCTGCACAGGCAGATACTCTGGCTGAGAGATTGCCTGGAAACGTTTGTACGGATTTATGTGGCGGCTCCGGCAAAAATTTTGCATCGAATGTTTCGGAGGGAGACGGAGCTTCGGCTGGGCTTTAAGGAGTTCCTGAAGCTTTTGGACGAAG
Organism: Lachnospiraceae bacterium; assembly: GCA_021202075.1. Classification (GTDB taxonomy): domain Bacteria; phylum Bacillota; class Clostridia; order Lachnospirales; family Lachnospiraceae; genus Choladousia. The sequence continues at coordinate 151,371 of JAJQDT010000116.1, read as the reverse complement.
TGCCGGAAGATATGAATCCCTGTCAGATCATTGATGGAAATGTCATTTCGAAAGAGTATGTATCTGTATGCTCATTTGAGAGGTTTGAAAGCTTATTGTTCGACGGTATTGAGTATTACATACCGACAAAAGAGGAAATACAGGAGTACGCGAAAAATGGATACCCATTTCGACAGAGAGCTTATCAGGAACTGTGGAGCTTTGCGAACACTGATTTGAAGCATTCTGCAAAGTCGGCCTCCAAGTTGTGCGCTACTATGTGGCAGGCAGTGTTTGACACCGGATTTCTTCAGGATATTCGTCATATCAGTCAGGATTCTATGGTAAATTTTCCGTCGGAGGAATTAGCTGAAAAATTTTCGGATATCATGAAACGGGTCAACGCGAATACTCGCATGCCTTTTTTGAAAGGGCATACGCAAAGTGAAATGACAGGTATGGGTTTTCTGCCGATGACAGGAATATACCCGGTGGTCACCAGAAATGGAAGAAAGGTGTCTGTTACCCTGATGGATATGAGAGAGTACCATATGGCGAAACCACTTTGATTCGATATATATTCCGCTTTGAACTGACGCGAAAAAATACGATGAATTTACAGTGAGAATGTGGATATTCTTCTTGTTCGTGACGGGCGGGGCTGATATAATGGGGGCGTGGCGGAAAGAAACAAGCTGATATATCGGAAATAATGGAGGCGATGGTTCTATGGCGCAAAGAACGGTATGCCTGTGTGAGGGTAAATATATTGGCATTGAATCTATTTATACAGTTATTCAGGGTCGGCAGATTAATATCCCGGAGAAGGTAAAGAAGCTTCGCGAGAAGAGCAGGAAGAATGAATTGTTTTGCCCGTGCGGCTGCGGATCCAATCTGATTCTGGTAGCTGGAGATAAAAATGAACGGGAGCAGCATTTCAGGATAAAGGATGGTTCCTTCAACGCCAGGTGCACTGCGATTGCTGAGGGAAGCACCTCCATTTACTCCAAAATTGTGTTGAAGTGCTGGCTGGATGATAAGCTGAGAGCGCCGGATCTGGAAAGCCGCGTACCGATTTATACGCTGGTAAAAGCGGTTCCCGGCACGGATGAGCAGAAGGGCAGCTCGCCCGCGGATGCCCGCTTTACAAATGAAGGATTAGAGGATGCGGACAGAAAATATGAGTTTACATTTTTGTCAGCGGAAAAGAAGCTGGCTGTGAGCTATTGCCGTGACAGAGCGAATCTTTCGGACGAGAAGATAGAAATTCTCGAAAATAACAGTCGGGGAATTCATGTTATTTACGTCGTTGATTTTGCAAATGGCGGGTGCGGGGGACAGTATCCGGAGGGATTGATGAAAGTACAGAACAGGCAGGGATATTGCCTGCTTCTGTGCGAAGGAAAGGCGCCTGAGTATACGGTAATTACGGACGCGGATTATAGCCGTGCAGCTCTGAAAGCCGTTTTTTATGCACAGGACATTGATGGCTTTTGGAAGGAAATTGTTTTTGCAGAGGGGATGCTGTCCGAGTTTCGCATCAATGAAGATGGCTCTGTTGACTTTCGGAATCAGCCGCTGATTTCACTGATGGAGAAAAGGGAGAATTCTTTTTTAAAGGAAAATGAGCGCAGGCAGGCCCGCAGGGATGAAGAGGCCAGAAAACAGGAGGAGGCGGCAAGAAGACTCAGAGAGTTCGAAGAGCGCAGGGCCGAAGCTGCCAGAAAACGGCTGGAAGCTTACGAAGCGGAACAGGAGCGCAGGAAAGAGGAAGCAAACCGGCGGCGCGCAGAGCTTGAGGAGAAACGGAAAGAGGAAATCAGAAAAGAACAGTTGGAAGCCAGATTGCGGGAAGAGGAGTTCAAACGCAATATGGAGACGAATTTATCCCAGCAAGTCCGACCGGTTCGCGATGCGGAAGGGAATCGGTGGATTCGGTGCGAGTTCTGCGGAAAGATTGCGAAAGAAAGTGCTTTCCTCTCTTATGGAGGAATCGGGCACGTGAATCTTGGTACCTGCAAGGACTGCGCCGGGAAAAAGGTAAAAATATAGTGATTCGAGACGCGAATCGGTACCGATGGCTCTTGGTAACCCCTGGGATTGGGATTGCGTCTGCATAGCGGATAAGGAGAGAGTATTCCCCCCTATCCGATTATAAAAAATGATCAGGATGTTGCATTGTATGTCCGTACTCGCGGTGTGAGTATGGGCGCAGGCCGCGAAGCGATTATTATCGCGCGGCTTCCATTATTGTACCCGGCAGCTTATGATTCCTTCCACAGCCGGATCGTCCGCAGGACTTTTTCCTTTGTTTCGAGATCCATGCTGGAGAGCTCATTTAAAATCTCACGGTCGAGTGCTTCCGGCTGGTATTCGGAATCAATGGTGCCAATCAGTGAGTCCAGTGAAATTCCCATTAGTTTTGCATAATAAATTAAAATGCGCAGGGACATGGCGGAGCGGTTGTTTTCCACGTTGCTGATATAGCCGGGCGTGACGTCCAGCGCGCTGGCAACCTCTGCCTGGGTCAGGTGCATCTGTGTGCGAAGCTCTTTGATTTTTCCTCCAAGTTTTTCATAATCGTTCTGAGTCATGGATTTTCCTCCGGTTCATATCTGTAAAAGTAAAAAGGCAGCCTGTGGTTATCAATGCCAATGGTTTCATCATTGACCATACCAATGCCAGGATTGTCTGGCGAATGATTTCATACCATATAAACTATACTATAAAAATGGCTTGAAATATATATAGTAATAATATATAATCTATTTTACGTAATGTACAGAGTATTATTTTTGTTTTAATGCATCATGTACAGGGGCGTGGAAGGAATTTTGTGGTTTACGCTCGCCGCGAGGCATCCTCGTCCTTCGGACGGGATAAGCGCCACACGCGTCTACGCTCCGCTTCGGTCGGTGAATATCCCACACGAAGTGTGGGATGCCACCCGGCGAGGGCCTACGTCCTCGATTTTCTGCGAAAATCGGGACATAAAACGTGTGCCACTGGCACACAGCAACCGCGCAGGCGGATAGGGGGAGAGGACTCCCCCTATCCGATTGAGGAGGATAAAAATGCTTTCAAATCAGCAAATTTTGGAGGCTGCCATGCGGCAATCCGCCTGTGAGATGAACTGCAGGGTGGAGGATTTTGAGAGAAAGGATCCCGTGATGACCTCGTTTTCCCTCGGGGAGCGGGCAAGGAAGTATTATAAGGAACCGATCACCTGCAATTTTGTGTCTTATGGCAGCAATCTGGTCGCTTCTGTAAAGCCGGAGTATGAAGAGATTGTCCGGGAATATATTCACAAATTTGAATTTTATCACTGCTTTGAGACGCCTGCCATGCACTGGCTGGAGGATCGAATCCGCCCGATGGGGCAGAAGGTCTGCTTTATGGCAGAATATTTTATGCCGGATACGAATAAACTGGAGCCGCGGTCCTGTGAATATGAGATGAGAATTCTGCATCAGACGGATTTCGCGGAGCTCTACAGAAAAGAGTGGAGCAACGCCCTTTGCGCGGACAGGAAGCACCTGGATGTACTTGGCGTTGGGGCCTATGATGACGGGGTGCTGATCGGTCTGGCGGGATGCTCTGCGGATTGCGACAGCATGTGGCAGATTGGCGTGGATGTGCTTCCCGGGTATCGCAGAAAGGGAATTGCCTCGGTGCTGACAGGCCATCTGGCGATGGAAATTCTGCAAAGAGACAAAGTGCCCTTTTACTGCTGCGCCTGGTCGAACATCCGCTCCGCGCGCAATGCGGTGAAAAGCGGGTTTGTCCCGGCATGGGCGGAAATGACGGTGAAGCCTGCGGAAATCGTAGATGCCATGAATCAATAACATTAGCCGGGATTTTTTGCCCGCCTTACCCGTATTTCCGCCGCAAGCTCTTCGATCTTTTCATCGGTCAGAAGATACTTTTTGTGGAAGAGCCAAACGGCAATAAGCAGTCCGGCGATGGGGAAAAGCGTCATGGTCATGCGCAGTCCGGCGACGGAGGAAGCTGCCGCTGCTGTGGAGGCTGCCGCGTCGGTGTCGGAGCTTAAATTGCACACTGCGAGACAGACGGAGGCGACCAGTGCGGCGATGCCGGAGGCAAGCTTCACGACGAAGGTCTGCATGGAAAAGATGACGCTCTCGTCGCGGCGGTTGTTTTTAATCTCGCCGTAATCCACCGTGTTCGCGAGGAAGATGGTGGTGAGCACGGTCAGCATGCCGTTCGCCGCGAAAATCAGGAATCCCGGGATGAACAGCAGGAAAATGTTTGACATATTTGTGAATGCCAGAACAAGCAGCACGAGATAGCCGATCACTGCCATTCCGAAGCTGATGTAGAAAATGCGGATAGCGTTAAAAAACTTCCGCAGCAGCGGGAAAAACAGCATCATCGCGAGAATCTGCGTTGCGCCGCCGAAGGTGTTGAACAGCGTGTAGGAGCTGTACCAGGAATCACCGCCGAAATCGTATTTGAAGAAATAAATCACGAGATTCGAGGTGATGTAGACGGAGCAGTTGATGAGCACGATGGTGATCACGACTGCCATCGCCTGGTCATTTCGGATCAGCGCCTGAAACATCTGACCGACGGACGGGGAATCCATGTCCACAGTCGATTTTTCCTTGATATTCAGACAGGTACAGCTGATGAAAAGAACGAACAGCACCGCTATGATCAGGGCAAACCATTTAAAACCAACTCGCTCGTCGCCGCCGCCCAATGCCATGACGCTCATCATGGTGATGATGGTGATCAGTGCCGAGCCCACCCCGGCCGAGCTTCTGGCGAGCGTTGTCAGGTTCTCACGCTCCTTGCCGCCTTCCGTAAATGCCGGGATCATGGACCAATAAGGAATATCCATGATCGTGTAGGTCATGCCCCAGAGAATATAGGTGACTGCGGCGTATGCGACCAGACCGGAGCCGTTGAGCGCGGGCGGCGCCGAAAACATCAAAAACAGAATAATCGCGTTCAGTATTGTGCCAATCAGAAGCCACGGCCGGAATTTTCCAAACCGGGTCTTTGTTTTTGCAACAATGACTCCCATGATTGGATCGTTGAATGCGTCAAACACACGCGCAGCCATCAGGATGATGCCCATCGCGATCGCGTTTACACCGCAGATGTCCTGATAATAATAAAGGACATAGCTTGCCGAGAGCATGTAGACCATGTCCTTTCCCACAGCACCGAGACCGTAGGATGCCTTTTCTTTCATCGATAGCTTCAATTGAAAACCCTCCCTGTGTTTTATTAACAGGCCGTACTGCAAGAAGTTGAGTGTTATAAGAGGCGATTTTCTTCTCATAACATTCGAATCTCATATGAAATGTCGATACGGGCTGCTCATATGAGAGCAGTATATCATATGGAAGACTTTGCCCGCAACCCGAAAAGGCGGCATTTGCGCCATGCATCGTGACAAAAAAAGATACCCACCGCCAGAAGGGTATCCTTTTTGCTCTGATATCCGAAAGGATTCAGAATCCCGCTCCTGCCCTGTGCGAACCACAGTGATTATGGCGGGAGCTTTGTTTTATTCAAATATTGCTGCGTCATTCACTTTATTTGGCTGATTACCGGAAATTTGGTGTCGCAAAGCTCTCATAATAATCTTCCAGAAACATCGCTGCTTTTCTCATTAACTTCAACATAACAATTCCTCCTTTTGGTTTTGCTATTGCATTGTATTCAATCAATGCGGTGTTTGTGTTTCTTTATGGCTGTAGTATACCGCGTGAGTTGAAATCTGTAAAATACATATAACAAACGGTTGACGATACCTTTAAAGTATCGTAGAATTTGAAATGTGCGGAAAGAACCTGGTGGTAAACAATATTTGAGAAGGGAAGGTGTGTATCGCATGGAATTGCGGCATATCCGTTATTTTCTGGCGGTGGCGGAGGAGATGAATTTCACGCGGGCGGCGGAGAAGCTTTGCATCGCGCAGCCGCCTCTGAGTCGTCAGATCAAAGATCTGGAGGAGGAGCTGGGCGTGGCTCTTTTTATCCGGAAACCGCATGCGCTGCAGCTGACGGAGGAAGGGCAGGTGTTTCGCCAGTATGCCGCGCGGGTGGTGGATCTGGTAAACAAGTCCGCGGAGGACGTGAAGGAAATGCATGGCGGACTGCATGGCACGATTTATCTTGCTTCGGTGGAAGGACATGCGCCGGCGCTATTTTCGCAGTGGATCGCGGGCTTTCAGAAGCAGCATCCGCATGTCACTTATAATCTCTGGAATGGGAATTCGGACGAGGTGGTCAACCGTCTGACGAAGGGGCTGTGTGAGCTGGCGTTGATCATGGAGCCGCACAATGCGGAGGGAATCAACGCGCTTCCCGTCTATTCGGAGCCATGGATTGCGATGATTCCGTCTTCCTGCCCGCTCGCGCAGGAGCCTGGTGATACGGTGGATTTTCAGCAGGTCATTCAGTATGATCTGATTATTCCATCCCGGGAGTCGCGCTTGCAGGAGATCTCAGGCTGGCTGTCCTCCCCGGAGAAAAATCTGAAGGTTCGCTGCCGGATTGCCCATATGCTGAATGCCTATGAGCTGACACGGCAGAATGTCGGTATCACGATTTATCCGGCTTCCGCGAACATCGGGACGGACGCTTCCGTGTGCATCAAGCGGCTGGTCAATCCGCAGATGACGGCGTCCTATGTGCTGATCTGGAACAAGAACCATCCGCTCTCGCATGCGGCGGAGGAATTTTTGAGGTATGTGAAGGGACAGCCTGGTGTGATTAATCGTGGACAGGCATAGCCAGACAGCCGGGTCATACAGCCAAAACAAATGCTTGCAATCGTAAGCATTTGATGGTACATTTTCAAGAAAACGGAGGCGGTATTATGGCAAATACCAGTGTTGTTTACGCAAGAATAGATTCTAATCTGAAAGATAGTGCTGAGGGTATCCTTTCTAAGTTGGGAATTTCTCCATCCAGTGCCATTCAAATGTTTTATAGTCAGATTGTGCTAAAGAATGGCATGCCATTTGATTTGCGTTTACCAACGTCTAAACCATTATCTGTCGGCGCGATGTCCAGGGAACAGCTGAATGCGGAGCTTCAAAAGGGTATAGACTCTATCAATGCGGGGAATATATATTCTGCGGATGAAGTGGATGATATACTTGCAAAGGAGTTCGGCATATGACAGAAAATCACAGGATTAATTATTCTGCGGATGCGTTGGGAGATTTGAGAGAGATCTATAACTGCATAGCAAATGAACTTTTGGCACTGGAAAATGCTGTCGCTCAGGTAAAACGTATTCGAAAAAAGCACGTTCATTGGCAAACATGCCGGAACGCTATGTTTTGGTTGAATGGGAACCCTGGCACTTGATGGAAGTACATAAATTGCCGGTGGATAATTTCATTATATATTATCAGGTTAAGTTAAGGCAGAAGAGAACGTTGTTAATGTTGTTCGAGCGTTTTATGGTAGGAGAGATATCGAAAATATTGTAAAAGGAACCACAGGATTGGACTAATGCTATTTTTATATAAAACACTGGCTGATAAATCGGAATTTGGCGTAACAACATGATATACTATTTGTATGCCAATTATAAGGGGAGTAATCTATGGATGAAATAATAAAAATCGATGATGAATACAAAAACTGGATTCACAATATAAGTGATAGATATAGAAGTTGCCAAATAAAGGCGGCTGTGCGTGTTAACGAAGAAATGCTTAAATTTTACTGGTCGCTTGGACGTGATATGGAAAAAGCGAAATCATCATATGATTGGGGCTCGCATTTTTATTCACAGATTAGCAAGGATCTGAAAAAATTGCTTCCTGATGCAAAGTCTTTTTCGCCTAGAAATCTACTCTATATGAATCAGTTTTATCGTTTGTTTTCTGATGAGATAATTGCGAAACAAGTTGTTTCGCAATTGGAAGAAAAAGAAAATGAAATTAAGAAACAATCTGTTTCGCAATATGAACAAATTTTTCGAATGCCCTGGGGACATATGATACAGATAATCAATAAATGTTCGGATAATCAGCAAAAAGCCTTGTTCTATATTGAGAAAACCATTGAAAACAATTGGTCACGAGCAGTCTTGATGAATTTCCTGGGTACTGATTTGTATGAACGTCAAGGGAAAGCCATAACTAATTTTGAAATGTTGTTACCTGCTAATGGTAGTGATCTTGCTAAGGCAATTACCAAGGATCCATATAATTTTGATTTTTTAACACTGCGAGAAAATTATGATGAGAAGGAATTAAAAGATGCTTTGATGAGCAATATTCAAGATTTCTTATTGGAATTAGGCAAAGGATTTGCGTTTGTAGGCAGAGAATACCGATTGCTTGTGGGCGAAACAGAGCAATTTCTGGATATGCTTTTTTACAATATCCAAGAGCATTGTTATGTTGTTGTTGAAGTTAAAACGCGGGATTTTGAGCCGGCGGATATGGGACAGCTAGGTACATACATATCAGCAGTCGATGGAATTCTCAGAGGAAATATGGAGCGACCGACGGTTGGATTACTTATTTGCAAAACCAAAGATAATGTGCTGGCACAGTATGCTGTAAATGTTGTGAATGTACCAATTGGTATATCCGAATATGAACTTACCAGAATCGTTCCAGAGGATTATAGGGGGTCTATGCCTACGATCGAACAAATAGAAGAAGAATTTGGTAAAATATTTGAGGGTGAAAATTAGCTACTATAAAGAACCCTCAAGCAGACAGCTTCCAGTTTATCAGTAAACGAAACAGAGCGATAACTCGAAAATTTTGAAGGCGATAGTCCGATAGCGCCACAATGAACGGTACGCCAGTGTGAAGGAAGATCCCTGGGCATTGAGTCAATTTATACAGTTGTTCAGGGCCTGCAGATTTATATTCTGGAGAAAGTAAAGAAACTTCGCGAGAAAGAAAGGAATGATTCATTGATTTTATCACTAGGCTCGCGTATAATCAAGATAAACAGATGATAAAAATGAAGGGAGTATTCTATGGCCGGACATATAGTGAAAATCACGATTGAAGATACGCATCCGCCCGTCTGGCGGAGGTTGATTCTGCCTGAGGCGATTACCTTTTATGATCTGCACCAGATTCTTCAGATTGTTTTCGGGTGGGAAGACTGTCATTTGCATGATTTCCGGACGTCGGACGATATCTGTATCTCTTTGCCGGAGGCGGCGACAAGCGGCGATGAGCTAAATGAGAAAAAGACAACCGTTGATGATTTCCTGAGCAACAGTAAATGGATCCGCTATACCTATGATTTCGGCGATGACTGGAGGCATAAAATTATCTTTGAAAAGGACGAGTTGTCTTATGGGAAACGGTATGCATCTGTGTTGAAGTCAAAAGGGGACAATTTTTTTGAGGACAGTTGGGGCGATGAGGAGGATTCCGGCCGGAAGCTGTTCTCTATGGAGGCTGTCAATTCACAGCTGGAGAAGCTGACATTCCCGAAACGGAGAGCGTCCAGAGAGCAGGCACAGGAGCTTCAGTCGAAAGCGGATCAGAAAAAAATAAAAGAGACACTTGATCTGATACAGCAGATCTATAAAGAGAACGGGCTTCCGCCAAAATCAAACTATGAAGTGATCAGAGAAATATTAAATGGTACGCTGGATATAAATGAGTTGACAGGAGCTGGGAATGAAATAGAAGTTCGACCGAGTTCTGCGGACACAAAAACGGATGAGTTTGTAAAACGCTGGTTTGAGTTTGCCTCTAATATGAGAGAAAAGAGAGGTTATCGGATTGATGTAATCCGGTCGGAGAAGAATGCGTTGGAGATTCTCTCCTGTGAGGAGGACCGGAGACTTCAGGAGTTCTGCAAGTTCTCCGCAGTAAATCCTGCTTCGGCCAGGAATAATGTCAGCAAGAGAAAAAAAGCAGCCATGGTACTCGATGCATTTCGGCAGCATCCGGAAAGCCTGTACTATATCTTTTTCCTGGATGAATATAAATGGATTCGTCAATATTGTTTCGGCAATGTGGTAAATGCTCCGCTTCCTGATAGCATAGAGGCGGTCGGCAAGCTTGTGAACCTGGGTTTCGCAGAGCTCCTTTTTAGGAAGGAAGGTGATACGAAGGTTGCGGAGATTTCTGTGGCCGCAGACTTAGAAAGCATTTTACCTGTAGAAAAAGGGAAAAAACTGAAGAGAACGTACAATACGATAGAAGCCGATACGCAAACACTTCTTGCCTTGCTGACGGTCTATGGCGCGGCTGAGATTGAGGAAATTTACCGGCTTTACGCAAGCTGCTTTGCGAAATGCACGACCTTGCAGGATTTTCTCCGCTTTGTGTATTGGCATTGCCGTTACAATCTGGACTGCATTCTTTCCGCTACGGATGAGAGAGGAAGAAATTGGATGATTCACGGCGCTTTTGATCCGTCTGCCATGATGCAGCAGTATCGGAAGCATCCGGAAATCCCTTATAAGGTTTTTTCGAAAGAAGATGTCAGAGCTCTTACCTGCGGTATCGCTCATTATTTACCGGAGTGGGCGCTGTACTTAACAAGCCTCTCTATGAAATTTGACCTTTCGGGAGAGGAACTGCAGGTTTATCTGGCAGATACGCTGGTAAAAGTGCTGGAGGGCTGTACGGTGGATGAAATCCTTGCGAGATGCCGGAAGGATCTGAGGCTGCCGGATCGGGCAGGACTTGAGGATGAATGTAGCCTTTGGGGAACCGCCATGGAGCTGGCTATGGAGACGCCGATTCCTCTGTTTCGTGGTCACAGCCGCTATGAGGCGATGGAACAGTTTGGTTTTGATATCGATGGAATTGCACTTTTTCCGGTAAAGAAGAAATGGAAGAAGCCGGGGAAGACCACTGGTCTGACGGAGATGTCGCCTGAACTGCAGATGGAATTATATGACATGTATTGTGATGAGAACACCAGCTTCGAGGACTACGATCACTTTATGGGAAAGATTGGTGGCACAAATTACCAGGTTCGATATTTACAGATTCACAACCTGATTATGGATGGTGAGTATGACCGTGCCGAAACGGAAACCAGAGCTTTAATGAAAGAAAGCCGCGACCCGGCGATGAAAGACCTTCTTGCGGAGATTGCTCAGTGCCGTGAAGTGGATGATAAGATTTTTAGCGGTGAGGATTTAGAGGACTCGTTTCCATTTGAAGACGGTAATTTTGAACCGGACGACATGGAAGATGATGAGGATCTTGATCCGGAGCTGGAAGCAATTATTGCCAGAATGTTTGGAAAAATGTAGGCAAGAAAATCCCCTGCAGGGCCGTTTGGAGACTCCGCAGGGGGTATTTGACTGCAATTACATTTTTGCCGAAAACGCTGTCATGTATTTCTGAGTTTACTGCCGGAAAATCTTCTTAAAGATCGTCCGCACCAGCGGCTGGATAAAGAACAGCTGGCTGAAGAATGCGAACGGGAAATTGTAGCATACCAGCTTCAGCCAGTTCGCCAGGAACGTCAGGATATGAAATCCATTGTAATACGGGTAGTAAAACAGTGCAGCCAGAAAGCTCATCGTGGGAACCATCAGACCGACGGTCGCGCAGATGACCGCGCTCTCAAAAATCACCGGATGCGTCTCCTTCGGGTCGAAATTCATGCAGGCGAGCTTGAAGGAGCAGGGGCTTCCCAGCATACACTCCAGCGCGTAGGCAAAGCAGAACTCGATCAGGATCAGCGCCCAGATGGGCAGCATCCGGCCGAACATGTATACACCGCCCTGTGCCTGGATGGCGTGGAGGACGCTGTCGGCGCCGGTCACTTCCATAAGGATTGCTCCGTTGATGACGTACAGGCTGTAAAATACATATCCGTGTACGGTAATGATGACAGTGATAAGTGCGAAAATCATTCGCTGAAACTGGTTCTTGGGCATCTCTTTTATCTCCTTTTTTAAAATCGTTATGTAACTATTTAGACCAACTTCCCGCCGGCATTTGAGTGAAAAAAGCAGATGGGATCTGTTGCTCTGGTCAGTTACAAAATCTGGTAGCGTTCGGAAAAGCATAATAAGTGTCTCGAGTGACGGAGCACTGCGGGAATAAGCGACAAAAAAACACAAGCGGTTATATTGACGCAATCCGATCAGTTGTTACATAATTCCGTGATCAGATTTACGTGCATAGCACCACTTGTGTCGTTCATGTGATTCTTATTCAATTATACTTTGGAACGTTTCTTGCTATTCTATCGATTTTCCTGCGGAAAATCAACGGACGTATTCCACAAAAATACGTCGGCAGCGGTTGGGCAGGTTGCCACTCGGCCATAATTATTACTATAAAAGTGTTGCCAATAGACAGGCCTGCGTCCTCGATTCGCAAGCGAATCAGGACAAATCGTGCCATGCTTGCATGGCTAAGAGCATGGATATCAGACGACCTTCATATTTAGTGGTGCCCGCAAAGCGGGCATGAGAGTTCGGACTGGGCTGTGCGCAGATTACAGAGAAACAGAAGGTGAAAAGCTGCTATATTCCGTAAGTAATCAGCGGATCACTTTTTTTGATTCCGAGTGAAACGGCGCAGCAGACTATGATGCTGTCGAATTCCGCTTGGATTTCTTCGAGCATATTGCCGAAGAGGTCGGTGATGACGCCGAGGCGCTGCCCTTTTTGGACATGTTCTCCGAGTGTCACCTCCGGCAGCCAGCAGCCGGAAACAGGAGCATCGAGGTAGACGACATTGGTGAGTATGTGTGCCTTGCGGGCGGGCTGTTTCACAACGCCGCCGAGCAGTCCGAGGTGCACGAGCAGGTTGCACACATCTTCCTTGTAGGTTTTAACCTCTTCACGGGACCAGACGCCGCGGCTGCCGCGCTCAATCAGGATTGCGGGGGTGCCGTTGATGGCGCAGGAGTTATAAAAGCCGGTAGTTGAGGCTGATTTTACGAGGTAATCAGCGTTTACCAGCAGAGCCGCGTCCATGGATGCTTTCAGAACCGCAGAATCTCCGATGCCAGGCGCGTATACATAGGGCGGAAGGGCTTCCGGGATGTCGCCGCCGTGCAGGTCGAGGACAAAATCAACGCGTTTGTGGTATTCCATGCCCATGTACCAGGCTATCTGCTCGGCCATGGAGCCGTCCGGTGAGCCGGGATAGAGGCGGTTCAGATTTTCGCCGACTACGGGGTTGATATAGCTGAGCCGCTGATAAAATGCGGCGGTGTTGACCGGGTGCAAAAGAATCAGCTGACCGCTGATCTGCTCTGGTGTCAGCTCGCGGGCGAGCTCCATGGCGGTTAAGATGCCTGGATATTCGCTGCCGTGGATGCCGGAGGAAATCAGGACGGTTTTTCCTTCGCCAACGCCGTTGATCAGGGTCGCGGGGATCGTCTCGCCGGACGGGCCGAGCGGAACGAAACCCTGTACTTTTTCGCCTGGGGCGGCCGTCAGGCCGCCATAGGTCATGTCTTTTTTCATAGAAGCTCCTTTCGGGGCGGATGTGGATGATCGTTCACTATAAATTGCAAATATATTATTGATAAATTTAAATAAATATAATATAACTGCAGAGAAGAGAAGCGGTTTTTTGCCAGTCGTCTGCTAGCTACGGCAGTTCCTGAGCGGGTTGCCGCTTCTCTTTTAATATCTAAAAGACCTAATCAGATTCTTTTCTTGTATAATACCCGGATCGAGTTCAGCACGCAGAGCATGGCGACCCCGGTGTCGGCGAATACGGCCATCCACATGGAGGCAAAGCCGCACAGGCCGAGGATCATGACGAGCACCTTGATGACGAGCGCGAAGATGACGTTCTGCCAGGCAATGGCGCTGGTCGCCCGCGCGATGGCGAGAGACTGCGGGATGGCTTCCATGCTGGAGGTCATGAATACGACGTCTGCCGCCTCGATGGCCGCGTCCGCACCGCTGCCCATGGCCGCTCCGACATCCGCGCCCGCGAGAACCGGTGCGTCGTTGATGCCGTCGCCGACGAACATGACAGAGCCATGCGCATTCCGTACCTGAATCAGCTCGGTGAGCTTATCCTGCGGGAGTAGCTTTGCGTGTACCTCGTCGATGCCGGTCGCATCTGCGACTGCCTGGGCGGAATCCTCCGCGTCGCCGGTGAGCATGACGGTCTCGATGCCAAGGCTCTTGATCTGCGCGATGGCGGATTTCGCGTCTTCCTTGATGGTATCGGAAATGACCAGATGGCCGATGAAGACGCCGTCCTTTGCGGCGAGCACCTCCGTGCCGAAGCCTTTTTTCTCATAATTTTCAAGCGAGATGCCATATTTTTCCATCAGCTTGCGGTTGCCGCAGAGAACGGTACAGGTCGCGGAAGCACTGTTGCCTTCCGAAGTGGCTGCCACAGGAATCACCGCACGGATGCCGTGCCCCGCGATTTCTTCCACTTCGGTCGGGCGGGCATAGCTGAGTTTCTGTTCATCCGCTGCGCTTAAGATACTTACGCCGATCGGATGTGTACTGGTCATTTCACAGCTGGCGCAGAGGGAGAGCAGCTCGTCCTGCGAAACCTCAGAGGCTGCCGGTACCGCGCGCTGCACAACAAAGTTGCCCTTGGTGATGGTGCCGGTCTTGTCCATGATAACCGCGTCGACATTCCGCATTGCCTCCAGGGCGACGCCGCCCTTGAAAAGAATGCCGCGCTTTGAGCCTGCGCCGATGCCGGAGAAGAAGGCCAGAGGCACGCTTAAAACGAGGGCGCACGGGCAGCTCATGACGAGGAAGGTCAGTGCAGTGTAGACATAGTAATACCAGTTCCCGGTCACGAGGGACGGGATGATGGCAGTCGCGGCTGCCAGAATAACGACGACCGGGGTATAAATCCGGGCAAACCGTGTGATGAAACGGTCAATTTTCGGCTTGCTCGCCGCCGCGTTTTCCACGGAATCGAGAATCCGGGTGACCATCGATTCTTCCAGTATTTTTTCCACACGAATTTTTAACAGGCCGGAGGTGTTGACACAGCCGGAGACGACCTCATCGCCGTAGCCGACCTTTACCGGAACCGGCTCGCCGGTGACGGGTGAGGTATCTAGCCGGCTCTCGCCTTCCACGATCACGCCGTCCAGCGGAATCCGGTCGCCCGGCCGGATCAGCAGAATATCGCCGACGTTTGCCTGATCCGCATCGATGACGCGCACATCCTCACCGACTACGAGATTGACGACCTCTGGACGCATATCGACTGCGTCCATGATCTGGCCGCGGCTCTTTTCGACCGCGATGTGTTCAAAATATTCGCCGATGCGGTAGAACAGCATGACGCCGACCGCTTCCGGGTATTCCTGAATCGCAAACGCGCCGAGTGTTGCGATGCTCATCAGGAAGTTCTCATCAAAAATCTGTCCCTTCATCAGGTTCTTTACGGCGGTCAGAACGATGCGTCCGCCGAGCACCACATAGCCGACCAGCAGAACCAGCAGAGAAGCGGTGTTCAGTCCGCGGTGCTCCAGGATTTCGCCGAGGATGAAAAGGACTGCGCCCAGGCCGATGCCCAGCAGCGTTTTCATGTTGTCGGACAGCTCAAACGGCGGCGCCATCTGGCGTGCTTCCGGCAGAATCTCATTGACATTTAAGGTATCCTTACTCTTCGGACGTGTGTCTTTGGGTACCAGCTTTACCGGCGCTTCAATGGTGCTGCAGATTCTCTGCATTTCTTCAAACAGGCCGTCCGGATTTTTGCCGCTTACGCGCAGCTGTTTGGTCGCGAAGGTCAAAGTCGCGGTCGTGATGCCGTCCAGCTCGCTGATGCGTTTTTCCATCTTCGCAGCGCAGTTCGCACAGCCCAGGTTTTCTACCGTATAGGTTCTGGTAACCAGGGAGCCGGGCGATTTCGTACGCGGCACGACCTTTACTTCAGACTCAATCGCCGCGCAGATTGCCTGAATTTGCGGAAGCAGCGCGTCCGGATCCTTGGCGGAAAGTCGCAGCTGTTTGGTCGTGTAGGTGATTGTCGCGTAGGTGACGCCGGGGAGCTCCTTGATTTTTTTCTCCATCTTCGCGGCGCAGTTTGCGCAGCCGAGATTTTCCAGGATATAAACCTTTTTTACGCAGTCCTCATCCGGCATCCTGCAGGTGCAGTTCGAGAGGCTCTGTCCGCATACATCGCAGTAGTCCTCATGCGGATGGCAGAGCTCGCACTCACAGTCATCCGGATGGCCTTCCACGTGATATATCTCGCATCCGCTTTCTGGATGCGAGACGCAGGCCGGACCCATCGCGAAGCGATTTTCCATGGTCCGGCTCTCCTTATGGTGATTGTGGATATGCCCGTCATGGCCGTGATCATGTCCACAGCCACATTCGTCGTGCTCATCATGATGATGTTCATGCCCGTGGTCATGTCCGCACCCGCATTCATCATGCTCATCATGATGATGCTCATGGTCGTGATCATGCCCGCACCCGCACTCATCGTGTTCGTCATGGTGATCGTCATGGTCGTGGTCATGTCCGCATCCGCACTCATAGTGTTTGTCATGTTCGTGATCATGTCCGCACTCGCATTCGTCATGCTCCTCGTGGTGATGGTCATGTCCGCTTCCACATTCATCTTTTTCTTCGTGGAGAAGTTCTTCTTTATCTTGATCCATACCGATTCCTCCGTATGCTTTTTTTCGCAACAATTCAGAATGCAGAATGCGGAAACGAATAATATGCGCAATTAGCGTATTTCGGGTTCTGCCTTGAATTGTTTTATGTTTTTATACTTTTATACATTGAAACCAGTCATCGCAGACCGCAATGACCATTCAGACATTTTAAAAAAGAAAAAGAAATATGAAATTGTTTTCAAATCAGTGGATTGACATCATTATAAATGAGAATGTAAAATCCTGTCAACTATATTTTTCGAAAGAAAAATTTTTTGTTGACAAATAGCAAATGGGTGTTAGAATGAAATTGATTTAGATGTTTTAAAACTGAATAGAGGATGCATGTTCCCTTTTTGTCTGTAATTATCTGTATACATAGCCTGGTAATCAACAATAGGATATGGTACTGTGGATTGAGCAGTGTTTTATAGTTATGAATTTCTATATCATTGACACAGTGCAGTTTTTAGACAATCTGGGATTAAAAAGGAAACCGGTGCAAATCCGGTACGATCCCGTCACTGTGATAGGGAGCCTTCTACATCATGTCACTGCGAAAAGCTTATGAGATTCAGCTATGCGAATCCGATGGATTTTGAGAGAATCCGGTAAATTCAGGCAGAAGCTTTTTGTGGGAAGGCGTTAGATGGCGTTGATCTTAAGTCAGGAGACTTGCTTGCATCTGAGGATTGGTTTCTTCTTACGGTGGATAAGAAAAGCTTTTTATTATTTTTTTGCGTACTCTTTTTGCGAAAAATGTGATTCTTAAAATGCGATTCGGACCGGATCGCATTTTTCTGTTTCCGGAGAGAATGCTCTGTGGTTTTTTCCGGAAAGCAAGTTTTGGCTTTAATATGGAAAGCCACGTCATTACGAATTGCGCTGGCGCGCAAGACGTGGTTCCGTTCTCGATTTTCTGCGAAAATCGGAACATTGCCTTCATCCCGCATAAAAAGCAATGCGGGATAGGATATGGAGGGAAAGCGATGAGTAAAAAGCAGCTCGGCGGACGGCTCCTGCAAATTATAATTGTACTTATTGGAATCAGTTTTCTGACTTTTGCGCTGACGTATCTGGCTCCTGGCGACCCGGTGCGGTCGATGTATGCGGTGAATGGCACGATCCCGAGTGAGGCGGTGCTGGAGGCGACGAGGGAGGAGATGGGGCTGAATGACCCGCTCCTGGTACAGTACTGGAACTGGCTGAGCGGATGCCTGCACGGCGATTTTGGGACATCCTATTCGTTGAAGACGCCGGTTCTGACGCTGCTGTCTTCCAGACTTCTGCCGACGCTGAAGCTGGCGCTGCTCTCGCTGGTGATGATGCTGGTGATTGCGGTTCCGCTCGGGATGCTCTCGGCGGTCTATAAGGGAAGTGTGCTGGACTATATTGTCAGGGGCTACACGTTTCTGGGCGTGTCAATGCCGAATTTTTGGGTCGGACTGCTGCTCGCCTATTACATAGGGATGGTGCTCGGGTGGCTGCCGGTGATTTCTATCGGAACGGGAATCCGACCGATGATCCTGCCGGCGCTGACACTGGCGTTTCCGATGTCCTCAAAATATGTGAGGCAGGTGCGCACGGCGGTGCTGGAGGAGCTGAATCAGGATTATGTGACCGGGGCACGGGCACGCGGGGTGAAGGAAAGCCGGATTCTGTGGAGGCATGTATTTCCGAACTCTTTATTGCCGCTGATTACCATGTTAGGTCTTTCGTTAGGTTCCCTGCTCGGCGGCACGGCTGTGGTGGAGGTGATTTTCTCCTACCCGGGGCTTGGGAGCCTGGCGATTTCAGCGATTTCTTCCATGGATTATCCGCTGATCCAGGGGTATGTGCTCTGGATTGCGCTGATCTATATGGTGGTCAATCTCGTGGTGGATCTTTCTTATAATCTGATCGATCCGCGGATGAAACAGGCGATTCGCCCATCGCGTCCGGCGGCGAAGGCTGCTGCGGGCGGGACGCCAAGTGCGCAGCAGAGCTGAGAAACTGTTACGAAAGAACTTGTGCATCTTGCACTGCCTGACGCGCGAATCGCAGGGCGGGATATAAAAGCCTTGACGCAGCTGAGGAAAGAGGACAGGGTATGCCAAAGAAACTGGATTTTATTAAAAAACATAAGTCGTTTGTTGTATTTGCAATTCTGGCGGCATTGCTGGCTCTGGTTGCCATTTACGCGAATGTGATTGCTCCGTATGATCCGTATGAGGCAGTTCTGACAGACGCGCTGCAGGCCCCGAGCAGCACCCACTGGTTCGGTACGGATAAGCTGGGGCGGGATTTGTTTTCGAGAGTGATTTACGGAAGCAGGATTTCATTGTCATCGGCGCTGATCCTGGTGGCGTGCATTTTTGTGGTCGGGTCGGTGCTCGGCATTCTGGCCGGATATTTCGGCGGGTGGATCGATGCGGTGATCATGCGTGTGGCGGATATGATGATTTCATTCCCTGGGATGGTGCTGGCGATTGCTATCGCGGGTATCATGGGGGCAAGCATAACGAACGCGGTGATTGCAATTACGGCTGTGAGCTGGACCAAATACGCGCGGCTGGCTCGGAGTCTGGTGCTGAAGATCAAGAACTGTGATTACATCGCGGCGGCGCGGGTGACCGGCTCGACGACGCCACATATTCTCTACGTTTATCTGTTTCCGAATGTCATGCCGACGCTTCTGGTGACAGCGTTTACGGATATCGGAAGCATGATGCTGGAGCTGGCCGGCCTGTCGTTCCTGGGATTTGGCGCGCAGGCGCCGCAGGCGGAATGGGGCCTGATGCTGAGTGAGGGGCGGAGCTACCTGATGGCCGCTCCGTGGATGATGCTGTATCCCGGTCTCGCGATACTGGTAACTGTTGTGGTATTCAATCTTCTGGGAGACAGTCTGCGGGACGTCCTGGATCCGAGAGATGAATAAAGATACATGACCGCATGGAAGACGTTTTATGTTCGATGAGCTTCCCGGCGGTGAACTGTTAACAGATGGGTATGCGGATATCCATCCTGGTGATATGTCTCACATCCGCTTCCTGGATACGAGACGCAGGCTGGACCCTTCGCGAAGCGATTTTTCATGGTTCAGCTCTCATCGGCAATGATATGATTCAGATATGATTTAAAGGACAAGAGGGCAGGTTGCTTTGGATCGCGAATTGCCTGTCACGCTTGCTAATCCCCGGAGCATTAAATTTGCCAGGTGAACTCAAAAAAGTGTTATATCAAAGCATCAGGAGGAAAAAATCAGATGAAAACGTTTAAAAAGGCACTGGCTGCTGCGATGGCGGCCGCAATGGTAGTGAGCGCTTCACCGGCCGTGACACAGGCGGCGTCGGATGATGTACTGAATTTCGGATGCTACGTGTATTCGACCTCGTTCGACCCGGCCGCATATCAGAATGCAGCATGGCAGGGAGTTCGCTGGGGCATCACGGAGTGTTTGTTTAAGTTCAATGATGATATGAGTGTAGAGCCGCTGCTCTGCGATACTTACGAGGTATCGGAGGACAAAATGACCTGGACGTTCCATATCCGCGACGGTGTACTGTTTTCAAATGGGGATGCGTGTGACGCGCAGGCCGTGGCGGATTCTCTGAACCGTCTGTTTTATGTATGCGCGAACAGCGACGACTACAGCTCTACGCCGGCCGGCTACATTGATATGGCGAGCATCGAGGCGGATACGGATGCGAACACGGTGACCATCGTGACCAATACGGCGGTGGCGGACCTGACCGCGACGCTCTGCTTCCCATTCTACTCCATCATTGATGTGTACGGCGATACAACGGACGCGGAACATGAAGACGGTTACACAACATCTGTGATTGCGACCGGACCATATGTGCTTTCCTCTTTTGATTCGACGACAAAGAGCGGCACCATGGTGGCAAATGAAAATTACTGGAATGGCGAGGTGCCGTACGGTACGGTCAATGTTACCTTCATTGAGGATGACACGACAAAGGCGATGTCTCTGATGAGCGGCATTATCGACCTGACGGAAAACGTGACGACATCCAGTGATCTGGCTACGCTGGAAGCGAGCGATGCTTACTACGTTTCCAAGTCATCGAGCCTTCGGAGCGGATTTGCTTATATTAATTTTGACGGCATTCTTGGAAATGACGCCCTGCGCCAGGCGGTGCGCATGGCGATCGACAGCACGACCATGTGCGAGGTGACGGTCGGCGGTATGTACACCGCAGGCGTCGGCATTCTCCCGTCCTCCCTGATTTATGAGGATGAAAATCTGGACAACCCGTATGCATATGACGCGGACGCGGCAGTCGCTCTGCTGGATGAGGCTGACATTGTGGATACGGATGGCGACGGCATCCGCGAGCTGGACGGCGAGAACATCAATCTGACCTATATTACCTACAACAACCGCTGCCTGTCTGACTTTGCGCAGGCGATTCAGGTATCTCTCTCCGCGATCGGCATCGGTGTAAGTGTCAACAGCACGGACAGCGATACCGAGTGGATGCTGATGCAGGCGGGAGAGTACGATTTGTGCGACTCAAACTGGACGACCGTGGGCACGGGCGATCCGACCGCATTTTTGCTGAACTGGTACGGCGGCGAGGACGGCTCCAATTTCTACGGGGAGGAGAATCAGGACGGCACGAACTATTGCAATTATGACAGCGACGAGTTCGACGCACTGTATGAGCAGTTTATCGCATCTACCGATACGGACGAGCGGAACGCGCTGGTTGTCGAGATGGAGCAGGTGCTGGTAAATGACTGCGCGGTGCTGCTGCACGGCTATTACAACTCGACCATGATCAGCAACGCGTCCAAGGTGACCGGTGCGGAGATCGCGACGTTTGATTATTACTGGCTGAGCACGGATATTACGCCGGCCGGCTGAGACAGAGTGCGCGGCAGGGGTGTGGCATGTAATTATAGTAAGCGATTTTCGTCGTTTAAACCTGGTTCGGGAGGATCGGATATGGATTTGCTGAAAATACAGGATATTACGGTCAGGTACGGGAAGAATCCGTCTCCGACGATTGAACATTTTGACCTGACGATGAAGGACGCGGAGGTGGTCAGTGTCGTCGGCGAGAGCGGAAGCGGCAAGACGACGGTTATCCGCGCGGTGCTCGGGCTGCTTCCCGGCGGCGGGCAGGTCGAAGCGGGAGATATTCTGTTTGAGGATCGCTCATTGCTGAGGCTGTCCAAAAACGAATGGCGCGATCTGCGGGGAACGAAGATCTCCATGATTTTTCAGGATTCCGGCGCGATGATCAATCCGATCCGCAAAATCGGGGCGCAGTATATGGAATACATACGCACCCATGAAGCAATGTCAAAAAAGGACGCTTTTGAAAAGGGCGTGGAAATGCTGGAGCGGATGCGTTTGCCGGACGGCAGAAACATTATGAACAGCTATCCGTTCCAGCTCTCCGGAGGAATGCGGCAGAGGGTCGGCATCGCCATGGCGATGACCTTTTCCCCGAAGCTTTTGCTGGCGGATGAGCCGACGAGTGCGCTCGACGTCACGACGCAGGCGCAGATTGTCCGCCAGATTATGGAGCTGCGGGATCAGTTCCAGACATCGGTGATTATCGTTACACACAACATCGGTGTGGCCGCCTACATGGCTGACCAGCTGGTGGTGATGCAGCATGGTACGGTCGTGGATCGGGGAACCCGGGATGAGGTGATGAGTCACCCGACCAGCGACTACACGAAGAATCTGCTGGCCGCGGTGCCGGAAATGGAGGGAAAACGCTATGTCCTCTGAGAAAAAAGAAGCAGCGGTTGCGGAAAACCAGATGGAGACCGGACATGAGGCTATTCTGAGTGCTTATCATGTTACAAAGCAGTTTCCGGCTTCTGGCGGCCGTACCTTGAAAGCGTGCAATGATATCAACTTGACCGTGTACCGCGGGAGGACGCTCGGCATCGTTGGGGAGAGCGGCTGTGGAAAGTCGACGTTTGTCAAAATGATCGTCCAGATGTTTCCGCCCACGGAAGGGCAGATTTTGTTTGACGGAAAGGACATTACAAAGCTGAAAGGCGAGGAGCTGCGGCAGAGCAGGAGAAAAATCCAGATGGTCTTTCAGGATCCGGCGGCTGCGTTCAGCCCGAAGATGAAGATTATTGATATCGTCACCGAGCCTCTGATGAATTTTAAGCTGATCAAACGTTCAGAGCGCGAGGCGAAGGCGAAAGAGCTGCTGCGCATGGTGGAGCTTCCGGAGGATTTTATCTACCGCTATCCTCATAATATGAGCGGCGGGCAGCGGCAGAGGGTCGGCATCGCGCGTGCGCTTGCCCTGGAGCCGGAAATCATTGTCTGCGATGAGGCGACTTCGGCGCTTGACGTATCGGTGCAGGATCGCATCATTGAGCTGCTGGTGAAGCTGCAGAAGGAAAAGGGAATCTCACTTGTATTTATCTGTCACGACATGGCGCTCGTGCAGTCATTTGCTCATCAGCTGGCGGTTATGTATCTGGGAAATATCGTGGAGATTTTGCCCGGCAATGAGGTCAGTACCAACGCACAGCACCCTTATACGCAGGCTATGCTGGGAGCGATCTTTTCTACAAAAATGGATTTTACCAAAAAGATCGAGAGCATCGAGAGCGAGGCGCCCAGTCCGGTGGATGTGCCGCCCGGATGCCCCTTCCAGAACCGCTGTGACCGGTGCCGGGAGATTTGTAAAAAAGAAAAGCCTGCTTTGAAGCGAATTTCAGCAAACCATGAGGTGGCCTGTCATTTGTTTGGATGAAAATGGTGATTCTTCTGTGCAGCCTTAGTTTTACCCTGACTGAGCCTATATTTCCGGGTGGAGAGATTGGCGGAACATACGGGCAGAGTGTACATGGAATTGCGATCCTGGATTTTACCTGGGCAGCGCCGGGGATTTATATATCGTGATGTCGGCGAATCGGGTAATCGGAATCCACATGGAATTACGATACGTACTACCAGGACTGATGGGCAAAATTTTGGGTCCGGCTTGTCCAGGTCAGGAATGAGAGAGGATGGACGATGAGAAAATTAACAGTGCTCTTAATGACAGCAATCCTGCTGTCCGGCTGGATGTCCGGCGCATGCAATCCTGCCCACGTATTGGCTGAGGAACAGGCGGAGGTTGACGTTGCCGAAGCAGCGGAAACGCCCTCCGCGCAGGAGGAGATGGCGGAAGGCTACACAATCGGCGTGTCCGTCTACGACCCCGAGGATTGGGAGGCCATCGCGTTCCGGGATTATTTTGAGAATTATCTTGGAAGCGCGTTCGACGCGACTTTTTATTATAATGCGGAACGAATTGATACCGCGGAGGATGAGATTGCGTTTATCACGGAGCTGCATGAGGC
This sequence comes from Lachnospiraceae bacterium, assembly GCA_021202075.1. GTDB lineage: Bacteria > Bacillota > Clostridia > Lachnospirales > Lachnospiraceae > Choladousia. The sequence continues at coordinate 127,495 of JAJQDT010000116.1, read as the reverse complement.
GGGAGTGAAGGGAATTATATCGTTCCTTTCTACCTATATCGAAGAAGTTCTGCCGGTATGCGAGGAGTACGGGATGTACTATGTGCTGGGCTCCGGCACCATTTCGGATGAGGTGTATGAGAATGTAAAAGACAATCCGTATTTTCTCGGCACAATCGGTCCGACGACGGAGGAGGAGCAGGCGGCCGGTGAAACGCTGGCGGAGAATCTTTCTGCGCTGGATGAGAATAAAAACGCGAGCTATCTGGTCGTGACTGGCGGCAGCGGCATCGGAAATGAGATGCACCGCCTGAGAACGGTCGGTATCCTGACAAAGCTGCAGGAGATTTATGGACTGACGTACGAATCATCTGTAGAGGAGTTGGCGGAGCTGACAGAGACGACGGAGATTGAGACCGGAAGCGATGTGCGGATTACGATTTTTCCCGGCTATCTTGTAGACGGCAGCGAGGTCGGAGCGGCCGTGGCGGACGGCGAATACACGATCGTGATTTCCGCGATGACCATCGCCAATGCGATCACGAACATCTGCAGTGCGGAGGAGGCCAGCGGCTATGACATCAAGGTCGGCATGCTGGATTGCTTCACCGATCAGAACTACGCTTTTTTCAACGAGAAGGATGAAAACGGGGATTCAAAGCTGAACTGTCTGGTCGGAAAATATGGCGCGATTGTCGGGCCTTCTTTCGTCGCGATGTGCAACGCCTACGCCGGGTATGCAGAGGACTTCCGGGAGGACGGGAGCGCGTTCCGGCTCTACCAGACCTACTGGTATGCGGCGGATACGGACGAATTTAATGAACTGTATGCGCAGTCCATCAGCACATATGAGAACACCTACAGTGCAACAGACATGATGCAGGTGCTGAAGCTCTACAATGAAGACGCGGATTTTGCGGCGTTCAAAGAGTTTGCGGAGCATTGATGTGCCAAACAGACTGATTTAGTGAATGCAGTCTGGAATTCTGGCGGCGCCCGCGAAGCAGGCATGAGGTTTTTGGATCCGTAAAGAAGATGTCCAGGAAAGGTTCGCGGCGCATGCGAACCTTTTTTTGCAGCGGCTGAATGAATGCGCGGCATGTACCCTGTCCGCGCACTATACTGCGAAAACTCTGCCGCTTTTTGCAAAAATAATATTTTTGTTGCGGACGCCTGCCGCAGAGTATGTGGAAGCGGCAGGCTGCGGGTCTTTTTCTGTAAAAATACTCTCTGGATTGTCGTCAGGATGCGGTTGAACACTTGAAGCCGAATGAATTCTTTGTGAACCCGACGCAAAAGGAAGGAAAATACTTGACAAAAACGGCAGGGAAATTATAATAACACTGTTAGAAAAACTTAAGAATCTGTTCGGAATTTATTCGAAATTTATTCGGATTTTATAATTTTTTAATTCTCTGTTTCTTGCTATTGCAGGGTGATTGTATTACTATAACTATCAGGCTTACGGATAAGGATAAAGGATTATGGTAAGGTTACTTGTGGTCTGTGCGGCCGCCGGAATCGCGGCGGGCGTAGGCACCGGGTTTGCCGGGATGTCCGCGACGACGGCGATTGTGCCGATGCTGGTGACATTCCTGGGCGTTCCGTGGTATGAAGCGGTAGGAATCGGGCTTGCATCTGATGCGCTTGCATCTGCATTTTCTGCATGTGTATATAGAAAAAATGACAATCTGGATCTGAAGCATGGGCTGATCATGGTGGCGGCGGTGCTGTTCATGACGATATTGGGAAGCTATTTCTCTCAGTATATGCCGGATCTGGAGATGGGACGGCTCTCAGTCATCTTTACCACATTTTTGGGGCTGCGGTTCATAGTTCTTCCCGCCACAAAACAGGCCGACCTTGGAATCCATATTCCGAAAAACCGGCGGATGCTGCTTTCGATTATCTGCGGCGTCTGTATCGGTTTTTACTGCGGTTTCATGGGTCTCGGAGGCGGGATGATGATGCTGTTTATCCTCACGACGATTCTTCGCTACGATTTAAAGACCGCAGTCGGAACCAGTGTGTTTGTGATGACGTTTATCGCCTTTACCGGGGCAGTTTCTCACTTTTATTTCGGAGACGTCACGAATTATATTCCGGCGCTGTTGCTATGCATCGCGTTTACCCTGGTATCCGCCCTGGCGGCCGCGGCGATCTCGAACCACATGAAGGACAAGACAACGAACCGTGTGACCGGCGTGGTACTGTTCGGGCTGGGACTTATGATGCTGTGGGAATCGTTTCTGTAAAGCATTTATAAATATTTATACTGGCATACATCGGAGGATGTGCGATGAGCAGCAGAGGGAAGGGCAGGAATCCTGAGTTCCTGTGTATGGGATTTCAGAAATGCGGGACAACGACATTATTTGAAATACTGAGACAGCACAAGGATGTAGTACTCTGCCGCGATGTGAAGGAGCCGATGTATTACCGTGTCGAGGGTCTGTGGTTTTTCGGGCGTAAATGGTATTATAAGCTGCGCTATTACGGTCATATCGCGAAGGACGATCCGAGGCGCTGCGGCGAGGTGAATGCGGGACTGACATTTACCGGCTGCGCAAAAAAAATCTGCCACGACTTTTCCCCGGATACCAAACTGATTTTTATGATGCGCAATCCGGTGGATCGCGCGTATTCCTCGTATAAATATTTTCTGGCTCGCGGGTTTCTGCCCAAAGGGTGTGTGGAGATGGATCAGGAATATGGCCATGCCGAAGCGTTTGACCGCTATGTCCATACTGTGCTGGACGACCCCGCGCAGGAAAAACAGATCATGAAAAGCCGTCTGAAATATCTGGTCTTTTCACAGAGCAAATATTACAGCTGTATCCGGGAATATCTGGATCATTTTCCCCGAAAAAATATACGCCTGGTATTTTTCGAAGAATTTGTCCGCGATGAGAAGGCTTCCTGCCGGGAATTATTCGACTATATCGGCATCGGCGAGGACGAGAGCCTGGACTATTCCATCCGTGCCAATGAGGGGAACGAGCGGGCCACCTCGAGCCATGCTGCGTGGATCTTTAAGATTATCAAAGGCTTCAATTACGGCTTTTACGAGTTTGTGGCGCTGACCTACTGGCTGCCGAACGCCTACCGGCGGTTTAAGGGCTTTTATGATAGAAAACGACAGGAATATTTCCTCCCGGATGAGGACAAAAGCCAGATGCTGCCGCAGACACGGAAGTATCTGGAGGCGTATTTCGCGGACGAAGTCCGCGGGATCGAGAAGCTCTCCGGAAAAGACCTCTCCGAGCTCTGGTATCCGGCCAAGGAGCATCTGAATAAAGCAGGTAAGGCAAAAGACGGAACAGCCAGATGCGGATGCAGCCCGCAGGATGCGGCGTGAGATCAGATATCAGATAAAAATTGATGAATAATAAAAAAGAAGCGCTGGGGGCGCTCTTTTTTTATACACAGAGCCGGGCAAGGCATATCCCATGCGAAGCGTGGGATGCCACCCGGCGAGGGAGTTTTGCGGCTAAAGCCGCACCCGGCTCGCGCGGCGGATAGGGAGAGAGGGCTCCCTATCCGATTGCAAAATAGTTTCAGATTAGAAAAGCAGATTGGGAACTTTGGGCTGTGCAAGAAACATTCTGGTTATTATTTCGCACTTTATCTGCTTTCAGGCTCTGTCAATACTGGAAGTGAATGCAGTAATCCAACTGCATGAAGAAATGGAATACATTGCTTCAATCCTTCAGAATATTTCCATCCTTAACATTCGGCTCGATGAAATTTTCGAGGGAATAGTCCCAGAGCGCTTCCGATCCTTGCGCGGTATTTTTATTCCGCTCCAGAATCTGATTTAAATGGACTCCCTTCTCACTCCAGGCTTTTCCGCCCGCCGCCGCATTCAGCATCGCGGGCTGGATATTGTCCATCGTGCGCGCGAACTTCGCTTCCGGCGTCTCGCAGGCTTCGAATTCATCCCAGAGAGCCCGCATCTTAGCCCCCTGATCCGGCGGGAGCAGAGAAAAGAGACGGTCCGCTGCGGCCAGCTCCCGCTGCCGTTGCGTCTTTTTCCCTTCCTCATCATAGGCGTAGGTATCCCCTGCGTCGATTTCCACGACATCGTGAATCAGAAGCATACCGATGGTCCGCAGAAGGTCGATGTCTTCATTGGCATACTCGCCAAGCACCAGCGTCATCACGGCCATGTGCCACGCGTGCTCCGCGTCATTTTCTTTTCTCTCACCGTCCGACAGATATGTCTGCCGACCGATATTCTTTTCTTTATCCATTTCCAGGCAGAAGGCAAACTGCCGGCGGATGCGCTCTTCATTCATCAAAAATCATCCCTTCTTTTGTGGTTTGTTGATTAGTATAACACTCATGCAAAAATTTGTCCAATTAATGAAAATGGTTGAAAAAGAAGGGGGACATGGCTATAATTAAATGAAGCTTGATTCCGTGAAGCTCGGAGAACTTAATCAATGTCAAAGCTGGCACATTGCCAGAACAACATACCTGAATTTTGCGTGAGATTATCCGTTTGTGCTGTCAGGTCTTGTAGTTTTATAAATACTGTCCAGACATCATTTAAACCTTAGCAGGAAAGGAAAGAAGGAAAAGCAACATGGCAGACAGACTGGCGATTGTAGTACCATGCTATAATGAAGAAGCAGTTCTTCCTGAAAGCATTCGGCAGCTTGCAGGGCTTTTGGAAGAGTTAAAAGAAAAAGAACAGATTGCGATGGACAGTATGCTCGTTTTTGTCGATGATGGCAGCAGTGACCGAACCTGGGAGATTATTCGGAGGGAGCACGAGAAGAGCAGTACTACTGTTTGGGGAATGAAGCTTGCCCGTAATTCCGGACACCAGAATGCGTTACTTGCAGGGCTTATGGGTGTAAGAGAGCTCGTGGATATGACGATATCGATGGATGCTGATTTGCAGGACGATATTTCTGTGATCAGCGAAATGATTGAAAAATATGATGAAGGAAACGAGCTTGTGTTCGGTGTTCGGAATGACCGCTCTTCGGATACCTGGTTTAAAAGAACATCCGCAGAGCTTTTCTATTGCTTTATGGAATGGATGGGAGCGGAAACAGTGAAAAATCATGCGGACTTCCGCCTGATGAGTCGCCGGGCTCTGGATGAACTGGAGAAATATAAAGAGCGGAATCTTTTTTTGCGTGGCATCGTGACAACCATTGGATTTCAGAGTACCGAAGTTTACTATACGCGAAAGAAACGAATGGCAGGAGAGTCGAAATACCCGCTACACAAAATGATCGCATTTGCTCTCCGGGGAATCACTTCTTTCAGTATAAAACCAATGATGCTCATTTCTTTTGTTGGAATCGGGAGCATTCTGGTGAGTATTTTTGCTATTCTTTATTCTTTGATTGGTCACTTTATGGGAAATACGGTAAGCGGTTGGACATCCCTGTTCTGTTCGCTCTGGTTTTTGGGCGGTATGATTTTGCTGTCGCTGGGTATTATCGGGCAATACATCGGTAATATTTATATGGAAGTCAAAGAGCGCCCGCGTTATATTGTGGAGACAGAATTATTTCAGTAATTTGGAGCGCAATGCACAAAACCGTTCGCACAAGCCGTAAAATAGCTGGATAGATAAAAGCATAATGGCAATCAGTTGTGTGAGGCGGTGTTTTGATGGAGTATTTTTTGCAGGAACGCAGTTATTTGCAACAGCCCATCTCCGGCCGTAAGCATAAACACAGGGATCAGACAGAGCAGGTAGCGGCTGTTGCATTCCCAGATACTCTCAAAAAGAAAGAAGCCAATCAAAGTGGTTCGACAGATAAAGGTCAGACTGCTGCGCAGCGTTTCCGTTGAATTTGCGGCAGAGCTTTTGCTGAAAGAAAAAACTCCGGAGGCAAAAACTCCAAGCATCAGTATAAAATAATAAACGGATGTTATGATATGGACGGGGAGGGAGAGAGAGCCTTTTTTGTAAAATAGTTTCTGAAACATAGTGCGCTCCTTCAATGTGCTTTCGGATATATAGCTATCAGCACCCAGCATGCATTTACACCAGGTTCGCCGAAGCTTTTTATAAAAAATATGTTTCAGCAGTCCCTGCACACCCAGATTATCGAGCCGTTCTTTGATTTCTGAAACCGTTGCGTTCACTTTTGCCTGATAACCGGATATACTTGTGGTAAAGGCATAGTCGTCACCGCTATATCCGCCATTTCCATCCAGTCCCATCATGATCCAGTGCGTCAGAGGGATCTCATATTCTTCAACTATCTCGTCTGAAATAGCAAGCGCTCTACTGATAAGAAGATTTGAGACACCAAAAATAATTCCAAATGCGCATACTGCAATCAGCGCATGGAACAGGCTGGTTTTTAAACGCAGGATAAATCCTGATTTGACAGGTAAATCAAAAACTCTGGAGACGAATGGGAGCGTTAGCTTTCCGGGGGCCGATGAACGAGCTTCGCAAGGATGGGCATGGGAAAGCGAGAGGATTCTCAGAATCTCCTCAATAAGGATCGCGAGAACCAGAATAAAAACCAGAACTTTGATTTTATAGGCTACTGCAGCGACGCCGCCTAAAAAGCACAGGCACAGATAGGTTTGGCGTCCTTTTGCCTGACGCAGTCTGCAATAGAGATAGAGGATGAATGAGCAAAGAAAGAGTCCGGGTATATCTGTGTAAGAAATCTGTCCGTAAAGATAAATCGGCAGATAGAGAGCGGCCAGCCCGCCGGTAAAGAAGGCTTTTTTCTCAGAAAAAAGGCATCGTGCAGACAGATAAATCAGATTTACTGTCGCTATGACCAGAAAATCGCTCAGAGCCCAAAGAAGGGTTTTCATATTGTCTGCGCTGGCTGATGGGCAGATGCGAAGGATGATTTTGAAAAAATAAATCAGTACCGTAATCCAGAGACGATTGTTTGCATAGGCAGCAACGTAGGAGGGAAGAGTAGTAGTTCCACTTGTCGCGTACTGGATAGCTATATTGATGGTGTGTCCCCAGTCCCAGGCAGGTTCGATTCTATTTGTAAAAAAGGCAGCAATAAGGATCGCAATACCTGGCAACTGGATCAGGATCCAGGCTTTATGATATGAAAATGAATGAGGATGATAAAAGGAGTGCCCACGGAAAATTCGAAGAAAGAACACAAGTGTAATTATAAAAAACAGAAAAAGGAGAACTACAGCTGTGGGGTAAGTTTTGAGTGTATATTGAAATAATTGAATTACAATTAATCCGAACAAGACGATAAACAGTACATTGCAGAAAGTACGTAAGCATTTAACCATAATTAATTTCCTCCAGCTACATCATAGCATGGGTTTTTCGTTTTAGCAAGCTTAGAAGAAGGATATTTTTCCTTTGCAAGCAACTTTGGTTTCCCAATACAACATGGGTGTTTTCTGACACTAAAATATGCTATTGACAATTTATATGTTGTTTGCTAGGATTATCAAGATTTATTTATATGTATGGTCAATAGATTTAATCTTTATATTTGCAGTCAACAGGTGGTCGGTTACAATGAAGAATATTATTAGAAACGGGAATTTCCTTCGGATTACTGCATTTCTGCTTTTTCTGGTATGTATTATCTTTACATTCTCATGCCGCAGCTGGTTTTACGGAAAAAAGACTAAATATACGGCTGAATATGATTCGTCTGAGGAAAAAGGAAAACTCGAAGATCTGGATGCGGAGACTGTTTTAAAACAGGTGTTCTACCCACAGGATGATATCCTGACTTGTCTGTATACCCGAATTGTGAAGCATGGGCAGACTGGCAGTATGATTGTCACGGTATATGATAAGAATGGGAAAGAAATCGCTTCTGTCACAACAGATTGTTCCGAGTTGGTAGAAAAAGGGAATCAGGAATTTGATTTTCAGGTAAATGTTGTAGCAGGAGCGGAATATTATTATACGATTACTTTTGAGGGTGTAGAAGATGAATACCCGGTTTTCCGTACCGCAAAATGTACTGAGGCCGCTTCTCCGATTTTAGGAGTTCTGTATGTGAATGATGTGGTACAAGAACAGAGCATTATTACAACATTCAAATTTCAGGAGTCTTATACCAGGAATGTATTTTGGAGGCTTTGTCTGATTTTGACTTTACTGGCACTGCTCTTTGTGTTTTTCGATCCATTTATTCCGAAGAGAGAAACCTGTCTGTTTCCTTTGTTTATTCTTTTCCATGCCTTGCTCTCTTTTTTTCTCCTGGAGTATATTGTGGGAAATTATATCTGGGAACTGGATGCAAAGACGATTCTTTTGAATGTTATCCTGTGCAGTTATATTTTTATTGCACTTTCCGTCCTGCTCTTGTGGAAGGGAAGACTGGTACTGTATGGCGGCACTGTATTATGCACTATACTTGGTATAGCGGAATATTATGTGCTGGAATTCAGAGGCACGCCTCTTGTTTTATATGACATCCTCAGTGTCGGTACAGCAGCGGATGTCGCGGATTCCTACACGTTTGATATTACCGAACGAATGGTGGTCGCGGTATTGATTTTGGCTGTGCTGTTTCTTTGGGAAGGGAAAATTTGTTTCAGACGCTACCGTCCGCGTGTTTATGCGGGAATTCTCGGAGGGCTGCTCTTATTTGGAGCAGGCAGCTTTTTCGTTATTCGTTCTATGCCACTGACCGCGGAAGCGTCTGCCTCCAGAAATGGCGGCATTTTCTGGAATCTTAAGAGTACTTATAAAACGAACGGATATTTTCTCGGCACATACTTATATCAGTGCTTTCAGGTAGTCGAAAAACCGGATAATTATTCGGACGACCTCGTTCGTGAGGCAGCGGCCGGGATTTTGGAAGAAGCAGGAGATATGGATGAAGCGAATCAGGAAGAAGCTCTTAGTGAAGAAGAATACCCGAATATTATTGCGATTATGAATGAATCATGGACGGATTTTAACGGCGTTGGTGGAATAGAGACTACAGAGCCGGTTACTCCTTTTATTGACTCTCTCGAAGAGAATACAATAAAAGGGAATTTGTATGTATCGGTATATGCGGGTGGAACCGCCAATACAGAATTTGAGTTTCTCACAGGATCTACTATGAATTTTCTCCCGAGCGGGAGCATTCCTTTTCAGATTTATATTCACGATGAGACGCCATCTCTCGTCACTTATCTGAAAAGTCTTGGGTACTCAACAACGGCTCTTCACCTTTCAAAAGCGACTAACTACAATCGTGACGAAGCGTACCCCCTTTTGGGCTTTGATGAATTTATTTCTGAGTCTGATGTGGAGGATGCGGAAATCATCCGTACAAGAGCTTCAGACCGTGCTACTTATCAGACTATTGAGGAGCGTTATGAAACCTGGAAAGAGGAACAGGAGAGCGAATATTTCTTCTTGTTCGATGTGACTATACAAAATCATGGCGGTTACTCCTATGGATATACCAACGAGATAGCAAATCCACTACTTTCTGATCTGGATACTGATGAGACGACCGCGGAATATCTGGCTTTGCTGCGGGAGTCCGATCTGGCTTTTCAAGAGTTAATCGAATATTTTGAACAACAGGAAGAGCATGTAATTATCTTGATGTTTGGGGATCACTGGCCGCTTATGAGCAATAACACATACAATTATCTGATGAATAAGATATCTGATAAGAGCGACCAGGAAAAGATACAGGCACAATATACTACTTCTTTTATTATATGGGCGAATTATGATATTGAAGAAGCTGAGATTGAAAAACTGAGTGCAAATTATCTGTCCGCTCTATTGCTTGATGCTGCAGGACTTCCGCTGAACGGATATCAATCCTTTTTGTCTGAACTTATGGAATTTCTCCCTGTCATCAACGTAAATGGCTGCATAGATGCAGATGAGAATTATTACTGGTCTATAGATGAGCTGGATGGCGAAACAGCCAATATGGCGGAAACCTATAAACTCCTGCAGTATGGATACCTGTTTGGAAACTTATCTGATCTGGCAGATTTCTTCGGATGATTTGATACAGGGTTCTTTCATGACTGAAGCTTGAAAGCAAAAGCTAATCCAGGAAACATATGCACTGTGCTGCAACGTTTTTTGCAAAGAATATTAAGAGGCGGAAAAATGATCAGAATAAATTCGACAAGCGGCAGACGATGGATTCGGATATTGATGTATCTGTCATTTTTAGTGGTTGTGGCATATCTTGCGTATCAGTTGCCCTATTGCCATGATGACTGGAAGTGGGGGCTTCCGGCCCGCCTGAGATTAATGAAGCGGTGGTTTCGTAACTATAACGGGAGATATCTGGGCAATATCACAATACTTTTACTGACCAGAAGTGTAGCCGCGAAGGTTTTTATTCCAACACTCTGGATGATCTGGCTGTTAAAAGAAATTGACAGGGGCTTATCAGAGAAGAATTGCAGTGAGAATAAGAATTCTTTATTCCTTCTGCTGCTTGGAATCTTTTTGCTTACTTCGCTTCCGCAATCTCTGTTTCAGCAGACTTATGGATGGTTTTCCGGCTTTGCCAATTATGTGCCGCCTGCAATTTTGTTTTTGGCCTGGTTTAATTGGACGGAGAGCATTTATACCGAAGGAATGGTCAGGGAGAGCAGATGGAAACTTTTGGCTTTGCCTTTGGGTGTGGCCACACAGCTTTTCTGTGAGCATGTCACGTTGTTTGCTGTGGTTTATGCTCTTTGGATGGTAATATATACAAAGGCAAAAAGCGGAAAAGTATATCTTCTTCATTTGCTTTACCTCTCGGGAACGGTTCTGGGTGCCGTTTTGATGTTTTCGAATACTGCCTACCGGGCTGATTCTGGGAAAATAAGCGGTTATAAGAGTATCTCTGCATCACTGACAGTGATGGTTTCACAGCTGCGGGAAACCGTAATCGATTTCCTGTTTATTAATAATTGGCTTTTGAATAGTGTGCTTGCTATTACACTCATCTGGTTGTTGATACGAAGAGGGAAACGCTCTCTTGCAGATACAGCTATTGCTATTATTGTATGCGGATATGCATTTTATAGTGTTTGGCATTCTGTTTGTCCGGAATGGGTCTTTTTCTCGAACCAGGCTGTTAATGATTCGATTGAATTGCTGATGACTCTGGCATTTTTTGTCTCGGTACTTTTGTGCATATGGAGAAATGTAGATCCGCGCCACAGGCTTAGTATTTGTATCCTGCTCCTGTGCTCAGCGGCAGCAGCAGCACCGCTCATGGCTGTGAGCCCTACCGGTGCGCGCTGCTACTATTTCTGCTATGTCATGCAGTGTATGGCATTGTTAAAACTGATACAGTATCTGTTACAGGAGAAGAGCCTTTCTCTCTGGTATCCTGCGCTTGTTGCAGCTGTGGCAGTAACAGTGCTGGGAGCAGTTTATATTCGAATTTATATGGCGAATGGTGTGACGGATCGTTATCGCCAGGAGCAGATAGAGGCGGCTGTGGAAAGCGGAGCGGAAGAAGTAGTTTTACCAATAATGCCTTATCCATCTTGGCGTTACATGACAGAACCAGTGAATGATAGCTGGCTTAAAAATTTTAAGGAATTTTATGGTATCCCAGAGGATATGACGGTTGTTTTTCAGTAGAGAAAATACGGAAAAATTAAAAACTGGCAGGAGAATAAAAGCATGAAATATGGAAAATTTTTACAGAAAAAAGGTATGATCGGCTTTGTGGCGCCCTCGTTTGGTTGCAATATCGACCCTTATAAGAGCGCGTTTGAGAATGCCCTGCGGCGCTGGAAGCAACAGGGGTACGGATTGGACCTGGGACCGAACTGCTTTGAGGGAAGCGGTGTGGGGATCAGCAACACGCCAGAGTTGTGCGGACAGGAGCTGACGGAGTTTTATCTGAAAGCGGACAATGACTGCCTGATTGCCTGCGGCGGCGGGGAGCTGATGTGCGAGGTTCTGGATTATGTGGACTGGGAAAAGATAGCGGCGGCTCCGGCGAAGTGGTATATGGGATTTTCCGACAATACGAACATGACCTATCTGCTGGCGACCATCTGCGATACCGCTTCGATTTACGGGCCGTGTGCGCCTTCGTTTGGCATGAAACCGCAGCACAGGGTTCTCAAAGACGCGTTTGCGATTCTGACGGGAGAGGGTGCGGCGGAGCATGCTGATGGCATCTGTGGTGCCAGGGACTATGCAGATCATTCGAAGGATGGCGGAAATAGTTGCGCCCCGGGGAAAATGGAAGGCGAAGGGATTGGCGATGCCGCAGGGACATCGTACAGGACGAAGAAACCGATTCCGAAATTTTGCGTGCATGGTTATCCGAAGTGGGAAATCGAAGGGATAAAGGATGAGGAGAATCCTCTGGCTGCCTATAATCTGACAGAGAGAAAGATATTAAAGCTTTATGATGGGACTGCTGTAAATGATCAGAGCTTGTCCAATGCCGGGGCAGCCGTATCGGACCTGCCTTTGCGGGAATACAGCGCTGTCGGCTCCGATGCGATGCTTTGTTCAGCTGCATCGCCGGGTGGTAACTGTACAGAAGGCTCCGGAAGGAAGGAGAGGAATTCTGGATATCCCATCCTGACCGGAAAAGAAATCCCGGAAACGGCCTTCGAAGGGCGTCTGCTTGGCGGCTGCCTGGACTGCCTGGTGAACCTGCTCGGCACCTGCTATGATCACACGGATGAGTTTCTGGAAAAATATAAAGAGGACGGCGTCATCTGGTTTCTTGATGCCTGTGATCTGAACGTCTTCGGCATCCGCCGGGCAATGTGGCAGATGGAGCACGCAGGATGGTTCCGTTATGTCAAAGGGTTTCTGATCGGACGGCCATTGAGTGCTCTGGAGCCGGTGATGGGTCTGGATCAATATCAGGCGGTGCTTGACGTGGCGGGGCGTAAGGGTGTGCCGGTCGTCATGGATATGGATCTTGGGCATCTGCCGCCGTCCATGCCGCTTATCACCGGCAGCTACGCAGCTGTGCATGTGCAAGGGAATGATATCCGTGTAGAGATGGAACTAAGACCATAACGCTTTTCCCGAAAATCGGAAATGCTTTATAAGAAATATTCCCGAAAATCGGAATTGTTTTCTGCGGGAAGCCGCCGAAAAACGCTGCATGGCCTGTTTACAGAAATCGCGGACCTGTTTTTTGCAGGAGCCGCAAACATCTGAATTTTAACATACCGTGCCCGCGGGCGGCGCTGCCAAGGGCAGCGAGATAAGCAAGCAGGTCTTCCTCCATATACGCATTATCCGGCGTCCATTTTTTCTGACATTTGATTTCATCGGAGAACAGGGGGCCGTTTTCCCCAAAATATTCCCGGGCAATCCGCTGGTTGCCTTCCTCAAAACGGGCCAGAAAGGCTCTGGTCTCCTCTTCGGAAAGTATACCGTATTCCTCATGCTCCGAACGGCCTGCGGATGTTTTTCTCAGAAAATAACCAAGAAATGTCTTATCCTCTTCGGAAAGCTGCCGGCTGGCGTTTATCCGGCGCTGGATTTCAGCGTAATTCAATTTGAGGCCGGGGTTGACCTTTTTCTTGGGCAGCTTCAAATTGGCAGCATCTGTTAATCCTGCGGCGTTTGTGAAATCCGAGTAAATAGAGCCGCCAACCCAGGCAGAGGCCTCGAAGCGGCGGACAATGATATTGTCCTTTCCGATTTTCGCGGCGATGTGGCCCAGCGCTGCGGCGTAATCCGCGATCAGAGGCTCGTTTGAGAGAACGCGTTTCAGATGCTTCGGGAACGGCCTGCGCATGATTTCATCTTTTACGAGCTGGTTCCAGCGTGAAATCAGGAACTGATCCTGCCGCCGCAGGTATACGATGACCTTCGTGCGATAGCCGTACTCAGAGCCATCTTTGATCAGGATGTCAAGAGGATTCTGCTGGTTGTAGCTCATGGAGCGCCAGAGATTCTCATCTGACAGGATGATATTATCATAACGGTCAAATTGCCGGTGAATGGCTGAGAGAGCGGAAGAAAGCCGCTTCTCCCAGAAGCTGTCTTGTTTTTGGGAATCCGTTTCTTCCTGTTTTTTCACGGAGATCATATCACATTTGGCGGAAGCTTCCACTAAAAAATGTGCGTTGCGCTTGAGCGGGATATTCGGATATTTCAGGGGGAGCAGCGGAAAACAATAGTTGTATTTACGGAACCTGCGGCGGTTTTTCAGACAGAAAACCTGAATGGAGGAAGTGGCGGTTTTCGGTGTGCCTATGTGAAGATACAGAGTTTTCATTGCTTCTCCTTTTGGACTCGCGCTCAAGGCAGCGCCTGCAGAACAGAAAACAGATAATAATGACCGGGCAGGAGACGAAAACTGTTTCCTGCCCGCTCTCTTTTGTCGGAAAAATAGCTGTAAGATTGCACTGACAACCAGATTAATAACTGCAGCATCATGGCATTCCGCTGACTTATCGCTGCGGATCCATGAATCTTTGCGGATATTATAGCCGCGGCTTCAGATATTCCATCAGCTGGTCGACGCATTCGTCGACACTGTGATTGGTGGTGTCGATGCGGATGTTCGGCTTCTGCGGCTTTTCGTAGGGGCTGCTGATGCCGGTGAAATGCTCAATCTTTCCGGCGCGGGCGGCCGCGTACAGGCCTTTCACGTCGCGGCGCTCGCACTCTTCAATCGGCGTGTCGATATAAACCTCGATAAAGTCGTCCCCGATGATTTCCTTTGCCTTTCTCCGGTCGCGCACGAACGGAGAGATGAAGGAGGTGAGGACGATGAGTCCCGCGTCGTTCATCAGCTTGGAGACCTCGGCGATGCGGCGGATATTTTCAATGCGGTCCGCTTCGGAGAAGCCGAGGTTTCGGTTCAGGCCCAGGCGGATGTTGTCGCCGTCGAGAAGCATGGTATGCTTGCCCAGTGAGACGAGGCGTTTTTCCAGCGCGTTTGCGAGCGTGGATTTGCCGGATCCGGACAGACCCGTGAACCAGATCGTGCAGGCCTTCTGGTCGAGCTGATTCTCGCGGAATTCCTTTGTGATATCCATTGTATGCCAGGTGAGATCGCGGCTGCGGCTGATGGACTGTGTGATGACGCCGCAGGCCGCGGTTGCGTGGCTGATGCGGTCGATCAGAATCAGGGAGCCGAGCGTTTTGTTGTGTTCAAACAGGTCAAATACCAGGTTTGAGGAGACGGAGATGTCGCACTGCGTGATCTCGTTTTTGAAAATCTCCTTCGCCGGTACCTCGCGGCCGGTGTTCACATCGATCTTGTGACGAATGTGAAGAACGGTGGCCGGAATTTTCTGCGTGCCGGATTTCAGAAGATAATTCTTCCCCTCGACAAGCTTCGTGTCGTCCATCCAGAGCAGAGTCGCAGAAAACATGGTATTAACGTAGAGCTCCGGATCCTTTGTGAGAACGCAGCCGCGGGAAACGTCAATCTCTGTGTCGAGCTGGATGGTGACCGGGTGCCCGACGCTGGATTCCTCGACGGACTGATTCCCTTCCAGAATCGCCTTTACGGTCGAGGTCTCATGGCTTGGCAGAACCGTGACCGGATCCCCGACCGAGATGCTTCCGCTCTCGATCTGTCCCTGGAACCCGCGGAAGCTGCGGTTCGGGCGGCAGACCCGCTGTACCGGCATGGAAAACTCGGCGTCGGTCGGCTTCTCGCTGACATCGACGGTCTCCAGATAATGGAGAAGCGTCGGTCCCTTGTACCAGGGCATTCTCCTGGATTTTTTGGTGATGTTGTCGCCGTTGGTAGCGGAGACCGGAATGATCTGCACACTCCGATGCTCAAACTCAGCGAGAAGGATGCGGATTTCCTTTTTAATTTTTTTGAAGCGTTCCTGGCTGTAGTCGATCAGATCCATCTTGTTGATGGCAAAAACAACGTGCTGAATACCCATCAGCGAGCAGATTCTCGTGTGGCGGCGCGTCTGCGTCAGAACCCCCTGGCTCGCGTCCACCAGGATGACGGCGAGATCGGCAAAGGAGGCGCCGACCGCCATGTTCCGCGTATATTCTTCATGTCCCGGCGTGTCCGCGACGATAAAGGAGCGGTGCTCCGTGGTAAAATAGCGGTAAGCCACGTCAATCGTAATGCCCTGCTCCCGCTCGGCCATCAGGCCGTCTAGCAGAAGGCTGTAGTCAATGTTTCCATCATTCGAGCCGACCTTCGACTCCAGCTCCAGGGCATCCTTCTGATCGGCGAACAGAAGCTTCGCGTCATAGAGCATATGCCCGATCAGGGTTGATTTCCCGTCGTCCACGCTTCCGCATGTGATAAACTTTAATAAAGAATCCATTAGAAATAACCCTCCCGCTTCCGTTTTTCCATACTGGCCGCGCCGCCGTCCTTGTCAATCACCCGGCTGGTCCGCTCGGAGGAAACAGCGCTTAAGGTCTCTTCGATAATCCCGTCAATCGTATCCGCTTCGGACTCTACGCCGCCGGAGAGCGGATAGCAGCCCAGCGTGCGGAACCGAACCTTTTTCATCATCGGCTCCTCACCGGGGCGCAGCCGCATACGGTCATCGTCCACCATAATCAGGTTCCCGTCGCGCTCCACAACCGGACGAACCGCAGCGTAGTAGAGCGGTACAATCTCGATATTTTCCCGCTTGATGTACTGCCAGATATCCTTTTCCGTCCAGTTCGAGATCGGGAAAACCCGGATGCTTTCCCCTTTATTGATTTCTGTATTAAACAGCTTCCACATCTCCGGCCGCTGGTTCTTCGGGTCCCAGACATGCTCCTCATTGCGGAAAGAAAAGATGCGCTCCTTCGCGCGGCTCTTTTCCTCATCGCGCCGTCCGCCGCCGAACGCGGCAGTAAAGCCGTATTTATTCAGTGCTTGTTTGAGTGCCTGCGTTTTCATGATATCCGTGTAGGCGGAGCCGTGGTCAAACGGATTAATTCCCTGCGCAAGTCCCTCCTGATTGATGTATTCAATCATGTCAAGGTCGTATTTTTTCGCAGTCCGGTCCCGGAACTCTATCATCTCTTTAAACTTCCAGGTGGTGTTTACATGCAGAAACGGGAAAGGCGGCTTTTCCGGATAAAAAGCCTTGAGCGCGAGATGCAGCATCACGGAGGAATCCTTGCCGATCGAGTAGAGCATCACCGGCTTTTCACATTCCGCGACAACCTCCCGCATGATATAAATCGATTCTGCTTCCAGCTTGTCCAAATAATTCATATGTGTCTCCTGTAATGTTACGAATTGTTAATTTTTCTGCTATCTTACCACTTTTTTGCCCGCTTGCCAAGGTACTTTATAGCGTAATTATTGAAGAAATTGTTGAAATAAATGTGATATTATCGGGATTTCAGGGCGCCGCCGATAGAATAGAATCATCACCCGCCGGGAGAGGAGCGGATTCTCCTGTGAATCTGTAAACAATAAAAAGGAAAGAGACTTGAAAAAAGGTTGACCAGATATGCAAAATGTAATATTCTATCGTGGTGTCGGATGATTGAATAAGTTTTACCGCTCGCTGCGTCGAGGATTTTTGCAGCGGCTATCGGCAAAACAGGCAGAATGTACATAGAATTATGATACGAGAATTTGAATCATCTGGTAACACAAGAAATAGAAGGTCAGGAATGCTTGAGCATATGAAAGATACGAAAACAAAGAGAGAAGATGCGCCATCAGGTGGAGATGGAAAGTCAATTCTGGCAGATGGCGCCGGATGCCGGGAAAATGGGCCGGGATGGAAGTGGAAGACGTTGGTTGGTTCGATGCTGAAAATCGGACTGGTCGGTTTTGGCGGCGGGAATGCGCTGGTTCCGCTGATCGAGAAAAGTATTGTCGGGAGGGAGCTGGTCTCACAGGATGATTTTGATGAGGACGTTGTAATTGCGAACATCACACCGGGTGCGCTTCCGGTGGAGCTGGCCTCGGGAGTCGGCAAACGGGTGCTTGGGCGCAGGGGAATGCTTGCAGCAGCGCTGGCGATGGCGGTGCCAGGGGTGTTTCTGACCATTCTTCTGCTGATTCTGGTAAGCTCCGTCGGAGAACGGATTCTGCTGCAGGTGCAGTACCTGACGGTTGGAATTACGGCGGGGATTGCCTGCCTGCTGACCGATTACGTTGCGGGGACCAGAAAAGAGCATGAGAGCAGCCGGACACGCTGGGCCAGCCGCTGTATCATTTTGATTGTATTTGCGCTGACCTGCGGAAAGAACCTGATTAAGATTTTCGGGCTGGAAGTCTCTACCCCGGTCTGTCTGTCCACGGTAGATGTGTTTGTCATCGCATTCTTCGTGATTTTCTACACGAACTGTCGTCCGACGCTAGTGAATTGCAGTGTTTCTCTGCTTTTCTGTATTCTGTATCTGCTCAATGACACGCTGGGAGATCAGATTTTCCCTGGGAATATGGAATTATGCATTTACCTGGGGATGATTGCGCTTGCCCTTTATGGCCTGAAGAAAAATTTTACACAAGAACAGAAAGTGCGGAAAATTCCGTTTCGGGATATCGGCAAGGATTTTACCATCCTGGTCGGGCTGCTGGCGGTCGCTCTGGTGCTGGCGTTGTCTGTGACCGACAGTGGCTTTGCTTTTGTGAAAAACGGCACGATTTCTTCTCTTATGTCCTTTGGCGGAGGCGACGCTTATCTGACAGTGGCGGACGCGCTGTTTGTGAATGAAAAAATGATATCCTCTGATCAGTTCTACAGCCTGCTCGTGCCAATCACGAACATTCTGCCCGGCTCGATCCTCTGTAAGATGCTCAGCGGCGTCGGCTATCTGCTCGGCTATACCTCCACCGGCAGCGTGGCGGGCGGCGTAGTATCGGGCGTGGCGGGATTTCTGGTCAGTGTCGCGGCCTCCTGTGGGGTGTTCGCAATGATCGGAGATATCTACCGGTGCTTTCACGATGTGGCGGTTTTCCGGAATATCAAAAAGTGGATTCGACCGATTGTCGCTGGTCTGATGCTGACGGTTATTTCTTCTCTCGTCTACCAGAACTGCAAGGTCGGCCTGGAGATGGGTAATGAATATGCCCCTGTGCTGTTCATGGGCATCATCTACGCGCTGATGATGGTTTTGAAAAAGAAGAGGGGGATAAAGACCGGAGCGATGTTTCTGCTCGCGGCAGTGCTGTCGTTCGCATTGTGCAACATATTCATATTGTAAATTTATAAAGCAAATTATGAGCAGAAGGCGGTATTCTGAGAGGTCCCTGTTCGTTAAAAATAAAAAGACAGCCCAGGCAGATTTTATCGGCTAAGAGCTGTCTTTTATGCACACAGGCCGCGCATGGAATTTTTCCGGCTAAAGCCGGACGCGGCCTGGCGCGGCGGATAGGGGAGAAGAGCGTTCCCCTATCCGATTACATACGGGCGCAAGCGGAAATTAGCAATTTTGTTAATTGCGCCCGACATAACGGCGGACAGGGGAAACGCTCGTTCCCCTGTCCGATTTTTGGAACGGGTTTGATGCGAAAAACTGCCAGATGGCTCCTGATTACAGCTGGTTCAGTTCCTCAATCAGCGCATCCAGCTGCACCGGATTGCAGGTGCCGAATGTCACCAGATTCCGAAGAGGCATGGAAACCATCATTGCGTTGTTCATCTCTTCGGAGACAGCTTCTTCAGAGGCGGAGGTTTCTTTTGCATTGTCTGTGTCCGCGGCAGCATCCTGCGGATCGACCGCGTCAGTCGCCCCGACAGCCTTTGAAGCGGCCGCGTCAGTTGCCCTGGCATCCTTTGAACCAGCAGTCCGGGCTTCATCTTCGGTATCCTCCGGCGCCGCGAATACAGCCAGCATTTTTTTTACCCATTCTCCGATGAGGGGCGCGGTGCGCGCATCCGCCATGAGCTCCCCGAGAGTGGTGTTTCGGGTCACGTGCAGCGGCAGCAGCGTGCTGTTTTCCAGATGAAGAGACGCACTCTGGCGGATATCGCGGGAGGAAGCGCCAACGAGGATCTCGTAATCTCCGGACGCCGCGTACCAGTCGTGGAGATTCGTGCTGTACCACGCAAGACTGCGGTAGTCGATGGTCATTGTGACGGTCTTTGTCTCACGCGGCTGCAGCGCGACCTTTTCATATCCCTTCAGTTCAGCGAGCGGCCTGCGCGCCGCACCGGTCTTGTCTGAGACATAGAGCTGGACGATTTCTTTTCCAAAGCGGTCGCCGGTGTTGGTGATGTCTACGGATACCGTGATCTTCTCGTTTTCCGACATGGACGCCTGGCTGAGATTCAGATTGCTGTAGGAGAAGGTCGTGTAGGAAAGCCCGTATCCGAACGGGTAGGCGACCGCCATATGCTTCGCGTCATAATAGCGGTAGCCGACATAAATTCCTTCATTATAGTTTACTTCTATCGGGTCGCCGAACGCGAGATAGGACGGATTGTCTTCAAGACGGAGTGGGAAGGTTTCCGCGAGCTTTCCGGACGGATTCACTTTACCGAACAGAATATCCGCAATCGCGCCGCCCGCCGCCTGACCGCCGAGATACGCTTCCAGAATTCCCTTTACCTGATCTGCCCAGGGAAGTTCGACCGGAGAGCCATTGTGCAGGACGACAATCACATTTTCCTGAACTTTCAGAATCTCCTCAATCAGGCGGTTCTGGCAGTCGGGGAGCCGCATGTGGCTGCGGTCGTAGCCCTCGGATTCGAAGCTGTCCGGGAGACCGACAAACAGGACTGCCTTGTCCGCCGCCCTTGCTGCCTCGACGGCCTCCGCCGCGAGCGCTTCGTCATAGACATCCCGGTCCGCCGCAAAGCCCTTTGCATAGGTAATGTTTGTATTATCCTTTACTTCATCGAGCACGCTGCTGACGCGGAAACAGTTGATATGCGAGCTGCCGCCGCCCTGGAAGCGCGGCTTCGCCGCAAATTCGCCGATAAATGCGACCTTTTCGTCTTTCGCAAGAGGCAGAATCGCTGGCTTTTCCGGATGAGGAACACTTTCGTCACCAGCAGATTCATTTTCTGACTGGCTGCTGTGGCACGGCGCGGTTGATTCATTTTCGGATCGACTGCTGCGGCCAGGTGCTGCTGCTTCGTTCTTCAGAAGTACCATCGATTCCCCGGCGATGTGACGCGCAAGCTCGTGATCCGCTTCCAGCGTGAATTCCTGCTCCTCGCGGTGATCCACATACTCGAAAACGATGTTCAGAATACGCTCTACGGCCTGGTCGAGGACCGCTTCATCTAACGTGCCGTCCTGTACCGCTTTTACAATTTCAATATCCGTGCTTCCGCCGGATGACGGCATTTCCAGCTCAAGCCCTGCCTTCAGGCCTGCCACGCGCTCATTCACAGCGCCCCAGTCGGACATCACATAGCCTTCAAAGCCCCACTCTTTGCGGAGCACATCGGTGAGCAGCCACGGATGCTCAGAAGCGAACGTGCCATTCAGCCGGTTGTAGGAGCACATCACCGTGTAGGGCTGCGCTTTCTTCACTGCCGTCTCAAATGCCGGAAGATAAATCTCGCGCAGTGTGCGCTCGTCCACGTTCGAGGAAGCGCTCATACGGTTGAATTCCTGACTGTTCGCCGCGAAATGCTTGATGGAAGTGCCGACATGGTGCTCCTGCACGCCCTCAATGAAAGCTGCCGCCGTCTCGCCGGCCAGGTACGGATCCTCCGAATAATATTCAAAATTCCGCCCGCAGAGCGGGGAGCGCTTGATGTTGACTGCCGGTCCGAGAACGACGGAAAGGTCCGTTGCCTGTGCCTCTTTTCCAATCGCGTCGCCGAGCTTTTTCAGCAGATCGCGGTCGAAGGAGCAGGCTGTCAGGCAGCCGGCCGGGAAGCAGACCGCCTTGATGCTTTCGTTGATGCCGAGGTGGTCGGCGTTTTCATCCTGCTTGCGCAGGCCGTGAGGGCCATCGCTGACCATCACGCTCGGGATGCCGAGCCGTTCGACTCCCTTTAAATGCCAGAAATCCAGACCGGAGCACATGCCGGCCTTCTCTTCGAGCGCCATTTCCTGAATCAGGGCTTTCAAATCACGTTTCATGAGAAATCCTCCTCGTAAATGAAATGTTGTGACGTCAGAGTTCTGTTCCGGGAACTTTTCTCCTGGCGCCGCAATTCTATTGCCCTAAAGGTAACACGTTTTGACCGGTTGTGGAAGTGGTATTTTTTGCGGATGGTGAAAAATTTAAAAAAAATGAGAGATTTTGCGTAACATTACGAAATTTTAAACGTTATATTTATTGTAACGGAGAAAATGAAAATGGCATCTATAAGGGAACTTGACAAATATGTTGCATCCGACATATAATGATAAGGAACATGATTCGATGCCAGGGAGGGGGCATTTGGAATTATGGATAAGTTTACAGTCGATTTTTACACGAAGGAAAATGGAGAGGCACCTGCTGAGGATTATATTCGAAGTCTCGATAGCAAGATGAAAGCAAAGGTTTTTCGGATTATAGATTTGCTTGAGAAAAATGGAACGGCTTTGAGAAAGCCATATTCAGAGCATTTAAGGAATGGAATTTATGAAATAAGGGCAAAGCAAGGTACAGATATTACAAGAGTGTTATATTTTTTCCGCAGTGGAAGAAGAATCATTCTGACGAATGGATTCACGAAGAAAACGCAGAAAACACCAGGGGTTGAGATCAGGCTTGCAGAAAAATACAGGGCTGATTATGAAAGGAGATTTGGGAAATGACCAGATATGAGAATTTTAAGAAAGAGATGCTTTCAGATCCGGAAGTCAGGAAAGAATATGAAGCGCTTGCTCCGGAATACGACATTATACAGGCTATGATTGATGCGAGAAAAGAGAAACATATGACACAGAAGGATTTATCTGAAAAGACAGGAATTACACAGGCGGATATCAGCCGTATTGAGAATGGCACAAGAAACCCAAGTCTTGAAATGCTGAAACGGCTGGCGAAGGGCATGGGTATGCAGCTGAAGCTGGAATTTATACCGGAAGGCCAGGGAAAATAGCGGCATTTGTGTTAAAGCTTTTGGAGGCGTACTGCGTTGAGGTTTTAATGGTCTGCGATAGCGCCGCCAAAACGCGAAGCGAGGAGCGCTTCCATCCGCGCGTCAGGCGGTGCAAGATGGATAAGTTATTCTGCAACAGATCCTTAGCCGGAAAGAACAAAATCAACCAGCCCCTGCACGGAGGGCGGAAGGTTCTGCCCTTCACGCACTGCCATATAAACGGGGCGGGTAAAACGGTTCTGCGTAAGCGGTATCAGGACGGTATTCTCACTGTGCACCTGCGGGTAATCAGTAGTGATGAAGACGCCAAGTCCGGCCTCGACCATCCCGAGCAGTCCGACTTCGTCATTAGAGAGACCCGCTGATATGGGATGTACGTGATAATAGTTCAGCATTTCACGGATCATCCGGGAATAGGCCGATGAACAGGTGAAAAGCACCGGATAATGGTCGAGCTCTTCCGGACGGATGTTGCTCTGGCGGGCGAATGCATTGTTCTTCTGTACCACGACATAAAATGGAAATTCACAGACTTTCGTGAAGCGTACTTTTTTCACACCATCTACATATGTACAGAAGACAACGTCATGTTCACCGGCAAGCAGATCCTTTAACAGATTTTCGGACATACCGACTTCTGTGCGGCACCGGAGCTCTCTTTGAAGCGTATCCTGATAGGTCTTAATCACGGGAGCCAGATAGGTCATCAGGGCGGGGCAGATGCATCCGATGGAGATACGCTCTTCCTTACCGGAAAAATTGCGGAGAACCTCCGTCCCCTGATCAAGTTTGCTTAACGCCTGATTTACATAAGGCAGAAATGCTTTTCCAGCCTCACTCAGGCGGACATTGCGCCCGCTTTTCTCAAACAGAACGGCGCCGAGTTCGGATTCGAGCTGCGCAATGGCCTTACTTAAGGAAGGCTGCGAGATATAGAGCATATCAGCGGCCTTGCGGAAATGCTCGGTTTTCGCGAGTGTCTGGAAATAGCGAAGCTGGTTCAGTGTCATAAGAGGAGCCTCCTGGATTCTGAGCGTTTCGGTGGGCATCCAGTGGATGTCCGTTTAGCGCTTGAAGCATAATACTATTTGCTGGTTTCTGTAAACGATGCAGGATGCACAGGGATATAATAATAAAAGTATAACACGATTGATAGCTTTTGGCTATGGATTTATGCATTTTTTCAATTAGAAAACAGGATAATCAGGTGATAAAATTATTTACACATATTTTTTATACATATCGGGCGGGATCTCGTATTCGCAGCGGACCTCAGGAGGATGACTGACAGGATATCCGGAATTTTTGTGGGGATCAGGATACAGGCACGGCTCAAAACGTGAGCGAAGGAAGAAGAGCGAACGCCTCTGGTTTTCCGGGAGAACAGGAAAACTCATGTATAAAAAGAAGAGAAAACAGAAAAGAAGGAGGATTTTTATGAAGCGGAAATTTTTAGCAGCACTTCTGGCTCTGTCCATGACGGCCGGTCTGGCGGGCGGCGCGGCTTCGGCGCTCGCGGCGGATGGCGTTGCGGGGACCTACGAGGGAGTCGGAGAAGGACGCAACGGAGACATTGTGGTAGAGGTGACGCTCGATGATGACGGCGCGATCACAGACATTGAGGTAACGGAGCAGGGCGAGACGGATGGCGTCGGCACGCTTGCTTTTGACCTGATTTCGACGATGGTCGAAAATAATACGATTGCGGTAGATGCGGTGACGGGCGCGACGCTTTCCAGCGAGGGTCTGATTGAGGCGGTGACAAACGCTTTGCTTGCGGCGGGTGTAGATCCGGCGGATTATGAGAACGAAGTTACAGCCGAGCAGGGCGTGGACACGACCTATGATGTGGATGTTGTGATTATCGGCGCGGGCGGCGCCGGTATGGCGGCAGCGGCCAGCGCGGCGGAGCAGGGCGCAAGTGTCCTCGTGCTGGAGAAGAGCTCGTCCATCGGCGGCAATACGAAGCTGGGTGAAGGCACCTATAACAGCGCAGATCCGGATCTGCAGTCTTCGATCGAGATGACCGCGGACAACTGCGCGGAGGTCGAAGAGGCCATCAGCGTGGAGACCGATGATCCGGAGTACCAGGCGCTGATTGACGACGTCGCGGCGGATTATGCCGAATGGCAGGAGAACAACGGCGAAACGCTGTTTGACAGTGTAAACTGGCATGCGCTGCAGACCTATATTGGCGGCGGTTCTATTGATGACATCGAACTGATCCGGCTGTATGCGGAGCAGGCTCCGGTGACGCTGGAGTGGCTGGAGGATGAGATCGGCATTCCATTTAAGAGCGACTATATCTTTATGGCGATCGGCGGCAAATGGGCGCGCGGCCATCAGGTTGACCTCGTGGCGGCTACCGGCGCAGAGGGAGACAATGGCGGACGTGTCTATATCGATATGCTGGAGGCATACGCGACGGAGCGCGGAGCGATCATTGAGACAAACGCGCCGGCGACCAGCCTCCTGGTGGATGAAAACGGCACTGTGGTCGGCTGTGAGGCGACCCGCACGGACGGCAGCGTGATTACGGTAAATGCGGCCAGCGTCATCCTGACGACCGGCGGCTATGGTGCGGACAGCGATCTGGTGCTCAAATACAGCGATGGCGCGATCACAACGACCCTGCACAGCTGTGCAGTGACCAGCACCGGCGACGGACTTGAGCTGGCGGAAGCGGTCGGCGCCAGCCTGATCAACCTGGATCAGATTCAGGTGCATCCGCTGGGCGACCCGATTGACGACTGCGGCTGCGTGAGCGAGTTCGTCGGCAACTGGCTGAGCGCGACGGAATATCTGTTTGTGAATAAAGAGGGCGAGCGTTTTATCAATGAGGACAACACTCGCTACGCCATTAGTATGGCAGAGCTGGAGCAGACCGACGGCGAGATGTGGCTGATCGTGGACAGCAGCGAGATCGCGGACGATGACACGCGTGACGAGCTGATTGAGAGCCTTCTTGCGGATGGGCATTCCTACGTGGCAGACACGCTGGAAGAGCTGGCGGAGATCATCGGTGTAGATGCGGACACGCTGGTTGCTACGGTTGAGACTTATAACGAGGGCATGGTAAACGGTGAGGATGAATATGGAAAATCCGCAAGCGCGGATTCCGTCATCGAGCAGGGACCGTTCTACGCGAGCCTTCGCACCCCGACGGTTCACTACACCATGGGCGGCATTGAGATCAACACCGAGGCACAGGTTGTCGATACGGAAGGCAACGTGATCGAAGGCCTCTATGCTGCAGGCGAAGTGACCAGCGGCATCCATGGCAATAACCGCCTTGGTGGCAACGCGTACCCGGATATCATGACCTTCGGGCGCATCGCCGGACTGAATGCGGCGGCAGCAGCAAGTGAAGAGTAAGGGGCTTACCAGGCCAGGATAAAATAGCAGGTAAATAACAGACAAATGATGAGCCGGGCGTAAGTCCGGCTCATTTTCATATGGCAATTTACAGTGTGATGTGCTATGATGCAGATATAGATGAAAATTCCGAACTTTATGGCTAAAAGATTATACGAACGATGCATTTGAGATTCATGCAGCAGAAAAGTTCCTGAATTTTAAGATGGGAGCACGGAAGTGTTTCGTTTATTCCCGCGAAGCAACGAATCGGGTAGCCGGAGTCATAAGGAATCCACCGGCAGGCAGATTATATCAATTGAAAGCTGACAGGAAAACAGAAGGAATTTGTAAAACAGGTCAATATCGGGTATGAGTAGTATGGGAGGGTTTTATGAAACGGATTGTAGTAGGCATCAGCGGCGCCAGCGGGTTTCCTCTGGCCGTCTGCCTTTTGAAGGAACTGAAAAAAATACCGGAGGTTGAGACGCATCTGGTTTTCACCTATGGCGCGGAGCTCACTGCGAAACAGGAGAGCGGCATGGACGCGGTACAGATTCGCGCGCTCGCAGATGTCTGCTATGAGAACAGCAATATCGGCGCGGCCATCGCGAGCGGCACGTTCCTGACCGAAGGCATGATCATCCTGCCGTGTTCGATGAAGACGGTCAGTGGTATCGCTCATGGTTTCAGCGAGAACCTGCTGCTGCGCGCGGCGGACGTGACCATCAAGGAACGCCGGAACCTGGTGCTTGCCGTGCGCGAAATGCCCCTGAGTCCGATTCATCTGGAGAATATGCTGACGCTGTCGAGATTGCAGAATGTCTATATCATGCCGCCTATGGTGACGTACTACATGAAGGATGACGAGACTGCCGCAGAGTCCGTTGATGATCCGGGTAAAGATTTTCTACAATTGGCTCAGAACGAGGACGAAGCGTTTACCTGCAGTTCCACGAAACAGGGTGGTTCAGAAAAAAAATCCCTGCAGGTTTCTGACATGGAGCGCCATATTGTCGGAAAGCTGCTGCAGCCGTTTGGGATTGAGATAGAAGGCTTCCGGAGGTGGAGCTAATAATTAGCTGCTGCTTGTCTGGAACTGAATTTGGGAGACAAATTGGTGAGACAGGAAATGTATTGTCTTTTAACAAGGGGCATTTTCTGCTTTAGGTGCTTAAGAACGATTTCTTGCGCAAAATGGCAAAATTTTGGTTCCGGTTTATTCGGGTCAGGCTATTTTAGCTGAGAATACAGAGATTGCCAGAATGAAATTGAGGGGATAAAGAGAGGAAAACGCAAATGGACATGATACGGCGGGAATATAAAAAGACGGTGTGCGGGATTACAATCCTTTGCGATGTGATCCCGATGGGGCCGGACTATACCATCTGCGTTCGTGATGGCAAAAATGGGCATATTGGCTCCGCTGTCATGGCGGCTGCCCGGCCGAGTCTGACCGGCGATGGAATCAGTGCTACGTCCTCGGTGCTGAACCGGCTGGGACATAAGGACGAGGAGATTGCCCGTCAGATCGCGGAAACAGTGGCTGCGCATCAGAATTGCACAGTCGTGTGCACCTGCGGAATCCATATTGATCATATCAGACCCGAAGAGATCAGGGAAATTCTGGATGCCTGCCGGGAGTTGGAGGAAGAGATAATTGAGAGCCTCGCATAATATAGCCTGACCTGCGTCGTGCATCTGCAGAGCGGATGTGCAAAATATTATATGATTTGAGTGACAAAAGGGAAAGATACTGCGGATTGCTACGTGCTTCGCACGTTCCATCTTGTCCTTTGTATCATTATATCAGTCTCAGTTCTCCCAGCAATTCCCAGGAATAGTCCCCATATGCTTTCGCCTGGGGCGTTAGCTTGGCGTAGGGGCACAGGCGCGGGTCCTGTCGGAGCGTCTGGCTGTGGACGGGGCCGCGGGACCAGTTGTGGTACAGATAAAATCGCATCCATCGCAGGTGCTCAATCTGGCGGTACTCATCCAGACAGGTTTTGTCCTGAATGTTGTTCTGATAAGCAGCATACGCCCGGGCCAGCGTCTCCGGCGTCAGGTCCGTCAGTGTCTCATTTTGCTTATCCAGCAGAATCCGGACCTTTACAAACAGATGCTCGGACGCGGCGATCTTGGACTGACGAAGATAGTCGCCAAGCGCATCCCAGCCAAGGGCCGTTTGCGGATGATTGCTGCGGTAGAGGTCGTTCATGGCGATGGCCACCTGATTCAGCGTGGTGCGCAGGACATGCTCCGGCGTATAGATGGATTCCATCACGCCGAAGTGCGACACATCCGGGATAAAACGGCTGCTCCTCAGATCAATACGCCCGCTGATTCGGTAATAGCGGCGCAGCTGCCAGAAAATATCCCATCCTTCCTGTTCATCGTCGCAGCAGATGATAACCCGGTCCGCAGATGCGAGCAGCTCGTGATCCAGCGTCCAGGACGAGGAATGGAAGAGAATGGAATCCCGGTCATCGGCCTCCTCCTGGATCGAAAAGACATGTTTCAGTTTTGCGTGTATGTCAAGAAACCGGTCGGAACCGCCGAAAATATGATAAGCAACATGGTGTTCCGGCGCGATGACATTGGTGAGGATCGCGTATTTGAGCAGCGCCTCCCCATAGTGGCCAAAGCCAATCATGACAATCCGGCGCTCCCTGCGAAGCAGGGGCTTCTGCCGCCAGTACTCCCGGGCACAGCAATCATAAGAATGGAAAAAATGAATATTTCCGGAGAGCATCTCCTCTCCGCTGACAGTTCTGGCGTACACTTCCACCGGAAGCTGCGAAATACCGGCAGCCTTTGCGTTGACGCCGATATCGTTTTCCTTCATAAAAAAGACGCTGCACCGGTTTCCGGTATCCCCCTTGAGTTCGGCGATGCGCTCCGGAGAGACATTGACAAAAAGGCAGGGATAGTCCGGTGCTTCCGTTACCTGGCTTTTACTCAGACCATAAATAATCACGGCTTCCTGTTCGCTTTTTAGAATCTGTCCGGCCAGGGTGACAGATTCCGGGCTTGCATCGGCAAAATAGTACCAGTTCCTTCGTTTCAGAAAAGACAGACGAAACAGCGGGAATCCCTCACTTGCCAGAAACGAGAGCAGTGTGCTGATCAAAGTAACCAGGATGCCGGTAGAAAGCAGCACAAAAACAACTCCGACTGCCCGCCCTAGGGGCGTGACCGGGGTGATGTCGCCATAGCCAACCGTAGTCAGCGTCGCTACCGAATACCACAGGGCGTCGATAAACGTATCAATCGACGACAGCGGCTCATCCGCCTCCGCCCTTATCAGAAGGAGCAGGAGCGTGATATATACAAAAACTACGACCAGAATAATGGTTACGGGAAGCCGATGTTTTCTCTTCACAGGATATTCCTCCTCGAATAAACCGGAACCAAAATATTGCCATTTTGCGCAAGCAATTGTTCTTAAGCATCTAATGCAAAGTCCATCCGAACGAAGGGATTATAGTGAACGACAGAATTCTTTTGTCATTCACTATAGTCGATGCACGCAGACGAGCATGAAATGGTTGCTTTGCAGCTTCGCGGTCTCAGCTTTGCTTCAATAAAAACTATAACATATCTTGTTTTATGATTCAATTGAAATCGCAACGGTTGCCGTGCTTTCCCGCAGCAGTGCCTGTACCGGAATTTCCCTGCTGCGTATGTCGGTCTTTGCTTCTGTCAGATGCCCGGTCAGAAGTGTCAGACATTCCGCGGCCATCTCTTCCATCGGCAGTGAGATGACGGACAGGGAGGGAACCGTGTACACAGCCTCCTCCGGAATTCCATTTCCAATCGCCAGCACTTTCACATCGTTGGGGCAGGAGATGCCGCACTCATACAGCCCTCGCAGAACCCCCTGCGCTATAGAATCCGAACCACAAAAAATACCATCCGGCAGTTGCTTCCCCCTTAGTCCTGTGATGGCCTCATATCCGCCCTTTCGGCTGCTTTCACAAAAGATCAAAGGTAATGGCTCCATCCCCTTTTCCCGGGAGGTTACCAGAAAGGATTCGTTTCTCTGCTCTACGCCGGGGAAGAGTGCAGAGGAAGTAATCAGCTGGACTCTGGAGCAGCCGCATTCCCTTAAAATCCTGGCGCCCAGCTGTCCGATCTGATTATTATCCATTCGGACGGTGTCATAGCGGCTGCTTACTCTGTTATATAGAACCACCGGAACCTGAATGTCGGCGGAGTTCAGAAAATCCAGGTCTTTTGCTGAAGCATTGCATATAATGGCTCCATGGCAGCTGCTCTTTGAAAGAAGCATCTCCTCCGCAGAAAGAAATCCGGTCTGATATGGAATGACGGTCAGGTGGATTTTTTGTCCGCACTGATCAATTTCCCGCCGAAGCCCGTTCAGGAAGCGGACCATCATTGGGGCGCGGAAATCCTGTGCCCAGAACAACGCAATCTGGAGACTTTGCTCCATTTTGCCGGCGCGAAGCTGACGGGCCGCCATACTTGGCCGATAGCCAAGTTCTCTGGCCGCTTGTTGAATGACCTGCTGGGTCTGTTCGGGGATTTTTCGCTCTTTTGAACGATTTCCCAGAACAATGGAGACTGTGCTGACTGAAAAACCGGTTTTCTCCGCAATCTGTTTCAATGTAACCATGTCTTACCCCCTGTTTCTCTGAAAAACCGTGATAAACGAAACCTCTTTTGTTGCAGCAATTGCCTTATTTTAGCATAAAAAGTTCAGGAATACAATTATTTTAGTATAACGTTATACTTTCCTGTTGACAAATGATTTTTTTTGATATAAACTCTCTTTTGTCAGCAAGTACAACGTTATACTATATAGCTGTTCCTGTTTTTTTATATCGCTGATCCGGTTTGTCTGGATTGGATAAAAGTGGAGAGCCGCGCCATAAACAAATGTGCTTCGCATAATGGGCACGGTGCCGTTCTCAATTCACCTTGCAAACCAAAACACTGCATACATCCGTCACCGTGCTGCGGTGACGGACATAATGGGAGGAGTAATTTTATGTCGATGGCACTCATTGTTGTTCAGCAGACGGTTGTGATGTTTTTACTTATGGCTGCCGGCTATTTGTTATTCAAGGGAGGTAAAATAACGGTAGAGGGCAGTAAATGTATCGCATCTGCTCTTTTGTATCTGGTTATCCCCTGCGTCATTGTTAATACGTTTCTGGTCGAGGCCACTCCGGAAAAGATTCGCGCACTTTTGCTCTCCGCAGGTGTCAGCGCCCTGATTTTAATCCTGGCGGCGGTCATATCGCGGGTGGCTTTTCCAAAAGCACCTGTGGATGATTTCGCAGCTGCATTTTCAAATGCCGGGTTTATCGGGATTCCTCTCGTACAGTCCGTGCTCGGCAGCGAGGCCGTGTTTTACATCTCTGCCTTCATTGTGTTAATCAACCTGTTTCAGTGGGTTTACGGTGCGCCTATGATGCGCGGCGAAAAGCTGGAATTTAACCTGAGAAAGCTGCTGGTCAACCCGATTGTGATTGGCATGGTGATCGGTTTGGCTGTGTTTTTTCTTTCCATTCCGGTTCCGTCTGTGGTCTGCACCTTCCTGGATGATGTACAGGCGCTGAACGCTCCGCTTGCCATGCTGGTTCTGGGGGTTTATCTGGCGCAGACGGATTTGCTTTCTATGTTCCGTACTGCGAGGCTCTACAAGATGGCGCTATTCCGCCTGATTCTGATCCCCGCATTGACGATGGCGGTGCTGTTCGTGCTGCCCGCCGGATGGAATGAGCTTCGGATGGCGCTTCTGATTGCTGCGAGTGCACCGACCGGAGCGAATGTTGCCGTATACGCACAGGTTAATGGCGGCGATTACAGCTATGCGGTCAAATGTGTAACGCTGACAACATTGCTCTCAGTGGTGACCCTGCCCCTGGTGGTTGGAGCAGCTTCAGCATGGTGGGGGATTTAGGCGAGGGGCGCGGTTTTTATTATCACGATTATCATACAATTAAGAGACAGGAGGAAGATATTATGATGCCGGAAAAGGTTATTCAGATGTTAAAAGAGAAAACCAGAAATTCTTTTCGGAACGGGCCGATTGCCTGTGTGACGGACACCTTTGAAAAGAGGACGCAGATGCTGCCTGCGAAAGATGAAGTCAGGCTGTATACGGTCATTACCCGTCCGACAGGACTGATGCAGACATCCTTTCCGGTGGTTGTGCAGCGGAGCTGCTATCCGGATCAGGAGCCCATTTATGAGGCATATGGCGAAGAACTGGCGAAGCGCGGCTTTGTACATGTGATGCAGTTCTGCCGCGGAATCGGAAAAAGTGAGGGAGAATGGGAGCCGAATGTAAACGAGCGCGAGGATGGGCTTTCCCTTCTAGGCTGGCTGAATGCTCAGACATGGGTGGAGTCCATGGTCTGGTGGGGAACCAGCTACCTGGCGCTGACCGGTTGGGTGCTGGCAGACGTGGTTCCGTCTAAAATGAAAGGAATGGTGCTTAATGTCTATGGCACTGACCGTTTTTTCTCCGCGTATGAAAAAGGAATGTTCCGCCATGATGTTCTGACCGGGTGGGCGATGGAGAATGCCGGGCATCCGGTACAGGCGGATTACCTGGAAAGCTGTCGTTTCCGCCCGCAGATGGAGGTGGACGAGACGCTGTGGGGCGGAAGGCTTCCCTGGTATCGAGACTGGATTTCAAACACGGAACGTACTGACGCCTACTGGCAGTCCGGTTTTTGGAAAATGCTTCAGGAAATTCCGGGACATGTAAAGGTTCCTGTGCATATCATAGACGCATGGTACGACCATCATTTTGGCTCCGCGATTCACACCTGGGAGGGCCTGAATCCGGAAGTAAAAGAGCACAGCCATCTGACGATTGGCTGCTGGAATCATTTCTGCGAGTCTGTCCTGCCGTGGATGGAACCGAAGCATCTGGAGAACGATGAGATATGCCAGATGCTGGCCTTTACAAAGGAAATCCTTCTGGATGGACGACTGCCCAAACAGAACATCCGGTATTATCAGGTCGGTGCGGATTGCTGGAAACAGGCGCACACATTTCCTCCGAGAGCGGAGAACATCGTGCGGTTTTACCTTACCGGCCGCAGGGAACTGACGGTTTGTGCGGGGGAAGAAGAGCAGGAACTCTCTTTTTTATATGACCCGCAAAATCCAGTTCCGAGCTGCGGCGGGGAGGCGCTCCTGACGACCATGTCCTGCGCAGGGAGCCGCCGTTTGCCGGAGCCGGGCTGGCGTGAGGATGTGATCACTTTTATCAGCCCTGTGCTGGATGAACCGCTGAATATTTTTGGCAAGATCAATGTGAAGCTGGCAGTCAGGACGGATGCGGATGATACCTCGTTCACTGCCCGCGTCAGCCAGGTTTTCCCGGACGGCAGCGCGTACCATATTCGCTCCTCCATCACACGCGTCCTGGCCGATAACAGCACGTACCGGCCGGGTGAGCGTGCAAACGTCTGCGTGACCATGTGGGACATCAGCTGGCAGATTCCCTCCGGCTGCCGGCTGCGCCTGGATATTTCCAGTTCCGACTTTCCGCAATATGCGATACACACCAACTATGCCGGACTGTGGGCCAAGCAGAGAAATGCGCGAACCGCGAGACAGACGATTTTCTGCGGGGAAGATTCTGTGCTGGAAATCCCGGCAGAATAAGGCAGAATAAGAAACTATGTAAAAATCAGGATTCTTCCTGAATATTCAGATATACATCCTCCCGTGAGTGGAATCCGCCGGAGATGATGACTTCATCCATATTTTCCGCGGTTACGGCAACCGGCTCCAGCTTGTAGTAGGGTACCTCATACGAACCGGAGGTGATGGTTTCTGTGACCGGATACGTGCAATCTTCTGAGGTGATGTCCTCTCCGCGGGCGATAGCAACCGCGAGCGTGGCGGCGGCCATCGCTTCGTCTTCAACGGATTTGTAGACGGTCATTTCCTGGGTGCCTTCCACGATACGCTGACAGGCGGAAAGCTCCGCGTCCTGCCCGACGACAACAACCGATCCGGCGAGCTGGTTTTCCGAGAGCGCCTTGATGGCCTGACTGGCGAGATCATCGTTGCCGCACATGACAGCAACGATGTCATCCGTCACTTCAAGCCCTTCATTTACGTAGGTGAAGGCAAGTTCGGCGAGCCAGCTGTCGCAGTAAGCGGAATAGACAATCGTAAGATTGCTTCCGTCCAGTGTGGAGGTAAAGCCTTCCACGATATCATCAACATTGAGGTCGGTCGGGGATCCGTAGATGGCAAAAATATTTCCGCCGTCCGGGCAGGCTTCCATCAGAGCTTCTGCCATCAATGCGCCGACCTGATAACTGTCGAAGGAGACGAACAGGTCGATGTCCACATCCGGGATCAGACGGTCATAGCAGATGACCCGGATGCCGGCGTCAATCGCCTCGCTGACCACATCCTTCAGCGCGTCGCCGTCCGCGGCAATAATTACAATCACATCCATTTTCTTCTGGATAAAATATTCAATCTGAGAGATCTGTTCGTCCGCGTCGCCGCCGGCCACCTGTACGTTTACATCCGCGCCGAGACTCTGTGCGGTGGAGACGAACATATCACGATCGCGCAGCCACCGCTCGATGACAAAGGAATCAAAGCTCAGTCCAATCTGGATACGCGCTTCTGTTTCCGGCTGTTCCGTCTGCGCGGTTTCCACCGGCGCAGAGCAGCCGGAAAGAGAAACCAGGAGAAAAACACTCAATAAAATCAATACATATCTGCGCATGAAATCATCTCCTCACACATCGCCGGCCACGGAACAATAATCACGAATCATTATCCGCTAGCCCCCAGCCACTGAGCAATAATCGCTAATTATTATCCGCTAAGCATCAACCGCTGGACACCAATCACGAATCATTACCGCCGGCCGCCAATCACTAACTACTAACCACTAACCACTAATCACTGCCCGCTAAACTTCATCCGATATTCGCGCGGGGTCATGTCGGTCTGTTTTTTGAACAGGCGGCTGAAGTAATTCGGGTCGGAATACCCGCACATGGAGCTGATGATTTTTACACTCAGATCCGGCTTCTCCAGTAGCTCTTTTGCCTTTTCGACGCGGATCCGCGTTAGATATTCGATAAAATTTTCTCCCGATTCTTCTTTGAAAATCTTGCTGAAATAATAGGGGCTGATGTTGACTGCGCGGGAGACATCGTCCAGGGAGAGATCGTGGCTGTAGTTTTCCTGTATATAGGCCTGCGCTTTTTTCACGACCGAATTGGACTGGGATTCCCGATAAGTTCGAATGGAATCACACGCGGCAGTCATTTTTTCTATAAACCAGCGGCGCAGCGGTTCGAAGTCAGTGGCGGCCGAATCTGTGCCGGATTCCGGATTGGAACGGGGGACCAGGAGCGATTGGGCTGTTCGCAGGTAATCCTTCCGGTCACTGAATTTGTAATTGATTGTGCCGGAATCGAAAGCTGCCCGCTCCGCCCGGATGATATACTCCAGAACCTTAAGACAGATATCGCCGCTGTCCTCGGGGTAATGATGAATCATCCAGTCAAAAAAATCATTTAGCTCGGCCAGCATGGCGGAGGTATTGCCTGCTTCGACCAGCCGGAAGATTCGCCGCTCGATCTCGGCGGGGAACTCTTCCTCATAATAGCCATTCGGTTTTAAATCATCGATGTGGATGACGTGGCTTTTGCTGTCGTTTAAAGCGCCCACCGCTTCCCGGTAAGAGAGCTGCAGATCTTCCATTTTGCACACCCGGCCGATACCAATGCGAGATTTGACGCTGAAGTGCTCTTCCAGCTTTGCGGCGAGAAGGCGTGCGTTTTCCACGATCCGGATGCGGTCCTCATAGGAAATCGTTTCCTCCTGACGTGGAATCAGCAGCACAACCCGGTTTGACATGAGCGGACCGACGACGCAGTTTAGAGAATCCTTGACCAGATCGTGGAACTCCGGGTAGAAATCCTGTGCCTGTACATTCGTGCGCAGCGGGCTGACCAGCTGGCCGTCCTGGTAGTCCGCACCGAACTGGATAACCATAATATAGCCGTTTTCCTCCCCGATGTCCAGCAGCTGGAGATAATAGCGGACATCCTGCAGTTCGGTCTGGAAAAGCAGGTTGGTGATAAGACTCTGCTCGACCACGGGGACAATGATTTCCAGCTTTTCCTGAATCTGGAGCTGTTTTGTGCGCAGTGTGCGGGTGCGGTCAATCTTTTCCATCGCCTCCGCGACAACGGAAAGAACAGTCTTGCGCGTGATCGGTTTGGTCAGATACTTCTCAACGCCCAGGTCAATCGCCTCCTGCGCGTAATCAAATTTGTCATAGGCGGAAATAATGTAAAAGAGCGCGTTGCCGTTGGATTCGCGGATCTCCTTCATCGCCTGAATCCCATTGATTCCCGGCATCTGAATGTCGAGGAAAATGATATCCGGGTGGAAGCTTTCCGCTGTTTCGATTGCTGCACGCCCTGTTTTTGCTGTAGCCAGCTCGCAGCAGTCTTTGTATTGATCCAGAATGATTTTTTTCAGAGCCTCCAGCATGAGTCCTTCGTCGTCAGCAATCAGAATTCGATACATATCAGACCTCCATGTCAGTATTTTTGCGTCTCCAAATTATCTCGACTTTATACTTGCCTGAATTTCCATCTGCTTCGTTGGTCTACGCTCCGCTTCAGTTTGCGCTAAACGAACGTCCACTGGACGTTCAGCGCCATCAGTCGATGTAGCCACCGTTACATGAGTTACCTGAAATTTTGATGAACGGGTAATGTGATAATCACCCGGGTGCCGAGGCCGGGGCCATCGCTCTCAATCCGGAGCAGATTCTTCCGGTTGTAATAGAGCTCCAGGCGATGGATGACGTTCGACATTGCAACTCCGGCGGAACGGTTCTCCTCCTCGTCCGGATGGATATTGTCATTTAGAA
Organism: Lachnospiraceae bacterium; assembly: GCA_021202075.1. Taxonomy (GTDB): domain Bacteria; phylum Bacillota; class Clostridia; order Lachnospirales; family Lachnospiraceae; genus Choladousia. Next base: position 90,423 of record JAJQDT010000116.1, on the reverse strand, counting down.
CGTCGCGAATCCGCTCCGGCGTCATGCCGGCGCCGTTGTCGCGGACGGTGATTTCCAGAGCGTGTTCTTCATTGGGAACCGTTCGGGCGGGAAAACGGTCTGCTTTTTTATTCAGCAAATGGACAGAAAGCGTGATGCATCCGTCCGCCAGGCAGTCGTGGATGCCGTGCTGTACCGCGTTTTCGACCAATGGCTGAAGGATCATGCTCGGCACCCGGATGTCATCGACGCCCTCGTCCACTTCTTTTTTCCAGGTAATATCCCCGGCAAAACGAACATTCAGAATGTAGATATAGTTGTCGGCGGATTGAATTTCTTCCCCCAGAGTCGTGTCGCTGGACATTTTCCGTACGCTGTAGCGGAAATAGTCCGCCATCTGCTCGAGAAAGAGGCTGGTCTGATCCGCGTCCTCCATGACGGCGAGCTGGGCGCCTGCGTTCAGGCTGTTGAACAGGAAATGCGGATTGATCTGTGCCTGCAGATATTTAAGCTGCGCTTCCTTCAGATGGGCTTCCATGGAAAGCTCGCGCTCCCGGAGGCGGGCCTCAGTCTCCATGCTTGCGCGGAGGCGGTCGATGTATTCACGGATGCTGGAGAGCATCTGGTTGAAGCCGCGTGTCACGACGCCAACCTCGTCCTCATAGACGACAGGAAGCTGGGGGACATCCAGGTTGCCCCCCGCCACCTCGTGCGCGGTCGAAGAAAGGACGGTCAGCGGATGGATCATGCCGTGCACGAGAATGGCGATGAACAGGATGGCTATCAGAAATACCACCACCATGACCGCCAGGCTGCCCTGTTCAAGAACCTGCATGGAAGTCAGCAGCGTCTGGTAATTGGCCGAGTTTTGCCCAAAGAGCAGATTGTTCAGCCGATAGATGTAGCTGTTGATGTATTCGTACAGCTGTGTCTGTTCTTCGTAGGATTCCTTGTAACGCTCAATGTTGCGTCCGCGCTTGGCCTGCACAGTGATGCTGGTCTGATCCAGGTAGGATTCCGACATGCTGCGGATGTTTTTTTCCAGTATCAGGATTTCGCTGTTGACAATTCTATTGTTCAGTTCATCGAGAAGGGCGCGGTATTCCTGCTCATAGCCGTAATAGTCCTCCAGCGCCTGACTGCTTTTGGTATTCAGGTATTCATAGACGGAGGTCTGGATATTTTCAAGCGTATCCGAAAGCGTATTGACAGAGACATTGCTGGTGAAAATCGAGTCAATCCTCTGGACAGCGGAGTTGATTTCATTAAACAGGAAAAGGTTCATGGCAAGAGCCAGCAAAAGAGAGACCGCGATCACAATATTGATGCGCGTCTGGATGGAGGAAAAAAGAGAAAAAGGCTTTTTCTTTTTCATATCAGATATCCTCCCCTTCTGTGGATTCTTCCTGATACTCCGACACATTGTCTGTCGTAATCAGGCTCAGACCAATGTTGTAATAGCTGCTGGTGTGGCCAAGGGAGTGAAATTCCTCCAGCGCGTCGATGCTGCAGGTGCCGATCTGTGCAGTGTCCACAACCAGTGTAACCGGAATGATATCCTTTTCGATCGCATCCAGAATCTGGTCAGTGTAATAAAATCCAATGATACTTGTACTGCCGACTGCATTGTAATCAACCAGGGTCTGATAGGCACATTCCGTTACGGTTTCGTCCATACAGATCAGAATGTCCGGAAGCTGAGAATCGGTGACAAACAGTTCGCGGATGCTCTCTTCCAGGTCAAAATCAGACGCATTGTCCAGATAGTACAGGGAGACATTCAGCTCCTGACCGTCTGCTTTCTGCTCATCCAGGTATCTGGTCAGCTGGGAAGCGGCGAGCGACTGAACCGGGTTGACGGATTCTGAGTCGAGCAGAACCATGATACCGCCGGCCCCGCCATTTAACAGGGAGAGGGTGTATTCCGTATAGACATCTGCCAGCTGATAGCTGTTCAGACCGACGTAGCTGATGCGCTGACTTTCGGAATCGTCCTCCAGCACTGTGACGACCGGTATTCCGCTTTCAACTGCTTCATCGATCAGATTGCGGATCTCGTCTGTGCCGTCCGGCTTCAGAATAATGCCATCTACCTTAGAGGCGATCAGAATGCGCAGATAATCTGCGGTTGTATACGTGCTGCCGCCCTCCTGGCTGATCAGCTCAAGATAAGCATGATTTTCAGCGGCCCAGGCAGACGCACTTTCATAAACAGACTGCCAGAGGACCGAATTCTCATCCTCCGGAATCAATGCGTAATGGCGTTCATAGGTCTCGGAAGCTTCGCCTTCCGTGATGTCCATCGCATCCAGGCTGTTCCGGAAATAGGACCAGGCCAGTGAGAGAATAAGCACACAGATGATTAGAAGAATGGTAATTGTAAGGAAATTTTTCTTCATAATAATAAATACCTGTAATAAAGTATATGAAATGTAACTATTCAGAACAGCAGGCCACAGGTCTACGCTCCGCTCCGGTCGGCGCTAAACGGAGTGTAGACGCCACTGGCGCTCAGCGCCTGTCTTTTCATTTCGATGCTGTTCTGAACTGTTACTATGAAATTACGATACGGGCTGCCTGTATCATCATACCACAATTGCAAAGAAAATTTTCCGCATAAAATGCGTAAATTCTTGCGGAGTTATTTCTTAAAAAACAAGAAAATCCAGTTTCCCGGGTTTTTCTGTGTATGGAAGTGAAAAAAATTTACAGCTGCCCGACAAGAGATTCTATTTTATGCAATTTGCATATATGATACGATGGCTCCATCAAAAACATGGTCATTTCGCACATCTTTCTGCGGGCGGGAACACAAGAACAATACCGCTCCGGGAGTTGGAAATGTGCGAAGCCACTCATTACGAAATGGAGGTAGAAACATGAAGTTAAGGAAAATGGCAATTGCGATGACAGCGGTGATGGCACTCGGAGCAATCTCTGTACCGGCAGCGGCAGAGGAAGAGGCACAGGCACAGGTAATCGGTATCTCGATGCCGACCCAGTCCCTGGAGCGCTGGAATCGTGACGGTGAGTATCTGAAAGAGCAGTTCGAGGACGCGGGATATGAAGTAGAACTGGTTTACTCCGACAATGATTCTTCGCAGCAGGTAAGTGATATTCAGAACCTTCTGGCGGACAACGTAGACATTCTGATTATTGCTGCGGTTGACGGCGAAGCGCTGAATACAGCGATGGATGAAGCGGCGGAGCAGGAGGTTCCGGTTATCGCCTATGACCGTCTGATTATGAACGACGCAGTTTCCTATTATGTATCGTTTGATAACTACACCGTAGGTCAGCTGCAGGGTGAATTTATTGTGGAGCAGCTGGATCTGGAGAACGCGGGTGACGCGACCTACAACCTTGAGATTACCGCCGGCGACCCGGCTGACAACAATGCAGGCTATTTCTATAATGGCGCGATGGATGTCCTGAATCCGTACATCGAGGCCGGCACACTGGTAGTCGTATCCGGTCAGACAGATTTCGATACGGTTGCCACGGATCAGTGGGATACCCAGACCGCCCTTGAGAGAGCACAGAACATCCTTGGTTCTTACTATGCAGACGGCACACAGCTGGACGTATGGCTTTGCTCCAACGACTCCACCGCTCTTGGCGTAGCGCAGGCGATCACCTCTGACTATGCAGGCGATAACTCTGTGATTATCACCGGCCAGGACGGCGATGTTGCAAACCTTGCAAACATCGTTGACGGCGTTCAGACCATGACTGTCTACAAGAACGTCAGCAATGAGTCGATTGTTACTCTGTCGCTTGCTGAGGCAATCCTGAATGGCGAAACGATTGATGAGTCCCTGTGCGATACGTTTGATATTGACTGTGCATATGACACCGAGTCTTATGAGACAACCGAAGGCAATGTTTGCCCGTCCTTCCTGCTTGTGCCGAGCGTAATTACAGCAGACAATCTGGATGAGCTGGTAGATACCGGACTGTATGAGATGGGCGATGACGGGTATCTGACAGCGGTTGAGTAATTCGGATCTGAATGAGATAGTTGATTTTAAAATGAAGTTACCTGAAAAAGGGCGGGGCAGCCATCCCGCCCTTTCCGTTAATTATGCGCAGGGCCGGGCAAGGTGTTTTGCGGCTAAAGCCGCTCCGGCCCGTAGTCATAAGGAATCCTCCGACTGCGTCGGCAATCCTTATGACATACCGCGCGGGCGAGCAGGAGTCGACAAGCCGCCTCCTGCTCGATTAGAAACAGAGGGTAAGTTGGAAAGGAGGAAGTCTTTTGGGTGACACGATTCTGGAGATGAAATCCATCACAAAAGAGTTTCCAGGGGTCAAGGCGCTTGACGATGTGAATCTGATTGTAGAGCGCGGAGAAATCCATGCGCTGATCGGGGAAAATGGTGCGGGAAAATCGACTCTGATGAATGTGCTGTCTGGTATTTATCCGGCAGGCACCTATGATGGTGAGATTTATTACAACGGAGAGCTTTGCCAGTTTAAGACGCTGAAGGACAGCGAGGCAAAAGGCATTGTTATTATCCATCAGGAGCTGGCGCTGATCCCGCTGCTTACGATTGGTGAGAATATGTTCCTGGGGAATGAAAAACGAAATCAGTTCGGCGTGATTGACTGGGATCAGACCTGGAATGATGCGGAAAAACATATGAAGCAGGTCGGTCTGCATGAGTCTGCACAGACGCTGATTAAGGATATCGGTACCGGCAAACAGCAGCTGGTTGAGATTGCGAAGGCATTCTCAAAGAACGTAAAGCTGCTGATTCTGGATGAGCCGACGTCTTCATTAAATGATGAGGACGCGAAGATGCTGCTTGATCTGCTGATTGAATTTAAAAAGGACGGGCTGACGTCCATTATTATCACACACAAGCTGAATGAGATTATCTACTGTGCGGACAAAGCAACCATTCTTCGCGATGGCTCAACCATCGAGACGCTGGTGAAAGGCGTCGATGAGTTCAGTGAGGACCGCATCATTAAGGGAATGGTAGGCCGTCCGATGGACGACCGCTATCCGGAGCGCAAACACAATGTAAGCAGTGAGGTCGGCCTTGAAGTGAAGAACTGGACCGTACATCATCCGCTGTATCCGGAGAAGATTGTGGACGACAATATTTCCTTCAAGGTGCATAAAGGAGAAGTAGTCGGATTTTCCGGCCTGCAGGGCGCGGGACGAACCGAATTGGCGATGTCCCTCTTTGGCAGAAGTTACGGCACGGATATCTCCGGCGAGATTTATCTGGAAGGCAGAAAGGTAGATTTAAAGTCGCCGGAGCAGGCTATCAAAAATAAGATTGCCTATGTGACTGAGGATCGGAAGACAAACGGCCTGATTCTCGGCGAGTCGATTCGATTCAATACGACACTGGCACGCCTCGATAAGATCTGCAGCAACGGCGTCATAGATTCTACAGCGGAAAAGAAAGCCGCGGAGGAGATGACAGAAGAGATGGGAACAAAGACTCCGTCTATCGAGCAGATGATCGGAAACCTCTCCGGCGGCAACCAGCAGAAAGCGCTTCTGGGCAAATGGATGTTTGCAGAGCCGAATGTATTGATCTTAGATGAGCCGACCCGCGGGATTGATGTCGGCGCGAAATACGATATTTACTGTCTGATCAACCAGATGGTCGACAATGGGAAATCCGTGATTATGATTTCATCGGAGATGCCGGAGCTGATCGGTATGTGCGACCGCATCTACATCATGAACGAGGGCGAGCTCTGCGGCGAGGTAGAGGCGAAGAACACCACGCAGGAAGAGATCATGGGCTACATTATGAGCAGCGCAGCAAATTGAAAGGGAGTGTGTTTTCATGGCAAATAACAATGAATCTGTAAGCTCGGGCAAATTTGACATAGCGGGCTTTTTCCGCAAATATACGATGGTCATTGCCCTTGTCGTTGTATTTATTATCTTTTATTTTATGACGGACGGACGTCTGCTCTATGCGCAGAATATGTCCAACCTGATGCTGCAGAACGGTTACGTGCTGGTCATGGCCTGTGGTATGCTGCTCTGTATCCTGACCGGCGGTAATATCGACCTGTCGGTCGGCTCTGTGATCTGTCTGGTGGGCGGCATTGCGGCTGTAATGATCTCCAACAATGGGATGAATGTGTATCTGACGATTATCATCTGTCTGCTGATCGGTCTTGCATGCGGTATCTGGCAGGGGTTCTGGATTGGCTATGTGCGGATCCCTCCGTTCATCACGACGCTGGGCGGCATGTTCATCTTCCGCGGGTTTGGTCGTCTGGTACTGAACAGTAAAACGGTTTCCGTACAGAACAAAGCGTTCCTGAACATCTTTACCGCATACATAAAGATTCCGGGACTGGATACGGACAGCCGCATTCTTTCCCCGCTGGTGATTGGTGCGATTGCCGTAATCATTATCTTCTACAGCAAGATATCCTCCCGCGCAAGCAAAGCGAAAAAAGGCTACCGTCAGAACAGCGCGCTTGCGGATTTCGGCAGTGCGGCAGTGATCTCAGTACTTCTTCTGTGGTACTGCAATCTGCTCTGCCAGTACAAGGGTATCTCCGTTATGCTGGTATGGGTCGTGGCGATCTGTCTGATCTACAACTTTATCACATCCAGAACTGCGTTCGGCCGTTATTTCTACGCGGTGGGCGGCAATGAGAAAGCAACGAAGCTTTCTGGTATTAATACAAACAAGGTATACTTTTTCGCGTACGCGAACATGGGTCTGCTCGCGGGTCTGTGCGGGCTTCTCTGCCTGGCGCGCGTCGGCTCTGTAAATGGTTCGACCGGTAACTCTTTTGAGATGGACGCGATCGGCTCCTGCTTCATCGGCGGCGCTTCCGCATATGGCGGCAGCGGTACGATCGGCGGCGTTATCATAGGTGCGCTGCTGCTCGGCGTCATCAACATGGGCATGTCGATCATGGGTATCGGCGATTCCTGGCAGTATGTGGTAAAAGGCGCGGTGCTTTTGATCGCGGTTATCTTCGATGTCGTATCCAGCCGGAAGGCATCGTAAGGAACTATCATGCACAGGCAGGGACGTATTCCCTTTAAATCAGCAGTAACTGTATCATAAGCTCATAGCGGGCAGTACCAATTGGCAGATGGTTGGTACTGCCCGTTTTTTTCGTGTTAAAAACGGATTAAGAAAAAGCGCTGCCGGATATGGCGGAATCCGTGAGAGTATGCTATACTGCCAGGTATAAACTTTGATACATCTACCGGATCGCGGTGAAAGGATAAAATATATGAAGTACCGGGTAATTATCGCGGATGATGAGCCGAAAATCCTCCAGCTGATCCGCCAGCTGGGACACTGGCAGGAGCTGGATATTGAGATTGTGGATGAGTGCCGCAATGGAGCGGAGGCTCTGGAGAGTATTGTGAAGAACCGGCCGGATTTTGTCCTGTCGGACATTCAGATGCCGGTCTATGACGGGATCGAGCTGATAAGGCGGGTGCGGGACGCGAATGTGGACCCGCTGTTTGTGCTGATCAGCGGCTACCGCCATTTTGAGTATGCCAGAAGCGCGATTCAGCTGAATGTCATGGATTATCTGCTGAAGCCAATCGATGAAAAGCAGCTGAACGATACCTTAAGGACGATCTGTGCGCGCATTGATGAGCGCAATCATCTGGCGGAACAGAGCAAGACGCTGTATGTCCTTCAGGAAAATCAGAACCGTAAGGCTCTGGAACGTATGTGGGCGAAGCTGCTCTATCGGGATGAGACGGTAGACGACGCCTGCTTTTCCTCTGAAGAGAGCTGCAATCAGGCATTTCATACGGAATTTATGCCGGGATGTTATCAGATGTTCTGCATTTTTTCCAGTTTGAGTGCAATACTGGAAAAACAGGATGCGGTGGGCAACGGGAGGCTGGAAGTTTATATTCAGGAGAGCTTTCCGGACTATGTCCGGTACTACGGCAATAACACTTATATGGGATATATCCTGGTTGCAAATTATCCGGAAGAAAAGAAAAATGAGATTCGGCAGGCGGTACTGGCACTTTATTATAAAATCCGGGATCTTCGGGAAATCTACGGGGATATCCGGCTGAGCATCGGCTGCAGCCGGGTCTGCCATAGCGTTTCGGATCTTTTTACAGCGCTTGATGAAGCGCATAGCGCAGAGTGGGGGCGCCTGGTGCTGACACGGAACGGGGTGCTGGATTACGATCAGATCGCGCAGTTGCCTGGATTTTCGATGGAAGAACTGATTACGCGTGAGGAGACACAAACTCTGCTTGACTGTCTTCATTATCTGCGTCAGGAAGAGTTAAGTGATCTGATGGAACAAATTTATCAGAGGGCGGTGCGGCTGAATGGCCGGAATCCCCGGGATATGATGATGAGCTTTTTTAAGCTGGAGGAGGAAATCATTTTCAGCTTTGAGGATACCGGGCGGCAGAAACGGATGCAGGAGGATATTTATTACGCCTATCTGGACGCCCGCAATTTTCAGCAGGTCATTCGCAATTTTTATCTTGCCTGCCAGAAATATATGGAGGAGGAGCAGAAAAAGCTGAAGGAGAAGATGGGGAAACCAATTCAGATGGCCGTTCGCTATGTGCGGGAGCATTACGCCGAACCGATTTCTCTGGAGGATGCCGCTTCGGCCGGTAACGTTTCTCCGACCTATATGAGCAAGCTGTTTAAGAGCGAGATGCAGATCGGATTCAATGAATTTCTGACGCAGGTGCGCCTGGAGGAGTCGGAGAAGCTTCTGGAAAGTACAAACCTGACGGTTCGGGAAATCGCTGCGAAGGTCGGGTATCCGGATGAGAAATATTATTCAAAGCTTTTCAAAAAGAATACAGGAATCAAGCCGACCGATTACAGACGGATTTACAGCGGATGAGTGTGTCTGCACCGACCTTACAGAGCGTGAACCAAGTGACTGCATAACCGATGGACAACCCTGTACAGATTGGGAATGCAGATTGAATACCTGGGGGAGTGCGATATGGACAACAGAATGAAGATTATTCTGGCAGCGGTCATTGTAGTCCTGCTGATTCTTTTAATCCTGACTTGCGTAAAGCTGCACCAGCAGAAAAAAATGATTACGTTTCTGACCACGCAGGAGAAACGAAAAAAAACGCAGGACCGGATACAATGGGAATCCGGAGAGGCAGAAGAGCTTCGTCTTTTGCGGAAACGGATGGAACTCTCGACGCTGCAGGAGCAGATCAACCCGCACTTCTTGTATAATACGCTGGACAGTATCCGCAGCCGTGCGCTGATGGACGGACAGACGGAAATCGCGCAGATGACAGAGATTCTTTCGCGTTTTTTCCGATATTGTATCAGCAACAGCGACCGTCTGGTGCGGGTCCGCGAGGAGCTGAACCACATTCAGGATTATTATTATATTCAGAAATACCGGTTTGAAGATAAGCTGGACATGCGGATTGAGGTTGAGACGGACGAGATTTACGATTATTATCTGCCGAAAATGACATTGCAGCCGCTTGTGGAAAACGCGATGATCCACGGTCTGGAAAAGAGCGCGAAAAAGGGCAGGATTGATCTCCATATTTTTCTGGCCAATGAGAGGCTGGTAATACTGGTCGCTGATAATGGAGTTGGTATGAACCCGGAGCAGCTTGCCTCTTTGAACGAGAGAATGAGCGGTCAGATGTACGAGGCGGGGCGGAAAGGGAGTCGGCATTCGGGAATCGCTCTGAATAATGTTAACGCCCGTCTGAAGCTGACCTTTGGCGAGGGCAGCGGTATCCATTATCGTTCGATGGAAGGCGAAGGCACGGACGCGGTGGTCACCATGCCGGTGGTAGATGTTTTTGCACGGGTAAGATACGAGGAGAAGTCACAGATATGAAAGAATTGCTCCGTATTGTGCATGGCCGTCTTGATGATGTGGGTGAGGACGCGCTGCGTGATTATAACGTCGAAATCTATGAAGGAGATATCCTGTACATTCAGGGAATCGAGGACAGCGGAATCCGGACTCTGGCGAAGGTGTTTGCGGGAGACTGCGCTCTGAAAGGAGGCAGTCTTTTTCTGAATGGAAAAAAGGTAGAGGACTATGACCGGAATACCGCTTATTATTATCAGATCTATACCATCACTGCGGAGCAGGAGCTCGTGGAGACCATGAGTGTGGCGGAGAATCTGGAGGCGGTGCGGCATCTGCCGTTTTCTTTGCTGCCTTATAATCGAAAAAAAGCGGAGCGAAAGGTAGATGAATACCTGGAAAAGGAACGATTGGATATCCGGGCCGACGAGGAACCGTGGATGTTAAGCCAGACCGATCGGAAAAAGCTGAGCATCCTGAAAGCGAATATGCATGGAGCGCGGCTGATTATTCTGGACGCTACGCATGGTATTTATGAGGGGAAAGAGGCAGAAGAGATCAGTGAACTGATCCGGCGGACGAATGCGGAAGGGATTACGTTTGTCATTCTTTCAAGGTGCTATACACTGTTTGCGGAGATTGCGAACCGGATACAGGTTCTCGCAGGCGGAGTTGATCTGAAGGAGTGGGGGAGCATGGATGACCGGGTTCGGCTATGCCTGCGCAGACCGGCGGCGGGAACTGCTGCGGCAGGCACAGAGGAAGCAACTGCAGGAGCGGATGCGGCTGCCCATAACAGGATGGAGGGCGAATCAGGGAAAACAGCGGACAGAAAGTCAGAGACGGAGATGCTATCGCCGTATGAATCCGAGGAACCTGCGGAAGGATTTCTGGGCATATATGACTATGAGTGGGAGATGGAGGACGGAATCTGGCATTATCTTTCTTTTGTGCAGAGACAGAATCCGCTTTTCTGGGAAAAAGAAGTGAGAGCGCATATTCCGGAGGCGGGTGAGAGCTTTTGCAGGGGTACTGTGGTGATACCGGTCAACAGTGGAGAGAGTCTTGTCAGTAACCTGGATATTGCGGATAATCTGCTGCTCCCGATTCCGGGGCGTGCCGGACGCGGACCAGTCAGGGCAATTCGCCGGGATATTCGCCGGAATATTATCGAAAAGCTTTATCGGATGACGGGAATCGAGCCTGACAAAACTGAGATTAGTGATCTGGACCGGATTCAGAGAAAAATTCTTTCCATTTACCGTTGGGAGCTTGCCCATCCGAAAATCATGATACTGGAGAGCCCGTACAGCGGCATGACTCTGGAAGAGACGGCTCGTTTGCGCACATATCTGCATGACGTGGAAAAAAGAGGAAGCCGTATTTTGTATTTTTCAAAGACTCCGGATGAGATGCGCGAAGACTGTGACCGGATTATCTGTACGCAAAACGGAAAAAATGCAAAAATCGCCACCGTTTCACAATTTTTTCCACCCCAAAACGAATGGAATTTCTGATATTCTTTTTCTATAACGAAAGCGGGAGCAATCGGCTGGAAATCCTGTCTGCCAAATAAGGAACCTGAATTTTCACAGGAAACAACGACAGTCGATAACGGATTGCTCCGGAACCCGCGCAGGTGTGCGCGGAGAAAGTGATGGAGGTAGAATTTTATGAAGAAGAAACTGATGGCATTACTGATGGCAGGCTGTATGGTGCTTGGAAGCCTTGGCAGCTTTACGACCGCGATGGCGGAAGAGGAGACGGAGGCGGAGAGCGTTGCGGAGGAAGTGACGGAAGCCATTGAGGCGGAAGGCGCGGATCTGACCGGTAAGAAGGTTGGTTTTTCCGCACTGATGATGTCCTCGGAGTTTTTCACGGACATGTCCAACCAGATGGAAGAGTATTTCACCAGCTATGGCATGGAGTATGATGTAGCGGATGCGAACGGCAACGCACAGACCCAGATCCAGACGGTTGAGAATTTTGTTTCGATGGGTATGGATTATATCATCTGCTTCGTTGTGGATGCGTCCTCGATTTCTGACGCGCTGATCAAGGCGAGAGAGGAAGGCGCGTTTATCATCGTCATCGGTACCGTTCTTGACAACGCAGACGCATACGATGTCTGCATCAACATCAGCCAGAAGGAATCCGGCCAGGTAGAGGCGCAGCTTGCCGCAGCATGGATTGAGGAGACCTTCCCGGATGCGGAAGATGGCTCCATCAAGGTTGGCCTTCTGACGAACTCTGAGAACGAGGATGCGGTCGCGAGATGCGACGGACTTCGCGAGATTGAAGAGTATACATCCAAGGCAGTTATCGTAGAAGAGCATGAGACCACACAGGCGGACGGCGCTTCCGTGCCGCAGAGCTACGCAGAAATGATGCTCATGAACAATGAAGACCTGAAGGTAATCCTGACCTATGGTACCGATCAGGGACAAGGCGCAAATGAGGCAGTTATGGCGGCCGGCATCGACACCGATGAGTTTGCTGTATTTACGGTAGATACGGCTGAGTTTATCCGTGAGAAGATCAGAGGTTCTGTGACGGGCGATTCCGTAATCCGCGGAACGGTAATGCTTGGTGAGGGCACACCGATGACCTGCTACAAGCTGATGGATGGCACCTGGTCAGACCGCGTTGTGGACAAGGTTTATTCTGAGCGCTGCATCGAAATCACCCCGGATACAATCGATGAGTATTATCCGGACGACTGATAAGAAAACTGTCATGATTCGCTGACGATAGACAGGAAATGTGAAAGGCTGCTGCTTTTGCGGCAGCCTTTCGTATAAATGAGATAGAAAGGATATAGTATGGCAAAAGTACTGGAAGTAAAAAATGTGACCAAAACATATCCTGGCGTGGTGGCACTGGACAATGTCTCGTTTGATGTGGAAAAAGGAGAGATCCTGGCTCTGATCGGGGAGAATGGCGCCGGAAAATCGACTGTGATCAAAACAATTTCGGGGGCGATCACGCCGGATTCCGGAACGATCATCATCGATGGAAAATCCTTTGATAAGCTGACGCCGTCTGCCGCGAAGGAGGCGGGGATCGGCGTCGTGTATCAGGAGCTGAACCTGGTTCCGTCGCTTAGCATTATGGAAAACATTTTCCTCGGCGACCACGTCGGAAAACGTCCGTTTATGCCGGATTTTAAGGAGATGCGCAGGCGCTCGCAGGAGATCATGGAGGATCTCGGTGTGAAAATTGACGTCTCCACGCAGGTGCAGATGCTCTCTACCGCGCAGATGCAGATCGTGGAGATCGCGAAGGCGGTCGTGAAAAACTGCAAGGTTCTGATCATGGACGAGCCCTCGGCCTCCATTCCGATGGCTGAGGTGGAGAACATGTTCCGCATCGTGCGCCGCCTGAAGGAGAAGGGCGTGTCGGTTATTTACATCAGCCATCGCCTGGAGGAATTGTTTGAGCTCTGCGACCGCGTGACGGTGTTTCGCGATGGACAGTATGTGGTGACCAGAAATGTGGCAGACATCACGAAGAAGGATCTGATCAAATATATGATCGGCCGGGAGCTGACGGAGAAATTCCCGGAGCGGGATGTGAAAATCGGAGCGCCGGTCCTGGAGGTGAACGACCTGACCGGAAACGGTGATTTCCATATCAATCTCCAGCTTCATAAAGGGGAAATCCTGGGGTTGGCCGGGCTGGTCGGCGCCGGACGGACGGAGTTGGCGAAGATGCTCTGTGGTGATGTGAAACCGGAGAGCGGAGAGATCATTATTAACGGAAAACCGATGCGGGCCGCTTCCGCGGCGGACGGCGTGGACATGGGTATCGGGCTGGTGCCGGAGGACCGGAAGCTGGAGGGCGTATTCCTTGAATATACGATTGAGTGGAATATCCCGATCATGAGTATGCGGAAAATCAGCCATATGGGAATCATGGACTTTAAAAAGCTGGACGAGCTGACGGACTATTATGTGAACACGCTGGATATTAAGACGCCGTCCGTAAAACAGGAGGTGCGCAACCTTTCGGGCGGCAACCAGCAGAAGGTCGTGGTCGCGAAGGTGCTGGCCGCGGACAACGAGATTCTGATTTTTGACGAGCCGACGCGCGGCATCGACGTCGGAGCGAAGCAGGAAATCTATAAGCTGATGAACAGTCTGGTCGAGCAGGGGAAATCCATTCTGATGATTTCGTCTGAGATGGAGGAGCTGCTCGGGATGAGCGACCGGATTCTGGTGCTTCACGAGGGAAGGATCAGCGGGGAACTTTTGAAAAAGGATTTCAGCCAGGACCGCGTGCTGGAGCTGGCTTCCGGAATGAAGGAGGAGTAAGATATGTCGAAAGTAGTAGATTTTTGCAGAAGAAACCTCGCCTGGGTGCTGCTGCTGGTTATCTGCGTGGTATTTACCTTCACGAGTAAGAACTTCCTGACCGTGAAGAACCTGTTGAATATTTTGAACCAGAACGCGTATATCATCATCTGTACATACGGCATTGCGCTGATCATGATGTCCGGCGGCCTGGATATGGCGGTCGGCTATCAGATGAGTATCTGCGGCGTACTGGCGGCCCTGATGCTGACCAACACCGGGCTTCCGATTCCGGTCGTCGTCATCATCACCGTGGCGGTCAGCGTGGCGTTCGGAGCACTCGGCACGCTGCTGGAGCAGCTGCTGCAGCTGCCGCGTATTTTCGTATCCATCGGTCTTAGCACAGTCTATCAGGGCGTTGCGTACGTTATCACAAATTCCAAGACTATCTCGAACCTGCCGGACGGCTTCAAGGTCATCGGCCAGGGCACGATTTTCCACCCGAGCCTGACCTACGCGACCATCGCGATGATTATTTTCGGAATCATCATGAGCTTCATCATGGACCGCACTTACTTCGGCCGCTACGTATTCGCACTCGGCGGCAATGAGGCGGCGGCAAGGCTGGCCGGTATCAATGTCAAGCGCATGAAATACGCAATCGGCTGCGTCGCGGGTCTGTTCTGCGGCTTCGGCGCTGTCATCCTGACCGCCCGTGTCGGCGCGGCAGCGGCAGGTACCGCGGCAGGCACTGAGATCACCGTTCTGACGGGCGTCCTGGTCGGCGGCGTATCCGTCCGCGGCGGCGACGGCAAGATCGCCAACTGTATCGCCGGTGTCCTGATCATGGGCCTTCTGGCGAACGGTATGCAGCTCGCGGGCCTGAACACCTATTATCAGTTCATCGCCAAGGGCGCGATCATGCTGCTCGTGATGTGGTTCGACGCATTCCAGATCAAGAGGAGAGCGATCGCCTCCAATAAGAGGAAAGAGGATCGGGCGGCGTAAGATACGGAACATTGTATGGAACCGCTAAGGAAGTCAAATATCCGTGCAAGCTATTTTTTTCTTTCATAGAATCGGACCGGGTGTATCGCCCGGTCCATGTTGTTTTATGCACAGGGGCGCGAGAGGAGTTTTGTGGCTTACGCCACACGCGCCCCGCGCAGGCGGATAGGGGAGAGGCCTCCCCCTATCCGATTGCACAGGGATGCTTAAGAAGTCAACCATGCGGCGGCCAGGAGACGGAATACGGCCTCTTGCTCGAAAGAGTTGTTGTTTGGGATTTGCATTAAAAATCGGGGTGGAAATTGTGTGAAAAACGGAAAAGGTGTGATTGCAGATGGCTTTTTGCCCGCGGATGTGGTATAGTGAAAACCAGCAGATACGGGCTGTTAAACTGGCCTGGAAAAGAATACGGACAGGAATCGTCTGTGAGAGGACGATCCTGAAAAATAACGATTCTGAGAAGGGAGAAACTATGATCACTTCAGAATTCAAGACAGAAAAGGTGAGCGAGCGGATTACCCGGATTTTTGCGTTTTCTACGGAATTGATGTATCTGGTGGAGGGTGAGAATCAGGCGGCGCTATTGGATTCGGGCAGCGGGATCGGGTTTGTGAAGCCGCTGATCGACCGACTGACGTACAAACCGGTCACGGTGCTGCTGACGCACGGGCATGTGGATCACGCGATGGGGGCGTCGGAGTTCCCGGCGGAGAATGTCTACATCAACCAGGACGATGCCTATATCTATGAAAAGCACTGCACCTGGGAATTCCGCAAGGGCGGCCTGGGCATGATGCCGGGCGGAGATCAGGTGACGGAGGAGGATTTCACACCGGTGGTGCCAATCGCGGACTGGAATGATTTGAAGGAAGGGGACCGCTTTGACCTGGGAGGGATCTCGGTAGAGATTTATGCCTGCCCGGGACATACCAGGGGCAGCCTGGTGATGCTGCTTCCGGAGGAACGAACCGTCCTTCTTGGAGATGCCTGCAATGGCTTTACATTTTTATTTCAGGATTATTCGACCACGGTCGAAGAATACCGGGAGAGCCTTTGCAGACTGAAGAGGAAGCTGGACGGCAAATTTGATAAGGTTCTGGCGTCTCACGGGGATGGAGTGCTTTCACCGGAAGTGATTAAGGACAACATCCGTGTCTGTGATCAGATCCTGGCAGGAGAGACCGACGACCTTCCGATGGAGTTTGGCGGCGACAAAGGCCTGCGGGCGCTCGAAAACGTGCAGCCCGGGCATGGCAATATTATCTACAATCCGGCGCGGATCCGCAGAGAGTAAAGTCTTGAAGAAAGGCGTTTTAGCGGCACAATTTGACAATGAGGGCTGTCATTATATTTGATGCACACGGATACGCAGGGAATGGCTGCTTAAAGCAGCCTCGTATCCGGCGCAAAGTAAAACGACTAAAGTCGTTTACTATAAGAAGCCCACATGGTAATGTAAGGGAGTCTCCGAACATGGCAAAAAGATTCAATGTAAACGGCGCCTGTGATCCGAACCGACATTACATGGTAAATCTGGATTCCAGACTGAAAGTAATCCGTGAAATGGTGGAGCTTGGCGAGTATTTTACAATTAACAGGGCGCGGCAGTATGGGAAAACGACTACCCTGCGTGCTCTTGCGAAGTATCTTGAAAGCGAATATGAGGTCGTCAGCCTTGATTTTCAGACAATGGATACGGATTGTTTTCAGAGTATCCCTGCTTTTGTTGCGGCATTTGCGAATGAACTTCTTGATAATGTAGTGTCTTTTCCAGACGAAATTGAAGAGAAACTAAAAAAATTCAGGAAGAAGCAGGAAGAGCAGTATTCGTTGCAGGATTTATTCAGAGTTTTGAAAATATGGTGTCAAAAAGCGGATAGAGAAATTGTTCTGTTAATTGACGAGGTAGATACGGCTACGAACAATCAGGTATTTCTGGATTTTCTGTCGCAGCTGCGGGCGTATTATTTAAAACGTCCTGATGTTGCCGCTTTTCACTCTGTGATTCTCGCCGGTGTATATGATGTGCGCAGCATTAAGAGAAAAATTCGCCCGGAAGAGGAACACAAAACGAATTCTCCATGGAACATCGCAGCCGATTTTGATGTCGACATGAGTTTTGGCGTAGAGGATATTACGAATATGCTTGAGCAGTATGAAAATGATTATCATACAGGAATGAATGTTCAGGAAATTTCGGAATTGATTTATAATTACACATCGGGATACCCCGTTCTGGTTTCCCGTATCTGTAAGCTTCTGGATGAAAAAATTTCGGGAACCGATGAATTCCCGGACAGAAGCAGAGCGTGGACAAAAGAAGGTTTCTATGAAGCTGAAAAGAGAATTGTCAGAGAAGATAATCCACTGTATGAATCTCTGATGGGAAAACTGGAAACGTATCCGGAATTGAGGGAGGTTGTTTACAAACTGCTGTTTAACGGTAAGACCATTCCATATGTCGCGACAAGTCCTTATATCAAGGACGCGGCAATGTTTGGATTTATCCGGAATGAAAATGAGCGGGCGGTGATTTCAAATCGGATTTTTGAGGCTGTACTATATAATAACTTTATTTCAGAAGAATTTGTGACGAACAAGATGTATGATGCCGGTGAGCGTGAAAGGAATCAGTTCTTTGTCGGCGGTCATCTGGATATCCGGCGGATATTAGAAAAGTTTATTGAGACATTTGAAGAGTTATATAGTCAGGAGGACGATTCATTTCTGGAAAACGTGGGAAGGAAGTATTTTCTTCTTTTCCTTAAGCCGATTATCAATGGCATTGGAAATTACAGCATTGAGCCGCAGACACGGAACAGCGAGCGTATGGACCTGGTAATTTTCTATAAGGGGGAACAAAATATCCTGGAGTTGAAGCTGTGGCGGGGCAATGCGTACAACAAACGGGGAGAAAATCAGCTGTCCGGTTATCTTGATTATTTTCATTTGAAAAAAGGCTATATGCTTAGCTTTAACTTTAATAAGAACAAAAAACCGGGAATACAGGAGATTGTACTCGGCGACAGGCTGCTGATTGAGGCGGTAGTTTAGGTGCTTAAGAACATTTTCCCGGTAAAATAGCAGAGCTTTGGTTTAGGCTTGTCCGGGTTAGGAAAAGACAACAAAAGGGCAATCATTGTGGAAAGAAAGGAGATCATTTATTATGTCACTGGCAAGCGATACATTAAGAAGAGAGTTTAAAAAGAACGATGACATCCGGGACGCCGGTCTTACGACGCCGGAGGATGTGCGGCGGTTTGACGACATCCGCTACGGCACAGACGCGGACTGTCAGCTGCTGGACGTGTACCGCCCGAAGGAAAATGAAACGCAGGATGATGCAGATTCGCCGGCAGGAAATGCATCTGGAGGGAAAGAGGATACCGGCTTCGCTGAAAATTTAAACGACGAACCGCTCCCGGTCATCATCAGTATTCACGGCGGCGGCTGGGTTTATGGAGATAAAGAGCTGTATCAGTATTATTGCATGAGCCTGACCCAGAGAGGATTTGCTGTGGTGAATTTCACCTACCGCCTGGCGCCGGAGTATAAGTTCCCGTCGTGCCAGGAGGACACGAATCTGGTGGTGAGTTGGGTGCTCTCCCATGCACAGGAGTATGGGTTCGACACGGAACATATTTTCATGGTGGGGGATTCTGCCGGCGCGCACGCGCTAGGACTCTACGCCGGAATCTGCACGAATCCGGAATACGCTGCGCTGTATCCGTTTACGGTTCCGCAGGTTCGCCCTTCGCACAGCGAACTTTCATGGGCGAACCGACCTGCCGTCGAGCGCAGCGAGGGGGCGTTTCCACAGATCTTCCGCCCGACCGCGATCGCGCTGAACTGCGGCGCGTACTGGATGGACGAAGAAGTCGGCATGGACAGCCAGACCATGGAACTTATGAATGATCTGTTTGCGGACGGAGCCACAAAGGAGAATCTGGAGAAAATCTGTGTGCCGAAAACGATTACGGAGAATTATGTTCCGACCTATTTCATGACCTGTACCGGAGATTTCCTCCAGTCGCAGGCAGCGCTTCTCTACAGCCGCCTTATGGAATGCCAGGTGCCGTGTGAATTTCAGTTTTATGGGGACAAGGATCATGAGCTTGGACACGTCTTCCATCTGAATATGAGATCTGAAATTGCCGCAACGTGCAACGACGCACAGTGCGAATTCTTCCGGAAGTTTATGTAATTGGTTTTTTAAGGAGAGAAAAATAGTATGAGTACATTACTGCGTTCGGAATGCATCCAGTGTCTGGCTGAAAAACAGTTCAATAATATACCTGAGAGTGCAACAGAAGATCAGAAGCTTGCATTTTTACAGAGTATGTTTCAAATTTTATCGGAGGCTTCGGTGGAAACCTGCGCGCCGGTGATTGTGCGGGACATCGACCGGGTGCGGAAGGAAATGTTCGGCCAGACCCCGGACTATTCCAGGGAAAAGTCTTATTACAATCAGCTTATGCTGGAAAAAGCAGAGGGAATCCGGGAGAAGATTCACAGCGCGGAGGATCCGCTTCTCAAGGCGTTGCAGTTTTCACTGGTGGGAAATTACATCGATTTTTCTGCCGTGAAAAATGTGGAGGAGGCCTGTCTGGAGAAGCTTCTGGAGGAAGTGGAGCAAAACAGCGTCACAGGTGAGGCCTATGAGGAATTGAAGCGGGATTTAAGCAGATCCCGGAAGCTTCTGCTTTTGACGGACAACGCAGGAGAGGGAGTACTGGATAAATTGTTTCTGGAAGTGATCCGGGAACAGTATCCGCAGCTTCGCATAAAGGTGCTGGTAAAGGGCCAGCCGGTCTCGAATGATGTGACGATGGAGGATGCCATGGAAATCGGCCTGCAGGAGGTGGCCGAGGTATATGGCAACGGCAACGGAATTGCGGGGACATGGCTGCCGGAGCTGTCCCCGGAGGCGAAAAATGTCTGGGATGAATCGGATGTGATCATTGCCAAGGGACAGGCGAATTACGAGACGCTTCGCTTGTGTGAAAAAAATATTTATTTCATTTTCCTCTGCAAATGCAGGTTGTTTTGTGAGAATTTTCAGGTACCGCAGTTTACTGGAATGCTGGTGCATGAATAAACCGTGGACGGATTCCCTTTCTGCCGGTTTATCTGACTTCTTTTTCAGGAGCTTAATAATCTATGTCCGGCGATACTCAACGCGGTGCAGTCCAGAGACTGGGATTGCAAGGAAGAATGATAGAAAAAGTGACGCAAAGCACGAAAAAACTGCGAAAAAAGTAGCATATACTATTGAAAAACTTCGGAAAAATGTTACAATAGAAGTCGCGTAAAAGAAAATCGATTCGCGATTGCCACGGCCATTGTCCATATCCGCTGCGTGGGTATAGACATACAATGAAAGCCGCGAATATAGAATCGAAACATCATTCACAACCGATGCAGATATATGGGTGTTATAACATACGAAATGTATTATTATATCGCCGGGGAAGCGGAGGTATTGCTGCATATGTTAGAGAGAGAGATCTATTCAAAATTAAAAGCGTGGAAAGAGGAACCACAAAAGAAGGCTCTCTGCATTATCGGAGCCCGGCAGATTGGAAAGACCACAATTATCGAGCAGTTTGGCCGGGAGTATTATGATTATTTTGTGGAGATTAATTTTGTCACGGATGAACAGGCCGGGAGGATTTTTGACGGAAGCCTGGGGGCAGACACTATTATAGAGAATCTGACTGCGTATACAATGCAGAAGATGGAGCCGGGAAAAACGCTGGTTTTTCTGGATGAGATTCAGGAGTGCCCGAATGCGAGGTGCGCGATCAAGTTTCTGGTGGAAGATGGCCGTTTTGATTATATTGAATCGGGCTCTATGCTGGGCGTCAGATATAAAGAGGTAAAATCCTATCCGGTCGGATATGAGGAAATCTGCTATATGTATCCCATGACGTTTAAAGAATACGCGGCAGCAAATGGCGTACAGGACTCCACATTTGAGTTATTGAGAACGTGCTGTAAGCAGAACCGGCCGGTATCAGAGGCCATACACAGCACGATGAAGAAGCTTTTTTACACCTACATTGTGGTTGGAGGGATGCCGGCGGTGGTTCAGACTTATGTGACAACGCATGATATCGGAAAGGTTGTCCAGGCGCAGCGGGACATTCTGGAGCTGTATCGTCTCGATATCGCCAGATATGCTTCCGGAAATGACCGAATGAAGATTCAGGCGATTTTTGACAGCATTCCATCACAGCTGAATGATAAGAACCGCAGATTTTTCTTAAGCCGTGTGGACGAAAACGGACGACAGAACCGTTATGAGAACGCCTTTTTGTGGCTGGCCGACGCGGGAGTGGCTCTGCCATCTTATAATGTTACGGAGCCGGTGGCGCCCCTGCGGCTAAATGAAAAGAGAAGTATCTTTAAATTGTTTTTGAACGATACCGGACTTCTCTGCGCCGCCTGCATGAAAAATATACAGTTTGATCTTCTACAGGGGGAGCTTGAGGTCAATATGGGCAGCATTCTGGAAAACGTGTTTGCTCAGTCCCTCAAAGGCAACGGCTTTTCTCTTAACTATTACGAATCCAAGAAAATGGGCGAACTGGATTTTGTAGTTCAGAATGGGACAGAAATCGACCTGATCGAGGTAAAATCCGGCCGCGACTACAAAAAGCATCTCGCACTTGACCATGTGTCGCGGATTGAGAACTGGACGTTTGGCCAAAAGATCGTTTTTTGCGAAGGAAATGTGGAAAATGAGGACGGGATTCAGTATTTCCCATGGTACATGATTCTGTTTTACCAGCCGGAAGAAGTACCGAAGGGGTATTTTTATCAGGTAGATCTGTCAGCGCTTTAGCGGATCGTATCGTAAGAACTTGTGCGTAATGTGCAGAATGTTTTGTCGAGGGTGCATAGCAAAAAATGTAGGTGCAGTGGGGCGCTGAACGTCCAGTGGACGTTCGCTTAGTGCCGACCGAAGCGGAGAGGAGACTGCTGAGGATTTTTGCTATGTGCTATCGGCGAAACAGGTAAGCAGAATGTACAAGAAATTACGATGCAAGCTGCTGGTACCTTGTCTCTTAGCCTGGCACCTTCGCTCCTGTCTATATCTGACAGGGGTGAAACAAATGACGAGCATACAGGAACATCTCTAAAACGTGTCTGTGTTTTTTACACAAAACTATTCCGAAACAGAATAGCTTTCCCGTCAAATTGAATTGCTTTCCCTGATTTTTTGCATTAAACTTTCTCCATCACTGAAATGGCGCTGTCGATTGTAATTGCGATCATAAATACCACCCACCTTGTTGCGCAATTAAAGCAAACAGCGTGAAATGGTTTGTGGACACTTTATGACAGCCAGCGCCCGGTCAGCCGGATGAAGCGGCCATTCACACTCAAAAGGAGGAAGAAAGAAATGAAAAGAAAATTCGCTACACTTGCACTTGCTGCGGTTCTTTCACTGGCAGTATGTGCACAACCTGCACTTGCGGAGGAATCTGCGGTTTCCGTTTCGGACGTCGCTGGAACCTACACCTATGAAGAGTCGGTGCAGGCGATGATGGAATTTACCGTCGCCTGGACGCTGGAACTGTCCGAAGATGGCACCTACGCGCTCACCGAAGACAACCCCAACACCGGCGTGACTGTTTATTCTGGAGAATATACGGTTGAGGATGCGTATGAGGGCTATATGGTCTCTGCAGGGGAATACACCTCGGATACCGGGCGCACCCCGGAAGCAGGTTTCTTCAACGCAGACGGGTCTTCCGTATGGAACGTCTTTGAGGACGGCACAATGAATCCCCAGGAGGCAGAATCTCCCGCCGACACCTCTGAAGCTGACGATACCGCTATTGTCAGCGACGTTATCCCGGATGAACTGGTCGGAACTTCCTTCGTCTATACGGAGGAAACGGAATACGACTTCACCGTTGTATGGACACTGACCTTTGACGATGAGGAAAACGCTACCCTTGTAGAATCCAACTCCTCATTTGGTGATACCACCTATACAGTCACCTGGCAGTTTACAGATGGCAATATCATAACCCGCGTTACAGAATCGGATAGCGGAGAGATGCCAATAGCAGATTTCTTTGACAGCGAAAACGACTATCTGGCCAAATGGGTACTGACCACTGCCGATAGCTCCATGCTGCCATATTCCGTGGCAGCGGAAAGTGTGGGCGACGTTTCTGGTTCCTCCGAAAGCAATGCGGATTATTCAAATGTAGCCTATGCCGACGATTCTGGCAGCCAGGTGCTCGATATCTATCTTCCTGAAGGTGACGGCCCCTTCCCGGTAATCGTAGTGGTACACGGCGGTGGCTTTATGTTCGGCGATCAGATGATGGACATCATCCAGCCAGTTATATCCGCTGGTCTTGAAAATGGGTACGCCGTTGTCAGCGTCGATTACCGCAAGAGCTCCGAAGCACAGTTCCCGGCAGCCCTTGCGGATGTAAAGGCGGCTGTCCGTTATGTTCGCGCCAACGCGGACGAATACAGCTTTGATTCCGACTCCATCGTGATCTGGGGCGAGAGCGCGGGCGCTTATCTCTCCGTCATGACCGCTCTGACCGCCAATGTAGAATCTCTGAACGGTGACGTGGATGAGAACATCGAATACTCTTCGGAAGTGACCGCTCTCGTAGATTTCTACGGCCCGATTGAATTTTATGTCATGGATGACGAATACGCGGAGCTTGGAATCGAGAGCAGCTTTGGAACCGACTCCTCCTTTGAGAGCCAGTTCCTCGGACAAAACCTTATGGATGACGAGGAATACACCTACACCACTTACTGGGGGACCTATGTGGATGAATTTACCAACACAGAGCTCATCGCCTGGATTCAGGCCGGCGATTCTGACACCAGTGTTCCTTACACGGAATCTGTAAATCTGTCGGACCGCCTGACTGAGCTGCTCGGCGAAGAGCAGGTGTCTTTTGGTATCATCGAGGGCGCGGAGCATGAGGACGACCTCTTCTATACCGATGAGAACCTTGCCGCGGTGTTTGAGTTTCTTGCGACAGTGATTGGATAATGAAGTTCATATAAAATAAAGTTTGCATGAACTGGAGTTCGCATTAGATAAAACGAGTCGGGTTACCCATCCGACTCGTTTTGATTCCTTTCACCTTTTGAGCGTTTCATTTGCTTCTGTAGAAACTCCTTCAATGATTTAAAGATACAAGGACTATTATGTGCAGCACAGATCTGACTTTATTATGCTGATCACAGGCCTGTCCATGACAGTGATTAAATAACAGTCCGCAGTCTCAGGAGGATACGGTTTCCCGCACAAGATCGACAAAATGCTTTGCCATGGGAGAGAGATCTTCATCCTTCCGGTAGCAGAGATCGACAGACACCGCAGTGCGGGGAAGCAGTCTGGCGACCGCGAACGGTGCGTTTTCGGGGAAATTGCCGTCCTCCGGCCGGTTTGTCATATATTCTGTCAGGATTGCGATGCCCATTCCCTTGGTGACAAGGTCAAGCACGCTGTCCACCCGGTGGCACAGAAAGGCAATCCTGGGAGAAAAACCAACGCGGTAACAGCAATCCAGAATCAGCTGATGTACGGTGGTGTTTTCCGCGAGCGCGATAAAGGTCTCGTCCTTGAGCTGTTCCAGCGGCAGCTCCTTCTGGCCGGCCAGAGGATGACTTCTGGGGAGAATGCAGACCAGGGAATCATCAAGATAGTGGATCTTATTAAAGGACATACCGAGTACGTTGCGCTCCGGCAGATGCGCAAATATCACGTCGCATTTGCGTTCTCTTAACTGAGAAGCCAGATCATCCGGGTCGCCCTCAAACATCTGGATGCTGCTGGTGGGATATTTCCTTTTAAAGCTGGCGATCATGCCGGTGATCCCGTATTTGGCGGTGGCGGCAATCGTCCCGACCGTCACGCGGCCTCGCTCAGACTCCAGCTCGTTCTGAAGCGCGGAAGCATAGCTGTACTGGGTCTGGGCAATTGTATTTGCATAGGGCAGCATCAGTTTGCCGTATTTAGACAGCACAACCTTTCGCGAGGTCCGTTCGAACAGGGGAACACCAAGCTCCTTTTCCATGGAGATGATGTGCTTGGACAGAGTGGACTGCCCGATGAAGAGGCGCTCAGCGGCCTCCAGATAATTTGTACAGTCTGCCAGGACAATAAATTCACGAAAGTAATCCAGATTCATATGTAAAAACCTCACAAAGCAAAAGATACTTCTGAAATAAAAGAAGAAAAAATAAACAATTCTAATCTGGAATAGATTTTACAACAATTCGAATTGCTTGTCAATCTTGCACAGAATATAATCTTGTTTATCAGGAAATATTGTTTTATAAAACAAAATGCTGTAAGAACTATTCGGCTGCCCGCTGACATACGTAGAAAGAACAGACAGCAGAGGGATGCCGGATGGAAAAAAACATTGACGAAATGGCCATTCGTCAAGGAAATGAAAAGGAGAGTTGTAAAATGAACGAAAGTAAAAAAATACCCGTGAGCCGGAAGCTTGCATATGGGTGTGGCGCCGGCGGCAGCAATGTGGTAAGTACTGTATTTGCAAGCTTTCTGCTGAGCTATTACACGGATTCCGCGTTGATCGGAGCGGCCGCGGTAGCAAGTATGATGGTAATCTGCCGTGTGTTTGATGGCATAACGGATTTTATTATGGGCGGGATTGTCGATAAAACACATACGAAGCTCGGCAAAGCGAGGCCATGGCTGATTCTGGCAGGTCCACTGATGCTGCTCGGTATGGCGCTGATTTTCCGGGTAAATCCGGAATGGGCGGAAAAAACAAAGATTATTTATGCCTATATTACCTACATATTTGTGAACTGTATTGTTTACACGATCGTTGGCGTTGCCCACACCGCACTGCTGGCCCGTATGACGCGTGACCCGAAAGACCGTAACACGACTTCGACGTTCTCATCTTTGATGAACGGGATTGTAGGTCTGGTCGTCAGCACTGCTGTAGCTGCCGTCTATACACAAGTCGGCTGGGCGAATACAGGTATTATCCTTGGAGTGGTTGCCTGCGTTTTGATTATGATCCCGGGACTGTTCTGTGTAGAGACAGTCGGAGTGGATGAGAAGGTTGAAGTAGAAGGCCCGGGAGCACCGGCTCCGAAGAGCGATGTTCCTATGATGGAGCAGCTGAAAGCAGTTTTGAAAAACCGTTATTTCTGGATCGCGCTGGTTCTGGGTGTGATTATCCTGCTGATTAACGCGAATTCCGTGGCATTCCAGATTTACTATTGCAACATTGTCCTTAACAACCCGATGGTTCTTGTACAGCTGATGGCGTTCGGACAGGCTCCCGGACTTGTAATGCTGCTGTTTATGCCTTATATTTCCAACAAGTTTTCCAAACGGCTTTTCCTGGTTGGATGCGGAATTATTCTTGCGATTGGATTTCTCATCACCGGACTGGCGGGCGCGAACGTAAACATGCTTCTTGCCGGTACCGTGATTCGTTCTCTTGGCATCAGCCCGATGTTTGCCGGACTCTACGCGTTCTGCGCGGATTCTGCGGACTATGGCGAGTGGAAGACCGGAATCCGGTCGGAGGGCTTTATGGCTTCCTCTCAGTCGATCGGCTCTAAGATCGGTATGGGTCTCGGACAGGCATTGCCGGCGTTCCTGCTGGCGATGGCGGGGTACGACGCGATGGCTGAGGTTCAGCCGGATAAGGTTGTAAACATTGTCCGCTTTGGCTTTGGCTGGCTGGGAATGATTCTGGCGGTTCTCCTGATCATCGGAATCCTTTTGATGGATGTAGAGAAGTATATGCCGGAGATCCGCAAGTCGGTTGGTGAGAAAAAGCCGCCGATGGGCAAATAATACCCGGACAAGATTTGGAACGGTTTTACAGACCATACAATGGTTATATGGCACAGGGAAGCTATTCTGGAAAATGGGGTGACAGAATAAGGAAGTAACTGTAACACGGATTTTGCAAACAGGAGGATTTTGCGCTATGAAGAGAAGGTTCATTTTGGGAATGACAGTGATGACCCTGACAGCGGCCCTTGGGATGGGCACCGCCGCGAGCGCGGAGGGAAGCGGACTGATCGGCGTCTGCATGCAGAATATGTCCAGCAGCATCAGTGAGTTGGAGGCTGAAGCGCTGACGGAGCTGTTTGAGCCGCTCGGCTATGAGGTGCAGGTGGTATCCGCGGATGACAGCGTTTCGACACAGACACAGCAGATTCAGAACTTCTCGCTGATGGAGGCGGAAATGATCGTCGTGCTTCCATGTGAGATAGAGACGCTGGAGGATGTGCTTCAGGAAGCAAGAGATTATGGGGCCAAAATTGTGATCAGCGGTGGCACCGGCTCAATCTCAGAAGATTGCTATGATGCGGTATCTGCGGATGATGAGTATATGATCGGTATGTATGTGGCATCCATCACTAAGACCTGGGTGGAGGAAAACATGGATCCGGACGGCGACTGGGATGTGGCATTTTTGAGTTCGACGATCAGTGATGACGCGAAGAGCCGCTGTGCGGGTGAGGCGCAGATCATTGAGCCGTACCTGAAGAATGAGGATGGCGAGTATGTTAATCTGGTCGGCGATGTAGTAGACGAAGCTGATAAGGTGGAGAACCCGGTTTACTGTGAGATGATTGCGGAGCGCGTGGAGAGCCTGGATGCGTGCACGACAGAGATGGATATTTCCGGAGACAACCGTTCCGTAGTGGCGGGGGTGCTTACGGATAACCCGAATGTGCGTGTGATCATCGGTTACAATTCGCTGGTGTCTACTGCGGGCAGCCAGTATATCATGGATACCTATTCCGAGGAGGAACAGGAAGAATTTGCGTTCTTCTCCGCAGGCGTTATGGGTGACGAGTATGAGTACCTGATCGGTTCGGTTTCCGATGAAGCGGGTACCGCAAGCGTATTCCGCGGTGCATGCCAGTTTGGCGGCGGCGACGCGGCGACCACCTTGGCAAACCTGGCTTACTCCGTCATGTTTGGAGAGGAAGGCGTAGATTACGGCAAGAGCAATCCGAACAGCATCGGACTGTACTATCCGATTGAGGCGGAGCAGAATGACGGTGTGTCGGAGCTGGTATTCTTCGATTCCGAATCTCAGATTGTAGCGTATACTTATGAGGATGTTCTTTCACAGGAAGGCCTGACGGTTTACTGGGATTCCGAGAACGGCTATAATGAGAGCGCTTTGGAGAGCGAGGATGAGACAGAAGCGGCGGATGCGGCGGCAGAAGCACCGGAAGGCGCAACGATTTACCTGTGCGACTATGAGGGCGCGTTTGGAACCGAAACGCTGGAGTTTGACCTGTATGAGGACGGCACCTGTCAGTATTATCTGCCGGGCAGCGAGATGGTGACGGATGTATACGCAGGTACTTATACGCAGGATGGCGAGACCGTGACGGTGACTGGGCTGGCGAATGTGGATACCTCCTCCGAATATGCGGTTCCGGGGCTCTGGTCTTTCATCGATAGTGAGAGCGGCGACTGCGTTATCACGATTGATGAGGAAGCAGGGACTTTTACTCCGCAGGAGTGATGGCAGTAGCGGTAATCTGATCTGTCATTTGTAACCAATGCCATATGGCCCGACGTGTATCTGCCGGATACGGGCAGGGACATGCGCCTGCAGGCGGGCTGCCTTGCAAAGACAAGGAACCATAATGCGGCAGCTTTGGGGAAAGGCCGGTAAGACCTTTCCCCGTTCAGATACACAGGGGAGCAAAGAGTATTTTGACAGCTTTGCGACCCGCGTCAGGCGGACAGGGGTGCGGGCACTCCGTTTATCCGATTAATGAAAAAGGGGGAACCCTATGCTTAAACTTGAACACATCAGCAAAACCTATCCGGGTGTCCGGGCTCTGGATGACGTCTCCCTGACCTTTGAGGACGGCGAAATCCATGCGCTTCTGGGGGAAAACGGAGCCGGAAAATCAACGTTGATTAAAATTATTGCAGGCGCGATTGCTCCGGATGGGGGCGGAAGGATTTGCTTTGACGAAAGAGAATTTGAGCAGATGACTCCGGCGCTTGCGGTGCAGATGGGCGTAGCCGTCATCTATCAGGATGTGAATCTTGTGACCCCGATGACGGTGGCTGAGAATATTTATATGGGAAGCCGAACCGGAAGAATTTACAGCAAAAAGAGACTCGCGGGGATGGCGCAGAAGCTGTTTGATGAATATGGATTCGAACTGGATCCATCCTTGAAGGTTTCTCAGCTCTCGCCGGCCAGTCAGCAGATGGTAGAGATCGCGAAGGCGATTTCGAATGATGCAAAAATCATGATTATGGATGAGCCGACTGCCCCTCTCGCTACTCATGAGGTGGAGATTCTTTTTAGCATTATCGAAAAACTGAAGAAACAGGGTGTGACGGTGATCTATATCTCCCATCGCATGGAGGAGGTATTCCAGATCACGGAACGGATTTCTGTCCTGCGTGACGGGTGTTTTGTTAAAACGCTGCGGACGGCGGATACCAACCGCAGAGAGCTGGTGAGCCTGATGGTAGGCAGAGAACTGAACGAGAACTTCCCGAGCAGAGTCAGTGAGCCCGGCGAGGTGCTGCTGGATGCAAAAAATCTCACCGGAAACAGCGTGGAAAATATCAGCTTTTCTCTGCACCGGGGGGAGATACTCGGCTTTGCCGGACTGGTCGGCTCGGGGCGCACAGAGAGCATGGAGCTGGTCTGCGGTGCGAAACGGATGGAGAGCGGCGAGCTTTTTCTGGAAGGGAAAAAGGTATCCGTTAAATCACCCGCTGAGGCGATTGACCGTGGAATTGCGCTGATTCCGGAGGATCGGAAGGAGCAGGGGGTGATCCTGCACAACACTGTGCTTTTTAATACATCCCTTTCCGGACTCAAAAAGGTGACGCATTTTGGATTTATCAATCAGAAGAAAAACAGGGAGCTCGCCGAGGAATACCGCACAGAGCTGAGTATCAAGGTGCCTCATATCAAAGAAATGGTAATGAACCTTTCCGGCGGCAATCAGCAGAAGGTCGTGCTGGCAAAATCGCTCGCGGCTGACCCGGAGGTTCTGATTTTTGATGAGCCGACAAAAGGGATTGATGTTGGAGCGAAGCAGGAGATTTATCAGCTGATGAACCGGCTGGCCGAGGCAGGAAAGGGATTGATCATGATTTCCTCCGATATGGAAGAAATCCTCGGTATGTCGGATCGGATCATCGTGCTTTGCGAGGGCCGCGTCGCGGGAGAGCTGGCAAAGGAAGAATTTTCGCAGGAACGTGTGCTGCAGCTCGCGTCGGGACTTTCGGAGTGATGTGTTAAGAGACGGATTGTGTATGGATGCGTCAAGACTCATGGAAGAAAGGGCGCAGTTTGCTTATAACGAGGAGGACAGACAATATGCAGGATAACTCATTCGGGGCAAAGCTGAAAGCGGCCGGATCCTATCTGTATCGGGAGGGAACGGTCTATATCATTCTGGTCGTGTTGGTTATCTTTTTCTCCATTTTCAACTCAAGATTTTTATCTGCAAGAAATCTTTATAACCTTGTGACACAGAGTACCTATATTGTGATTGCAGGCATGGGCATCTGCTTTGTTATGATTGGCGGTGGCATTGACCTGTCGGTTGGCTATCAGATGGCAGTGGTAGGCTGCGTTTCCGGTATAATTATGGTGGAAACGAGCCTTCCGTGGTGGATTGTATGGCCGATCGGAATTGTGCTGGGATTCCTGATGGGAACGCTGAACGGGCTGATTGCGTCGAAGCTACACCTGTTTCCGCTGATTGTCACGATCGCCACCAGTGAGGTATTCAAAGGAATTGCCTATACCATTACATCCTCGAAATCCTACTCGGGTATGCCGGACGCGTTCCGGGCTCTCTATAAAACAAAGGTCTTTGGACTTCCGCTGGATGTTTATCTGGCGATCTTGGTTGTAGCGGTTACATGGGTGGTTCTCAACAAAACACATTTTGGACGGGATATCCTCGCGGTCGGCGGCAACAAGGAATGCGCGCGTCTGTCCGGTATCCGGGCGGACCTGATTCAGACGCTTTGCTTTTCCCTTACCGGAGCGATTTTCGCGATTGCGACGCTGGACATGCTGTCACAGCAGAACATGACATCTGCGACGACAGGCCCCGGCACGGAGATTACCTGTCTGACTGCAGCGATCATCGGCGGCATCAGCATGATGGGCGGCAAGGGAAATGTGGTCGGTATGGTAGCAGGTATTTTCGTCATGCAGATGATTTCAAACGGTATGCAGCTGGCCGGCTGGGGAAGCTACACGCAGTACACGGTCAAGGGTATCATTCTGCTGTTGGCGATCAGCTTCGACGCGATCAAGAGCAGCCCGAAGGCAGTTGTGCGTGTGCATAAAGAAGGAAAGAAAGCCGCCTGAGAAAGAATCATTACACGGCCCACTTGTTTCTTTATCTGGCCTGTTTTATAATAATAAAAGCTAATTCGGCTGCGCTAAACATCTGAGGCAGAGTATTCGTTTTAGATGTGGCTTGAAATGCGTTTAACAGCGCTGCGTGGCCGGATGGGAATTAGAAAGTGAGGCAAATATGAGCGAAGAAAAGAAAGCGTTTGGCGTAGAGGATTACGACAGCCTGGAAGGTTCCCTTCGTTTCTCCGATGCCCCGGAGGGTGAGCCGGGCGGCGGATTTGAGATGAAGATGGCGGATATCAGCTGGGTGAAGCGCAAATACCTGGATATCCCGTACGCAAACCAGTCGAAGGCGCAGTGCCTGGATCTGTACCTGCCGGACGAGGGGGATGGTCCGTTCCCGCTGGTGGTACATCTCCACGGCGGCGGATTCGGTATGGGAGATAAGCGCGATGATCATATGGACACGTATCTGAAGGGACTGGAGCATGGCTATGCGATCGCATCCGTGGAGTATCGGCTGAGCGGTGAGGCGATCTTCCCGGCGGCAGTTCTGGACTGCAGGGAGGCATTTCGTTTCCTTCGACGAAATGCGAAACAATATTTCATCGATCCCGATCGAATCTGTGCGCTCGGCGGGAGCGCGGGAGGCAATCTGGCGGCGATCATGGGCATGAATATCCCGAACGGACAGTTCCCGGGTGAGGAGGATCTGGTTCTCGATGGCGACTGCACGGTACAGGCGGCGGTCGACCAGTTTGGCCCGATGGATTTTCGTCCGATGGATGACCAGGCGCGCGCGAATGGTGTGAGCTTTGCTGACCATGATACGCCGGAATCCGCGGAGAGCAGCTATATGGGCGGAGCGCTGTCGGAGCTGTCGGATGAGTGGTTGGCGAAAGCAAATCCGGCTACCTACATCAATGAAAAGATGGCGCCGATGCTGGTGGAACATGGCTGCATGGACCGCCTGGTTCCGTTTATGCAGAGCGTGAATTTTGTCAATGCGATCTGCCAGAAGCTGGGAGCGGGGCGCGTGGAGTTTGTACCGCTGCCGAACGCGGATCATGAGGACAAGGAATACTCCAGCGACTGGAATATGAAGGTGCTCTGGGGCTGGCTGGATCGGAATCTAAAATGACAGTGTGAAATGACAGCGCCGGCTGCCGGTCACACGGATGCTGTGTCCCGATTCTTCTGAAGCAATACAAAGGGGAATTGCCGGCACTAATGAAATTCTTGCATGAAAGACCGTAAAAAATGCAGTATGACCGACGCGGCCGTTTGATGTAGAATACAAGTAATAATATGATGAACAGGACAGGCGCAGATGTCTGCTGATGCATAATTAAAATCATAATCGGATCTGTATGACAGACATATCTGTCTGATGTAAAATTTAAATAATGTTCGGACAGGCGTGACTGACACAGCCGCCGGATGTTGAATGAAAGTGGTAACCTGATAACGATGGAAATGACCGGATCTGCTTTATGGAAGAGTCGTTTTCAATCAGACAAAAAAGGAGGGTTTGCAAATGCCTGAATCAATTCCCATTATCAATAAAACGCTGGAGCTGGCTGATGTCAGAGACCAGTGGTTTTTTGATGAGAAGTACAATTGCTGGTGCCTGGAGGATGTGCTTTATACGCTGAAGGCGACGACTCCGAAGTTCCAGCGGCTCAGCATTTTTGTTCCGGCACCTTATATGAAGGAAGGCGGCGTGATTGACCCGGAGGGAAGCATGAACGGCTTCACGGCCGCGACGGCTCCGGTGATTATGAATAACAATTCAGCCGGTTATATGCAGATGCCGCACATGTGGCTGGGCGGCCCGCGCTGCTTCGGTCCGCAGTATCTGGAGCGCGGCTTTGTCTATGTGACCTGCGGGAATCGCGGGCGTGAGTCGAAAGACGCAGATGGAAAGTTCTGCGGGAAAATCCCGTCCAACCTGGTGGATTTAAAGACGGTCATC
Organism: Lachnospiraceae bacterium; assembly: GCA_021202075.1. Lineage (GTDB taxonomy): Bacteria > Bacillota > Clostridia > Lachnospirales > Lachnospiraceae > Choladousia. Next base: position 56,989 of record JAJQDT010000116.1, on the reverse strand, counting down.
CGCTTTCTGCGTCACAATGCAGACGTGCTGCCGGGAAATATGGAAAAAATCATCTCGGTCGGCTGGAGCGCGGGCGGCGCGATGTCGACGCTGCTGGGCGTGACTGGTAATAACAAAAACTATGATTCTTACCTGGAGGAGTCGGGCGCATTTATGGACGAACGCGACGACGTCTACGCCTCACAGATCTACTGCCCGATCATTGACCTGGAGCACGCAGATCTGGCATACGAGTGGATGTTCTCGGCTGACAAAGAGAACGAGCCGTCTCCGGCAGGACCGGCGGGTGTGATGACACCGTTTGAGGAAGCGCTTTCTGCAAAGCTTCGCGAACGTTATATTGAATACTTCAACAGCCTCGGTTTGACCGATCCGTCCACCGGAGCGCCGATAGTTCTGGACACTGACGGCAGGAGCGGCAGCGCTTATGAGTATCTGATGGCAAGGATTGATGATTCCGCGACAAAATTCCTGGCGAAGCTGTCTGCGGGCGAGCTCCTGGAGGAGTATTCCGTAGAGGATTATATAAAAGGAAATTATACTTACGAAGCGATGGCGCCGGTTGGCGGGGATGATGACAAGGACGGCGAGCCGGACGATGTCGCCCTGATGCAGGGACACGCAGGACCTGGCGTGGCTCTGAACAAGCCGCCTGTGGGCGGCCCGGAGGAGGACATCAGTCTGCTGCAGGGGCACGCAGGCCCGGGTGTGGCGCTGAGTAAACCTCCAATGGACGGATCGGCAGAACCGCCGACACTGGGCGATATGCTTTCCCGCCCGCCGAAGGGTGCGCCGACGCCGCCGCCGTTTGAGCCGGAGACCGTGACGCTGCAGGGGAAGGACAAGAGTGGCTGGCTTTCCTGGGACGGGGCAAAGGCTTCGATATCGGATCTGGATACCTATGTGCTGAACCATCGCCGCAGGATGAAACCCTGCACCTCGTTCGATATTCTGTCCTGCCAGAGCGGAGAGAACAAAGTGTATGGAACTGCGGAGCAGCCGTTTGTACATTTTAATACGGAAATCGCCGGGGCGATCGCTGAGCTGAAGGAGCAGTTCCCGGAGGAGTATGCGAAGTATTATCCGGCGTACGTCCTGGCTGCGGGCGACAAGGCGCTGACTCATCAAAAATATCTGAATAATCCGCTGAATTTCATCGGCACGGATGAAACGTCGGATCAGGCGAAATACTATCGTGTGCGGGTCGGCGCGAGCGATGCGGATACCTCTTTTATCATCGGTATGACGCTCGCCCTTGAGCTGGCGAACGCGGGTAAGCCGGTCGATTACGCGCTGGTCTGGGACAAACCGCACTGCGAGGCGGATTATCCGGGCGAGGTCTGCGACTGGATTGAGAGCATCTGCAGGTGAGAAATGAAAACGAAGTAACGATTCAGGATAGTACTTCGCGCTTGCTGTGAAGTACGGATGATAACGTTAATAGTACAGGGAAAAGTCCCATCGAGCAGTGATTTTAAATGGACTTTTCCCGTAGCTGTGGAGGTACGGAACAGTTCGTGCGCCCAGTAAACAGAATCGGAGAGAAAACCAGCAGATTTAGTTGAAACGGCTGTCTTGCCATCTGGCAAAAGAACAGAAAGCAGGACGGAACGTTTTGATACGGGAGAAGAAAAATGGGGATGGATTACAGTAAAGTCAATGAGTGGATCCTGCGGGAGGATTGTTTTGATTCCGCGCATCTGGGAAAGACGGAAGCAATCATGTCGCTTGGCAACGGCTATCTGGGGCTTCGCAGCGCCGCCGAGGAGCGGTATCTGAATGAGACGCGGGATCTGCTGATCAACGGTACGTTCAATAAGTGTGATCCGACGGCTGTGACGGAGCTGCCGAATGCGGCGGATATGACTGCGATCGAGCTGTGGATCAATGGCGACCGCTTTACGCTGGAGCAGGGACACATTGAGACCTACACGAAGGAGCTGAACATCCGGACGGCGGAGCTGAAAAGGGAGGTGCTCTGGACGTCTCCGCAGGGAGACTGGGTGCGTCTCATTTTCCTGCGGACGGTGTCGCTGACGAGGCTGCACGAGTTCGCCATCCGCGTGGAGATTACGCCGCTTTTGGGAGACGTGGATCTGAAAATCAAATCCGGTATCGACGGGCGGGTGACAAACACCGGCGCGCAGCATTTTACGGACGGGGACAAGCGTTTTTACGAGAACCGTTATATCCAGTATGTCCCGAAGACGACGGAATCCGGGATTACTTTCGTGCTGAACACGGCGCACAGCTTTGCGAAGGATGGAAAGGCTCTGGATGTGCCGACACAGATTTATATGGAGCTGCGCAGGGCCTACGGCGGATATGAGCTGAACGTGAAAAAAGGAGAAACGCTGGTTATTGAAAAGCACTGCAACGTCTATACAACACGGGATCTGGATGTGCAGGGGATGACCGTGCAGGAGTTGCAGCAGTTTTCTCTGAATGAGCTGAAAAAGCAGGTGGAAGCGGGCTATGGGCGGCTTGCGCAGGAGACGGCGAACGCCTGGAAGGAGCAGGTGTGGGATCGTGTGCCGATCACCATCGAGGGAGCAGATATAGAAATGCCCTCCTGCAGCAGTTCGGAGGATATCCCGGCCAATGGGCGGGGATGCTCCCCGGTGCAGGCAGAAGACGATGCTTCGCCGGAAGATGATGCGTGCGGGGCTGCTGATTTCGATCAGTTTGCGATCCGCTTCGCGCAGTATCATATGCGCCTGATGCTTCCGGCTCATGACAGCCGCATGAACATCGGCGCGAAGGGACTTTCCGGCGAGGGCTACCGGGGCCACTGCTTCTGGGATACGGAGATTTTCCTGCTGCCTTACTATGCGTTTACGCAGCCGGAGGCCGCGCGAAAGCTGGAGGAATACCGTTATTATTCGCTGCCGGGCGCGCATGCGAAGGCAAAGCACAACGGCTATCAGGGCGCCATGTTCCCGTGGGAGTCCGCGTGGCTGGACGACGGCGAGGTCACGCCGGAGTATCAGGATGTTGATATTATCACGGGACTGCCGATCAAGGTCTGGTCCGGATTCATCGAGCAGCATATCACAGCGGATGTCGCATTTGGGGTGTGGCAATATTACGCGATCACCGGCGACCAGGACTATATGGACCGATACGGATATGAGCTGATTTTTGACACGGCCCGGTTCTGGGTGTCGCGCCTGGAGGATAAATGCCGCCAGATTCACGAGAGCGTGAACCCCGAGACCGGAGTGACAGAGTTTTCGGAGACGGTGACAGACGATGGGCTTTACCATATCTGTGATGTGGTCGGCCCGGATGAGTACAAGGAGCACAAGACCGACAACGCGTTTACCAATTACCTCGCGGTCTGGAACATCCGCAAGGCGATGGAGTATTATGAGCAGCTGCGGGAAGGCAATCCGGCGTTGTTTGCCGCTCTGAATCAGAAGCTTGATCTTGACGCATACTATCAGCAGTGGGTCTCGAAGGTGGACAAGGTATTTTTGCCGGTTCCGAACGAGTGTGGGGTGCTGCCGCAGGATTCCACCTACCTGACGCTTAAGGACATCGACCTTTCCAAATATAAGGCGCAGGACTTTGTGAATGGGCTGTTCCGCGATTACAACCTGACGCAGATCAATCAAATCCAGGTCAGCAAGCAGGCGGATGTCCTCGTACTGTTTTTCCTGCTCGAGGATCTGTTCCCGCATGAAGTCAAGGCGGCGACCTGGGAGTACTACGCGGCGCGGACGCTGCATGACTCCTCTCTGTCTCTTTGCACCCACGCGGTACTCGCGGCGGATATGAGAGAGATGGATCAGGCTTATGATTTCTTTGAAAAGTCCGCGCAGATTGACCTGGGGCCGGTGATGACGACCTCGGATGCGGGCATCCATACGGCTTCGTTCGGCGGTATCTGGCAGGGTGTTGTGTACGGGTTCGGCGGCCTGCGGATGCTTGGCGGAAAGCTTCGCATCGACCCGGTTCTTCCAAAAGAATGGGGGCGTCTGGTCTATACGCTGATCTTCCGGGGGCAGAATCTGCAGGTCGAGGTAGTAAGAAAAGATGACGGGCAGAGCGTCACGGTCACGAATCTGACGGCGGGGGCCGCATGCGAAGCGTCCTCCAATGGACAGGCGCGTCCGGTCTCCGGGCTGCAGATGGGCGGCGCATCCGCAGCAGCGCCGATCGAACTGGAGCTGTGCGGGGAAAACCGGGTGCTGGAGAAGGTTCTGACCGCCTGATTAGGCACTTACAAACGATTTTTGCGCAAAATGGCAAATTTTTTATTCCGGTTTATCCGAGTCAGGATTTGTCTCAGGCTGCGCGGCCATTTTACTGCATGGTGCGTATGCGCAGGCAGGAAAGATACAATATAGTTTATTATAAAAGCAAATTATAATGATAAATACAGGAAATAAATATACAGTTATTTTGCAAATTGTGGCTCTTTTACTGCGCGCTGTGACCGGTGGGAGCAGCGGGTGGCTATGAGATACTTCTGCTCAAAGGCGAAAAGGCTGCGAGAAGCGCTCATGAGCAGAATCAGGAGCCAAAACGCAGAAAAAAACGCTCAGGAGTAAAAACTGCAAGAAAAAGGGAACAGGAGGAAACGACGATGGCAAACAAAGTAACCGATCTGCGCTCGGCGCTGGAGCTTTTAAAGACCATGCCGGGGCAGCTGGTAGAGACAGATGTGGAAGTGGAGCCGATGGCGCAGCTCTCCGGCGTCTACCGCCATGTGGGTGCGGGCGGAACGGTGCAGCGCCCGACGCAGGAAGGTCCTGCGATGATTTTTAACAATGTGAAGGGCCATCCGGACGCGAAGGTGCTGATTGGCCTGCTTGCGAGCCGCAAGAGAGTGGGCGCGCTGCTGGACTGCGACCCGAAGAGGCTTGGCTTTTTGCTGAAGGACAGCGTGACGAACCCGATCCCGCCGGTGGAGATCCCGCGGGAGCAGGCAAAGTGCCAGGAGGTCGTGCATCTGGCGACGGATCCGGACTTTGATGTGCGGAAGCTGGTACCGGCTCCGACAAACACCGAGGAGGACGCAGGCCCGTATATCACGTTGGGCATGTGCTACGCGACCAGCCCCGAGACCGGGACATCGGATGTGACGATTCACCGGATGTGCCTGCAGAGCAAGGACGAGATATCCATCTTCTTCCAGCCGGGCGCGCGCCACATCGGCCATTTCTTTGAGCTGGCCGAGGCGAAGGGCGAACCGCTGCCGATCTCGATCTCGATCGGCGTCGATCCGGCGATCGAGATTGCCTCCTGCTTCGAGCCGCCGACAACGCCGCTCGGCTACGACGAGCTGCAGGCCGCAGGCGCGATCCGCAACCAGCCGGTCGAGCTGGTGAAATGCCTGACCATCAACGAGCGTGCGATTGCAAATGCGGAGTACGTGATCGAGGGAGAGGTGCTCCCGGGCAGACGCATCCAGGAGGACATCAATTCAGGCACAGGCAAGGCGATGCCGGAATTCCCGGGCTACTGCGGACCGGCGAACGCGGCGCTCCCTGTCATTAAGGTAAAGGCCGTGACGACGCGGAAAAACCCGATCATGCAGACCTGCATCGGACCGTCCGAGGAGCATGTTTCTATGGCGGGTATCCCGACCGAGGCGAGCATCCTCGCGATGGTGGAAAAGGCAATGCCGGGCAAGCTTCTGAACGTTTACTGCGCATCCTCCGGCGGCGGAAAATACATTGCCATCATGCAGTTTAAGAAATCCATGCCGTCCGACGAGGGACGTCAGCGTCAGGCAGGATTGCTTGCATTCTCTGCATTCGCGGAACTCAAGCACGTCTTCCTCGTGGATGAGGACGTCGACCCGTTCGACATCAAGGACGTGATGTGGGCGATGACCACCCGTTTCCAGGCGGACAAAGACATCGTCATGATCCCGGGCGTGCAGTGCCACCCGCTCGACCCGTCGAACAGCCCGGCCTACTCTCCGGATATCCGGGCGACCGGCGTCGCGTGCAAAGCCATCTTCGACTGCACCGTTCCTTACGACCAGAAGGACCGTTTCGAGCGCGCGAAATTCATGGACGTCGATCCGAAGCATTGGGTGCCGGAGCTGTTCTGAAATAAGTCCGGCTGGTGTAATGCTGCTGATACCAGCGCTGACGCTCTGGTTTGCGGATGCCATGTCTGTTTTTTGGATGAAATGCTAACCGGCAAAGCTTAAAGAATGAAATAAAGAGAGACCAGAAAGAGATAAAGAATCTTTCAGGCCTCTCTTTTTGCTATTGTATGGGAAATTATTCCACCTGTTTCTGTTAAGTCGGATTAAGAGGAAAATTAATATAATAATTATTATATGCAAATAGAACGATATTTGAACATAAAAGATGTTGACAAACTATTTAAATGATGTTAAATTACATATAGAACAAACTACATATAGTATTTAAAACTTTAGCACGGAGAAGAAAGAGAGGGCCCATGAATATTGTATTAATCGGAACGATTGGAGCAGGTAAAACCGAAACAGGAAAAGCAATTGCAGCCATATCTGACTATAGGTTTGCGGATATTGATGAAATTGCGCAGGAGAGAGCTTTCGCTAAAATACCAAAAGACGATTTTGTTAGTCCGTTCACCCATGCAAGGCTGTTCTATAGCGAGGAAGGCAATGTTCTTAGAGAAGCTGCCGGATGGGATGGATATGTAATTGCGACAGGTGCGCTGTCAACCTCTCATCCAGGCGTGATCGAACAGTTGAGAAGAAATGGGATAATTATTCGCTTGCTGCCGGATGCAGATACCGTGGTAAACAGAGAAATCCGGAGCCAAAGGGCGTTCATGGTAGAAGAAGGAAAAAGCATTGAAGAAATGCTGCGTGAAGATTATGAAAAATATGCGGATCAGTATCTGGATTTTGATTATTCCATAGATGTATCCGATGACGAGAGCCCGACCGTTTATGCCGAACGGATTCTGGAATTGGTAAAAATCTGAGGGTACAAAGACATTACCATTAACTTTACAAAATGTGAGAAAATGATCAATGTAAATATATTACAATTTGTACAGCAATCTGCAAAAGAATATGATAGAATGGGAGGCATAAAAAGAGTTTTGACTATTGCGTTTGAATGGAATAAGAGAAAAGGAAGGATTAGTAAAATGGGACTGCAATTGTGGTAACGGTTGTCAAGATTTTCTATTGTGATTTCTGAATTTGCATGGTAGAATCTATGTAAAAGAAATCCGTGAAAACCAGGAAAGAAAGGAGTGATGAAAAATGACGATGATTCCTCTGCCTTACGGCATAGATCTTTTTGAAAAAGTGCGTAAAGAGCACTGCTACTATATAGATAAAACGCACCTCATCAGTGAAATGATGGATGTTCCGTTTCAGGTGAATTTAATAACCCGTCCCCGCCGATTTGGAAAGACACTGGCGATGAGCATGCTTGCGAGTTTTTTTGACATCCGAAAAGACAGCCGTGAGCTTTTCGAAGGACTGGAGATTTCTAGAAATCAGGAGCTGTGTGCGCAGTGGATGAACCAGTGGCCGGTGATTTTTGTGACGCTGAAGGATGTCAGCGGGCTTGATTTTCAGGATGCCTATGATATGTTGAAATTTGTAGTCTCGAATCTTTGCAATGAGCATATTTATCTGCTGCAGGATGAGAAGCAATTGCCTTCGGATAAAGAGACATTTGACAGACTGTGTATGCGTAAAGGGGAGCTCTTCGAAGTCAAGAACGTGCTGGAGCTTTTGATGCGCATGATGCGTAAACATTATGGAAAAGAAGTGATCCTGCTTGTGGATGAATATGATGTTCCCCTTGCGAAAGCCAGCGATAATGGCTATTATGATGAGATGCTGAACGTCATCCGTGTGCTTCTGGGGATGTCGTGGAAGTCCAATCCGAATCTTAAATTTGCCGTTGTGACTGGATGCTTAAGAGTGGCAAAAGAAAGCATATTTACCGGTGCGAACAATTTTGTATCCAATTCTATTTCGGATATCAGATATCAGGATTGCTTTGGGTTTACGGAAACAGAAGTAGCGCAGATCCTCACGGATGCGGAATTGTCAGAAGCATTGCCTGAAGTAAAACGGTGGTATGATGGCTACCGCTTTGGGAAAATGGAGATTTATTGCCCCTGGGATGTGATGCTCCATGTATTGGCACTTAGTCAGGATGTAAAAGCAAAGCCGGGGAACCATTGGCTGGACACGAGCCATAACAACATCATCCGGCGTTTCATTGATCTGCCAGGTATGTATGTAAAAGAAGAGTTTGAAACCCTGCTTTCCGGGGGCGTGATTCAGGAGCGGATCCGGGAAGATTTAACATATGATATTGCTCATTCCTCCGAAGACAACCTCTGGAGCATCCTCTATCTGACCGGTTATCTGACACAGGTATTGCCTGAAGAGCTTCCGGAAGGAATGACCCCGCAGGAGGGAAAAATCTCTCTTCGTATCCCGAATGAAGAGGTGAAATCTGTTTTCAAGGATACCGTGCAGGCCTGGTTTGAGGCTAATATTAAAGAAAGAGACCGCAGCGAGCTTTTCGATGAGTGGTGGAATGGAGAGGACGAAAAACTGACGGAGGATGTCTCGGACATTCTTTTCGATACCATCAGCTATTATGATTATAAGGAGGACTTTTACCACGCATTTGTCGCAGGTATGTTCTCCGGGGCGGGATATGAGGTAAAGTCCAATTCAGAACAGGGAAAAGGAAGAGCTGATATCACCATCAAAGAGCGTCGACGCAGGCGAGCTATCGTCATCGAGGCCAAGTGGCCAGGAAAAAAGAAGAACGCTACCTTAGAGAGTGAATGTCAGGAAGCGCTCGACCAGATTGAGCGGATGCAATACGCGAGAAACCTTCGGATTGAAGGATATCGGACAATCCTTTGCTATGGCGCGGCGTTTCTTGGGAAAGACTGCCTGATCAGGCGAGCCAGCGAGAAACAGGAATAACTTTGCAAAAGAGCCGGGGCACAATCCCCGGCTCTTTGATGGAGATAGCAGGACTCGAACCTGTGACCCTCTACACGTCAAGCAGATGCTCTCCCAACTGAGCTATATCTCCATTGCAATCTATAGTAAACGATAATTGACCGGATTGCAAGGAGAAATTTAAATTTTTGATTTGTTTTTTCACTTCAGCTGCTTTTCAACCTGTTTTCTAACAGGTTCTTAGTTAAGATAATCGCCGACCGGGCTGTTGTTATACTGCTTAATCACCTTGAGCATGATCGAACCATCCGGCTGTTCGGATTCGTCGATGATTTTATACTGCGTCCGATTCCGCTCGAGTGTTCTCTTGTACTGTGCGACTTCCTCCTGAACCATTTTTACAGCATAATCATGTCCAAGATCTTCCTTAAGCATAAAATGCAAGGTCTGGCAAATGCAGGCTGCCTTCACTCGTTTCATCCCTATACACATCCTTATCTGGCCGGGAATGCCAAGCTTCCTATTACGGCCGGAGCCCGAATAGAGATACGCAGATATCATAATTAACCGGATATATAGTAATAATGACTCTGAATATGATAAAATTATACCATTTATTTTCTGAAAAAGTCAAAGCAAAAAATGGCATTATTTTCGGCGGGAGAGGAGGCTCCATGCAAATTCATCTATTCAGATTCCGCATAGATTGGCCTGAAAAAAGAATCGGACAATCGATGAGAATTGTAGTATGATATAGGCAGCAAAAAAGACAACGAATGGGATACGAATGGAAGGCAGATGTAAAGGGAAGGGTGGAGCATATGAACTTACAGGAAAAACCATTTTATTTAACCGATGAGCAGGTGCAGTGGGTGGAGGATACGCTCGCCGCGCTGACGCCGGAACAGAAGGTTGGCCAGCTGTTCTGCGTGATGGGGCAGGACTTTGGCTCTGAGGAATTGAAAACGCTGGTGAAGGATTACAATGTGGGCGGGATTCTCTACCGGCCGGCGCCGGCGAAGGATATCCGCGCCTGGTTCGAGCCTCTGGATGAGGCGGCGAAGATTCCGCTTCTGAAGGCGGCGAATCTGGAGGAGGGCGGTACCGGTGGCCTGAGCGATGGGACGTATTTCGGATGGCCGCTGACCGTGGCGGCGACGGACGACATCGGCATGATGGAGAAGTTTGCGAAGGTCTGCGCGGTGGAGGGCGAGTCGGTCGGTATCAACTGGACCTTTTCGCCGGTCTGCGACCTCGACCTGAATTACCGGAATCCGATCACGAATGTGCGCACCTGCGGCTCGGATTTTGAGCGGGTGAAGAGCTTTTGCTCGCAGTATGTGCGCACTCTGCAGGAGAATGGCATGGCGGCCTGCGCGAAGCATTATCCGGGGGACGGTGTGGACTTCCGCGACCAGCATCTGCACCCGACCTACAACAGCCTTTCCGCGCAGGAGTGGTACGACAGCTACGGCGCGATTTACCAGCAGCTGATAGCAGATGGACTGATGAGCGTCATGGTCGGCCACATTGTGCAGCCGAATGTAGCGATGGATATCAATCCGGATCTGCGGTTTGAGGACTGCCTGCCGGGCTCCTTAAGCAAAGAGCTGCTGACCGGCGTTCTCCGCGAAAAATTCGGCTTCAACGGCGTGATTACGACAGACGCGACCATCATGAGCGGTTTCACACAGGCGATGCCGCGCAAAGAGGCGATCCCGACCGCGATCATGGCAGGCTGCGATATGGTTGTATTTACAACCGGTTTTTATGAGGATTACCAGTATATGCTGGATGCGCTGTCGAGCGGATTCCTCACCGAAGAACGGCTCGATGAAGCGCTGATGCGCATCCTTGCCCTGAAAGCGAAGGTGGCGGGCAAAGCGCCGACTTCTTCGATGCTGCCGGAGGCGAAGCAGTGGCAGGCAGAGTGCGCGGACAAGTGCGTGACGCTGGTGAAAAACAATCAGGATGTGCTTCCGCTGACACCGGAGAAATATCCGCTGATCCGGCTGGTGACGCTCGGGAAGGACGAGATCACGGAGGGCTGCCTGGCCGCGCCGGGCGATCCGGACTATCCCATCGAGAGCAGCATGACCGCGATCGCGGAGGAGCTGCTGCAGGCCGCCGGATTCGAGACAGAGCGTTTTGACATAGAGAAAGAAGAGCTGCACGGCACAAAAGACCTGCCGAAGAACCGCCTGACCCTTTATCTGGCGAACTGCGAGCACGCGTCCAACCAGACCGCCGTGCGCCTGTTCTGGGCGAAGAAGCACGCGCTGGACGTGCCGCGTCATGGCGAGGAGGAGCCGTACATCTTCGTATCCTTCTCCAACCCGTATCATCTGCAGGATGTGCCGCGCGTGAAGACCTATATCAACGCCTACAGCTGCCATCGTCCGATGATCGAAGCCGTCATTGCCAAGCTGCTCGGGAAGAGCGAATTCAGGGGCGTGTCGCCGGTGGACGCGTTCTGCGGGCTGCCGGACGCGAGACTGTAAAGTGTGGGAATTGCCGAAAAAACCACAGAAAATATATGAAAAGCTGGGAACTGTCAACGGAATTGCAAAAAATATGTGAAAAGCTGGAACCTGTCAGTGGATTCACAGGAAATGTATGGAAAAGCTGGTAATCGCCAGCGGATTTGCGAACGACATGCGAAAAGCAATGGTTGCTATGGAATTTGCTGAAGATGCGCGAACGGCGGAAATCGCCGCGGAATTTACGAACAACATGCGAAAAGCAATAGCTGCTATGAATTTATAGAAGTGTATGGAAGGAGAATGCATATATGGAACTCACCGAGGGCGTTTTAAAAAGACGGAGCATCCGCAGATATACTGATCAGAAAATCACGGATGAGGATTTGCATACGATACTGAGAGCGGGGATGAGCGGCCCGACCTGCGCGAATACGCGCGACTGGAGCTTCCTCGTGGTGCGTGACAAGGCGGTGCTGAACCAGATGGCGGACGCAAATGGAAATCCTGCGTGGCCGCTTCGCGGGTGCGACGTGGGCATCCTGATTTTAGGCGATCTGGAGCGCGCGTTCCCTCACGCAAAGGACTACTGGGTGATCGATGGAGCCATCGCGGGACAGAACATGATACTGGCGGCCGAGGGACTGGGGATCGGATCGGTGTGGCTGGGCACCTGGCCGCAGATGGACCGGGTCGAACGGCAGAGACAGCTGTTCTCCCTGCCGGAGACGGTCACCCCGCACTCCATTATCGCATTTGGGTATCCGGCAGAAGAGAAAGCAGGGGAGCATCCCGACTACGAGGAGAGCCAGGTGCATTTTGAGAAGTGGTAAGGCAACGATTAGGAAAGCCCTTTCGCAGTAATGCGGAAGGGCTTTTTTCGGGCGAATATGTCATGGAAAGAGACACTGGCCTTATCATTCGTTCCCTGTCCGATTGGCTATAATCTCATTTTGTCAAAGATAGCCTTCTTAATATGTATTCTTCCATAAACAGCCATGGCGACAGAAGCAAGCTCTCCAATTGGAATTGCAAACCATACGTAAGAATATCCCAGCGTGTAACCGAGCAGATAAGCCAGTGGAATCAGCACAACCAGCTGTCTGGCCACACTCATGAGCAGGGCGAGAAAGCTTTTTCCGCAAGCCATGAAGAACTGTGATGTAACGAGACTGTATGCGGAAATGGTAAAAGCGATCGCTATAATTCGAAATGCCGGAACGCCGATTTCCAGCATTTGCGAAGAGGCATTGAAAATACCAAGAAGCCTCCCGGGGATAAGTATGAAAGCCATTGTTCCCAGAAACATGTAAACAAACGAGCAGCCCAGGCTTAAACGGTAGGTTTTGAGCATTCGGTCTTTCTTTCCGGCGCCGAGATTATAACCGATAATCGGATTCATGCCATGTGAAAGGCCGATTACCGGCATATTAAAGAAGCTCTGAATTTTAAAATACGCTCCGAAAACGGCTGCAGCTGTAGCGGTAGATTCAATCGCGATCAGAAGCCGGTTCATCATAAAGGTCATCACAGAGCCGATGCCGATGGTGAGCATGGACGGTACGCCTATTTTATAAATCGAAAGAATCATGGCGCCGCTGGGACGGAAGCCCCTGAATTGGAGCCTGATCTCTTTATTATAGCGCAAATTCAGTACGATCCCGACCATCATGCTGCAGATCTGCCCGGTCACGGTTGCTGCTGCGGCGCCGGCAACCCCCATTTCAGGAAATGGTCCCCAGCCAAAGATCAGAACCGGATCGAGTATTATATTAAGGATTGCTCCAGTGAGCAGGATATACATGGAGAAATGAGATTTCCCGACACTTTGCAGCAGTCGCTCAAAAACGACCTGCCCGAATTGTCCAAATGAAAACATGCAGCAAATGGTCAAATATGCTTTTCCATATGCGATGATTTCCGGAATATCTGTCTGAGCATAGAAAAACGCATCCAGCCCCAGAAAAGCAAACAATACCATGAGCAGGTAGCTGCAGAGCGCGAGGAAAACGCCATTATTCGCAAGCATATTTGCTTTTTTATAATCTTTTTCACCCAGGCTCCGGGAGATCAGCGCGACCAGACCGATACCGGTGCCGGAAGCAATCGCGCTCATAATATTCTGGATCGGATAGGACAGGGAAACCGCATTAAATGCCGCCTGGTTCAGCCGCGATACATACAGACTGTCCACGATATTATAAAAAGCCTGTACGAGCATGGATATAATCAATGGGAAAGCCATGGTAAACAATAGTTTTCCAATCGGTTGCGTCCCCATTCTGTTTTCTGATCCTGTTTCTTTTGCATCCATCATAACTCCTCCAGCATAATTGCTAATTGTTCATAAACTCTTTCAAAAACATCCATAAAAAATGAAACATCCTCCGAAGAAATGCCGACAAACACCTTTTCGTTGATCTCCGTAAAAGCAGCGTCGATTATCCGGCACATTTCCTTTCCCTTATCAGTTAAAAAGATATAATACGTGCGCCGGTTTCCATTCTGACGCCGACGTTCCACCAGGCCTTTCGCTTCCATCCCGTTCAGCACGGAAGTCATCGACGCGGTTTCAATGAAACAGGCGGCGGCAATCTCTGTCTGATTTGCTCCGTCATGTGAGTACAGATAATTCAGTATCTTCGGCTGTCCCGGAGTCAGGCCGGTATCTGCTATCATCTTCATGGCCAGTTTTCGATGCATGGAATGTGTCGTATTAAGCAGATTTTGAAATTCCATAGATATAGATATTCTCCTTTGCTAGAATCCTGATTATTATAATTCTAACTTTTTGGGCTGTCAATTGACTATTTTTGAAAAAGAAACGGAGGCCGATTATGTTGAAAATTTACACATTTTGCTGTGATCGAGCAGGAGGCAACTTGTCGGCTCCTGCTCGCCCGCGCGGGCTGCGTCCGGCGATAGCCGGAAAAATTCCTCTCGCAGTCCTGCGCAAAAAACAGACGGAACGCTTTCTATGAAAGAATTCCGTCTGTTTTTTGCGCAAGGGCGCGTAAGGAATCTTCCTTAGCACTCTGTCCCAAACTGATACACCGTGACGGAGTGAAGCTGCTCTCCTTTGTGGAATAACGGGGAGTCGAATTGCGGGCAATTGACTGCATTCGGGACAAAGCCTGTCTCAAGGCAGACACCACAGTAGCCTTCATAAACCTGACCGTGTTTTCCGGTTACGCCGGGTTCAATCGGGATCAGAAACAGGACCAGCGACGGCATATCAGAATAAACATGAAGGGTTCGCCCTGTTTCCGGGCTAGAAAGCTCCGCCAGGAGCCGGAAGGGCCTGTTTTTTTGCGGATCAGCTTCGGATTGGGAAGCCGCCTGTGCAGCCGGCCGGCTGGTTTTATCGTTCATCACATAAACTTCGTCATATAATTTGACAGCGTCTTCAAAATACCCGGTATTATCGGATTCCATCGCCTGACAGATGCTCCACATCTGTTCAAAATCGGCGGCCGTCCCTTTCACCGGAATCTCTCCTCCGTCCGGAATTCCATCCTCATCTCTGGATACGCGGTTTCCGGAACAGATTCTAAGCTTCTGCCCCCGCGCATCTTTTGTCCCTGCTAGGTTGAAATATGAATGGTTCGTCGGATTCAAGATGGTCGTGTCCTCGCCGGACCAGTCATAGATAATGGAGAGCCGTGCCTCCTCATCGAACCGGAAGGTAACATACGCGTCTGCATCGCAGGTAAAACCGCCCTCGCCAGTGTCCTTATAATAAAAGGTCACGGACTGGAGTGCCTCATCGACCGAGCCGGAAAACAGTTTCTTTGCGTAATTACCACTTCCGCCATGCAGGAAATGTTTTCCCATATTCTGTTCCAGCTGATATTGTATCCCATCCGCCTCATAGCGCCCATTTGCGATTCGGTTCGCGCAGCGCCCGATCGTGCTTCCCATAAATGGAAACGTCTCCAGACTGTCTGCTCCCGGTGCGCCAAGCACCACATCTCCTAATTGACCGTTCCGGTCTCTTACTATAATCTCATAGATGGTTGCGCCATAATCCAGAAGCGACACATATTCCCCGTATTGATTTGTAATCCGATAAAGAGATACCATCCTCCCATCGCCAAGCCTGCCAAACGCCTTTTTCTCTACCATTCTTGTTATCCTCCATCCAACTGGTTTTGCTTCCATTTGAGTACTTTAAGTACTATATTTCAGGTACACGAGAATTCCATGTTAATCAATTCAATCATTTCAGCCATTTCAATTGCTTCACTCCGTCAGCAATTTCCGTTTTTTCCATTTTCCGCTGATAAAGAAAGCAATACAGATGACTCCCGGCAGCACTCTCGAAAATCCGATTGCCCAGAAATAACCGTACACTCCCATTCCCATCACAGTCGCGAACAGAATGCTGAGACCGATTTTGGAAATTACGCCGTCCAGAATGCCGATTGCGAAGTTCAGGGATGCGAATCCGCATCCGACCACCATCGCCTGAAAAGCGGTGACAACCGCGGAGCAAAAATAATAGGCTATCAGCATGTGCATAAAGACCACGCCCATCTCCAGGACCTCCGGATCCTTTGTGAAAAGTCCGAATATTTCCCGTGGAATCAGCAGTGACATGGCTGTCAGGGAAACAGCAACCGTCATTGTACAGGCGAACGTACACCAGATGGTTTTCCCGGCCCGCTCCTGTTTTCTGGCTCCGAGGTTCTGTCCCACCATTGCACCGGCCGCCTGGTTGAGGCTGGTGGTAAACACATCCAGGAATTTCTGAATCTTATTGCCGACGCCGTTCGTCGCGGTAGCCGTGAGCCCATAGCTGTTAATGTTTGCGTTCACCCAGAGCAGCGAGAACCGCACCAGCAGAGAACGGATGGCCTGCGGAAGCCCCTGATATAAAATAACTCTGGTTGCATGGCGATCCAGCCTGAAATAAGACAAGCGCAGCTCAAAATCAAATTCTTTTTTATGTTTGTTCATAAACAAAAACGCTGCTGTGAATGCGCCTACCTGTGCAAGGGTTGTCGCAATCGCAGTTCCGGCCGCATCCATCCGAAACAGAACCACCAAAACCACATCCAGTACGATATTGATAACCGCTGCCACACTGATAAAAAGCAATGGCTTTCTGGATTCGCCCATTCCCCGCAAAATGCCGCACACCGCATTATAACCATAAATAAACGGCATACCGATTGCCGTAATGATCATATAAGCCCGGGCCTGCTCAAACGCCGCCTCCGGGCAATTAATCAGGCGTAAAATCGGACCGCAGAATACAATTGTGATAATCATAAACGCAGTCGAAATAAGAAGCATCAGCGTAATCAGCGTCCCGGCGCCTTTTTTTGTCTGGTCGATCTGTCTGGAGCCGACCAGCTGCGCAATATAAATCTGTCCGGCGCTCGCGAACGCGGTCGCTACCGGCATCACCAGATCTGCAATCTCGCCTCCTGATGAGACTCCCGCGGTTCCCGTACTCCCGACAAATTGTCCGATCACCATCAGATCTACCAGGGAATAAAACTGCTGGATGACATTGGTAAGTACAATCGGGACAGCGAAAATGAGAAGCCCCCTTAAAATCGAGCCCTCGGTCAGATCCAGACCTATCTTTTTCTGTGCTTTTGCTTCCATAGTTTAGTACCTCTCTAATCTCAAAAACTTAAAAAGCAGCAATATTAAGTCAGGATTTATTTTAGCTTATCAGCAGGGGTGTTTCGAATGGTTCAGATTAAAGAAATTGTATATTTTGTTAAGCCCCTTTTTATTTCCGCGAAGCAACGAGACAGGCAGCCGGAGTCATAAAGGTCTACGCTTCGGTCGGCGCTAAATGAGTGCCACTGGCACTCAGTGTCCGCTGGCCTTGCCGACACCTTATGATATGGCTTGCACTGATATTTGGCGACTGCTCGCTGTTGAAACGAAAAAATTACATTTTTCAGAATTTGGTATCAATTCAATGTATGTGTGTTCACCTGTACGAACCAAAAATTTTGCACATATTCAAAAATATAACTACAGAAAATCAACATTTCATCTGCTACGATGAGGAAAAGACAGATTTTGTGCCTTTTGTCCAAGAACGGAAGCATCCTGAGGGCGTTGACTGGAGCAAAAGACAGCAAAATAAGAAAGGAGCAGGGGAATGGGATATGCGTACATAGGGAGTTTTAATTACAGTGGTTCGGAGGGAATCCATATCTGTGCGTATGATGAGAAGACTGGAGCGCTTCATTATTTAAAAACCGTGGCGTCGCAGGTGAACGCCGGATGCATCTGTGTAAATAAGGATCGCTTGCTGGCAACCGATGAACAGGATATGGGATATGTATATGTATTTCAGATCAATCCAGAAAATGGGGAATTGACGGAGCTGGAGTGTCGTGATACGTTATCAGCAAATCCTTCTTTTATTACGATAGCTGAGGGCGGTGAGTATGCGGTCATCACACATTTTGCGGTGGGGGATATCGTGAAAATTGTCGTTCAGAACGAAGATGGCGGTTTTGAAAGCAGGCTGATTTCTCATGATTCGGTGACGAGCCTTTACCAGCTGAAAGCGGACGGAAGTCTGGGAAGGCTCTGTGATGTGGGATGGCACAAGGATGGTCCAAGTCCGCGGACGATGCTGCATAAGGCGTATCAGAGGCCGCACACGAATTTATATGCAGAAAATGATCTGGAAGGGAACCGGGTGTATTTCTTTGAACTGGATGACCAGAAAGAGAAGCTGCATTATCTGCGCTCGATTCCGTCCGGTGCGAACCGGGATGGCGCCCGGGTCGGCGCGTTCCACCCGACGCTGCCGTATCTGTATGTGAATTATCAGAATCGGCCGGTGATCGCGCAGTATGATGTCAGCGACACGGAGGATATCTGCCTTGTGGAGGAGAAGGCGCTGCTTGATACAGATGAAGTTTTCTCGGAAGGCGATAACCAGTCGGAGCTGCTGTTCCATCCGGAAAAGCCGATCCTCTACGACTTTGTGAGAGGAAAAGGGTATGCGCTGGTCTATGCGGTGGATGAAAGAACAGGAGGTCTTCAGCTGCTTCAGAAGCTTGAGCTGACAGGCAAGGATCCGCGCGGTGTGCACTTCACACCAGATGAACGGTTTATCATGATTGCGGGACATAACGACAACGCGGTTTACACACTGACGGTAGAGGAAGACGGAACACTGAGGGAAAGGGAAGAGTGTGTGCAGATGAAGCATCCGGCGGCAATCGGGTTTTATGTTTCCTGAAAAGCTTTTCTGAAACATTACAATTATTATCTGAAAGCTTGCCAGACTGCCGGGCAGAGTGAAAGCTTGAGAAATAATACAGCAGAATATGATTTGATTTTACGGATGTGAGGTTGAAAAGAATCATGACATTTACTATGGAAACCAGGTTTGATGAAATTATGGAGCTTTGCCGGAACTATCCGGAATTAAAGAAGATTCTGGATATCTGCCTTCCAGGAGAAATGACGGAGCAGAACACTTCGAAGACGATCTTTGATCTGGGAGAGCGCAATGCCTATAACGCGATGATTTCACTCAATCTGATTTTTGAGGAACTGGAAACAGGAAAAGAGGTTTACTTTGACCTTGACGGGGAAGCTGGCACCGGCATTTTCCTGTTTCACCGCCATCCGGGCAGTCCGTGGTGCTTTGTGATTCCGGCGGGGGATTTTGTGACGGTCGATTTGTTTAAGAGCGCCGGGGTGCCAATTGCGGTGGAGCTGGATCGGTTGGGAGTGAATGTGGCGGTCTGGAGACACCGCACGATGACAGATATTTCCCTGTCAGACATCTGTACAGCAGGGACGGACTTTGCGGGAAAAAGGAAAGCAGCCGGTACAGAAGCTGAAAAGAGCTGCTTCACCAAGAAGGAGCATGCGTTTCTCTCTGACATGATGAAGGACATGGGAGCCGCTGTTTCCTGCATGATTCAGAGTTTTCCGGATGCAGAGGATTATTCCGTCTTTGGATTTTCCTCCGGCGGCGTGTCGGCAGCGCTTTGGGGTACGGAAGCGTGGGGATATCGAACGGGCGGCATACAATCTCCGGGCGCGGAGAGGTGTGGATACCGAACGGGAGGCTTGCTTTCTCCGGGCGCGGTTGTCTGTGCGTTCGCGCCGCTTGCTGGCAAATATGAAGGTATCTGCCCGACGCAGTTGATTGACGCAGACTATCCGCCGGTCTTCCTGATTCACGGCGAGCTGGATGAAAAGGTGCCGATCTGTCATTCGGAACAGATGGCGCAGGCGCTCACAGAGAAAAAGGTTCCTCATCAGTTTGTGAGGGTCGCGGATGCGCCGCACAATTTTGGCAAGGGCTTTCATACGGAGGCAGACGGCTGGCTGGCGGATGCGGTGAACTTCTGGCGGACACGGGTAAGCAAATAATACGGACAGGTGAAAGTATTTGTGTCAGGAAGGACTGCAAGGCCGCTGCAGATTTTCAGCCGGGCGGAATCAGGGAGTCGTTGTTTATCAGAACGGAAAAGACATGGTTGGTGGGAAAGCATTTATTATAGGCGGGGTTATGAACAAGTACGATAATGAGAATAGAAGGGGGCGAGGGTGTGTATCCAAAACGTTTAATCCATCAGGCGATCAGTAATCCGGATTTTCCGGTGGTTGAGACGAAATACGGAAAACTGAGAGGAACCTGGACAGATGGCTGTTTTATATTTCGGGGGATTGAATACGCGAAGGCAAGGCGGTTTCATCTTCCGGAAGAGCCGGACTGCTGGGAAGGAGTAAAGGCGGCGGTGGCTTACGGGCCGGTGCCGGATGAAATCAGCACACGGATTCCGGGCGATGCGTTTACCGAGCCGCATTACTGGTATCCGCAGAGTGAATTCTGCCAGAATCTGAATATCTGGACGCCGGAGATTGGCCGGGAGAAAAAGATGCCGGTCATGGTATGGATCCACGGCGGCGGACAGGAGCATGGGTCTGCCATTGAAATCACCGCATACGACGGGGAAGAACTGGCGAAATGGGGCAGAGTAGTGGTCGTGTCGGTCAATCACCGGCTGAATGTGCTGGGTTATCTGGATCTGTCCTCCTACGGGGAGGAATATAAGGATTCCGGCTACGCGGGGATGATGGATCTGGTGCAGTCGCTGAAATGGGTAAAAGAGAATATCCGCGGTTTTGGGGGAGATCCGGACAATGTCATGCTGTTCGGACAGTCGGGCGGGGGATTTAAGATTCTGGAGCTGATGCAGATGCCGGCGGCGGACGGGCTGTATCAGAAGGTTTCTATCCACAGCGGCACCGGAAAGGACACGTATTTTACGCATGAAAACGCAGCGCTCGTGGCGCGGGACATTGCAGAGTATCTGGGACTGAATGAGGAGACCATTGGTGAGATTGAGACCATTCCTTATTATCAGCTCGCAAAGGCAACCAATTACTGTTATGACCGGTTTATCGAGCGCACAGGGGCACGGCTTCAGTGGACGCCGCCTGTTGATAATAAGAACTTTTTCGGAAATCCGCAGGAGGATGGCGTGCGCTTCCGGGAGGAGACAAAAGCCATTCCCATGCTGGCGGGAAGCGTGCTGGGAGAATTCACTTCCTCGTGTCATCACAACGACCGGCTGGGAGATATCAATACCTGGAGCCGGGAGACGACCGTCGCACAGCTGAGCGAGCGCTATGGAAAATATGCGGCGGACATTACGGAACAGTTTTTAAAGGCCTATCCGGATAAAGGGGAGGCTCAGGCATTGTATGTGGACGTGTTTATGAGAAAGCCGCACCGGAATCTTTGCCGGATGCGCGCCGAACAGGGCTGCGGGCCGACCTGGAACTGGATTTTCTCGCTGGATATGCCCTGCTACGGAGGCAGCGCTCCATGGCACAATGCGGACGAGGCATATATTTTCCATCATGCAGAGTATTTTGAATCCGAGTATGTGCCGGGGGTTTCTGAGCGTGTGCAGGATGAGATGGCGGGAGCGCTGGTTGCGTTTGCGTATACGAATGACCCGAATCACACCGGGCTTCCTGAGTGGGAGACGGTGACAAAGGATCGATTCCTTACGATGGTTTTTGACCGGAAGAGCGAGGTGCGTGAAAATCACGACGAGAAGCTGGTCGATCTGGTGGAAAAGGCCGGCGCGCTCGGCCCCGGAGGAAAAGGACCGGTCCGCACGTACGGCGGCGGACCGCGGGCGCATGTGTGAGCTTTGAGAGGTCAGATGATGTGCGGTGGCCAATAGAGCAGTGAACCGCACACGTGTGAGTTATGATCGGAAATAAAATGGTAAATGACGGGGTTGAACAAGAGGGGAAGAAAGGAGAACACCTATGTTTTGTGATCGGTTGAAGGAAGGCGTGCTTGTTTCGAGTGAGGCGCCAATTGCCGATACGCCGAAAGGAAAGATTGCCGGTCTGAAAAAGGGTGATACCTATATTTTCAGAGGAATCAAATATGCGAACACCCGGCGGTTCCATATGCCGGAACCGATTGATTCCTGGGAGGGTGTAAAATCTGCGGTAACCTACGGCTATGTGTGCCCGGAGCTGACGACGCCCATTCCGGACGACGCGCAGGTTGATCCGCATTATTATATGCCGCAGGATGAGGACTGCCAGTATCTGAATATCTGGACGCAGTCGCTGGAACCTGAGGCGAAGAAGCCAGTGATGGTCTGGATGCATGGCGGCGGATGGTTTGGCGGCTCAAGTGTGGAGCAGTACGCATATGATGGGGAGGAGCTTTCGAAATTCGGTGACGTGGTGGTGTCCTTTAACCACCGCCTGAACTGTCTGTCCGGGCTGGATCTTTCGGAATATGGGGAAGAATACCGTCAGTCCTCCTGCTGCGGGTTTGCGGACATTCTGCTTCTTCTGCGCTGGGTGAAGGAGAATATCGGCGCGTTTGGCGGGGATGCTCAAAATGTTATGGTGTTCGGTCAGTCCGGAGGCGTCTCGAAAATTCTATGTGCAATGCAATGCCCGGAAGCGGATGGGCTGTTTCAGAAGGCCGCGATTGACAGCGGCGGAATCAAGGAGCAGGAGATTCCTTGCGGCTGGACGAAACGGAGGCTTGCGCAGCGTCTGACGGCGCTGGTGGTTGAGGAACTTAGACTGAATCAGGAGACCATTCATGAAATTGAGAAGGTACCGTACTGGGATCTCGCTGCAGCGGCTTTGAACGCGCAGGATCGGCTGAACCGGGAAACCGGCCTGACCGGCAGCTATCGGTGGGAGCCGGTCGAGGACGGCAGTTTTCTCATAGGAAACACCTTGCACGATGGGTTCCGCCCAGAGACAAAGCAGATCCCGATGATGATTGGAAATGTCTTCGGGGAAGGACGTTCCAACCTGTTTGAGCGAAATCAATTTGCAGAGCAGAACGAAAATCCGGATTTGCAAAGCAATCCGAACAGGATATCTGAATCGGATGCGCGAACAGGACAGAAACGCGTATATTTACATAAGAATCAGTGGAGCGAAGCCCAGACTCTTCGGCACTGCCGGGAGCGCTGGGGCGAACGGGCGGATGAAATTCTTCAGGAATTCCGGCGGGTGTACCCGGAAAACAATCCGGCGGATGTGTTATTTATGGACGCGTGGGAGCGCAACGGTCAGCTGGGGCTTGTCGAAAAGCGTATCACGATCGGAGCAGACGTCTGGAACTGGCTCTTTAAAAAGGAGTCGGCCATCGGCGGCGGTACAGTCGCCTGGCACTGTTCGGAGCTTCCTTATGTGTTCCATAATACATCTTATATAGAAGCAGCGTTTGAACCGGGGGTCAGTGAGCAGCTGGAGGAAATTATCTGCTCCGCCTGGGTAAATATGGCGCGGCACGGGGATCCCAACGGCGGCAATGTTCCGCAGTGGGATAAGGTGAGTACAGAGGATACCCCGACGATGATTTTTGACCGGAACTGCGGACAGAGAGTCAATCATGATCAGAGGCTGCGTGAGCTGCTGCGGGACTGAAAATACTATAAATGAAGTAGGAGGCAGACAAATGGGCAAGTTAATGGCATCAGCAGGGAAGGAATGTATCACTCCGCCGGAATCCATGTATCCGGCGCCATCCTTCCTGCCAATTGAGTTTGAGGGGGTCTATCAGGACCTTTATGTAAGGGCGCTTGTGCTGGACAACGGGCAGGACAAGATGGCTCTGATTACGTATGACGCGGCGGATATGAGCCGGTCGGCGGATATGTGCCGTGCACTTGGCGAGGCCTATGGATTCAAAAAAGAAAATCTGTGCTTTGCGGCGACGCATTCTCATGAGGCGCCGACCTTTGATAACACGCATGATGGAAACATTGGCGACCCGGAGAAGATGAAATGGGTCATGGCCTATGGGGATCTGGTGATTGCACAGACGGTGAAAGCGGTCGGAGCCGCCCTGGATACCATGCGCCCGGCAAAGATCTGCTATCATACCGGTGAGAGCTATGTCAATGTCTGCCGGGATGAGCAGTTTGAGGACGGTACCTGGGGACAGGGCATGGATTTTACCGGACCATGTGATCATACTGTCGCGCTGCTGCAGGTGCGGGATCTGAATGACCGCATCATTGCGCAGTGGATTAACTTTGGCGTCCACGGAACCTGCTGCTATATGCAGATGGATCAGGAACACAAAAAGTTTCTCATGGCGGGCGACCTGCCCGGAATGACCAGCGCATATCTGGAGGAGCGGTATCAGGAGGATGGCGCGGTTTTTCTCTGGTGCAGCGGCGCGGCGGCGAATGTAAACCCGATTTTCGGCTCTGACTATTATAAGTACAATCACGATAAATCACACGCATCAGTGGCTCTCGGCTATGAGGCATGGGACCGCTGCGAGGCTCTGGCTGAACGGCATGCGGTGGATATTATCAAAATCATGAATTCCATTCAACCGGAGGAGTTTGCGGAGGATATAGATTTTGATGTAGTAGAACGGACGGTCTCTCTTCCGGGACAGAAGCTGGTTCGCAAGGACGGCACGGCCGGGATGATCATCCCGGGCAATCACAGCATCGAGCTGGATATTCTGGATGCGGAACCACAGAATCTGCGGCTGAAGCTGATGGTGCTCACAATGAAGGATGTTCAGAATTGTTTTTCGGCTGCGGGCGGCTATGTCAGATCGGAAAATCTTTCTTCGGCGAACGGCGATGAATCTGCGTCAGTGACGGATATCGCTTCTCAGAAGGCGGATTCTTCTCACGCAGCGAACCCTTCTCAGGTGGCGCTCCTGAGCATGAATGCGGAGCTGGTGGCGGAGATCGGCATGCGTCTGAAGGAGGCAGTGCCCTTTGAGAACTTGGTGATTGTGACTCATGCTGGTGAACGCATTGGCTATCTGCCGGACAAATCCGGGTATGACCGAAGAACCTTTGCTTTTTACACATCCAAAGTAAAGGATGGAGTGACCGAGGAGAGGATTACCCCGGTGATTCTGGAAATGTGTGACGAGCTGTCCTGAGAGTTCTCCAGAGCCGGTCAGAATCCGATGCGGATGCCAGGGGAATGGAATGAGGCGCGGTCGGATTGGGATGCATGGAAACGCCCCTCCCTGCGGTCGGCGGCAGAACGCACTGCCCATTCCGATGCGCTTCGCGCGGGGCAGTGCTGCAGAATGTGCACAATTTTCATTTCGCATAACTTGAAATTCTCCACATAATCTAAAAATAGCGTAATTTTTAAGGAGATTTTCCTGTGATATTATACAACCATCAAAAAAATTCACGCCTGAGACACAGGTGAAGTGAGGAAAGGAAGAAAAAATGAACAAAAAAAGTATTTTAGCAGCAGGGATGGCAGTGGCAATGTGTCTTAGCCCGATGCAGTACGCGATGGCGTCCGAAGGAACGGCGGACAGTGTAACAATTGGTGTAAGTGTAGACTGGAGCGACATTTCTCCGTTCGGTACGGTGAGCAACGGAAGAACCGCAGTGCGTTACACATTCTATGAGTACATGGCAGTGAGAAAGGATTTCGGCGCGGAGCTGGAGGACATGGAGCTGGAATGTGCGAAGGAGATCACAAAGGTCGATGATCTTACCTATGATGTAGAGATGTATGATTACATCACAGACTCCGAGGGAAATGCAATCACGGCAGCGGATTACGCGTGGGCGGCCACGGAGATGAAAGAGACAGGTAACTATGAGAAAATCAATTCCTATCTGGATTCCGTTACCGCAATTGATGATTACACAGTAGAGATCAAGCTGACGGACAACCCTCTCGGTACGATCGAGTATATCCTGGATGTAGTCCCGGTCATCTCCCAGGCTGCTTATGAGGCAAGCGGCGATGGCATGGCGACAAAGCCGGTAACGACGGCAGCGTATTCCGTAGAAAACATGATCGCAGGTTCTACCCTGACACTTGTGAAGAATGAGAACTACTGGCAGACGGATGATAGCGTAAGAAGTGTTGTTTCAACCCAGAATGTTGATACCATTACATACAAGGTAGTCACTGAGGCGACCCAGATGGCAACCGCACTGCAGACCGGCGAGATTGATGTTGCACATTACATGGACACATCTGTAATCAGTTCCTTCTATGCGGACGGCACGGCAACCAGCGGCTATCAGGTGGAAGAGCTGAATAGCAACGTGATGTATTCGATTCTTCCGAGTATGTCTGAGAACAGTATCCTTTCCCAGAGCGTAGAGCTTAGAGAAGCTATTTATTACGCAATTGATGCTTCTTCCTGCATGATCGCAGCGACAGGCGGCTATGGAACCACTCTTTCCGCAATGGCAAATCCGCTCTCCGGAGACTATGACGACGCATGGGATGAGAGAGATTATTATGAGTACAATGTAGAAACCGCTCAGGAAAAGCTTGCTGAGTCTGGTGTAGATGTTTCTGGCGTCACCCTTAAGATCCTGACTCTGCCGACCAACAATCTGGATAAGGTAGCGCAGGTCATCCAGGCTGAGCTTCTTCAGATTGGCATCAATTCTGAAATCGTTGCAGTAGAGGATGCGCTGTATCAGACCTATAAGCTTGATGACACACAGTTTGACCTGATTCTGGATATCAAGGGAACCGACGACTATGTAACCTTCCCGTGGAGCCTGCTGTTTGATAACAGAAGTTTTGACGGCGGCGTAACCGCAAACTTCATCGCGGATGATGAGCTGCAGAGCCTGCTTGAGACCGTGCTTTCTCCGGACACCCATTCAGAGGAAACTGTAGACGCATTTGAGAGCTATCTGGAAGAAAACGCATACTGCTACGGCCTGTACACAGGAAATGTTTACGTAATCGCCAGAGAAGGCGTCATCAGCAGCTTTGACTATATGAAGGGCAGCTACCTGCTTCCGGGATGCTGCGTGTATGAATAAAGCATGATGAATCGTAAGTAACAGTAACATGTGCATGACAACCGACGGGACCTGCAAAATGGTCCCGTCTCTTAAAAAGAGAGTGGTGCTATGGGAAAATATATTT
The DNA here is from genome assembly GCA_021202075.1 of Lachnospiraceae bacterium. Lineage (GTDB taxonomy): Bacteria > Bacillota > Clostridia > Lachnospirales > Lachnospiraceae > Choladousia. The sequence continues at coordinate 30,196 of JAJQDT010000116.1, read as the reverse complement.
TAAAAAGAATTTTATGGATGATTCCCATCCTCTTGGCTGTGACAATCCTCGTATTCACACTGATGTATTTTGTCCCCGGGGATATCGCGCAGATTGTGCTGGGAAGCTCGGCCACGCAGGAACAGCTGGAGGCGTATCGTGAGCTTCACGGTTTAAATGATCCTTATATTGTACGCCTGGGCAATTATCTTTGGTCTATTCTGCATGGAGACTTCGGAACCTCTTATGTTTACAGCAGCTCCGTACTGGCGGATATTCTGGAGAGACTTCCGCGGACAATGATCATCGCATTTGGAACGGTAGTTCTTGGTATTATAGTAGGCGTACCGTTCGGAATTCTCGCAGCGGTAAAGCAGGATTCCATCGCAGACCGCCTGATCCTGATTATTTCTCTGGTTGGCGCGTCGATGCCGAGCTTCTGGCTGGGCCTGATGCTGGTAATCGTCTTTGCTTTGAACCTTGGATGGCTGCCTGCATTTGGTATCGGCGGTTTTCAGTATTACATCCTGCCGATTGTGGCAAACGGTGTAGCCGGATTCGCAAGCAATGCCAGACTGGCGCGGTCGAGTATGCTGGAGGTTATCCGTTCTGATTATGTAACGACCGCCCGGGCAAAGGGCGTATCGGAGATGAAAGTGATTTTCGGTCATGCGTTGCCGAACGCGCTGATCCCGATCATTACCTCAGCCGGATCAACCTTTGGTATGATGATTGGCGGTACGATGGTAATTGAAAGTGTATTCTCCATTCCGGGCATCGGAATGTATATGACAAGCTCGATTTCAAACCGCGACTATTACGCAGTGGAAGGCTCCGTGATTTTTATTGCGGCACTGTTCAGTATCGTAATGCTGATTGTAGACCTGCTTTACGCGTTTGTGGATCCGCGGATTAAGTCTCAGTATGAGGGCGGAAAGAAGAGGAGGAAAAAGGATGAGCAAGAATAGTTCAGAAAAAGCAAAAAAGAACAGTGCGTCCAAAGCGGTTTTCCTTCGTCTTATGAAAAACCCGATCGCTATTATCGGAATCGTCCTGATCCTGGTTTTGTGTCTGGCAGCAATTTTTGCACCGTTCCTGACACAGTATGATCCGGCGGCAATCGATATCCTCGCTCAGTTCCAGACCCCGTCCCTGGCACACCTGTGCGGCACGGATGACCTGGGCAGAGACATTTTCACCAGACTTCTGTACGGCGGCCGTTATTCCATCACTATTGGCGTGGTATCTGTGGTCAGCGCACTGATCATCGGTGTAATCCTGGGCTCCATATCCGGTTATTTCGGCGGTCAGGTTGACAACATTATGATGAGAATCCTTGATGTGATTCAGGCGCTGCCGTCCATGCTGTTTGCAATTATCATCTCCGCAGTTCTGGGAGCTGGCTTTGTACAGACCATCATCGCACTGAGCGTAACCACGATTCCGGCTATGGCGCGAATGATGCGTGCGAACATCCTTTCTGTACGTGAGATGGAATACATTGAAGCCGCGCAGTCCATCAAATGTTCGAATTTCCGGATTATCGTAAAGCATGTAATTCCAAACGCCATGTCGCCGATGATCGTTACCACGGCGAGTCGTATTTCGGCAAACATTCTGATGGCGACCGGCCTGAGCTACATCGGACTTGGCGTTCAGCCGCCCACATCGGAGTGGGGCGCGATGCTGACAGCAGGAAGAAATTACATAACGCTGTATCCGCATCTGGTATTGTTCCCGGGCCTGTTCATCTGTCTGTTTACACTTGGATTTAACCTGTTCGGCGACGCGCTGCGCGACGCACTGGATCCGACACTGAAGCAATAAGGAGGGGAAGACAATGAATAACAACGAAGAATTTCTGCAGGTAAAAAATCTTGCAGTGGAATACACTTCCGAAGGTAAAATTATTCATGCCGTAAATGGCGTCTCCTTCAGCCTGCAGCGCGGACGTACCATTGGACTGGTGGGGGAGACCGGAGCCGGCAAAACCTCCATCGCAAAGGCAATCCTTCGGATTCTTCCGAATCCCGGCGGCAGAATCGCCGGCGGCGAGGTCTACCTTGACGGGGAAGATATCCTGAAGATCAGTGAAAAGAATATGAGAAAGCTCCGCGGCAGAAAAATCTCCATGATTTTCCAGGACCCGATGACTGCACTGAATCCGGTAAAACGGGTGGCGGATCAGATCGCGGAGGTTGTAAAGACGCACAATGAACACATGAGTAACGCGCAGGCAACAGCGGAAGCAATCAAAATGCTGGAGAAGGTGGGCATCGCGGAGAACCGTGCAAGAGAGTATCCGCATCAGTTTTCCGGCGGCATGAAGCAGCGTGTCGTTATCGCGATGGCGCTGGCGTGCAATCCGGATCTGCTGCTCGCCGATGAGCCGACGACCGCATTGGACGTGACCATTCAGGCGCAGGTGCTCGATATGATCAACGACTTAAAAAATCAGTTTAACACAGCGATGATTATGATCACACATGACCTTGGCGTCGTTGCAGAGGTCTGTGACGATGTGGCAGTTGTCTATGCGGGCGAGGTCATTGAGTACGGTACAAAGGAGGATGTCTTTGATCATCCGACCCATCCGTACACCAAAGGACTCTTTGGCGCAATTCCGGATCTGAACTCGCATGTCAAGAGACTTTCCCCGATCGCTGGGCTGCCGCCGGATCCGTCTGATCTGCCGCAGGGCTGCAATTTCAGCCCGAGATGTCCTTATGCGACCGACGCCTGCCGGCGCGGTGAGATTCCGGTGACAGAGCTTACACCGGGCCATACCTGCAAGTGCTGCAACCTGAAGGAGAGCCTCGCCAATTAGAGTTCGCACGTTGTGCGAAGGCGAGGCCTGCGTCCCGCATCAAAATTCGATGCAGGACATATAAGGAGGCCATGAAAAAATGAGTACATTATTGGAAATACAACACCTCAAAAAATATTTTAGCTCTCCCAGGGGAAAGGTGCATGCGGTAGACGATGTCAGCTTTACGATTGACGAAGGAAAGACGATGGGGGTGGTAGGAGAGTCCGGCTGCGGAAAATCCACCCTCGGAAGAACCATCATCCATCTGCAGGAGAGCACGGATGGCAAGATTATCTTTGAAGGAAAGGATGTTACTCATCTGGATAAAAAAGGAATCAACGACCTGCGCGATGATATGCAGATCATCTTCCAGGATCCGTATTCCTCGCTGAACCCGAGAATGACCATCCGCCAGACGATTGAAGAGCCGCTGAAGCTCTCCGGTAAGTTTACCGGGTCTGCGCTGGATGACGAGACCGAGCGTCTGATGAAGCTCGTCGGTATTGAGGATCGTCTGGCGCTGGCTTACCCCAGAGAGCTGGACGGCGGCAGACGACAGAGAGTCGGGATCGCACGCGCGCTGGCGCTGCATCCGAAATTTATCGTATGTGATGAGCCGGTGTCCGCGCTGGACGTTTCCATCCAGGCACAGGTGCTGAACCTGCTGATGGATCTGCAGGAAAGCGAGAAGCTGACATATATGTTCATCACTCATGATATGTCAGTAGTAAAGCATATATCGGATAACATCTGTGTGATGTACCTTGGTCAGCTGGTAGAGACCTGTGAGTCGGACGAGCTGTTTGAGAACACGCTTCACCCGTACTCCAAAGCGCTGCTTTCCGCGATCCCGACCATCGACATTCACTCAGAGAAAAAGAGAATACCGTTGCAGGGCGAGATCGTATCTCCGATTGACCCGAAGCCGGGCTGCCGGTTCGCGGCGCGCTGCCCGTACGCGACAGAAAAATGCCACCAGCCGCAGGAACTCGAAGAGATCCTTCCGGGACACTTTATTTCCTGCTGCCGGGCAAAAGAAATCAATAATCTGTAAGCTATAAACAGTATCAATGTTTTATCCTCCCTCACTGGACGGAGAGCGTCAACTGTGATAAAATATCAGGGAACAAAACGATATTTACACAGAGAGACGCTCTCCGCCTGTTTTAGTGGACAGGAAAGTCCGGCAGCCGGGTTTGTATGGTAAAAATCAGGTGCAGAAAGTGTCAGGGACAGAGAATGCAAAATAACGTGGCTTCGGTGCGGGATGATGCAGAAGTATGCGGTAATGTTCGGGAAGAGGAATGCGCAAGGGGGAAACTATGCAGATACGGGTTATGGTGGCGACAAAGAGAGAGGAACTGATTGAATGCCTGAAGGCAGGGGCAGAATTTGAAAAGAACAAGATGAAAGTGGTCTCATGGGTGCAATCCAATGAAGAACTTTTTCGTCAGTTTACGGTTCATCTGCCGCGGCTGCTGATCGTGGACAGTGAATTTGTGGATATGGATATGGCGGTATTTGTTAGTAAGGTGCATGAGCTGAAGGACAATTGCCAGATCCTGATAATCGGCGATCCGAGGGATACGATCCTGATGTATCAGCTTCTGAATGTGAATGCCCGCATCTGGGGTTATCTTGCCTGGCCGCTGGATATAAAGGAGCTGAACGCGCAGCTGCCGAAGCTTTCCGAGGTGATTCGTACGGTCACGCTTCCGCAGATTCAGCACGAGAACTGTGTCGCCATGCGCTCGCTTTATTTCTGGGAGCTGATGTTCGAGGACAGCGATCTGGCGCGGGATTACACCTTTGCCAATCATATTATGAACACGCGGTTTCAGGACGGGATCTTCCGCATTTTGTTTTTCCGCTTTGATCAGACCCTGGGCGCGATGCCGAATTTCAAAAACCGGGAGTTTTTCTATGATCTGACGCCGATGCAGCAGGAGGTTGAGATGGCCGTGAATGACGCCATCTACGAGTATTGCTATGACATGATGTTTGACTTTCGGTTTAATGGTGTTCTGTCCATCATTAATTACGCGCCGGAGTTTGAAAAGAATATCACGGACACGTTTGAATCTGTCTGGACCAGGGTTGATGAATATACGAGAAAAAATTATGCGACGACGGTCACGCTCTGTGTGGGAAGCGGCTACGCGGATTTTGCAATGGTGCAGAAATCCCGCGATGAAGCGTTCCGCGCGGCATGGACCCGGCTGCAGAAGGGGACGAGCCGTGTCCTTTACTGGAATAAGAAAAACTCGATTCAGGAAAATTATGATGAGAATATGCGGAAAATCGTAGATGCTCTGCGCCTGGCATGCGACACGCTGAACTATCAGGATCTGGAAAAAGGGATTGACGATCTGTTTGCCCTTCCGGATTATGTGCTTTCAGATTATAAGACCCGCGGCTATATTCATTCCTTTGTGGATTATTTTTTCGAGGTGAATGGGGCGCAGCTTGCGAATTATATGAGTGTGGCGGAGGAATGTGAGCTGGTAAAAAAGACGCTCAATTATTCCTATACGCTGGATATCTACAAACAGAATCTGAAGCAGCAGTTCCGGCAGATGTTTGAGCTTTTGATGGATGATATGGAGAAGCAGAACGTCCGTACCCTGAGAAAGGCGATTAAATACATCAAGGCAAACTATAATCATCCGATTTCTGCGGAAAAGCTGGCGGAGGTCGTGAATCTGAGCCCGGTATATTTTTCCCACCTGTTCAAGAAGCAGATCGGTATGAGCATGACGGATTATATCACCGATTATCGCATGAAGATAGCGAAGTCGAAGCTTCTGGAGACCGATGATACGATTTATGAAATCGCACTCTCAGTCGGATTCCAGGAGCAGCGCTACTTCAGCAAGCGCTTCAAGCAGATTGTCGGGATGACGCCGACGGAATTCCGGAAATTAAAATAAAAATTTGCAACGATTCAGGACAGTACTTCGCACTCGTTGCGAAGTGCGTATATTTAACAAAAGCTATTAAAATGCAATACCGGGGGAATCATTCGTACCAATGATGGAAATCGATTGGATTCTGACATCAACAATATAAGCAGAAGAGTTTAATCCGTGCAAAGCCAAAACACGTCTCAGAAAAACCGGGAGTGATTTTGGCTTTTTTTGTGCAGAGATATAAGATTTGGGCGGCATAGAGTATGTTACTGCGGATTCCTTCACGCTTCGCGCTCTTGCATATCCATTGTCACCGCGCTCGGTGTCTGTGTCCTTGTTTTTCAACGAAAATCAGGACGTATAGTAAACGACGTAAATCGTTTTACTTTGTGCCAGTGACACGCAGGACAATGGTATTATACACATTAAATTTCTGCACATTTTCTTCAATTTGGGCTCTTTGGGAAAAGACGGGAAAAAGATATGCTAAGAACGGAAAAAAAATCGTGATAAACAGCAAAGCGAGGAGAGATGGTATGAAAGTAATTGTTGGCAACTGGAGCCCCGGCCCCGGCGAAAAGGGCTTCTCTCTTTATGATTATGAATCTGCGACAGGCACCCTTACATTTCTGTCGCATTCCTGCGGGGAAATCGCAGCGAGCTTTCTTGGAAATGATGTGTTGGGAAATTATGTTTACGCGACGAATGAATCGGACGCCTATGCGGACGGCGTATTTGCGGATGAGCTGGTGAAGCTGAAGCTGAGTGAGTCCGGTAATGAAGTTCAAATCGCGGATCGGACTTCCTCCCTTGGCCCTAACCCGCCGTGGATTTGCGGGGATGATACAGAGGAATACCTTCTGATTCCTCACCACGGTGGGTTTGGCCATACGAGCACAGTTACAAAAAAATCGGATGGCTCGTTCTCTGAGCGCCTGGTTCAGGATGAATCACATATCATTCTAATGCGGATGAAAAAGGACGGAGATTTTGACTGCGCGACCGATGCATATCTTCCGAAGAAACGGAACAAGACCTACAAAGGACAGATGACCCGCACACACTGCATCCGCAAAGCGCCGGGAAAGAATCTGTTTTTCGCCTGCGATAAGGGCTTTGACAGTGTTCTTTCTCTGGCAATTGATTATGGGGAGGAAAAGCTGGTTCTGCTTGACCAGATTTCGGTTTCTTCGCGGGAAGCGCCTCGGTATGGGATCTGCCATCCGCGCATTCCGGTTTTTTACGCGGACATGGAGGGCAGCACCTGCGTACACGCATTTTCCTATGACGGAAAAGGAAAGTTATCGCGAATGCAGAAGCTGAATGTGCTTCCAAGGCCCATCAATGAATCCATCATGCCTTCAGATATCGTGATGGATGAGGAAGGGCTGCATTTGTATGTCGGGCTTCGCGGCGAGAATGTGATTGCCATCGTCGGCCTTGACAAAGACGGCACGATGGCCCTGCAGTTTGTCGTGGAAAATCCGGACGGTGCGCCGAATATCCTGCGTTTTTCCCCGGACCGGCAGTTTTTGTTTGTCACAAACGTGTTTGAAAAAGTGATATCCAGATTTCTGCTCCGGGCCGACGGTTCCCTGCAATACATGGGAGTCGCCGCGCGGGACGTGTGCCCGGCTTCCATGGTGTTTGTGGAAGGGTAGATGAAATGTGTAGGACGCTTTCATTGTAAAGTGCACAATTTCTTAAATTTGGCGCATACGAAAAACCGAGGGCTCCATTTAAAATAAAGTTAACAACTGAAAACAGATTTTGTATCGACAGGAAATGGATAGCCACGCCATTAGAAATTCGGGCTAAAGCACGAAGGCGCGGCCGGCATTCCGCAAAAAAACGATGTGGGACAGGAAAAGGAGGCAGGCTACAAATGCAGACAGCAGCTAAAAACAAAAATGGAGACGCGAGCGGCGGAAAAATCTGGAACGCGGCGTTTATCAGTATTTTCATCGCAAACGCGATGATGAATCTTGGTCAGCAGATGGTGAATACTCTGATCGCGAAGTACGCCGATTACCTGGGCGCGGCGGCGACGGCGGTGGGGCTTCTGGCCGGACTCTTTTCCGCGACCGCGTTGTTTTTCAAATTATTTTCCGGACCGGCGATGGACAGCTTCAGCCGTAAGAAGCTCCTGATGGGCTCGATGGCGCTGATGGCATTCTGCTATATCGGTTTTGGAATTTCGTCATCGATGCCGATGCTCATGTTCTTCCGTCTGCTCGAGGGCACTGCGAGAGCATTTACTGCGACCGGCTGTCTGGCCATCGCGTCAGACACACTTCCGGCGGAGAAGTTTGGGTCAGGAATCGGTATCTTTTCCCTGGCGCAGGGCGCATGCCAGGCGATTGGACCGACGATCGGACTTACGATTTACCGCTATATCGGTTATAATAACACCTTCTTCCTTGCGGCCTGCTGTGTGGTGTTGGGTGTGGCTGCGACCGGGCTTGCAAGGATTCCGGAGAAGGAGCATAAGACATTTAAGATTACGCTTTCCGGCGTTGCGGCAATTGAGGCGATCATTCCGGCTGTGCTGCTCTTCCTGTTCGTGGGAACCTACTTTACAGTCAGCTCGTTTATTGCTATTTACGGAACCAACATGGGTGTTGTAAATATTGGCCTGTACTTTACGGTTTATGCCTGCGTCATGCTGGTTTCCAGACCGATTGTCGGAAAACTCAGCGATAAGTTTGGTGTAGTGAAGGTCATGATTCCGGCGGCGGTCTGCTTTGCGCTGTCCCTGTTTATCATCAGTCTTGCGACCAATCTGGCGATGTTCCTGATAGCGGCAGCCATCGCGGCGTTCGGCTATGGAACCGCACTGCCGACCCTGCAGGCGCTGGCGATGAAATGCGTACCGTCCGCCCGGCGCGGAGCTGCGAGCAACATGGCGTATATCGGACAGGATCTTGGCAATCTGGCCGGTCCGGTTGCGGCAGGCTTTGTTGTGGAAGCACTGGGTTACCGCACAATGTGGAAATTTATGATGCTGCCTATGGCGGTTGTCGTGGTGCTCCTGATTGTTTTCAGTGGAAGGATCCGTACCATTGAGTCAGATTTCCAGGCACGGGGCAATAACTGAACGAAAAGGAAATCTTCTGGAATGAAAAGATATAATGATAACAAATGTTCAGAGTATCGTGTTACAGAAATTTTGCGATGCGGTGCTCTCACAAAAATAACAGAAAGGAACGAGGTATCATGAGCAAAAACGTAGTAGTAACAGGCGGCGCGGGAGGACTTGGCATGCAGATCGTGAAACAGCATCTGGAGAAAGGCGATCATGTATGGGCGATGGATTTAAACCGGAATCCGTATATGGAAGAGCTGGAAGCCTCCGATCTGGGGAAGAATCTGAAATTTTTCCCGTGCGACATTTCTTCGACCGAGGCAGTACAGAAAACCGTTGGCATGATAAAGGAGACACTTAAAGGCGTGGATTCCATCTACAGCTGCGCCGGTGTCATCCGCGCAAAAGACCGTGTCCCGCTTGAGGAGACCGATCTCGACGCGATTCCGCTGATTGTAAACATCAACGCAGTCGGCTTCCTGCGTGTGATCAAGGAGCTCCTTCCGGAAATCAAGAGCAGCACCGCTATCGTGTGCGTGACCTCCGAGGCTGCGAGCATTACAAACAATCACCGCTCACAGGAATATAGCTACGGAATGTCGAAATGCGCGGAGAACATGGCCTGCGTGATTTTGCAGAGATACTTTGATGAGAGTATTCCGGGCGCGCGCGTGGTATGCCTGCATCCGGGCTGGCTCAAGACAAAGATGGGCGGCGGCGACGTGGCTGAGGTAGAGCCGGCGGACAGCGCAGCAGCACTGATCAAGATCAATGAGGAGATCGACCAGATTTCCAGAGAGCATATGTTTATCGACTATCAGAGAAACATTATGCCGTGGTAAGAAATCCAGGCGTCTTATCAAAAAGCTCCCGGTGCGCGGAAATAGGCATGCGGGAGCTTTTTATGCACAGAGCCGGGCAAGGAGTTTTGCGGCTGAAGCCGCACCCGGCTTGCGCAGCGGATAGGGTGAGAGGGTTCCCCCTTCCGATTCTTTTTCATTCCGCCAGAATGACCTTTTTTCTGGCCTTTAATTTTTGGTAACGAATCATCAGAACCAATGCAAGTACGGCGCAGACGGCATAGACCAGAGAGAGCAGCCAGCTCTGCATTCCGGCGGAATTTCTGATTGTGTAAATAATACATCCGACAGTCGCAACAGTCAGGAAGAGTGCCCGGAGCGGAAAGGTGAGAAAAAAGGTGCTGTCAACCCGCTTATAGTCCTCTTCTTTTAAGGGCAGCTTCACAAAAGAAAAAAATCCGATCGCAATGAGCTCAAATACCCAGGCTGCCAGGGAACAGATAGAGGGAACAGCAACGATGGCGAGCCTGTTTTGCTCTGCATTCTGCACTGCGGCGCCGAAATAAAGGATTAAGGAGATCACCTCCAGCAGCACAAAACACTGCCGTTCGCGACGAAGCCCTTGTGTAGGAATATCCCAGGTATAGTAATCTCCGATGTATTTATAGACGTTTTTATATCCCTTGCCTGAGGCACGGGGCACCTGCTTAAACTCATAATTTTTAAAATGCTTTTCCTGGCGGGAAGCCATATCGGTCACCTCCGCTGATACAAACGATATCATGAATCGGAATTCTTTTCCTGATTTCTATATTTAATTTTACACGAAACGTAATAAAATACAAGCTATTTCTCCATTTTATTGTTCAGCCATAGAGACGAGTTTCTTTTTGAGAGATTCAATTTCTGCTTTTAGTTTTTCATTTTCTTCTGTCAAATTGTTTTTGTCAGCTTCCAGATTGGAGATGTTTTCCTGTAAGGCCAGAATGGATTGCAAACTCTGTTCAAAATCATATTGGAAACTTGGAAAGTATTTTTTCAATACCAGCGTTTCAATCTGCTTGTATGTATCTGAGGATGGGGAAATTTGCCCGCTCTGTTTATATAATATGCGATTTATGCTTACAGTGCGCAGATCATTCAGCTTTAACACAGAATCATGTGATATAAATGAAAATTCACTGCTTTTAAGCAAGAACATATCGCTTGTAGAATTAGGAAAATCTACAGGGTGGTACACATCCGTGTGCTTTTGTACATTGTAGGAAAAGATTGGAAGTACATAGAGCAACTTTTTTTTAATTCCAATCACGAGGCCGCGATGTTCATAAGACATTTCAGGAATAAAATTTTTGCCAAACTCGAACTGATAAATTTCACCTTTTCGCACTGTGCGAAATTGAAAATTTTTTGAGCGATTGTCAGCCCAGCGATAATCCGATTTGGAAAAACGGTCAATTTCATCAATAGGAAAAGAACATTTTATGATGCTTTCATTGACTTTATTTTGTGCTTTTAAGTATTCGTTCAAAATCATTATCTCCCTGTACTGTGCATTAGATGAAAAAAGGGTACGGCGCTAACCATACCCTGCTCTGGCGAACCAGAGTGACCTCGTCGGTCAAATTATCCTTCCATTTGCGGTCTCGTCGACCTAAAACACTATTAAAAAGTGAATGCAATGCATATGAAGACAAGTGCTTGAGCAGATATCTTCGCTTCTATTATATCAAAATTCAGAAAAAATATTCTTAATTTTTTATAAAATTTTGAAGCGTGATTCCTCCGAATCATCTGGAGCTGGTAATCTGACCGGATGCTTGCAATCTTTACGTTTTTTTTCATCGCCGGGAGGCATCCCTCACTTCGTGTGGGATAAGCTCTGACCACGCAGCAAGTGGTAAATTCCGCGCGAAATTATAAAAATTCTCTTGCAATCCGGACTTTGATGTGGTAGACTGTCCATGTTTGACATAGGAGGTGTGGTCGTGGCGACGGTAATCAGAATTATTTTAACGGTTATTTTTATACTGATATGCATTGCGTTGACAGTGCTTGTGCTTGCTCAGCAGGGAAAAGAGGAAGGGCTCGGATCGATTGGTGGTATGGGCAATACCTATTGGAGCCAGAATAAATCCCGTTCCATGGAGGGAGCGATTGTCAGGATTACAAAATGGCTCGCAGCCGGATTTATCGTGATTGCGGTTATTTTGAATCTTGGTTTCTAGCAGGGTAAAGAGGACTGATGCAAAAGAGAATGCATGAGTCCTTTTCTTTTAATTGAATTCCTGGATTTTAGGAGAAATGATAAGCGTTTTTTTCTCATATAGCAGGGAAATCCGGATTACGGGAGTAACAAAGAATGGGAGAATCCATTAAACTGATTGCGAATAATAAAAAAGCATATCATGATTATTTTATTGAAGAGACCTATGAGGCCGGTGTGGCGCTTCACGGCACGGAGGTGAAGTCGCTGCGCCTGGGAAAATGCAGCATCAAAGAATCATTCGTGCGGGTTGAGAATGGAGAGGTGCTGATTTACGGGATGCACATCAGCCCATATGAGAAGGGAAATATTTTCAATAAGGATCCGCTGCGCACAAAGAAGCTGCTGCTTCATAAGCAGGAGATCGGCCGGATGGCGGGGAAAATTGCCGTGAAGGGGTACACATTGGTCCCCCTGCGCGTGTATTTCAAGGGAAGTCTCGTGAAGGTTGAGATCGGTCTCGCGAAGGGTAAAAAGCTGTATGACAAGCGGCAGGATATCGCGAAGAAGGATCAGCGCAGAGAGGCGGAGCAGGAGTTTAAGGTGCGTATGAGGTAGAGGACAATTTTGTCGGATATTGCAGTGATGAGGTTTTGTACTGTATGGTTCGGATATGACATGCTTAAAAGAATGTGCCATTTTTGCGGAATATTGTATCGTATAGAATGGTGGCAGACAGGGGATTTATCATTTGTTGGCAGAAATGTCCGGGTAATGTAATGGTCAGGAAATTCAGGATCCAGAAAGGAGAAAAATTATGCCAGGAAGAGCAGGAGGAGGACATGGCGGCGGACCGGGCGGTCCAGGAGGTGGGCCAGGTGGTCCGGGAGGTGGTCGCGGAGGCCCAGGAGGACCGGGCGGCGGTTTCCGGGGCGGTCCGGGAATGCCCCCGCCACCGCGCAGAGGATGGGGCGGTTACGGTTATCCGCGCAGAGGATGCTGCAGCTTTCCGTTTTTTTGCATCCTTGCGGTGATTGGTGTGATCGCGGCGTTTGTATTATAATTGTATGCAGGCTGCACCGGTGTTTTTACAGCTTGCGATATCGCCGCCAAAACGTGAAGCAGAGAGCGTTTCCATTCGAGCGTCGGATGGCGCAGGATGTATAAGATATTCAGGCATCGTACAATAAGAAAATAACAGGATTTTGCCGGGCGGCTCTGTGAGCCGCCCTTTATGGTGCGAAAGGATTGACAGGAAAATATATAAAGTCAGCGACAAAATAATTCTTACCCAATCAGGCGCTTAAGAACGATTTTTTGCACAAAATGGCAAAATTTTGGCTCCGGTTTATCCGGGTTAGGATGTTTTTCAGGAATCAGCACGTATAGCTTTGTCCTTTTAAAAATATAATGATAACAGTTCAGAACAGCCGCGGACCGTCTGCTGTTTTGAATCATTATATATCAGAAGCAGGCGCCGGAGGGTATTTTGCGGATACCTTTGTCCGGATGCGCTGCGCGGAGGAGCTGGATGAAGCAAACGCTTTTGTTTATCCTGGAGCTGGCATTTCTGGCCGGGACGATCGTGCTTTCTTTTTATCTGCTGTACCAATCCTTTGAAGAGGGAGAGCAGGCCGTGAACGGGACAGTGATCCTGACGGGGGATGAGGCCGGCGATCCGGCCGGGAATGAGGCAGATGAAACGACGCAGAATAGCGATCCGGCCGGGAATGAGGCGGATGAAACGACGCAAGATACTGACGATTCTAAGGAAGATTCTCTGCTCGGGATGGTTGATACAGAATCCCTTGACATTCGGGTGCGAATCCTGGATAATGCGTATGAGAATGACACCTTTGATGTGATAACCGTTTGCGGTTCTGATGGTATCTATGTAGAAAGTGGAACCATAGCCAGCGATGGCGCAGCCAGCGATGACTCAGCCAGTGGTATCGCAATCATTGATGCCGCAACCGGGGCATTCTTCGTAGGAGCAGGCACCGAATATACGGTTGCCGCGGGGGATTTGCAGGAGGGAGAGATCCTGCAGCTGACCCCGGGAGTCGGAGGAACACTGACTGTGACGAGCCTGGAGCGCGCGGACGGCAGCCCTGAATATACCGGGATATTGTATCTTTACCGGCTGGAGGAAGGACTGGCGCTGGTAAATGTTCTGCCGCTGGAGGAATATCTGTACGCCGTCGTTTCGAGTGAGATGCCGTCAGATTTTCCCAGGGAAGCACAGAAAGCGCAGGCGGTCTGTGCGCGGACCTACGCGCTGCTTTGCATGAAGAATTCCGCAGCAGATAATTATCTGGATGAGCAATGGTCAGATACGCGCTCTGTGGCAGAAAATGAATCTGAGAAGGAATCAAAGAATGAATCAGAAAGTGAAGCAGGAAGTGAGCCGGGAACAGGCTTAGAGATTGAATCGGAAGCGGAATTGGCTCATGTGGTGGAAAATGAAATAAATGAAAAAAAGATTGCGGATTTGGATGACAGCGTGAAATTTCAAGTATATAATAACCGGAAGTGTACAGAAAGCTCCCGGGAAGCTGTGGATGCGACCGCCGGGGTAGTGCTGTCGGCGGATGAGGTTTTATACTATTCGACCTCCTGCCTTTCCGAAGGCAGAACCGATTTGAATGAGGAAGAAGCGTTTCGTAAGTTTCTCCAGGAAGCTCCGGAGGGTGGTGCGGAGTATGGTTCGGCGTGGCTGCGCTGGAGCGTGGCGATTCCCGTGTCCCGGATTCTTGATAAGCTGGCGGAGGAATATGAGATTCGGGCGGATATTCTTGATGAGCTTGTGGTGGAGGAGCGCAGCGGGAGCGGACAGGCCGGGCGGCTTCGTGTTGTGGCTGATGGGGAAACGCTGGAAATCGAGGGAGAATATGCCATCCGGCAGTTCCTTTCTCCGGATGGAGAGGAAGTGGTGCTGATGGATGGGACGGCCGTCTCGAATCTGCAGCTGCTTCCAAGTGCGTTTTTCTATATTGATGCAGATTGTGAGTCTTCCGGTAAGATAGATGCGGAGGAGCTGCATGAATCGGATTCTTTTGGAGAAACGGATTTAGGAGAGAATCATGAATTGGCTTCTTTGGGTGAACGAGTTTCACAGCGGAGCAATGAATCGGACTCTTTTGATGAAACGGGTTCTGAGGGATATGTCGGGACTGGTTTTTCTGATAACTTGTATTTTGAGGGGGACGTGGTGAATATTTATGGCGGTGGCTATGGTCACGGAAATGGGATGAGCCAGTACGGTGCGGCGCAGATGGCGGCTGACGGGGCAGATTATACGGATATTCTGGAGTATTATTACGGGAAATCATGGTGATGCAGCGGTCAGTCATCTGAGAGTTTCGTGTTTGCTGACGTGGAACCGAGCAATTGTTTTTAACCCGGACTGCGTCGAGGCTTTTATGGTTTGCGATTCACGCGTCAGGCGGTGCAAGATGCATAGTGAAAGGTATTTTTTGACAGGTTCTTATATGCAGTGAGCAGATGCAGTAACATATGGGTAGATTACTGTACAGGGGTTTGCGGGCAAAACAAGGGAGCGAAAGATGGAAAAGAGACATAACACAATCCGATTTGTGAGAAATGTTTTGAAGAAGGTGAGCCGGGATCAGGTGCGGGCACACTCAGCGGAGGCGGCGTTTTTCCTGATGATGAGCTGCTTTCCGATTCTGATGCTGCTTTTGACGTTACTCAAATATACTTCGATCTCGGCGGATGAGCTTGTGGTGGCGCTGGAGGATGTGACGCCGTTTGAAGTGCGCAGCCTGATCGAACCGGTTGTGGATTCGATCTACAGCCAGTCGATTGCACTGGTTTCCGGAACCGTGGTCGCGGCCGTCTGGACAGCAGGCAAGAGTGTGCTGGGGATGGCGGACGGGCTGAACACGATTTACCAGATCGAGGAGGAAGGAAACTATTTTATGGTGCGGCTGCGGTCGGCGGCGTATATTATCGCGCTTGTGGCGGCGCTTGGGTTCAGCGTTGTGATTCTGGTGGTCGGGTACAGCGCCCGTGACTATGTCTTCGAGCGTGTGATCCTGTTTCGGTATCTGCCTGATTTTGGCACCATCCTCCCGGCACTTTTAACGATGCTGATCCTGACCGGGCTTTTTGTGCTGATGTACAGCTACCTCCCCGGGAAACGGATGCGGATATCCGGTCAGCTTCCCGGCGCGGTGTTTGCCTCTGTTTCCTGGAGCATTTTCTCCTTCATTTTTTCTATCTATCTGGATTTTTCTGCGAATATGTCGGTCATTTACGGCAGCCTGACGACACTGGTGGTAGTCATGCTGTGGCTTTATGTGTGTATGTACCTCTGGTTCATCGGTGCGGAGCTGAATCAGTATCTGGCCGCACCGGAGCTGTTTTCACCGGATGCGCCGGCTCCGTGGGAGAGGGAGGCTGCAAAAAATAAGACAGGGAACGTTTTTCATAACGAATAGCTTTTTCGGAAGCTTTTTCGAAATCAAAAAAATTATTTTTTTGCTTGCAATCCGAATCCCAATATAGTATCATACGGCATTGCAATCATGCAGAAAATCGGAGCTGAATTCATTCGCCGGATGAGCACCGCCTGGCCTTTGCAGTTATATCGGACAAAAGATGTCAGCGGCAGGATTAAGAAAATGCGTGGATGCGTTTCAATACCGAAGAAAGATATCAGACAATTATACCGGATGAGGAGGACCAAAGATGCCGAAGTGGTTAAAGGACGCCGTGTTTTATGAAATTTACCCGCAGTCATTTTATGACACGAACGGGGATGGAATCGGAGATATAAATGGAATTATTGAGAAGCTGGACTATATAAAAGGTCTGGGCTGCAATGCGCTGTGGATCAATCCATGCTACGATTCGCCGTTCAGTGATGCGGGCTATGACGTGCGCGATTATAAGAAGGTCGCGCCGCGATATGGAACGAACAGCGATCTGTACCGTCTGTTCGGCGAGGCGCACAAAAGGGGCATCCATGTGCTTCTGGATCTGGTGCCGGGGCATACGTCAGAGGAGCATGTTTGGTTTAAGGAGAGCCAGAAGGCGGAGAAAAATGAATATTCGAACCGCTATATCTGGACGAATGCGGCCTTCCAGCCGGCGAAGGGATTTCTTTACATTGGCGGTGAGACCGAGCGGGACGGTGTGTACGTACTGAACTTTTTCAAGAGCCAGCCTGCGCTGAATTACGGATTTTTGAATCCGGATCCGAAGGAGGAGTGGCAGCTGCCGATGGATCACCCGGACTGCCTGGCGACGCGCGAGGCCATCAAGGATGTGATGCGTTTCTGGCTGGATCACGGATGCGACGGATTCCGCGTGGATATGGCGGACTCGCTGGTCAAAAATGATGATAAGGAAAAATCCGGCACCTGCGCCGTCTGGAGCGATGTGCGGAGCATGCTGGATGAGGAATATCCGGATGCGGCGATGGTGTCGGAGTGGAACGCGCCCGGGCAGGCGCTGAACCGCAGCGGCTTCCATATGGACTTTTATCTTAACTGGGGCGGCAACGGCTACAATTCGCTGTTTCGCGATTATGAGACCGGCGAGGACAACAGCTTTTTCAAAAAGGACGCAAAGGGCGACATCATGCGTTTCCTGGACGAGTACGTTCCGCGCTATGAGGCGACGAGGGAGAACGGCTATTACTGCCTGATCACCGGCAATCATGATACCAGGCGCGTGAAAAATAATCTGGACGATTCGGAGCTGAAAATCGCGTACACGTTTCTTTTCACGATGCCGGGCATACCGTTTATTTACTACGGCGATGAGATCGGGATGCGCTATCTCGATGTTCCGACAAAGGAGGGCGGTTATTTCCGCACTGGCTCCCGCACCCCGATGCAGTGGAACCAGGAGAAGAACGCCGGGTTCTCCACCTGTCCGACCGACGCGCTGTATCTGCCGGTCGACCCATCTTCCGACGCTCCGAATGTGGCGGCGCAGGAGGCGGACGAAACCTCTCTGCTGAATACGGTCAAGGCCCTGCTCAGTCTCCGCCATCAGGAGGAAGAGCTGCAGGCGGACGCTGAGTTTGAAGTCGTCTATGCCGTGGCGGGGAAGCTTCCGTTCGTGTACCGCCGGGGCGCCATTCTGGTCGCGCTGAACCCTTCCGGGCAGTCCGTGAGCGCACCGGTGGAAGCGGAAGATAAAGAAATTCTCTTCTCCATCGGCAGCACAGATGTGGAGGAAGGAAGGATTGTTCTGGGGCCGCAGTCCTGTATGGTGCTGAAATAGAGGTACTGTGATCAAAAAAATGCTCCTTCTTCTGCAAAAAAAATGCTTGCATAAATCAGGGATGTGTGTTAAAGTAAGGGTGCAATCAAAGAAATTAATGCAGACAAAAAATGAAACCCCGGAGTGGTGGTGCACTCCGGGGTTTCTCCCTCTTTTCTTTTCGGGCGAGGTAGCCTTTTCCGATTAATCTTCGTTGTCCAGCCACTTGTTAATGCAATTTGCAATAACGTCAGCTGCAATCGAGATTAACAAAGAAATTAAAGCAGACATAGTATCACCCCCTCTCTGTTACCAGTATAGAGGCAGTAACAAAGTTATTTTAACACAACTAATTATATTTGCAATACTAAAATTGCAATACTATCGTCAAATTGTCAAAATAATTGTCAGAAAAATGATATGAAGATATTATAAACTATGTAATGAAATATATGTTGGACAAATTCTTAAAAGGGAAGTGTGCAGAAATTATTTTTTGCCTGGGAGTTATAAATCAAAAATATTTGCGTGAAAAACGATTCTGCCCCCTGCTTTTTCGAAAATTTTCCGCTTTTTGCAAAATTCGCTCCTTTACAAACCGCAGAGAGTGTGTTAGTATAGATTCAAATTTCGGAACGGCTATTACAAAGGATGATTGCTTCGCAGGTGAAGGCTGATTGTTCAGATTTCACCTGCGTTTTTCTATGTTTGGGGCTGCCGGAAGCCGGGTGCTGTTTTGCCCAAAAGGAAGATGTTCTGAATTTCCCTGTCGGACAAATTTATGAACACCGGGTTGATATGTCCATTCATAGAATTGAGGCTTGCAATCTGTATGACAGTTCTGAAAAAAGTCTGAGGAGGAAGAAGTTATGTTGGAAGTGGTATCAAGTGTAAACAGTGTCGTGAATAATATCGTCTGGGGCTGGCCCGCGCTGATTCTTCTGGCGTTTGTCGGCGTGCTGATGACTTGCCTGACGAAGTTTTTCCAGATTACTCACATCGGGCACTGGATGAAACGGACGATTGGAGCGATTTTCAGCGACAAGGATGTCATCGGGCATACGCAGGATAAGTCGATTTCGCAGTTCCAGTCGCTGTGTACTGCGCTGGCGGCGACGGTCGGCACCGGCAACATCGTCGGCGTGGCGGGCGCGATCATGGTCGGCGGCCCGGGCGCGGTGTTCTGGATGTGGCTGATCGCGTTTTTTGGCATGATGACGAACTATTCTGAGAACGTGCTCGGTATCTACTACCGCAGGAAAAACAGCGCGGGCGAGTGGTCCGGCGGCGCGATGTATTACTTAAGAGACGGACTTGGCGCAAAGCCCGGGTGCAAGGGCGTCGGCGCGGTGCTGGCGGTGCTGTTCTCGGTGTTCTGTTTCCTGGCGTCCTTTGGTATCGGAAATATGACGCAGGTGAACTCGATTTCCGGTAATATGGAGTCCGTATTTGGCGTGCCGACGTGGCTGACCGGTGTTGTGGTCCTGATTCTTGCGGGTCTGGTGATTGTCGGCGGTTTGAAGAGAATCGCGTCTGTGACGGAGAAAATCGTTCCGTTCATGGTGGTTCTCTACATAGTTGGTACGATCGTGATCCTGATTACAAATATCTCACAGGTTGGCGCGGTGTTTGGAGCGATTTTCAGCGGCGCGTTCGCGCTGAAGGCTGCCGGTGGCGGCGTGGTCGGCTATGGCATCAAGCTGGCGATCGAGCAGGGTATGAAGCGCGGCGTGTTCTCGAATGAGGCCGGTCTCGGCTCTTCGGTTATGGTTCACTCGAACTCAAATGTGAGCGAGCCGGTTCGCCAGGGCATGTGGGGCATCTTCGAGGTGTTCGCTGATACGATCATTGTATGTACGCTGACGGCGTTTGCGCTGCTCTCCTCCGGACTGGTTGACCTGGAGACGGGCGTATGCGTGGAGGAGTATGCCGGAGTCACTCTGACCAAGGCAAATATTATCGCGCAGGTATTTTCGATGCACTTTGGGCAGATCGGCGCAGCGTTCGTGGCGGTCGCGATTATGCTGTTCGCGTTCTCGACGGTCCTTGGCTGGAGCCATTACGGCACAAAGGCCTGCGAGTTCCTGTTCGGCGAGAAATATACGATCATTTATCGTGTGGTATTTGTCATCGCCATCTATGGCGGCGCTGTGATGGGCGACAACCTTGCCTGGGATCTGGCTGACACCTTCAACGGTCTGATGATGATCCCGAACCTGATCGGTGTGCTCGTCCTGTCCCCGCTGGTTTACCAGATCACGCAGAATTATGTGAACCGTGTGCTGAAAGGGAAAAAGGAGAAGCCGATGCTCTCCGCATTCCCGGAGATCCAGAAGGAGCAGGAGGAGAAGCTCGCGAAAGAAGGTATCTGAGGAAAAGAGTTGGGTGCCGGTGGTCGAAAGACTGCCGGCTTTTTTCACTTTATCACAGTTGACCACTTGCTGCATGGTGCGGTTGCCTCTTAATGGAATATAAAAAATTCCTGAAAAGATGAAATACGCAGGTGCAAATTTCAGACAAGTATGGTAAGATTTAGACGGAACATATGCTATGGGGGTGGAGCAGGATGACGGATTTTGATGTGATTATTATCGGAGCCGGTCCGGGCGGGATTTTTGCGGCGTATGAGATGGCGGTGCAAAGGCCGGATCTGCGGGTGGCAGTGTTTGAGAAGGGGTATGCGCTCGAACGGCGGAAATGCCCGATTGACGGTAAGAAAATCAAGTCCTGTGTCGGCTGCGCGACCTGCTCAATTATGAGCGGATTCGGCGGGGCGGGCGCGTTTTCGGACGGGAAATACAATGTGACGAACGACTTTGGCGGGACGCTTTACCAATATATTGGCAAGGAAAAAGCGCTGGAGCTGATGTACTATGTGGATGAGATCAATATGAAATACGGCGGGGCAGGCACGAAGATGTACTCGACTGCCGGGACGAAGTTCAAAAAGCTCTGTATGCAGAACAAGCTGAGCCTCCTGGACGCATCCGTGCGCCATCTGGGAACGGACATCAATTATACCGTGCTGGAGAATCTGTATGCGTTCCTCAAAGACCGGGTTACGTTTTATTTTGACACGCCGGTGGAGTGCGTGGAGAAGACGGAGGATGGATATGTTGTGCACGTGGAAGAAAACAGCCCGCAGCAGCATGCAGGAACGGTATTTTACTGCCGAAGCTGTGTCATCTCCGTCGGCCGCAGCGGCAGTAAGTGGATGGAGAATATCTGTGAATCGATGGAGATTCCGACGAAGTCCAACCGTGTGGACATTGGCGTGCGGGTGGAGCTTCCGGCGGTCATTTTTTCGCATCTGACGGATGAGCTTTACGAGAGTAAGATTGTCTATCGAACCGAGAAGTTTGAAGACCGGGTGCGCACCTTCTGCATGAACCCTTACGGGATTGTTGTAAATGAAAATACGAACGGCATCATCACGGTCAATGGACACAGCTACGAATCGGAGGAGATGCGCACGGAGAATACGAACTTCGCGCTTCTGGTGGCGAAGCATTTTTCCGAGCCGTTCAAGGACAGCAACGGCTACGGAGAGAGCATCGCGCGGCTCTCCAATATGCTCGGCGGCGGGGTGATTGTCCAGCGGTTCGGCGACCTGGTTCGAGGCCGCCGCAGCACGGTTTCCCGCATCGAAGAGGGACTGGTGCGCCCGACCCTTCAGGCGACGCCGGGGGACTTAAGCCTGGTGCTCCCCAAGCGGATTCTGGATGGGATCATTGAGATGATCTACGCGCTGGATAAAATCGCTCCGGGCACGGCGAACGACGATACCCTCCTTTACGGCGTGGAAGTGAAGTTTTACAATATGGAAGTCGAGATCGACGGGAATCTGGAGACAAAATACAAAGGTCTGTATGTCATCGGCGACGGCAGCGGCGTGACCCACTCGCTCTCCCACGCCTCCGCGAGCGGCGTGTATGTTGGACGGAAAGTCTGCGAAGAATTCGGATAAAAAGCTGCGCGGCTCCCCATTCGAAATCAGGCTGGAATCAGTGAAAAACCGGCCGGGGAATCCTCCTAAATTGTGAAAAAAATGTGTATTCTCTTGACGAAAACAGAAAAACCCCGTATAGTGCCGTGCATGGTTTGGCAGACTGGCGAGTTTGTCAAACCAGTGATGCACAGGGAGCTTCACTGCTTCAAAATATGTTATAACATGCCAACAAGGCCGTCAGATTCCTTTATGACTCCAGCTGCCTGGCTCGTTGTTTCGCGGGAATAAACATGTGACATGACGTATGAATATACAAGATATATGAGGAGGATTTTATTATGAAGAATGAATATATTCCATTTACAATTGAAAAGCAGAAACGGATCGCACTGATTGCTCATGATGGCAAGAAAAGCGAGCTGGTATCCTGGTGTAAGAAGAACAAGAAAATCCTGCAGCAGCATTTTCTGTGCGGTACCGGTACGACCGCGAAGCTGATTGCAGAAAATACCGGGCTTCCGGTAAAAGGCTATAACAGCGGTCCGCTTGGCGGCGACCAGCAGATTGGCGCTAAGATTGTTGAGGGCAGAATTGATCTGGTTATATTCTTTTCCGATCCGCTCGAGGCGCAGCCGCACGACCCGGATGTCAAGGCTTTGCTGCGGATCGCCCAGGTCTATGATATACCGATGGCGAATAACCGCTCCACTGCGGATTTTATCATCACATCGAGCTATATGAACACAGAATATGTACATGAGGTTATTAACTTTAATAAGAACATTGAGTCCAGAGTAAACGCAATGATGAAGTAAGGATCTGCGCCTTAATGAAAGCCTGTGCGGAACAGAACGGAGAGAGTCGTGCAGGATAGAATGAAGAAAGCTGCGCAGAAAGACTGGAGAAAACTGCGTGGGATAGAACATAGAGAGCTGCGCAGGATGGAACGTAAGGAGGATGTCGGGATGAGTGGGACTGGAAATGAAATCGCAAAAATCGCGCAGACTGCGAACCGCTTATCGATGCGTGTGATGCGCGAGGAAGGGCTTGGACCGGCGGAGTCCGACCTGGTCCGCCTGGTCAGAGAGCAGCCGGGCATCCAGCAAAAAACGGCCGGTGAAACGCTGGGCATGGATAAAGGCGCGGTGGCGCGCCGGGTGGTGAATCTTGAGAAAAAAGGCTATCTGGCGCGAAAGAACAATCCGGCGGATGCGCGCAGCCAGATTTTGTATCCGGCTAAACAGGCACAGCAAATCAAGGATTCCGATGCGTCTGCGGAGGAGGCCTTTTATCAATGGCTGCTGGGTACTCTGTCGGAAGAGGAACGAGCGGCATTTTGCGAAATCGTCCATAAGCTCAGTCTGAGTGCGGAACAGGAGAGCAGCGACGGGTTCCCGAATGTCTGTGAACTGCTGGACAGGCCGGCGTTTGAGACAGAGAGCGTGCGGAGAAGCCGACCACGGAAACCGGCTGGGGCAGAGAGCGTACGGGGAAACCGCCCGCGGAAACCGGCCGGTACAAAATTGGCAGACGACTCTATATCTTCCGAACCAGAAGAGACAGAAAATGAAGACAAGGGCAGACGTGCTTTAGAAAACGATACTGCAGGAAACACGACTCCCCGGAGAGACCCGGATGTCTGGCTGCTGTAGAGGAATTGCGGGTTCCGGCGTTTCGCAAATGCCTGCAGGCTTTATGATCGAGGAGAATCACACATGAAAATAGCAGTATATTGCGCCTCCTCCAGACACCTGGATCAAAAGTATTTTGACCTTGGATATGAGTTCGGGACACTTCTGGCAAAAAGAGGCCATACCCTTGTGTATGGCGGCTATAACGAAGGCATCATGGGGAAAGTGGCGGAGGGCGTCACTGCAAATGGAGGCGGGATCATTGCCGTCGTACCGAAGATCTTTGATACAGAGGAGATGACGTATCCTGGCTGTAAGGAAGTGCTTCATACGGATACAATGAGCAATCGGAAATCGACGATGGAGTCCATCGCGGATGGCTTCGCGGTATTGCCCGGCGGCATTGGTACATACGATGAATTTTTTGGAACGCTCTGCCTGAAAATGCTGGGCGAGCTGGATAAGCCCATTGCGCTTCTGAATGCGTTTGGTTATTACGACCCCATGCGTGCGATGCTGGAGAAAAATCGTGAGGAAGGCTTTCTGGACTATGGGGCGCTGGATGAAATAAAGTATTTTACAGAGTGCAAGGCGCTGCTGAAAGAGCTGGAAAACGAGCTGCCTGGCAATTGTGTAGAGATAGCAGACGAAACAACGAATATGAAAAATACAAAAGCCGAAAATAAGCCGAAGGCATTAAAAATATCAAAGGCACTAAAAAAGACGGATGGAATCATACTTGACGTGGACGGCACGCTCTGGGATTCTACCGGGATTGTCGCAAAAGCCTGGACGCGGGCGGTGCGTGAGAACGGCTGCCCGGACAAGACCGTAACGCCCGGGATGCTGCAGGCTCTGTTCGGACGGACGATGGACGTGATTGCGGACAATCTACTGCCGGAGCTGACACCGGAGCACCGCTATCGGATTATGGACGTCTGCTGCGTCTATGAGCAGCAGGCGCTCGAGCAGATGGAAGGGTGCGCCAACCATAAAATGCCGGAGAAGCCGAATCCTCATTCAGGGGAACGAAATCCGGAGACAGAGAAAGAACTACACGAAGAATGCGCCATCTGCTATCCGGGCGTGCAGAAGACCATCCGGGAGCTTTCGGAGCACGTGCCGGTCTTCATCGTCAGCAACTGCCAGAAGGGATACATTGAACTGTTCCTTAAAAAAACTGCACTTGGAGCTTATGTCACGGATTTTGAGTGCTTTGGAAATACCGGAAAAAGCAAGGACGAAAACATCCGGCTGCTGGCGGAGCGCAACCATCTGAAACGGCCGGTTTATGTCGGCGATACACAGGGGGACTGCGACGCCTCAAAAAAAGCAGAAGTACCATTTATATATGCAAAATATGGATTTGGGACAGTGGATGATTCGGATGCGGAAATTGAAAGCTTTCCGGAACTGAAAATGATTCTGTGATATGTTTATGCGAGTCGTGTGCAGTCCCATTGGTCTGAGATTATGGGTACGATCATCGATCGTATTCTGTGCCGGATCCGAATTTCAGATCTGGTTTTCAGGGGTGGGAGATACGGATGTGAGAGTTAAGCCAGGGAGGATGAAGAAATGAAGCGGATTATCTGGATGCTGATTGTGAACATTGTGCATGTGCCGCGGGTTTTGTATCAGCTGCTGACGAGAGCGGCGCACCCGGAGCGGTACACGGAAGAAGAGCGGTATGCCGTCATTCACGAGATTGCGGAGCGCGGCATCAAAGGCGGCCGGGTGGATGTTGTGTCAAGTGGTGTGGAGAATTTGCCGAAGGAAGGCGGGTATATCCTGTACCCGAACCATCAGGGACTTTTTGACGTCATGGTAGTGATTTGCCTGCACCAGAAGCCGGTTAGTGCTGTTTTGAAAAAAGAACTGGTGAACATTCCGCTTCTGAAGCAGATTATCATCTGCCTCGACGCGCTCGCTCTGGACCGCTCGGATGCCCGGCAGGGCCTGAAGGTCGTTCTGCAGGTGGCGGAGGATGTAAAGAAAGGGAAAAAATACATTGTTTTTGCCGAGGGTACGCGCAGCCGCAACGGCAACCACCTTCTGGATTTTAAGGGCGGCAGCTTTAAGAGCGCGACGAAAGCGCAGTGCCCGATCGTGCCCGTGGCGCTGATAGATTCTTACAAGGCATTTGATACGGGCTCCATTGAGCGGGTGACCGTGCAGGCGCATTTCCTGGATCCGATCCCGTACAAGGAGTATAAGGACATGAAAACGCCGCAGATCGCGGAGATGGTGAAGTCGCGGATCGAGGCGAAGATTGCCGAGTGCGGGGGCGTGTAAATATATTTTTATGTGATAATCTGTTTCGGCCGAATCGGCATTATATGTGAGGCGGCTTCTCCATAGATATGATAAAATTCATTAAATACCGGCTTCAATCCGGCATATTTTCCAGACTGGCGGATCCCGTAAATTTCCTCTACGCTGTATGGAAGATTCGGAAGCCCCTCCCTTGTCACAAGAACGTAGTAATTATCAGAGTTGCGTATGGCTTCTGCAAATTCCACTGTTGGCAGGAAGGCATTATCTTCATCTATAAAGACAATTGTCTCATGAATGGATGTAAGGAGAAGCTTCCAGTCCCGTCCTCCGAGAGTTCTGCAAGGACGTTCACAGCGCAAATCAATGCCGCTGTCTGCGCCGGATTCGTAAAACTCTCTGACCATCTCGACCAGTGTGGTTTTTCCGGTGGCACTGTCGCCTTTGATGATGGTAATATTTCTTTTAATGGTAAAATCATATCGTATGTTGGCGTTTGATACGACAATCTGGTAGCTTCCCTTCATGGCAAATTAATACTCCCTGATAGTTTATTATGGCTGTGTTTGTTGCAGAAGCATAATGTCGGAATTTTTTCATCCCAGGACATCATAGTTTCCCTGGCAGTTTTATATTTACCTGACAATCATTCCTGCTATTGGCAAAAGTTCATCCATATCATGTACAACCTGATTGGTGTTTAATATTTTTGCCTTGAATTCAATATCTCCGAAATCCATCAGATGACGAAGGTTGATGGTGATATCCTGCAGTTCACCAATTTTGAGAATCCATTTCGCGCAATTATCGCCACACGCGGAAGCGTTAAAGATTTTGTCTGGAGCCTTATAGATGGAGATCAGCGTTTTTACACCGCCGGATAATTCTCTGGGGGTGATGCCGCCTAGCACTGGTGAGTCAATAATCCTCGCTCCCAGAACAATGGATTTATCTATATCTTCAATCATTTTTTTTGATAATTCATCCGTAATCCAGTCATCGGTATACGTGTTTTTAAAAAAAATTACCGGGTTATAAATTGCCTGCGGCATATCCCCGTAATAGATAGACAGCATAATGACCTCCTGTGGAATTACTAATTAATTGATCAGCGGTGTATCTATTATATTTTCAATATTATTTGAAAATGAATAATACTTGCTTTGCATCTGACAAGAGTTTACCATAAAATCGAACAATTGTACACTTTGTTTTGTGCTAAAATAGAGATTGAAAAAGGTGTGAGGACATTTTTAATCCGGCAGAAGCCGAAATACCTGCTCTGCGGTTCGGGCCATGTTTTCTTTCGCTGTCTGCGGATTCATGGCTTCTTCAAGTGTGCATACGCTCCGGAGAATAGGGAAGAACGCGTCAATCCCGGCCGCGTTGCATGCCTCCGCGCCCGGGGCGATACTCCCGGCGAAAGCAATTACCTTTGCTCCATATTGTTTGCCCAGCTTTGCTACGCCGATCGGGGCTTTGCCCATGGCGGTCTGATGATCCAGGCGTCCCTCACCGGTGACCACTACGTCAGCGTCTGCCACCTCTTTTTCCAGCCCTGTGGCGCTCAGGATCAGTTCCACGCCCGGCGTCAGATCAGCGTTCAGGAACCGCAGCAGGGCGAATCCCAGCCCGCCGGCCGCGCCGGCGCCCGGCATTTGAGCGAAATCCGGTTCTTCCGTCATATCAGGCCTTTCAGCGAAATTCGGTTCTTCCATCCTGGCTGGTATTTTCATGAAGCTCGTTTCTTTACCTGTGTATGGCAGTTCTGTGAAATCTGACACGGCATTCATCTGGGATGAATTTTCAACTGTAATATCCATATCGGGTGATAAAATCCCATTTCGTTCTATTTTTACACTGGCTGTCACAACCCGCGCGAAATTGGCCATACCACGGTCGAGCGACTCCAGCAAATCTTTTGTGACGCCCTTCTGGGGACCATAGATATAGGTAGCGCCCATCGGTCCGCAGAGTGGATTGGTCACGTCGCAGGCCACGCGGAAGCGGCACTCCTTCAAGCGGGGATCCGCATTTTTATCCGAAAAGGACGATACCTTCGCGAGAGCCTGTCCGCCATCCCCGACATCATCGCCATTCTGATCCCAAAATTCATAGCCAAGCGCTTCCAGCATTCCGATGCCGCCGTCGTTTGTGGCGCTTCCGCCGATGCCAATGATAAAATTCCGGCATCCGTTTTCAATGGCGTGCAGAATCATTTCGCCCACACCCCGGGTGGTGGCTCTCATCGGATCCCGTATCGGCTCCAGCGTGATGCCGGCTGCGGAAGCCATCTCCATCACAGCGGTCCGGCTCTCCTTCAGATATCCGTAATAGCAGTCTACAGGTCGTCCGAACGGTCCCGTGACCGTCAGCGGGACGCGTTCTCCCTTCAGCCCTTCGATCAGGGCGTCTGTGGTGCCCTCCCCTCCGTCGGCCAGCGGCTTAATGACCACGTCTGCGTCCGGCTTTGCACGCAAAATTCCTTCTCTTATGGCTTCTCCTGCCTCTATGGAAGAGAGGCTTCCTTTCAGTGAATCAATCGCGATAACTACTTTCATAAAATGGTATCCTCCGGCTTTTTCAATCGCGAAGCGATTTTTGTAATTGGACGTTTAAGAACGATTTCAGGTAAGTGCCAGCTGCACTCTGTGCAGCAGAAAATCTACAAGGTTCACATGCCCGATGCCGTTTTGGCTGAGGTCGATCCGGTCAAGGGAAAGGACGTATTTAGGGGAAGCGTCCGTGATTGGTGCGAAAGCACTGAATTCCCGTTTGATGGTTTCCTGGCTTGCCAGCAGGTAGGAGACCTGTATGAAACATTTTTTCCCGTTTCGGATTGCGACAAAATCGATTTCGGATTTATAGGTTTTTCCGGTAAATACGGTGAAGCCCTGAGTCAAAAGTTCATTGTATACAATGTTTTCCAGAAAAAAAGTATCCTCGTAATTAATCGTGTTTGTATTGATCGTGCGAAATCCCATGTCAACCGCATAATATTTTTCCCGGTTGCCGAGCGCTTTTTTTCCGGTCAGATTGTATCTGCTCACACCGTGGATCAGATATGCCTTTTTCATCTTATCCAGGTAGGTATAGATGGTGCGTACGGACAATTCGCCATCATTATTCGCCTGATAATACTGCGCAATGTTTTCGGCAGAAAATTCTTTTCCTGCATTTGCAAGAATATACAGCGAAATATCACGGAACGCTTTTTTGCTGATTCGGGATTTTTTATTTACAATGTCTCTGCTGATAATGCTCTCGTACAGCGTAGAAATATATCGCTTTACGGACGGCTCGTCTGTAAAATCAAAGCGCATCGGAAATCCGCCCCACTTCATATAATCATAAATCAGATCCTCCGTAAATTCGCGGTTGTTCAGTTTGTAATACTCTGCCATCTCAGAAAAAGTAAACGGCAAAATTTCAAATTCAATTGTTCTCCCGGTCAGCAAGGTCGCCAATTCTCCTGAAAGCAGCGTGGAATTGCTCCCGGTTACAAATAAAGAAATATTCAGGGTCGCCAAAAAAGAGGCAAGGGCCTTTTCAAAACTCTGTATATGCTGAATTTCATCCAGAAAAACATAATACTTCCGGTCATCTTTCATCCGGGTTTTGATATCCTGATTTAAATCGGAAGCATTCTGGATATATTCGAAATCCATATCCTCGAAATTGATATAAATAATATGGGAGCCATCTACGCCCTGCTCAATCAGCTCGTCTCTGATCGTGTCAAGCAGGATAGACTTGCCGGCGCGCCTGACCCCGGTAATCACTTTTATCAGATCAGCGTCGTAATAAGGGCGTATTTGTTTTAAATAGATTTCACGTCGAAGTCTCATGTTCTGTACCTCCATGCTTCATAGATTACCATAAATTTTGGAGTAGTGCAAGTATAACATTCATAAACAAAGATGAATTGCTGATTTGTGAAGGATAAAGATTCAGAAAATGAGAAAATATTGTTGATTGTGAAAATATAAAGCCATTGAACTTTCACAAAAATCAAAGAATTCCGAATAGCGTCATTTTATATTCTGCAGCTGTTTATTTTATGTACACAGGCCGCGTAAGGAATTTTCCGACTAAAGCCGGACGCGGCCTGGCGCGGCAGATAAGGTAAGTCTTGCAGAACTTTTCACTCTCTGAGTTGGTAACAAAAACGTCAAGAACAAAAACAGTAATAAAAACATAAAAAGGAAATCAGAACAGTGATTGACAGCAACCCGTTAAAATCTTATAATTTAACCAAGATTAAATGATTGGAGCGACAGAAGGGTAAATTAGCTCTGCCCTTCCCACAATATGAAC
>JAJQDT010000173.1:97840-101731 GCA_021202075.1 Lachnospiraceae bacterium | reverse complement strand
TTTGTAACTATTAATCAGTAGTCCTTATCGACTACATCATTATTATACTAGGAGATGGGAACACATGGTGGCGCAGGTGAAAGCATGGGGCAACAGCCAGGGGATTCGTCTGTCGAAAGAATTATTGGATTCGCTGGGAATTTGCTTAAATGAGTATCTTGACGTTAAAGTAGTAAACGGAGATATCGTACTGTCCAGAACATTCCGGCATAAGACTCTGGAAGAGCGGGCGGCAGAATTTGGCGGTAAGCTCGGCCCTTATGAAGAAATGCCATGGGGAGAACCGGACGGAAGGGAGATGTGGTAATACCATGTTTACCATTTCGCAGGGGGACATCTTAAAAGTTGAGAAGCTTTCATTTCCAGTACTTGTTGTCAGCAAGGACTTCTTTAA
The DNA here is from genome assembly GCA_021202075.1 of Lachnospiraceae bacterium. GTDB lineage: Bacteria > Bacillota > Clostridia > Lachnospirales > Lachnospiraceae > Choladousia. The sequence goes on along the minus strand of JAJQDT010000173.1, from coordinate 101,337 downwards.
CCAGTCAGAGCAGATTATTGCCTGCCCGATTCAGGATCATGCTGCAGCTGATCCGCTCCATATTTCTGTTACATGGAACGATATGCATGGGATTGTCCTGTGTGAGCAGCTGAAAGTGTTAGATCTGCGGGTTCGTGGCTACAAGAAGACGGGAAATCTTAAAATAGAGAGTATTATGGATATTACAGATGCTATTCAGAGTATTTTTGATTACTATCCTTAATGACTTGCGCAAGAGGAGGATACCGCCATTGGAAACCTGTTTGAAGAAGGTCGACCGCAATCCCATTGGCTTTAGACGATGGGTTAAGATCGACAAGAGCAAATTTTTGTGTTAAAGTCTCGGGATGAGTAAATGGAAATTATGGGAAGTTCACGGAGCCAGACACCGTGAATTCTCACGAGAGATTAGAAGGGAGACTATCATGAAAAGAATCAGACATCATTTGAACCGTATTTTCCTGCTTTTTGTGTTATTTTTTGCGGCAGCCCTCGTCGTGCCATCCGATGTTCCGGCATCAGGCGGAACGATTCTGGCACAGGCTGCGACCTCTAAAGCGACGGTGGCGAAAAAAGCAAATTCTATTATCAGTTCCGTGGTAGAAGAAGAGGACACTGCTCTGGAACAGCTGGAGAAGCTTTTTGTATATGCAGAAAAGAAATGGGGCTATTCCAGAAGTACCACTACGATTACCAGCCTCGGAACGGCCCGCACGTTTGCTTATTCCATTTACAAAAACAAGGCCGGCAGCTGCTATCATTTCGCCGCCGGATACGCTTATCTGGCGCGGCAGGCGCTTGGCTCATCAAAAAAATATACGGTGCGGATTGCAGTTGGTCAGACGAATGGTTTTGGCAACGGGCTGCAGGCGCATGCCTGGGTAGAAATCAAAATCAACGGAACCTGGTATGTCTTTGACCCGAACCTGGACAAGTTCGCGGAGAATTCATCTTTAAAGTATTACATGGCCAAGCGCAGCAAAAGTTCTGTGAAAAAGGTCTATAACAAGTATAAAAATGTGAAATACTATACGATGGCTTATAAGAAAATCTGATATGTAATTTTTGAGATATTAGTGTAACAATTGGCTTTGAAATTCCAGCAAAACAGCTTATGCATTTTGATTTTGCTCTGTCTGATGCGCGAAATCACGCAGTAAAAGTCCCGGTATGCCCCGGAAGAGAGATGATATATGGCAATGAGTATGCGAACTGTTCCATGAATGTTGGAACGTCGAGGACGAAAAGCTGACCGAAAACGTCTCGGATATTCTTTTTGATACCATCAAAGAGTGCCTGTTCAGGAAGGCAAAAGAAACACCTGTGTAGAAACGCATTCATAATACTTTGATCGGGATGATGGATGAAACCACCCGGCTTATGTGAAGCTGACCGCATAAGCCGGGTGGTTTTCCATTTCAAAACAGTTCTGCGTCCCCGAGAAGGAAATCAATCAGGTTACAATGGAAAATTCCACTGTCATCGTAGAAATTATGAAGGATGTCCATCCGAATCACAATTTTTTTGAAGAAATCATCGGTCAGCCTTAGTGACCGGAGCTCGGAATTCTCTTTGTTATCCGTATCCATCTGCCAGGCAGATTGGATGTAAATCCGCCGATCACCACTGTTGACCACAAAGTCAATCTCACTTTACACCGTTCCACATATTACGGATAAGACGATTTAAATAGAAATCTCTTTTAATCATTGAGATGCACCTCCTGCTTTGGACGCATGCGCCCTAAGTATATTATGTGCCGAAAAAAGAAAAATACATACGGAAACAAGCAGCGGAAATATATCGATCAATAGTAACAAAACCCTACCATTTTTTATATGCTTTATAAAGATATTTCTTGCAATCCGGGGGGGGTAATATGCTATACTCGGAGATAAAAAATGACAAAATAACTTTGCAGCTAAAATCGAAAATGTAACACAGATATGCGCGGGAGGAAAAGCATATGAAAATGGGAAGAAAGGTTTTATCACTCGTATTGTCCTTCTCTATGGTCATGCAGCTGATACCAGCCAGTGCGCTGGCATCAGCTGATACGGAAACAGTTACAACCGGGACATCTGCAACTACTTATACGCAAACATCCGCTGATGAAGCGATTCCTGTGGTCATCGATGAGGCAGGAGAGGACACTTCGGAAACCGTGGAATCTGCCGAAGCGGAAGAGACTGCCGAGACTGCGGAAGCCGTTGAACCGGACAGTACAGCTGTGGAAGAGACAGCGGAAGCTGACCGTGCTGCCATGGAAACGGATTCCGAGGCGGAGATTTCATCGACCCTGTCAGAGGACATGGAAACTTCCGCCACCGAAACCCAATCCGAAAGTGATGGAAGCAATCTGTCCGGCTCGGAAAACGGGGAAGAAAGTGAAACAGAAGTGGGAGCAGAAACTCTGCAGGATGACATGACCAATGCTGATATTGCTGAGACCGATGCCTGTACAGCGACAGAGCCGGAAACAGAAGATCCGACAGAGGACAGTCTCATTCTGGCAATTGAAGAACTGAATGAAGAGGAACCGGCAGCGATATCTGAGGAAGCCGATGATACCGACGATGGCATCGCACTGGCAAGCTACGATGACGCCACTGTCATAAGCAGCAGCGTGACGCTAAGCGAGGATATGGTATATGATGGGGATGTTCTCATTTACTTCGATGACGGCGCAGTAGACACGTTGGATTTGAACGGATATGCGTTGACTATCAAGGGTAATCTGTATCAGACGAATGGTACCGTTAGTATAAATGGGGGTACATTGACAATAACAGGAGATTACCGCATGCAGAAGAAGTCGGAAGACGAAGATGGGTATGTCTCCTGGATGGTGGGTTCTGGGGATTTCTATATGACAAATGAATCCGATCATGTCATCGTGGGTGGTGATTTTGTCCAGACAGGCTATGTAAATTTAACTGCTGGTACTCTTGAAGTGGCCGGTGATTTCATCCAACTTAATTCCGAGCAGGCTTATGAATATTTATATGAATATCTAGACGCGGAGGACAGTCACAAGGTGATTTTGAATGGTTCAGGCTTGCAGAAGGTATACTTTGAGTCTTCGAAATCAAGATTTAATATATTAGAAATAACGCAATCCGCAGACAACTATATTTTCAATCGGCTTCCCTGTTGGAACACTCTGTTGCAGAATGATGAAAGTCTTGATGACACAGTCTTTGGAAATTATGCCATGGGAATATTTGAGGATACATCTGGCAGTTACTATGTAAGCATTACCGGATATATCGGAGATGATACAGATATTACTGTTCCGAGTGAGCTTAAGGGATATCCGGTTACCGAAATCGGTGCACGTGCATTTTACGATAACGATACAATTCAGACAGTTACGTTGCCAAATGGGATTACCGATATTGGTTCGGAAATTTTTGCCGGATGCACAGCATTAACGACGGTAACATTGTCAAACAGCCTTACATCCATCCCATCGTATACGTTTTCTAATTGCGCTT
>JAJQDT010000173.1:6571-97740 GCA_021202075.1 Lachnospiraceae bacterium | reverse complement strand
AGTGGAAATTCCAGAATCGGTTACATCCATAGAGAATGGCGCTTTTTATTACTGTACTTCACTGGAAATTATTACGATACCGGACACTGTGACTAGCATCTCATCATTAGCCTTTGAGGGATGTTCTTCAGATCTTGTTCTGTTGGTGTTTTCAGACTCTTACGCAGAGCAGTTCGCTAAAGAATACGGATTGAATTATGAATATTATCATGACACAGGCACAGTTCTAAATGTTGAAATTGATGCCAATGAGAACTGGAAACTTTACAGAGGCTTTTCTCTGTCAGTGGTGCTGGAAGGTTCCAGTACTACATGCCGGACGACGAATAAGACGACTTATCAGTTCCAAAACCTGAAGGAAGCGGGGAACTGCTCCGTTATTCTGACCAATCAATTTGGAGACATTGTCGGACAGGTTACGGATGTTCAGCTGACAGAAGACGAGATTACGACGGTTGTCCTTTCGAATTTGACCCCGGTAGTGGATATAGGGCTGCAGGTGTTTGACAAATCAGGAGATGATGTCGCAGAGCAGATTACTGCGAAATGGTACCGGGAAGACGGCACACTTTACACGGAGGGGATTGAGTTGTCTGCTGTGCCAGAAGGACTAACTCTTTCCTGCGTCATCAATCTTGGTAAAACGCTTGGACTGGAATACCAGAATCCTGAGGAAAAAGTGATACAGGTATCTTCGGAAAATGCGATGCTGCGGGTAGTATTAGATGCTTTTTCAGAAATAACAGTATCTGGAAAAGTAACAGATGAGGAAGGCAGTGCTGTTGTGGGTGCTTCGATTGCTTCGTCACAAACACTGAATAATAAGTATGAGAAGCAGTCGATCGCGCTGACAGATTCTTTAGGAAACTTCCAGATGAGTCTTGTTTCAGTTGAAGCAGAGTTGTCTTTTTCGGCAAAAGGATACGCATCAACTGTATTATCTCTGGAAACCCAGTCCGATGATTGTGATCTCGGAACGATTTGCCTGTCAGAACTCACAGGTGCGAAGATTTATCTTTCAGCGGATTACTATGAAGCTATGGAAAATAAGCCGCAGAGTAAAATATGGCTTTCCTGGAGTGATCTTTCCTTTACGGGAACGAATGTAACGACTGGCGAAGTACTTTCAGAATTTGTACTGCAGGACAATGTGCTGACGATTCCATCTGGCATAAGTGCTGGAGATGTGGTAGAACTGTGCGTGTCCAGCCTGAGTGGAGATTTTGCGGCATCAAATATTTCAGTGACAATTGGATCGAATCTGATAGCCACTGCGACACTGCAGCTTGTTCAGTATGGTCGGATAAAAATCACGTATACAGATTCGGAAAACGATTCTGTTCGTGCATTGGTGTATGATAATTCCGGAACTCTGTCCTGTGAAGAAATTCTTGCAAAGGGAGAAGAAGCAGAAAGTGATGGATTACCTTCAGGAAGTTATACGATTGTATTAATGGGAAATGATGATCAGCTCCTTTCACCAACGTCATTGAGCAATCTGGCTACTCTGGGATATTCAGAGGATGTTGATTATGTGAAAACATCGATTACTGTGGAGGACGGTGTGATCTCAAATGCTGATTTTGAGACCGTGCCTCTTTTGGATGCCTCCCGGTTTCTTTATACAGATCCGGATCAGACCAGCTTTACATCCGGTGTTTCTTCGGTTACTGCCGGAAGATATTTTACTCTGCGTGCGAAATCTGCTTTCAAAGAGGAATATGCGGAGGAAGTGTCCGACATTCAGTGGGTGTTTGAATTTCCTGAGAGTTGTGCATACATAGATGGAACTCTGTCTTCTGAAAAAGAAATCTGTGGAAATGTCAGTTATGGGGATGGCTATGTCTGTGTTACGGCAGAAAATCCGTCGAATCTTATTCGATTCTGTCTGATTGGTACGGAATCTGGCACGGTTACAGTTCATGCCTATCTGGAATTTACTCTAAATGGTGAATCATTTCGTCAGGCAATTGGTGCTGCTGATATAAAAATAAGCGCACTGACTTTTGATATGCCTGAAAATGTATATTCTACAAATGTGCAGGTTTCCGGTACAGCCTCGTCTCTGGCGACAATCAGTATTTATGATAATGATGTATTAGTAAAACAGACCACCGCAAATGCGGCAGGTAAATGGACGGCGGAATTTGAACTATATAAACCATATACCTATTCGAAACACAGGATTTATGTGGAGGCAGTCACTGCGGATGGTCTGGTTATTCGAACAGAAGAACAAAGTTTGACGTATCAATATATTGATAATGCACCTGAAGATATTAAAGTGACAATGGTTTATTCTGGCGAAGAATATACTTTTGCATATCCGTCCAATGGAAGCAGTACAATGTCTTACAGCTATGATCCATCCAATACATCGTTTACATTTTTAGCTGAGTTTAACTGCGAGGACCAGAGCGCAATTTCGAACGTTCAGCTCATAATCGTCTGCTCGGACGGATCTGAAACCGTGCTCTCTCCAACGCTGGATAAGGATACCGGTATCTGGAGTATTTCTGCGAATTTTACTTCCGACAGCCTTCCAACACAGATTTATGTTCAATATGATCTGGAGAGTAATCCGGTGATTTCCAGGGAACAGCTGGAAGATCTCGAGGCAAGCATGCAATCCTACGAGGATGAGATGGACGCATGGATGGAGCAGCTGGATGCGCTGGAAACGTCTGAAACAGAGAATTATTGTGAAGAGGCGCTGGAGGAACTCTCCGGGGAACTGTCAGAGGAAGAATACGAAGAGCTTCTGACATATCTGGAAGAGGCAGAGGCAGCCCTCGAGAATGAATCAGGGAATGCTGAACTCACAGAAGAAGATCTTGAGTGGCTGCGCAGCGTTATGACAGAAGACGAATACGCAGAATTTGTTGGTGAGTATCAGGAGATGGATGAACTGCTGGCATTGCTGGACGAGTGCGAAGCGGCAAGGGCAGACGTTGTCGCGTGCATAAACGAATATGTCGAGGAATTGCCTGAACAGGCGGGATCTATTTCAGCAACTGAGGATGGCTATACGTTTGAGAACGAGTACACTTCTACTAATATAGAAGTACTGACCTGTGATTCAGTCACAGTGGAAGAACTTTTGGATGAAGGATACACGGAGCAGTGCGTTTCTTCCGGTACACCGATCTATACAAAAGTGGATGAGGCGTCGGGTCTGGTCAGCTATGCAGATTTTGACGCGAATGTCTGGTTCAGAGTATTAGAAAACGACGTTGCAGGCGAGACGGAAGCCGTTGCAATCTATGCGTCAGAAGCTGAAATTGCTGTAGTGAGCAGCACCGATTCGGAAGGTTCGTGGCTGGACAGCGTTAATAATAGTATTAGCTGGATTATGGAACAATATACAAAACTGCAGTTGTATTTAGATGCTCTTCTGAATGTAACCACTGAACTGACAGAGAATTATAGTAAAAAATGTGAGACTTCACTGAAAAGTGAAAAAACAACTTTAAAAGGATGCATGAAAAGCTCCATTGCTGCGCTTAAAAATGGTAATAAATCTGATGCTAAAATGTATGCGCGAGTAAGTACTCTTGTAAGTGATAAGGTGTATAAACTCGAGTGGAAATGGTTGAAGGCTGCAGTGTGCGCCGGTATTGCTAAAACTCTTTCAAATGGGCTTCAGGCGCTGGACGTGATAAATACAATCCAGGAAATCTGGGATCTTTATAATAATTATATTCCGATTCTGGAGCATATTCGGACTTCTTGCCTGAATCTGGAGCATATTTATCAGGCGGAGGGATTGCTTAGTTCGATTAGATCATATCTTTTTGCAAGAATCGGTTTTTTGGGTGCAAGAATCGGGACTATGATTGCAAAAGCCAGTGGTTTGGGCTTTGTGGCCGGAGTCATTATTGATTTTTCACTTGGAACTGTAGAACAGTGTTTACAGACAAACGGTGGTTCACCTTTGAAAAAATATACTAAGACCCTCCAGTGGGAGTGTGCAAATTGTAATTGTGAATCCTGTAATCCTTCTGTCTCGGATTCAGGATCTGATACAGAATCTGATGGAAGCGGTTCCACAACCACAGTTGTGATAACTACCCCGGAACCCGAATACACCGCCATAAGCACGATGAGTATGACGCCCATAATTGATCCTTCCGGCTACGTTTATGAGGCTGTCGCGTCAAATCGACTGGAAGATGTGACTGTGACCGCTTATCAATTGATTACGGAAGAAGATATTTACGGAGAAATGACTGATGTGTCCGAACTGTGGGATGCAGAAGACTACAGCCAGCAGAATCCTCTTACAACGGACTCACAGGGACAGTATGGCTGGGATGTACCGGAGGGGCAATGGCAGGTCAAATACCAAAAAGCCGGCTATGAGACAGCCTACAGCGAGTGGCTTGAGGTACCGCCGCCCCAGTTTGATGTCAATATCGGGATGGTCAGCTATGCGTCCCCGGAATTCAGTGAGGTTCTCGTTTACACAGATGAAGTGGAGATTACGTTTAACAAGTATATGACTGTGGATTCGGTGACTGCGGATACGGTACAGGTTCTTGTAGATGGCGAAGTGCTGTCCGGTACTTTGGAGGCGCTGAATGCGGAGGCTTCTCCGGAGGACGGGACGATGCTGGCTTCGAAGTTCCGCTTTGTGCCGGATGAGGAAATTGCGGAAGGAACGAATGTCACGGTGCAGGCTTCGGAAAGCATCAGCACTTATGCGGATATTTCTCCGGATGCTGCGATTACTGCTTCCGCCGCGGCGGAGGTACGGCCGACGGCGCTGGATGTGACGGAATCGCTTGCGCTGACCTATGGCGGAGAAGGCATGCTGGAAATTTCGGCATCACCGACGTCTGCGGTTGCCGGGAAAACGGTGACGATTACGAATGGCGCTCCGCTTTTGTTGGAGACTGCGGTCACAGAAGTAACGCTTGATGAGGACGGAACAGCTGAGCTGCCGGTAAAGGCGCTGCTTCCGGGCAGCGGAGTGATCACGCTTGCACTGAATGGCTCTTCCCTGACCGCGCAGTGTACGGTGACGGTGGACAATCCGGTCACGGTTGAAAAGCAGAGCATCAGTGCTTACGAGGCGACACTTGAATATACATCCGTCACGTATAATGGCAGTGAAAAATGTCCGGCTGTCACGGTGCGGGCGGATGAGAATACGGAACCATTGACGGAAAATACGGATTATACGGTTTCTTATACGAATCATGTAAATGCAGGCACCGCAACGGTCACGATAACCGGAATGGGCAATTATACCGGAACGATAGAAAAAACGTTTCTCATTGACAAGGCAGCAAATGCCCTGTCCGCATCCATCAGCGCTTCCTCGATTACGGTCGGAGAGACTGCGGCGGTTACAGCGTCTGGTGACGGTGCGTTGTCGTACAGTTCGGATTGTACGGATGTAGCGACCGTGCAGGAGACTGCAGATTCACAGTCGGAATCCGGTACGGCCAGCCTTACGGTGACAGGCATTGCAGCTGGCTCTGCAATAATTACAGTGACAGCAGCCGGTGACGAGAATCATAAGGAAGCAAGCTGTACGATTTCGATTACAGTTTCCGCTGTGGATACTGATACGTCTGCTGAGACGGAATCAAATGCTGATTCCGGCACAGGAACAGATACAGACTCCGGTACAGATTCTGGTACGGGATCGGATTCAAATTTTGGTTCAGATTCCACCACAGATTCCACCACAGATTCCAGTGCGAATTCTGGTTCGGATTCCAGCACTGATTCCAGCACTGATTCCAGCACGAATTCCGGTCAGGATTCTGGGACGAATTCCGATACGAATACAGGTGCTGATTCCGGCACGAATTCAAGTGCAGGAACAAGCACGGACTCGGGTGCAGATTCCGGTGCGAATTCCGGTACAGATTCCCTGGGAGTGTGCACCATTTCGACGCTCACGAACGAGACGAAAGGAATTAAGCTTGAGTGGGGCGAAGTGTCCGGCGCATCCGGCTATACCATTTACCGCGGGACCAGCTCTGGAAAGCTTACACAGATAGCAGGCGTTTCCGGCGGCTCCACGGTCAGCTATACCGATACGGGCGTCAAGAGTAAGAACCGAACTACCTATATTTATAAGGTCACGGCAAACGCCGGCGGAGCCGAAGGCGAAGGCACGGAGAGGACCACGGTGCGCCTGACTGCTCCGAAGCTTTCCAGTGTTAAGAACACCGCATCGAAGAAAGCAACCGTCAAGTGGAAAAAGGTCTCGAAGGTGAACGGCTACCAGATTCAATATTCCACCAGCAAGACCTTTGCAAAAAGCGTTAAAACAAAAAAGGTTTCCGGCGCGTCGAAAAAGAGCCTTAAGCTGTCTTCACTGAAAAAGGGTAAGACCTATTATGTGCGGATCCGCACGTATAAGAAGGTGAACGGAACCATTTATTACGGAGCCTGGAGCACTGTGAAGAAGGTGAAAATCAAAAAGTAAAACCAAAATATCTGATTTTTGACTTGAATCATGCTAAAAACTGGTTTATTATAGTGGAAAAGCGGACGGAATTGCGCTGTCTTCGCAGTGACGCTTCATTGCGCTGTATTTTTTCAATGCGCGTCTTCCGCCTGTTATAAATGAAAAACGTGGAGGAAATGTAAAATGAATGTACTGGTTATTAACTGCGGCAGCTCTTCTCTGAAGTATCAGCTGATCAATTCTGATTCTGAGCAGGTACTTGCAAAAGGACTTTGTGAGAGAATCGGCATTGACGGGAGACTCACCTATCAGAAAGCAGGCGGTGAAAAGGAGATCACCGAGGCTCCGATGCCGACGCACAAGGAAGCCATCCAGATGGTGCTGGACGCTCTGGTAAATGAGAAGACCGGCGCGATTTCAAGTCTCTCCGAGGTAAACGCGGTCGGTCACAGAGTTGTACACGGCGGCGAGAAGTTTGCCTGCTCGGCCGTCATCACCGATGAGATGCTTGCGGCGGTAGAAGAGTGCAACGACCTGGCGCCGCTTCACAATCCGGCAAACCTGATCGGTATCAATGCCTGCAAGGAGCTGATGCCGGACGTGCCGATGGTCGGCGTATTTGATACCGCATTCCATCAGACCATGCCGGAGAAGGCTTATCTGTACGGCCTTCCGTATGAGTATTATGAGAAATATAAAGTAAGAAGATACGGTTTCCACGGCACCAGCCACAGCTTCGTATCCAAACATGCAGCTGAGTTCCTTGGTCTTGACCTGGAAAACAGCAAGATCATCGTTGCACATCTTGGCAACGGCGCATCCATCTCCGCAGTTGAGAACGGCAAGTGCGTAGACACCTCCATGGGACTTACCCCGCTCGAGGGTCTTGTGATGGGCACCCGCTCCGGCGACATTGATCCGGCCATCATGGAATACATCGCCAAGAAAGAGAACCTTGACATCGCCGGCATCATGAACGTCCTGAACAAAAAATCAGGCGTGTTCGGCATCTCCGGCGGACTCTCCAGCGACTTCCGCGATCTCGAAGAGGGCATGAACAACGGCAATAAGAAAGCGGAGAATGCCATCGAAGTATTCAGCTACCGCGTAGCCAAATACATCGGCTCCTATGTCGCGGCCATGAACGGCGTCGACGCCATCGCATTTACCGCAGGCATCGGTGAGAACGCGCCGACCGTCCGCAGGAAGGTCATGAGCTACCTCGGCTACCTCGGCATCGCACTTGACGAAGAGGCAAATAAGCAGCGCGGCGAAGACATCGTCATCTCCACCGCCGACTCTAAGGTTAAGGTTGCAGTCATCCCGACCAATGAGGAGCTCGCGATCTGCAGAGAGACCGTAGCGCTTCTGTAATAAAATTGCCAAAAAAACCAGTTGACAAAATAATACGTGACAGTTATAATTTGCTAAGTGTGCGCATGGAGGTGCGATTTTGCTTGATTTGACCGATGTCATTTTAAACGACGGAAAGACGGTACAATATGAGGTTTCCCCTGATATTGACACGCTTTCCTATCGGTTTGGCAGCTTCCGGATTACGGAGAAACAGCCCGGTACCCTGGAGATTGAGAATCAGGGAAATCAGAAGCTTGCCGTCACCGGAGAGATTGAGCTGGAGATCGAGATTCCCTGTGCGCGATGTCTGGAAGGCGTTCGCCGCAGACTGAAGATTCGGCCAGAGCTGGATCTTGACTTAAAAGAAAATGATTATATTGAAGGATATTACCTGAATGTGGATCAGCTGATTCATGATGAGGCATTGCTGGTGTGGCCCGAACGGGTACTGTGCCGCGATGACTGCAGGGGTTTGTGCATCAAATGCGGGAAGAACCTGAATCAGGGTGCGTGTTCCTGCACACAGACAGATCTGGATCCGAGAATGGCAAAGATCCTTGATATTTTCAGTAATTATAAGGAGGTGTGATCCGTGTCTATCTGTCCGAAAAACAAACATTCCAAGGCTAGAAGAGATAAGAGAAGGGCAACCTGGAAAATGTCCGCTCCGACTCTTGTAAAGTGCAGCAAATGCGGCGAGCTGATGCTTCCGCACAGAGTGTGCAAGGCCTGCGGAACGTACAATAAAAAAGAGATTATCGCTATCGAGGATTAATCTTTCTTTGTAAACGTGAAACGTTCGGGCCGTCGTGAAATAAGCCGATATCCGGCATTGTTTCGCGGCGGTCTTTTGCATTTATGGTTTCTTTTGACAGAACAAACCAGTTTTTATGTATTGCGTGGAACGGGAATATCCGACTTTAGCCGGGAGGTGAATGCATACATGAGTGAAACAATCCGGGTGGTCGTGGATGCGATGGGCGGCGACAATGCGCCGGGCGAGCTGGTCAGAGGCGCGGTGGATGCGCTGCAGGGACACGATAATATTCATATTATCCTGACCGGCAAAAAGGATGCCATTTTACAGGAGCTCTCGAAAGCCAGCTATCCGAAGGATCAGATCGAAATCGTCGACTGCAGTCAGGTGATTGAAACGGCAGAGCCGCCGGTAAACGCAATTCGCACCAAGAAAGACTCTTCTCTGGTAGTCGGACTGCAGATGGTGAAAAAAGGCGAAGCGGACGCCATCGTCTCAGCGGGTAATTCCGGCGCTGTACTTGTCGGCGGTCAGGCGATCGTCGGCCGGATTAAGGGCATCGAACGGCCGGCTCTTGCCCCGGTGATTCCGACAGAGAAAGGATTTTCTCTGCTGATTGACTGCGGAGCGAACGTGGACGCGAGAGCCTCCCACCTGGTACAGTTTGCGCAGATGGGATCCATCTATATGGAACAGGTGATGGGTGTGAAAAATCCTCGTGTCGGGATCGTCAATATCGGCGCGGAGGAGGAAAAGGGAAATGCGCTCGTGAAGGAGACATTCCCGCTTCTGAAAGCCTGCCCTGGGATCAATTTTATCGGAAGCGTCGAAGCCAGAGACATCCCTGCAGGCGTCTGTGATGTCATTGTCTGCGAAGCGTTTGTGGGAAATGTGATCCTGAAGCTCTACGAAGGAGTCGGCGGCACCCTGATCCATCTGGTGAAGGGCAGTCTGATGAAGAATCTGAAGACAAAGATCGGCGCCGCTCTGATTCAGTCTTCTCTGAAGGAGACACTGAAGGCGTTTGACGGCAGTCAGTACGGCGGAGCGCCGCTTCTCGGCCTGAAGGGTCTGGTCGTAAAGACGCACGGCAGCTCGAAGGCACGGGAGGTCGCGACATCCATTCACCAGTGCGAACAATTTAAAAAACAGAAAATCAATGAGATTATCTCAAAAAATCTTGTTGAAGCTGCCATGTAGACATTCGGATTATCATTGGCCGTGGCATCCCTCCTGGATAGTTACGGCGAATTTCCGAAACAGGTGGCATATAAAAAGTAAACTACCATGATTAAAAGGAGAGCACAGTATGGAATTCGAAAAATTACAAACCATCATCGCGGATGTATTGAATGTAGACGCAGATGAGATCACGCCGGAGACCACGTTTGTAGATGATCTCGGTGCGGATTCTCTGGATGTCTTCCAGATTATTATGGGAATTGAAGAGGAATTTGATATTGAAATTCCGAATGAAAAGGCTGAGACGATCGCTTCGGTTGGCGATGCGGTGGAAGCAATCAAGGCAGCAGTTGGCTGACGCATGAACACGCACAGAAAAGAGGCTGCAAAGCCTCTTTTCTTTCATGAGGGCCAGGCTCATTGCACACGACGGCCGTATTTTCATGGCGGGATGAAAGAAAGGCAGACAGGATATGGCGCATCGGACACTTTCCGAGTTTCAGAAAAGAATCGGATATCATTTTAAAAACAGGGCTCTTTTGCATCAGGCGCTTTCGCACAGTTCATACGCGAACGAACACCGTTCCGAACATTTTCATGATAATGAGCGGCTCGAATTTCTTGGGGATGCGGTGCTGGAGCTTGTGAGCAGCGATTATCTGTACCACCAGTATCCGGATATGCACGAGGGCCAGATGACCCGTCTGCGGGCCTCTCTGGTCTGTGAGCCGACGCTGGCCTTGTGTGCGGGAGAATTTGATCTGAGCCGGTATATTCTGCTTGGAAGAGGCGAAGAACATACCGGAGGCCGTGCGCGCAATTCGATTGTCTCCGATGCTCTGGAGGCATTGATCGGCGCAATTTATCTGGATGGAGGCCTGGAGCCTGCGCGCGCGTTCATTGAGCGTTTTATTCTGACGGACATCGAACACAAAAAGCTTTTTTACGACAGCAAGACGATTCTGCAGGAACGGGTTCAGCAGGATCACGGCCAGGATTCCATCCGCTACATCCTTGTCGGGGAGGAAGGACCGGATCACGCGAAACGGTTCCATGTCGAGGTAACCATTGACGGAGTCGTCGCCGGAGCCGGAAGCGGAAGCACAAAAAAAGCAGCAGAGCAGGAAGCGGCCTGGCAGGCGCTGCAGCCGATGCTGTCCCTGGACGAACCGCACATGGACGCCCGCCGGCAGGCAATATCAAACGAAGACATCATGGGAGAAGAGCAGCATTCGATTCCGCCTGAGCGCGAAAGCTGCGGTAAAGAAACAAATCGCAGTACACCGGAGGAAGCATAACAGCGATGTATTTGAAAAGCATTGAAGTGTACGGCTTCAAATCGTTTGCCAATAAAATAAATTTTCAGTTCCACAACGGGATTACGGCGATTGTCGGGCCGAATGGCAGCGGCAAAAGCAACGTCGCTGATGCGGTGCGCTGGGTGCTTGGTGAGCAGAGTGCGAAATCTCTGCGAGGCTCGAATATGCAGGATGTCATCTTTGCGGGAACCGAACTGCGCAGACCGCTGGGGTTTGCTTCTGTCTCCATTACGCTGGACAATTCCGACCATCAGCTGGCAGTCTCCTTTGACGAGGTCACGGTTACCCGCCGCGTCTATCGTTCAGGGGAGAGTGAGTACCTGCTCAATGGCACGCAGGTGCGCCTGAAGGATATCAACGAGCTCTTTTATGATACCGGTATCGGAAAAGAGGGATATTCGATCATCGGTCAGGGGCAGATTGAGAGAATCCTGAGCGGCAAGCCGGAGGAGCGCCGCGAGCTGTTTGATGAGGCTGCCGGGATTGTCAAATTCAAGCGCCGGAAGCAGACCGCGCTTAAAAAGCTGGACGCAGAGCGACAGAACCTGACGCGTGTAAATGACATTCTCTCAGAGCTGACCCGGCAGCTCGGTCCGATGCAAAAGCAGGCAGAGAACGCGAAAATCTATCTTCAAAAGAAGGAGATGCTGAAAACCTGTGATGTCAATCTGTTTCTCCTGGAGACGGAAAAGATTCAAAAGGATCTGGAGTCCCTTACTGAAAAAAAGCGGGTAACCGAGGAGCAGCTATCCGCCGCGAGAGCGGAATATGACCGCACAAAGGAAGAATATGAAGCTGCCGAGCAGGAAATTGAGCGTATGGATGCGCTGCTGCAGAAGAAGCGTGATGAGGCCTCCGAGGGGCAGCTTCGCAAAGGTCAGTTTGAAAACCAGATTCAGCTTTTGCAGGAGCAGATCCATACATCCGAGGCGAGTGACGAACATCTGTCCGCCAGGCTTACCTCGCTGACCGGCCAGATAGAGGAGTTAAACGGCCAAAAAGCCCAGGCCATGCACGAGCTGGAGACCCAGGCCGTAGGGGTGGCGGAGACGCACCGAAAGGCAGCCGAGGTAGAAGCTTCCTATCAGAAATCATCGGAAGAAGCGGCAGCGCTGGAAAAAGAGATTGAAGACGCCAAACAGGCGATTATTTCACTTCTTAACCAGCGGGCTACCGTGAAGGCGCACATGCAGCGCTATGATACCATGGCCGAGCAGGCGCAGCTTCGGAAGACAGAGCTTTTTCAGGAAACCCTGCGGCTCAAAAGTGAAGAAGAGGCTCAGGAGAGCATCCGAAAAGAACTGCAGGATGAAGTGGACAGGATCACAGCGCATCAGGAAGAACTGAACGCAAAAACGGATACTGTGAATCTGGCGCTTGCGAAAACCCAGCAGGAGCTGACCGGGTACAATCAGCGCATGGAGCAGGATCATGACCGCTATCACAGAGAGATGTCGCGGCTGGAATCATTGAAAAATATTGCAGAACGTTATGACGGCTACGGCAGCAGCATCCGCCGCGTGATGGAGCGCAGGGCTCAGGAGCCGGGATTGCTGGGAGTCGTCGCGGACATTATCCGGGCGCCGAAGGAATATGAGACTGCTATCGAGACAGCTCTGGGCGGAAGCATTCAAAATATTGTCACGGATACCGAAGAGACTGCCAAACGGCAGATTGAATATTTAAAACAGAACAAATTCGGCCGGGCGACGTTTCTCCCCCTTTCCGGAATCACCAGCCGCGGAGGTTTTTCGACCCCGCAGGCCCTGAAGGAAAAGGGTGTGATTGGACTCGCCTCGACGCTGGTGCAGGCGGATGAAAAGTATCAGAAGCTGGTGGAGTCTCTGCTCGGCCGCACCATTGTGGCTGATTCCATTGATCATGCGATCGCACTTGCGCGGAGCTACCGGCATTCGCTTCGCATCGTCACACTGGACGGCGAGCTGCTTGCCCCCGGCGGCTCCATGAGCGGAGGCGCATTTAAAAACGCAGGAAACCTGCTGGGTCGGCGAAGAGAGATCGAGGATCTGGAATGCCGCGTGAAAAAAAGCCGCGCCGCGCTGGATCAGCTGCAGACAAGGATTGACCGCACCCGCGGGGAGCGCAACGCCCAGAGGGAAGAACTGGTTGGCCTGAGCGAGGAGCTGCAAAAAGCGACGCTTGAGCTGAATACGGCAAAGCTCCGCCTCGATGAGATGAATGAAAAGCAGAGCAACACCGCCGGAAGCTATGAAAAGCTTCACCGGGAGCACGGCGAGATCGAGCACCAGCTTTCCGAAATTCAGGAGAACCTGTCAAAAGAACAGAGTGATCTGAAAAAATCGGAGCAGGACGAAAAAGCGTTCGAAGACCTGATCCATGACCGGCAGTCCGATCTGGAGCAGAAACGTCAGAAGCTTCAGGAAATTTCTGCTGATGGTCAGGAGATGCGTCTGCTTACCTCAAAGCTTGAGCAGCAGGAACAGTTTACCAGGCAGAATCTCGAGCGCATTCGTGCGGAGGAAAAGCGGCTTAACGCGGAAAAAGAACAGGTAGAAGAACAAATGAAAAGCACCGCCGGCGATGTCCTGGAAAAGCAGCAGCAGATTGCAGCGATACAGGAACTGCTCGCGGGCGCGGATGAGGCGGAGCTTGCGCTTCGCCAGGAGATTGAGGCACTGTCCGGAAAACGGGAGGAGGTAAATGCTTCCCATAAGCAATTTTTCGCGTCGAGGGAGGCTCTTTCCGACCAGATCAGCCTGCTTGACAAAGAGGAATTCCGGCTGAATGCTCAGACGGATAAAATCACAGAGCAGAAGGACGACCGCATTAATTATATGTGGGAGGAATATGCGCTGACCTGGAGCTCGGCCGTCGAGATGCGGGATGAGTCTTTTACCGCTGTCACTCCTCTGAAAAAGAAAATTTCCGAAATTAAAGGTGAAATTAAAGACCTGGGCAGTGTCAATGTCAATGCCATCGAGGATTACAGGGAACTCTCGGAGCGTCACACATTTCTTTCCACACAGCAGGAGGATCTGCAAAAAGCAGAAGCGGCTCTGGTGAAAATCATTGATGATCTCGACGATGGGATGCGAAAGCAGTTCCGGGAACAGTTCGCCCGAATCCAGGCGGAGTTTGACAAGACCTTCCGCCTGCTGTTCGGCGGCGGGCGCGGCACACTGGAGCTGGTGGAGGACGAGGACATCCTGGACGCCGGTATCCGCATCATTGCGCAGCCGCCCGGCAAAAAGCTGCAGAATATGATGCAGCTTTCCGGCGGGGAGAAGTCGCTGACCGCAATCGCGCTGCTCTTTGCGATTCAAAACCTGAAGCCGTCTCCTTTCTGCCTGCTGGATGAGATTGAGGCCGCGCTTGATGAAAGCAACGTAGAACGCTATGCAAATTATCTTCGCCGGTTGACAAAGAATACACAATTTATTATCATAACACACAGAAGAGGCGCGATGAACGCGGCGGATCGCCTGTATGGGATCACCATGCAGGAGAAAGGCGTGTCCGCACTGGTTTCTGTAAACCTGATAGAGGATGAACTGGATGAGTAGTGAATAGTGGTTAGTGATTCGTATTTCGTATTTAGTATTTAGTATTTAGTGGTTAGAAAGTAGTGAGTAGCAAGTAGTTTTCAATGATTCATATGGAAAGCGGACAGTAGCTGACCACTCTTCACTGCCCACTATCCACTCCAGGGAGGGACTGGCATGGAGGAAAAAAGAGGATTTTTCAAGCGGCTGGTAGACGGACTTACGAAGACGAGAAATAATATCGTATCCGGTATTGACGCAATTTTCAACGGATTTTCCAGTATTGACGATGACTTTTATGATGAGATAGAAGAAATCCTTGTGATGGGAGACCTCGGTATCAATGCGACGACGTCGATTGTCGAGGATCTGAAGCAGAAAGTCAAAGAGCAGAATATCAAGGATCCCTCCCAGTGCAAGGAGCTGCTGATCGAGAGTATAAAAAATGAGATGAACGTTGGCGAGACCGCGTACGAGTTTGAGAACCGCAAATCGGTCGTACTGGTGATCGGCGTGAACGGCGTCGGAAAGACGACAAGCGTCGGCAAGCTTGCCGGAATGCTCAAGGATCAGGGTAAGAAGGTGGTTCTCGCGGCGGCGGATACCTTCCGCGCGGCGGCCGGGGAGCAGCTGATCGAGTGGGGCAGCCGTGCCGGCGTCGATGTTATCAGCGGGCAGGAGGGCTCGGATCCGGCTTCTGTCGTCTATGACGCAATCGCGGCGGCAAAGGCCCGAAATGCGGATGTGCTGCTCTGTGATACGGCCGGGCGTTTACACAACAAAAAGAACCTGATGAATGAGCTCGGCAAGATTAACCGGATCATCGACCGGGAATACCCGGAGGCTTATAAGGAAATTTTGGTTGTGCTGGATGGCACGACCGGTCAGAATGCGCTTGTCCAGGCACGGCAGTTCAAGGAAGCGACCGATATTACCGGAATCATCCTGACCAAACTGGACGGCACGGCAAAGGGCGGCATCGCGGTGGCCATCCACTCCGAGCTCGGCATTCCGGTGAAATATATTGGTGTCGGTGAGAAAATCGACGATCTGCAGAAATTCAATGCAGATGATTTTGTCAATGCACTGTTCGATCAGGGCGGAGCGTCAAAGTAGGATGGGGCCGGATGTATCCAGACAGAAGCCACAATGAAGAAAACGATTCCCTCATTGAACAACCGATATATGCATCTGGCGCCAGGCGGCATCCCGGCAAAAACAGAATTGAAAGAAACAGAAAGGCAGACAGGTAAATAATCATGGAAATGTTAACATTAGAGAGCTTTGACGAGGCCAGCGAGTGTGTGAAGCGCGTCATCACGCAGACCAAGCTGATTTACAGTGATTACTTCAGTATGCAGACGGGAAATAAGGTATACCTGAAGCCGGAGAATATGCAAAAAACCGGAGCCTACAAAATCCGCGGCTCCTATTATAAAATCAGTACACTTTCCGAGGAGGAGCGCGCAAAAGGGCTGATCACAGCGTCAGCCGGAAATCATGCGCAGGGAGTCGCATACGCGGCACAGGCATACGGCTGCAAGGCAGTCATTGTCATGCCCGCCACCACGCCGCTGATGAAGATTAACCGCACCAAGAGCTACGGTGCAGAGGTTGTGCTGCACGGTGAGGTTTACGACGAGGCCTGCGAATACGCGTTACAGCTGGCCGCAGAGCATGGCTATACGTTTATTCACCCGTTCGACGACCCGGCAGTGGCGACCGGACAGGGAACGATCGCGATGGAAATCATCCAGGATCTGCCGCTGGTGGACGCCATTCTAGTGCCGATCGGCGGAGGCGGGCTGGCGACCGGCGTCTCGACCCTCGCGAAGCTTTTGAACCCGAAAATCAAAGTCATTGGCGTAGAGCCGGAAGGCGCGGCCTGCATGAAAGCGTCTCTCGCAGCCGGCGAGGTAAAAACACTGCCGGGCGTGAACACGATTGCGGACGGCACGGCGGTCAAAACGCCGGGCTCCGTCATTTTCCCTTATATTCAGAAAAATCTGGATGACATTATCACGGTCAGCGATGATGAGCTAATTGTCGCCTTCCTTGATATGGTAGAAAATCATAAGATGATCGTAGAGAATTCCGGACTTCTGACGGTGGCCGCTCTGAAGCATCTGGATTTCAAAAACAAACGGGTGGTATCCATCCTGAGCGGCGGCAACATGGATATTATCACAATGTCCTCCGTTGTGCAGCATGGCCTGATCCAGAGAGACCGGATTTTCACAATTTCCGTACTGCTCCCGGACCGTCCGGGCGAGCTTGTCCGAGTAGCCTCCATCATTGCCGAGGAACAGGGCAATGTCATCCGGCTTGACCACAACCAGTTCGTCAGCACCAACCGCAACGCGGCGGTGGAGCTTTCGATCACGCTGGAAGCATTTGGAACTGACCATAAGAAACGGATTATTGATGCGCTGAGGTCACATGGGTATGACCCCATCCAGAAGGCGGCAAGCTTATAAAAAATGAGCGGGATTGTACGGATACTGCAAACCTGAGTTATATCCGGGAGCGTCATATCCCTGTAAAAGAGAGGCAGTTATTATAAGAGACAGATATCATAAAAGGCAGTTATTATAAGAAATGGTTATTATAAGATGCAGAAAGAGATTATACTATGGACAGTGAACTGAGATTTGCGATCCTGATTGACGCAGACAATATTTCAGATAAATATGTGAAAATTATCCTGGATGAGACTGCGAACAGCGGGGTTGCCACCTATAAGCGTATTTATGGCGACTGGACAAGCTCCCGCCTTTCCTCATGGAAAAAGGTACTGCTGGAGAATTCCATCATCCCCATGCAGCAGTACAGCTACACGATTGGAAAGAATGCAACGGATTCCTCGATTATCATCGATGCGATGGATATTCTGTACTCAGGCAATGTAGACGGCTTCTGTCTGGTCTCCTCCGACAGCGATTTCACGAGGCTGGCCTCCCGGCTGAGGGAGTCGGGCATGCAGGTGATCGGTATGGGCGAAAAGAAAACGCCGAAGCCCTTTATTTCCGCCTGCAATCAGTTTAAATATCTGGATCTAATTTACTCCAACCAGCAAAAAGAAGAAGAGGAGCCGGAGGCCGCAGAGCCTGCGGAAGCCGCAGAACCATCCGAGAGCGCCGGCGCGCCGAAGCAAAAGTCCGGAGCGTCCTCCTCAAAGCAGAAGGAAATCTCCGGTTCCCGGAAAAAATCAGCATCCTCAAAGGATAAAGAACTGAAACAGGTGCGTAAGAATATCAATGCCATCATTGAAAAATTTTCCGATGAGGACGGCTGGCTGTTCTCCGGAAAGCTCGGCGACCAGCTTTCCAAGCGCATGCCGGAATTCGATGTCCGCAATTACGGGTATACCAAATTTACGCCGTTTATCAATTCACTCGGAAATTACGAGACGGACAAGCGGCCGGCCAGCGGCGGGACCAGGCAGATTTATTTTAAAATTAAAGGGCGGTAGGCGGCAACAGCACAGACAGCGCTGGCCAGTACTGGTGTGGGCTGGCCGTACAGCAGGCCGGAGAGGGCAGATTCGGCCATACAAGACCGGTACCATGCAGGTTCGATCCTGCACAATCTGGGTATGTTATTTTGCGACAGTTCCTTATGAAGAAAGAGCAGGGGCAATGGTTCTATTGGCGCCTGCTTTTTTCATACAATGATGATGCGTGGATATGCACATGATTTTTCAAAAATCCCTCGAAGTCAACGCTTGGAAGTGAAGGAGTGATTTTGGGTATGCACAAAAAAGACACTATTACACGCACTCTTCAGTTCCCGGATGATTATCAAAAAGGACGTGCTCTTGTATCTGTGGAGGGGCGGGAGCGGATCTGCGTGGAAAATTTTAAAAATATCTGCTCCTATACCTTCGAGGAAGTGCGGCTTAGCACCCGCTCGGCTGCCATCTGTGTGCGCGGAAAACGTCTGCAGATTGACAGCTATACGAAAGAGGAGATTGAGATTTCCGGGCGGATCGATGCGATTTTGTTTGAATGAATCATTTCGTGAAACCGGCTGCGTCGAGGCTTTTATGAACTGCGATTCGTGCGCTAGGCGATGCAAGATGCAAAACAATTAAAACAATGCGGGAGGCCATATGGAGCAGCGTTTTATCGATTTTTTTCACGGATATGTGCGAATCCGGATTCTCGGTACTTCGTATGACCGCTTTCTGAATCTGTGCGCATACCATGGAATCCGCCTCTGGAAGCTGTTCCCCGCTGATGGAGCCTATGAAGCCTGTATTTCCAGAAGGGATTTCCTGAAGCTGAAGACAATCGTACGGAAGAGTCATACTCACATTCACATCACGAAGCGGGCCGGCCTTCCTTTTTTTATACACAGATACCGCGCCAGATGGGCCTGTATAAGCGGCGCGCTTGCCGCGTTCCTTTTGATGCTCTGGCTTTCCTCACACATCTGGAACATCCGCATCGAAGGAAACATGTCTCAGACAGATGATGTCATTTTCGAGTATCTGGAACACGAAGGCGTCAGCCATGGCATCTGGAAAAATCAGGTTGATACACAGGCGCTTTCTGATGGCATTCGGAATTATTTTACACGGTTTTCCTGGGTCTCCGCAGAGCTGAAAGGAACGCGTCTGACGATTTATGTGAAGGAAGGAACGGCAGACTCGGAAGGCGGTGATAACACACAGACGGATGATGGACAAAAAGACAGTGCGCAAAAAGACAGCACACAAAGTGAAAGTGTGGAAAATGAAAGCGTCCCAAAAGGCGGTACACAAAATGACAGCGCACAGACGGGAATGGCCGCTTCTAAAGCCGGTACAGTCCTCTCGGTCTATGTCCGGAAAGGAGTTGCCGTGGTCAGCGCAGGGGATGAGGTGACAGCCGGCGAGCTGCTGGTCTCCGGCCGGATTCCGGTGGTCAATGATGACGGGGAAGTGATTTCCTGGCAGGTTGTGACCGCGGACGCGGATATTGTCCTGCGGACGCGGACGGACTATTATGAGGAGCTGGAATACGAGACTGTATTAAAAAATTACACCGGCCGCGAAAAAATACGGTATCTCATTCGAATTCTCGGCGTCCCTTTTTCCCTTCCCGAAGAAACAAAGCCTTTTGAACTCTGTGATGTGACCGGCGAACTCACACAAATAAAATTGTCAGAGAATTTCTATCTGCCCCTGTATTTTTGCAAATATACCATCAGAGAGTATGAAAATTTACAATTTATGCGAACCGAAGAGGATGCACAAAAAATCTTAGAAGATAATTTATATCTTTTCAAGAAAAAATTACAGGAAAAGGGGGTTCAAATATTTGAAAATAATGTTACAATAGACATGCAGGAAAAATCAGCTGTCGCGCAGGGCTATCTGATTACGGATGAAAGCGCGGCCGTCCAGGCAGTGGAGGAAGAACAGACAGAATGAGTATGGAGAAACGAACCTTATCCATACCGGCAGGACATGAGACGAATGTCTTTGGCCAGTTTGACAAAAATATTAAAAAGGTAGAGCGCGCGCTTCACGTGACTGTGCTGGTGCGGGACGATGGTGTCCGGATCATCGGCGGGCCGGATAATATCGAACGGGCCGGCGGGATTTTTGAGAATCTCTGCGAGCTGTCCCGCCGGGGCAATGTCATCACCGAGCAGAATGTAGACTACGCGATTGCACTGTCCATGGAGGGAAAATCATCGTCCCTGGTGGAGCTTGATAAGGACTGTATCTGCCATACCATCAATGGGAAGCCAATCAAACCGAAGACCCTCGGTCAGAAATCCTATGTTGACGCGATTCGGGAAAATATGATAGTATTTGGAATCGGACCGGCCGGCACGGGCAAGACTTATCTGGCGATGGCGATGGCGATTGCCGCGTTCAAGGCGGAGGAAGTCAGTCGGATCATCCTGACACGTCCGGCGATCGAGGCGGGAGAAAAGCTTGGCTTTCTGCCCGGCGATCTGCAGAGCAAGGTGGATCCATATCTGCGCCCGCTTTACGACGCACTTTATCAGATCATGGGACCGGACAGCTTTTCGAAGAATATGGAAAAAGGTCTGATAGAAGTAGCGCCGCTTGCCTATATGCGCGGACGGACGCTGGACAATGCCTACATTATCCTGGATGAAGCACAGAACACTTCCCCGGCGCAGATGAAAATGTTTCTGACGCGCATCGGCTTTGGCTCGAAGGTCATCGTGACCGGCGACCGCACGCAGAAGGATCTGCCGCCCGGTACGTTATCCGGACTGGACGTCGCAATCAGGGTGCTCGGCAAAGTGGAAGGCATCCGTTTCTGCACCCTGACCAGCCAGGATGTCGTACGGCATCCGCTGGTACAGAAGATTGTGAACGCGTATGAGGAGTACGAGGAGCGTCAGCAGAGGCGGGGCAGGTCAGAATCGAAACATACCGGCCGCGGGGACCAAAGGCCGCACGACGGCGCTGCTTCCCGGCAATCCTGACTGATTTTTGCAGGTCATGATGGAGCGGCATGGAGATGATAACAGCATCCTGCTGCATTACATGGAAAACTGAACGAAGCTCTGTACGATGGATTGGGATGGCAATAACGGAGGCAGATGATTATATGACAATTGACTTTCAAAATGAAAGCGGAGATCAGCTGAATATTGACCTGTATGAAATTGCGGAGACGGTCATCGACGGGGTATTGGATTATCTGGAATGTCCATATGAGGCATATGTGGGGCTTCTGATCACGGACAATGAGGAGATTCACCGGCTGAATCTGGAGCATCGGCAGGTCGACCGGCCGACGGATGTGCTTTCTTTCCCGATGGTCGATTTTGAGACGCCTGGCGCCTTTGACTGGCTGGAGGAGGAAGCCGGAGATGACTGCTTCGATCCGGAGAGCGGTGAGCTGGTTCTTGGCGACATCGTGATTTCTGCGGACAAAGTGCTTGAGCAGGCGGCTGCATATGGACATTCTGTGAAACGGGAATATGCGTTCCTGATTGCCCACAGTATGCTGCATCTGCTGGGATACGATCACATGACGGAGGCGGACGCAGCAGCGATGGAGCAGATGCAGAAGGAGATTCTGGAGACGCTGCATATTACAAGGGAAAATTTCTCTGCAAAGTGACATGACACATGAACCGTTTGATGAACCATGCTGTTGTGGCTGCCGGAGAATCAACGAATTCCAAAAACACGCTGAAGGATACCCGTATAGAATCCGGATCGGAGTCTGTACGGTTTATATCCCGATTTCCTGTTGGGAATCGACATAAGAAAAGAAGGAGGAGATAATAATGACAAGGAAAAAGCTTTTTGCCGGAATTGCTCTTTCGGCGATGATGCTTGCAGGAACCGTAATAGGGGGTTATGCAGAAGAGGCCGATCAGAGCGCGGTTGCCGAGGAAGTGGCGGCAGAAGAGACGGCAGAGACTGAAGCGGCTGCCGCGGAAGAGAGCACGGATTCTGATTCGAACGAGATGGTGCGCAGCTTTCTGACCGGTAAGCTTGTGCCGGAGTCCATCGGCCGCGCCCGTCCGATCGCTGTCATGCTCAATAATATTTCTGACGCGCTTCCGCAGTCCGGTATCAGCAATGCGGAGATCGTTTATGAGGCGCCGGTAGAGGGTGCCATCACCCGTCTGCTGGGAATTTTCGAGGATTATCAGGATGTTGAGCGGATCGGCTCAGTCCGGAGCTGCCGTGAGTATTATGTTTATTTTGCCCGCGAGTTTGAGGCGACCTATCTGCACTATGGCGAGGCGGTTTATGCCACCGGGCTGCTGAACATGTCGGACACCATCCGCTTAAGCGGCATGGGCGATTACGACCTTCAGTATGACGGAGAGGGCGATGTTGTTTACTACCGCTCGGACGACTTTGTGTCTCCACACAATGTATTTACCAATTATGAAATGATCCAGGCCGGACTGGAATATAAGGGCTACTCAACCGAATATTCGGACGAATATCTGGAGAGCGGACACTATCAGTTCGCGTCGGACGATGAAGTCGTGACGCTGGATGCCGGTGAGGATGCGCTTGTTGTAAAACCGGGATATGCATATAACTATCCGGAGTTTGTCTATGATTCAGAGACCGGCAAATACACCAGGTACCAGCTGGGCGATGTGCAGATTGATTATTATACTCAAAAGGCGCTTACCTACGATAACATCATTTTCCAGTACTGCTCATGGGTAAAATGGGATGACAATGGCTATCTGGACATTGACGTGTATTCCGGCGGTTCCGGAAAATATATCACCAGAGGCAAGGCGATTGATATCACCTGGTCCAAGGACGATGCAGACTCCAGCGACCGGTACGCCGACGGGAACTTTGGTGTGACACATTATTATGACAGCGACGGAAATGAGATTACGCTGAATCAGGGCAAGACCTGGGTATGCATTATTCTTGACACGGAAGCAGACGCAATCACCATTGAAGGAACATCAGCGGAGTAAGGCTAAGAGGTAGGTTGTGAAAGAGAAAAACAAAAGTGGAAATAACTTTCTCGTGCAGGGTTCGATCCTTGCTGCGGCGGCGATTATCGCCAAGGTTATTGGAATGCTTTACCGTGTCCCGCTCCAGAATATTCTTGGAAACGAGGGCAACGGCTATTACTCCACAGCAAACGAAATTTATGCGATCCTTCTGATGGTATCCTGCTTTAATATGCCGCTGGCTGTGTCCAGACTAGTATCGAAGCGGGTCCAGAAGGGAGAGTATCGGAATGCGCACCGCGTGTTTTTATGCGCGGTGCGGTTTTCCATGCTTATCGGCGGCTCCATCGCACTTGTGACTTATGCGTGCGCCGGGCTGATTACGAAATATCTGATGTCTATGGAGCTCGCGGTCTACGGGCTGCGCGTGCTGGCTCCGGCCATCTTTATTTCTGCAATCCTCGGCACATTCCGGGGCTATTTTCAGGGTTTTTCCACAATGGTTCCGACTGCGTTTTCCCAGGTGATCGAGCAGATTGTGAACGCCATTGTCAGTCTGGTATGCGCCGACATTATGTTCCGGTATGGAACGAGTCTTGCCGAAACGCAGGGGAATGATTCCCTCGCTCCGGCATGGGGCGCGGCTGGCGCCACGTTCGGTACGGTTGCCAGCATCACAGTTGCGCTGGCTGTCGTGATGATCATCTATCTGACGCAGGCGAAGACCATCCGAAAACGAATGCTGAAGGACCACACCGGTCACCGGGAATCTTCGGCGGACATTTACGGCGAGCTGATTGCCACCATTCTGCCCGTGATTTTGAGCACGGTCGTCTACAATATCACAAACGTGCTGGATCTGGGCGTATTTGGAAATGTTTTGCGCAGCCAGGGCTACACAGAGGAACAGTATACAACCATCTGGGGCATCTATTCCGGCCAGTTCCGTGTACTGATGAATGTGCCTCTGGCATTGGCTTCGAGCCTGTCTCCATCAGTCGTGCCAAGTCTGACTGCAGCGATGGAAAAGCGTGATAAGGCGGAGGCACGGCGGAAGGTCGGCACATCCATCCGTTTTACCATGCTGCTCACAATTCCGTGCGCTGCCGGTATGGCTGCGCTTGCGGAGCCTATCATCACCATGCTCTTTACCAACGAGACCGGAACGCCTCTGTCTGTCGGTATTATGCAGATGGGCTCCCTGATGATTATTTTTTACGCATTGTCTACGCTTTCAACCGGTATTCTTCAGGGTCTTGGACAGATGCGCCAGCCGCTCGTGCATTGCTGCATTTCGCTGGTAATTCACCTGATTGTGCTGTATCTGTTCCTGACTACATTTAACCTGAATATTTACGCGGTGGTTGGCGCAAATATCATATTCGCGATCATCATCTGCATCCTGAATGCCGTCTCCATTGCGCGCTTTCTCGGCTATCGCCAGGAGATCTACCGCACTTTCATCGTACCGGTCGTCGTCTCGATTATCATGGCTGCGGCTGCTTACCTTGTATATGCGGGGCTTCATACCTTCATCGGCAACACGGCGGCGACCATTGTTGCGGTGCTTACAGGTGTGATCGTCTATGGGATTGGGATGGTCTCCTTCCACGGGATTACTCAGGATGAGATCGCAGGGCTGCCGAAGGGGGCTGTGATCATTCGCATGCTGCGGAAGATGGGGCTGCTGCGGTAGAGCAGCTCATATCGTAATTCCATGTTCACTCTGCCTGTTTCGCCAATAGCACGATGCAAAAATCCTCGGCGTAGTTCGAAAGTGTCATTCGCTTGCCCCGGCAGATTTACGTGAATAAACGTTTTTACAATGAGTAATTGTGCTTCTTTCATTTGTAATTACAATTGGCTGCACTGAAATGGATATTTTTAATATGGAATTGTCTCTTGATCTTTTCCTGGATATGATACATGTGTAGATTTATTTGTGCTTACCAGGATTCAATATTGGGTATGAGGTAGTTAAAAATGGATAAGGACAAGCTGCAGCGCATTAATGAGCTGGCGCGGAGGGCGAAGGCGGAGGGTCTGACGGAGGCGGAACGCGAGGAGCAGGCCAGACTTCGCCAGGAATATATTGAAGCGGTCCGGATGAATCTGCGCGGACAGCTCAATAATATTGATGTTGTGAACCCGGATGGGTCGATTGAGAATCTGGGCGAGAAGTATGGGAAGAAAGCACAGAAGAAGGGGCATTAAAAGTTTTATGAAAGCTTTATGATAGCTTTAAGGAAGGAATGTTTTAGGAGAGCTTCAGGAAAGCTTTCGGGATGCTTTCTGAGGTTTCTGAACGGAATCATTTCATGGCTATTATCTTATATACATTCGGCGGATGCGTTGAATGACATAATGCAGCAGATGAGAAGTCACTCAGGTGAATACGAAATTATTGGGAAACAAGGTACTTAGAAATGGAAAAGAACGAAATCCGCAGGATGGTGAAGGGACGGCGCAGGGAATTGCCGGAAATGGTTCTTCTGGATAAAAGCCGCCGAATCTGTGAGATTGTGATGGGATTTGACACATTTCGTCTGGCGGATGAGATTTTTGTCTACATGGACTGCAAAGGCGAGGTCTCTACGAAGCTGCTGATGGAAGAAGCCTGGCGGCTTGGGAAGAAGGTGGCTGCCCCGAAGGTGGAAGGGGAGGATATGCGTTATTATTACATTTCTTCCTTTGAAGACGTCGCGAACGGCTATTTTCATGTGCCGGAGCCGATTACCGGACAATTAGCGGATAATGGGGCATCTGATTCGGAACGGCTGAACAGTTATAAAAGTTCAGAACAGATCGAACAGGACGATTCGGAGAGACTACAAGTGAAGGACTTGCCGGAAGAGCAGAAAAAACGGGTGCTGTTGATTGTTCCCGGCGTGGGATTTGACCGGAATCGGAACCGCTGCGGATACGGAAAGGGATTTTATGACCGCTATCTGGCCGCGCATCCGGACTACGCGACGGTGGCGCTCGCGTTTGATTTTCAGATTGTGGACGAGGTGCCGGTGAGAGCGGAGGATATCCGGCCGCAGGTGCTGGTCACGGAATCGCAGGTGATAACCGACTGAGCAGATTGCCTGCATCCACGATTCGTAAATGAATCATTGACATGAATAGCACGATGCAAAAATCCTCGATGTAGCCCAATTTTTATAATGGGGAGAAAGGCAGAACTTGTATGATTAACGACAGCAGAATTCAGAAAATCCTCTATGGTGGTGATTACAATCCGGAGCAGTGGCCGGAGGATATCTGGGAAGAGGATATGCGCCTGTTTAAGCTGGCGAGCATTGACATCGTTACTCTGAATGTGTTTTCCTGGGCAGCCCTGCAGCCATCGGAGGATACTTATGATTTTGAGAGACTGGATCGGATCATGGATCTGGTGGAGAAAAACGGTCTGAAGGTGTGCCTGGCTACCTCGACCGCCGCGCATCCGGCCTGGATGGCGACGCGCCATCCGGATATCCTGCGTGTGGAATATGATGGCAAAAAGCGTAAATTCGGCGCCCGCCACAATTCCTGTCCGAACAGCCCGACTTACCGGAAATACTCCGTCCGTCTGGCCGAAAAGCTGGCCGAACGCTATGGAAAGCGGACTTCTGTTGTGGCATGGCATGTCTCGAATGAATATGGAGGGGAATGCTATTGTGAAAACTGTGAAAAAGCGTTCCGCGGCTGGCTGAGGGAAAAATACGGCACACTGGATGAGGTAAATCGCGCCTGGAACACTTCGTTCTGGAGCCATACGTTCTATGACTGGGATGAGATCGTTGTTCCGGATCTGCGCAGTGAGCATTTCTGGGGAGAGCGGACGAATTTTCAGGGAATTTCCCTTGACTACCGACGCTTTAATTCCGACAGTATGCTGCAGTGTTATGAGTTAGAGGCGGAGGCCATCCGCGCACAGATTCCGGACGCGAAGATTACGACGAATTTCATGGGGACGTATAAGCCGCTGGATTATCAGAAATGGGCGAAATCCATGGATTTTGTTTCCTGGGACAGCTATCCGGAGAATTCCGCTCCATGGTCATGGAATGCGCTGTGCCATGACCTGATGCGGTCGCTGAAGGGAGGCCAGCCGTTTGCTCTGATGGAGCAGACGCCGAGTGTCTCGAACTGGCTTTCCTATTGTGCGCTGAAGCGGCCGGGCGTGATGCGGCTCTGGAGCTATCAGGCGGTCGCGCATGGGGCAGATACGGTCATGTTTTTCCAGATGCGGCGGAGCATCGGCGCGTGTGAAAAATACCACGGCGCAGTGATTGATCATGTCGGGAATGAGAACACCCGGGTATTTCGTGAGGTTGCGGCGTTAGGTGCGGAATTGAAGCAGCTTGGAAGCAATACGCTTGGCGGCAGAAACCATGCAAAAGCGGCGATTTATTTTGACTGGGATAACTGGTGGGCGCTCGAATACTCGGCCGGCCCTAACACAGAATTCAAATACCTGGATGAGGTTTTTCTTTACTACCGGGCGCTGGCGGAGCAGAATTACGCGGTCGATTTTGTCGGCACAGACGACAGTCTGGACGGATATGAGATTCTGATTGCGCCTGCATTTTATATGACAAAGACCGGATATGATGAGAAAATCCGCGATTTTGTGCGGCGCGGCGGTACGTTTATCACGACCTTTTTCTCCGGAATCGTTGATGAGCATGACCTCGTGATCACGGGCGGCTACCCGGGGCGGCTGCGCGACATCCTGGGCATCTGGGTCGAGGAGATTGACGCCCTGCCACCGGAGACAAAAAACCGGATCACCTACGAAGGAACCGCCTATCCGGCGGGGCTGCTCTGCGATATTCTGCATTCGGAAGGCGCGGAGATCCTCTCCGTCTATGAGAAGGATTTCTATGCGGGTTCTCCCGCGTTGACCGTCAACCGGTTCGGTGAGGGAAAGGCTTATTACGTCGCAACCCGGCTTTCGGATGAGTTTTACAGTCTGTTTCTGCGGGAGCGGATGGAAGAGAAAGGGATCCGACCGATTCTGGATGTAGCTGATGCCATTCGTGTCAGAATAAAGGAAGGAATTCCCAATGCGGAAGATTCCTGTGTGGAATCCCCGGTTTCCGGAGTGGCTTTCAATGAGCCAAATGGAGAGGATTCCGGCATCATGTCGAATTTATCTGTTATCTCGCATAACATTGAAGCAACTGAACGGTTCGCAAATGGAAAGAGTGTTCTTTATATATTGAACCATGGCAGTGAGCCGATGGAGGTGACGATGCCGTCTGACCGGAGGGATTTGCTGTCGGGAGTATTGATGCGGCAGGGAGACCGGATCGTCCTCGAACCGAAGGGGGTGCGGATTCTGGCTGCCATGTCCTGACACCCCCAGGATCTGTTACGAAATAACTTATGCATCCTGCACCGCCTTACGCGCGAATGGAAGCGCTCTTCGCTTCGCGTTTGGGCGGCGCTATCGCAGACCATAAAAGCCTCGACGCAGACCGCGCTTTGCAAGAGAACAGTGAACCCGAGCGTATATTTTTCACTCATTCGGGTTTGCTGCATAACATATACTATATCTTTTACTGCCGGAATCACGGGCTATTGGCTCCGGCAATATGATGCACAGGGTCGGGCAGGGTATTTTGCGGCTAAAGCTGCCCCCTGCTCAATCAAAATAAGTCTGAGGAGGAAAAATGAGATGAATACATCACTGACACCGGAAGATCTTTTGCAGTTTGAGGAGCAGTTCAACGCAGACCGCGCGAACCGGGTGGCCATGTATGCAGTCACGGGAAATGGAGTTAACGCGGCCGCCAGGAATTTCAATCCGGCCCGCGAGGTAACGCATGAGTTTTCCATCAGCCTGGAGCATGGAAAGATTACCAATCAGAAACAGAGCGGACGCTGCTGGATGTTCGCCGCGCTGAATGTGCTTCGCGCGCAGGTGATGAAAAAGACGGGTCTTGAGACGGTCGAACTGTCTCAGAATTATACTGTTTTCTATGATAAGCTGGAAAAAGCAAACTATTTTCTCGAAAATATTCTTACTACGCTGGATGAACCATCGGACGGACGGCTTATCGCGCACCTGCTCTTGGCACCGGAAGGTGACGGCGGTCAGTGGGATATGCTCTGCTGCATCGTAGACAAATATGGGCTGGTACCAAAGTATGCGATGCCGGAGACGGAGGTCTCCCAAGCCACAAGGGAGCTGGACGCTTACCTCACGGAAAAGCTCCGCGAATTCGCCTGTGTGCTGCGCAGGGAGCATTCGGATGGAAAAACAGTGGAGGAGCTTCGCGAGATGAAAACCTCCATGATGGGAACCGTCTACAATATGCTCTGCATCGGCTTTGGAAAGCCGCCAAAGACCTTCGCGTTTGAATACCGGGATAAAGACAAAAACTTCCACAGGGAGACAAATCTGACCCCGAAAACCTTTTATGAGAAATACATAGGCGTCAATTTAAAAGATTACATCAGCCTGATCAACGCTCCGACGCCGGATAAGCCATTTTACCGGAGCTACAGCGTACAGTTCCTGGGCAATGTAGTAGAGGGCCGTCCGGTGCGCTATGTGAATCTTCCGATTGAGGAGCTGAAAAAAGCTGCGATCGCGCAGCTTAGGGATGGAGAGCCGGTCTGGTTTGGCTGCGATGTCGGAAAGCGCTCCGAGCGGAAAACCGGTGTTCTGGATCCGGAGGTCTACGATCTCGAGGATCTGTTCCATACCACCTTTGCCATGACAAAGGCGGAGCGGCTGGAATACGGACAGAGCCTTATGACACATGCCATGGTCTTTCAGGGAGTGAATCTGGATGAAAACGGTGTTCCGAACCGCTGGCAGGTGGAAAACAGTTGGGGGGATGAGACCGGTAAAGAGGGCTATTTTGTCATGAGCGACCGCTGGTTTGACGAATACATGTATCAGGTGGTTGTAAATAAAAAATATCTTTCTCAGGAAATACTGGATGCCTATGAGGGCGAGCCGATCATGCTTAAACCATGGGATCCGATGGGGTCGCTGGCGTAAAGTGGCTGATCTGTAAAAAACAGATTCATTATAATACTCATGAAATATCAAAAGCGAAAGGAAAACGGAATACAGGTGCGGCGTTCAATTTAAAGTCTGTCTGATTCCGGTATTTTTTATATGTCTGGGGAAAAAGATTTTGCAAATTCAGATACAGCTGTTTTATACGATATCCCGGCAGCAGAGCCGCCTGTTGCTGAGCCGGAACGTCAATATTATTTTATCGTGAAATGCCGCGAGATGATAAAAGAGCGCGAGCTGGAGCTGGGAAGGCCGCTGCTTGCAAATGTGACGACCTTCGGCTGCCAGATGAACGCGAAGGACTCTGAGAAGCTGCGCGGCATTCTGGACGGGATCGGCTATCAGATGACGGACAGCGAGGAGGCGGATTTCGTCATCTACAATACCTGTACGGTCCGTGAAAACGCGAACCTGAAGGTCTATGGGCACCTGGGCTATCTGTCGAGCCTGAAAAAAAAGAATCCGCGCATGATCATCGGCCTGTGCGGTTGCATGATGCAGGAGCCGGAGGTCGTGGAGAAGCTGAAAAAAAGCTACCGTTTTGTCAATCTGATCTTCGGCACACACAATATTTTTAAATTTGCGGAGCTGCTTTACCAGGTGCTGGACGGACAGAGGATGAATGAGCAGATCAATGCGGCACAGGATGGCCAGACAAATTCTACGGGTGAAATCAATTCATCGAGTTTGTCACAGGTAAAGACAAATATGATTATTGATATCTGGGAGGGAACCGACAAAATCGTGGAGGATCTCCCGGCTGACCGCACCTATTCCTTCAAGAGCGGTGTCAATATCATGTACGGCTGCAACAATTTCTGCACCTACTGTATCGTGCCATATGTGCGCGGCCGGGAGCGGAGCCGCCGCCCCGAGGATATCCTCTGCGAAGTGGAGCGGCTGGCAAAGGATGGCGTGATCGAAGTCATGCTGCTCGGTCAGAACGTCAATTCCTATGGGAAGACACTGGACGACCCGATCTCGTTCGCCGAGCTTCTTGAGATGGTCGAACAGGTGCCCGGCATTGAGCGCGTCCGTTTTATGACTTCTCACCCGAAGGATCTCTCGGACGAGCTGATTGACGCCATGAAGCACTCAAAAAAGGTATGCCGCCATCTCCATCTGCCGCTGCAGTCCGGCAGCAGCCGCATTTTGAAAAAAATGAACCGGCGATATACAAAGGAACAATATCTGGCTCTGGCCGCCAGGCTGCGCCGCGAGATACCCGACCTCTCCATCACAACTGATATCATCGTCGGTTTTCCGGGCGAGACCGAGGAAGACTTTCAGGAAACACTGGACGTTGTACGTCAGGTGCGCTACGACAGCGCCTTCACCTTCATCTATTCCAGGCGGACCGGCACTCCCGCCGCCGCGATGGAAAACCAGGTGCCGGATGATGTCGTCAAGGACCGGTTCAATCGCCTGCTGACTCTCGTGCAGACCATCTCCCAGGAGATGTCGAAGCGCGTGGAAGGCCAGACCCTGCCGGTGCTTGTCGAGTCTGTAAATGACCACGACAGTACCCTCGTGACCGGACGCCTCTCCAACAACCTGCTCGTGCATTTCCCCGGCACACAGGAGCTGATTGGGAGCATCGTCAATGTACACCTGGCTGAATGCAAGGGGTTTTATTACATGGGGGAAATTAAGAGTTAATTATGCTTTCACGTTTCATTTTTCCATGAACCAGACTGCTATCGCTTCATTTCAGACTTTTGTAATATGACAGGTTAGCATTGCAGTTTTACGTCTGGGGTATGCATGCCAGAGAAACGGATGCCTGTCGGCCTGGATTATAAATACCCCGGTCAGGCCTGAAAAAGTCCGTGTCAGAGCGCAAGCATCCCCTGGTAATACAGCACGAACAAAATCCCCATCACCGCTCCGATGATATGCGTCAGCTGTGATACGTTATCCGCATGAAAAATAGCGCCGTATATCTCTTTTCCAAGGTACAGAAACACTACCAGAAGGAATGTAAGCGGGATTTTCCCCTCTGAGAAATTCACCATGGAGGAGAGTGTAATCAGCATATACACAATCCCGCTCGCTCCCCGAAGGGAGGAACGCGGAAAGAAAATAAAGTGCACCAGTCCGGTGACCAGAGCAGTGGCAGCAATCATGAACATCAGTGAATTGCTGCCATAATTTGCTTCCACGGAAGGACCAAGCAGCAGAAAAATCATCATATTCCCGACATAGTGACTGAGGCTGCCATGCCCCAGCACGTGCGTAAAAAACCGCATATAGGTGAGCGGACTCAGCAGGGAAGACCGATAGACACTGAAAAACAGCCGGTTCGCGCCTCCGCGTGAGATGGTATTTAGAATCAGCGCGGCAAACGAAACCAGCGCAAACGTCAGAATCACCGGCGAGTCAAATTCAATCATCTGTAGAAAGCTCTGGATTTGCTGCATGATCTTCATAAAAATCCTCCATTCCGTCGCCTGGTCGGCGGCACAAATAGTAATGAAATCCTCCACTCACAGTCTGTACTGTCAGGATGCTTTCGCTGTTCGAATCCTGTCATGAGTATGTTCATGAATCACAGGATGATTTTATATTCATGAATCATACGGCTAATTCTATATTTAGGCGGGTGAAAAGTCAATGGATACAAAATATCATAAATTTGTGTTTTCCCGATGCCATATAGGTAAGCGATTTGTGCTGATGAAATCAGAGAAGTGCAATTGCCAGGGTGATTTTTTATATTGACATTCCATTCTGTATGATTTACTATAATCTCAATAAACATAATTGTAATAAACTTTATTTAAATTATGTAAATTGAGGTGAGTCGTATGGATACTTTCTATTGCCGCGAAGAAGAACTCCGAAAAATGAACGCCAGATATGAAGATGGTGAATTCGAGTGCATTATTATCTATGGTAGACGCCGTGTAGGAAAAACTGCATTGATCAATGAATTCTGCAAGGATAAGCCAACCATATTTTTCTCGGCTTTAAATACTACCGGAGGGGAAAATCTGGAATCTCTGTCCAGAGCGATCATGAATTATGAAAGACCGGATGCTCTTTTGCCGCCGATATTTCAGAATTACGATGCTGCTTTGAATGAAATAACTGCATTATCGCAGGAGAAGCGGATGGTCTTTGTGATAGATGAGTACCCATATCTTGCGAAGGCAAAACCGGCTATTTCCGCCATGCTTCAACATATCATTGATCACAAATGGAATAACTCCCGGCTTTACCTGATCCTGTGCGGCTCTTCCATGAGCTTTATGGAAAATCAGGTGCTCGGCCAGGAAAGCCCCTTATACGGGCGCCGTACTGCCCAGTTTAAAATAAAACCGTTGGACTATAAGGAAACGGCTGTTTTCCATCCGGAAAAATCATGTATGGACAACGCGCTGATTTACGGCATTACCGGTGGTATTCCGCACTACATCAATAAACTGAATGTTAAATCTGATATCGATGAAGCCCTCCTTACAAACCTGTTCGACCGCTCCGGTTATCTCTACGAGGAGCCTTCAAATCTGCTGAAACAGGAACTTCGGGAACCGGCTGTCTACAATGCGATCATCAGGGCAATCGCGGAAGGCTCATCTCATTTGAATGAGATTGTGACCAAAGTGGGCGAGACCAGCGGAGCCTGCACCAGCTACCTGAAAACACTCATCGATCTGGGTATCGTAAAAAAAGAAACACCGATTACCGAGAAACCTGGAAAAAAAACGATTTATCTCCTTGCGGACAGTTATTTTCGCTTTTGGTATCGTTTTGTTCCGGCCAATATTAGTGCCATCGACTCCGGAAGAATCCGGAAATCGTATCAAAAGCGTATTAAAGTTAATTATCCCGACTTTATGGGGATCACCTTCGAACAGATGTGCAGAGATTATCTGCTCTATTATGCAGACGGCCTACCCATTGATTTAAATGAAATCGGGCAGTGGTGGGGAACGGATGCGAAGAAGCGAAAACAGGTACAGATTGACATTGTAGGAACTCCTGCCGAGGGCAGGGAATATATCATCGGTTCCTGCAAATACAAAAATGAAAAGATCGGTCTGGATGAACTCGAATTGATCCGGGATTATGCCTCTGTATTTGGAAAAGGCAGCCGGTATCATTACTACATCTTTTCAAAGAATGGTTTCACGGAAGGGCTGCTGGAGGCTGCACAAAACGGTGAGGTGAAGCTTGTAGATCTGGAAGAGATGTACAAGTGAAGGAACAATTGACTATTCCGGTATCGAAATACAATGGAATTCTATTATAGTATAGGATGAAAAATTCCGGGGTCTTGAAACAAACGCAAAAAAATGCTATGATACCGCGTGGATTCTTATGATTATTTTTATTTTATGTGACGACAGAAACGAGAGGATAAGACTTCATGACGGAAGAGAAGATACGGGAGCTGATGCCGCAGCTGACCCCGATGATGCAGCAGTATCTGCAGACGAAGCTGGATTATCAGGATTGCATTCTCTTTTATCGCCTGGGCGATTTTTATGAGATGTTTTTTGACGACGCAAAGATTGCGTCAAAGGAGCTGGAGCTGACGTTGACCGGGAAGGACTGCGGGATGGCGGAGCGCGCGCCGATGTGCGGAGTCCCCTATCACGCGGTGGATGGCTATCTGAACAAGCTGGTTTCGAAGGGCTATAAGGTCGCGATCGGTGAGCAGATGGAGGATCCGAAGCTGGCGAAAGGCCTGGTAAAAAGGGAAGTCATCCGTATCGTGACGCCGGGGACGAACCTGGATGCGCAGGCGCTGGATGAGACGCGGAATAATTATCTGATGTGCGTGGTGCGGGTCAGTCAGTCGCGCGGTGGTTCGGATGGTGGAAGCGAGGCCAACGCTCGTCGGGAGAAAACTCATGCGGAGAAAAATCAGGCAGAGAACGCGCTGACAGAGAAAGCCCAGGTAGAGAACGCACAGACATCCATATGGGATAACCGAAAGATTGAGACCCTGGGGAAGCCTTCTTCCATTACGGACCGTTATGGAGTGGCGGTGGCGGATATTTCGACCGGTGAATTTCTGATGACGGAGATCGAGGGGGAACGTCGTCTGTTTGATGAGATTGTGAAGTTTTCTCCGTCGGAGCTGGTGTGCAACCAGTCTTTTTATATGAGCGGCATCGACCTGGAAGATATGCGGGAGAGGCTTGGCATTACTGTGTTTTCTCTGGATTCCTGGTATTTTGACGACGAGATGTGCAGCAAGGTCCTGATGGAGCATTTTCATGTGTCTGCGCTTGAAGGGCTCGGACTGGCAGATTATGACTGCGGCGTGATTGCGGCAGGTGCGCTTTTAAAGTATCTGATGGAGACGCAGAAGACCTCCATCGCGAACGTGACGCGGCTGGTGCCGTATTCGATTGGCAAATATATGGTGCTTGACAGTTCGACGCGGCGAAATCTGGAGCTGTGTGAAACGCTGCGTGAGAAAAAGAAGCGCGGCTCGCTTTTGTGGGTGCTGGATAAGACGAAAACGGCGATGGGAGCCCGACTGATGCGCAAATATGTGGAGCAGCCGCTGATTGAGAAGGATGCGATCAATGCCCGTCTGGATGCGGTCGGGGAACTGAAGGATAACGCGATTACGCGCGAGGAGCTTCGTGAGTATCTGAATCCGATCTATGATCTGGAGCGCCTGATCAGCCGCATCAGCTATCAGAGCGCAAACCCGCGCGATATGATTGCTTTTAAGACCTCTCTTGCGATGCTGCCTCCGATCAAATACGTTATGAAAAGTCTGGCTTCGCCGCTTTTGAAACAGTTGGAGGAGGAAATCGACGAGCTGACCGATATGCACGACCTGATTGAGCGTGCGATTATTGATGACCCGCCGATTATTATCCGTGAGGGCGGAATCATCAAGGATGGCTATAATGAGGAGGTTGACCGGCTGCGCAGCGCAAAGAATGACGGCAAGAGCTGGCTGGCGAAGCTGGAGGCCGAAGAGCGGGAAAAGACTGGCATTAAGAATCTGAGAGTCAAATTCAATAAGGTATTCGGCTATTATCTCGAGGTTACCAATTCGTTTAAGGATATGGTTCCGGATTATTATATGCGCAAGCAGACACTCACGAATGCGGAGCGCTACATCACGCCGGAATTAAAGGAGCTGGAGGACACGATCCTCGGCGCGGAGGACCGGCTGGTCTCGCTGGAGTACTCGCTTTATGTCGAGGTTCGCTCCATGGTGGCAGAGCAGATTGAGCGGATTCAGAAGACCGCGCAGGCCATCGCCGGACTGGACGTGTTTGCCTCACTTGCACTGGTCGCCGAGCGGGGGAATTATGTCCGCCCGGTTATCAATGAGCGCGGCGTTATTGAGATTAAAAACGGACGTCATCCGGTCGTGGAAAAAATGATTCCGAATGATATGTTTATCCCGAATGACACCTGTCTTGACAATGGGAAAAACCGGATTTCCATCATTACCGGACCAAACATGGCCGGAAAGTCGACGTATATGCGCCAGAGCGCTCTGATTGTCCTGCTCGCGCAGATTGGAAGCTTCGTACCGGCCGCAAGCGCGAAAATCGGACTGGTTGACCGTATTTTTACCAGGGTCGGCGCATCGGATGACCTCGCCAGCGGCCAGAGTACCTTTATGGTGGAAATGACAGAGGTCGCAAATATCCTGCGCAATGCGACAAAGAACAGCCTGCTGATTCTCGACGAGATTGGGCGCGGCACCAGCACGTTTGACGGCCTGAGCATCGCCTGGGCGGTGGTCGAGCACATCAGCAATCCGAAGCTGCTCGGCGCGAAGACCCTGTTCGCGACCCATTACCATGAGCTGACCGAACTGGAGGGACGGCTTGCTGGTGTGAATAATTATTGCATCGCGGTCAAGGAGCAGGGAGACGATATTGTTTTCCTGCGGAAAATCATTCCTGGCGGCGCGGACAAAAGCTACGGGATCCAGGTAGCCCGCCTTGCCGGTGTGCCGTCCAGTGTCACCGACCGCGCGAAGGAGCTGGCCGAGGAGCTCTCAAACGCGGATATCGCAGTTCAGCGCATCTGCCTGCCGAAAGACAAGGCTGACGGCGTTACGGCCGGTATCGAATCAGATGATAGGAAGGATGAGAGGAAATCTGCCGGAGATCAGGATAGTCCTTCCGTCAGGTATCAAAAGCCGAAAAAGGCACATGTGAAAAAGCCTGAACCGGTCGAACTTGGGCAGATGACAATGCTTGAAGCCGCAACCGACGCGGATATTCTGAAGGAATTGCAGGAGCTGGACGTGCCGAACATGACGCCGATGGACGCGCTCAATACGCTGTACAGAATGCAGAGCAAGCTGAAAAACCGGTGGGAGAAGTAAGTGAAACGATGAATGCTGTTTCCAATATTCGAGTAGTCGAAAAATCAGATTTGAAGAATTTCAGAATAGAAATTTTATAAGAATATAAATTAGCAATTGACATAAGTGGGATGGCATGCTATTATCTTTTTTAAAGAAAGAGGTGCTACCGATAGACGGTTAGTCCAGTTTATATAATGTTGAAAATAACCGCTAAGTTTGCTGGACTGGGGCGGTTATTTTTCTGCCTTGCTACTCTTACCGATCGAGTAACCAAGACCAAATGAGGTCATGCAGAGACTAAGAACTGCAATTAGATCACTGATGGTGAGCATAAGCACGTCCTCCTTTCCTGACAGATTTCTCAAATGAGAGATTTCTATGTGATCAGGAATCACAGTTTCCTGTTAAGGACTAACCGCCTATCGTTATCTATCGTTATGGTAGCACCATTTTTATTATAATAAATTTTTGTTTATATTTCAATATCAAAAATATATTTTGTATAATATTACTAATATGGAGGAAAGTAATTGTCATATGGATAAAATTGCCTTGCTTAGTCAGGATACGATTGACAAAATAGCCGCTGGTGAGGTGGTAGAGCGGCCGGCTTCTGTCGTGAAGGAGCTGGTTGAAAATGCGGTGGATGCCGGGGCGAATGCCGTGACGGTCGAGATTAAGGAGGGCGGTACCTCTCTGATTCGCATTACGGATAATGGCTGTGGCATTCCAAAGGATCAGGTGCAGTCTGCCTTTTTGCGGCACGCGACCAGCAAAATCCGCACGGTGGATGACCTGCTGACGTCCGGTACGCTCGGGTTCCGCGGGGAGGCGCTTTCCAGCATCGCAGCGGTCAGCCAGGTGGAGATGATTACAAAAATCCCGGGCAGTCTTCTTGGCGTTCGCTATGTGATAGAGGGCGGTGTTGAGATGTCTATGGAGGAGATCGGTGCGCCGGAAGGGACAACGATTCTGGTGCGCAATCTTTTTTATCACACACCCGCGAGGCGCAAGTTTTTGAAAAGTCCGGTCACCGAAGCCGGATATGTCAGCGACCTGATGGAGCGGCTGGCACTTTCTCATCCAAATATCTCGTTTAAATTTATTAATAATCCGGATACGAAGCTGGCCACTTCTGGCAATGGCAGGATGAGGGACATTATATACGGCATATATGGGCGCGAGGTTACTTCCAATCTTGTTCCGGTTGAGATGAGGAATGATTCTGTCCGCATGGACGGTTTTATTGGCAAACCGGTAATTTCCAGGGGCAACCGTAACTATGAAAATTATTTTGTCAATGGCCGGTATGTCCGAAGCGCTATAATCGCCCGCGCGATTGAAGACGCTTATAAGCCATTTTTGATGAATCACCGCTATCCGCTGACGGTGCTGATGATTGATATCAATACCGACCTGGTGGATGTCAATGTCCATCCGACAAAAATGGAGGTCCGGTTTGCCGACCAGAGCTTTGTCTATGACCAGGTGTACAATGCTGTTAAGGAAGCACTGGTGCACCGGGAGCTGATTCCGGAGTTTACGATTGACAATAAGCGTAATACACGCACGAATGGTGATAAAAAGAAAGAGGAATTGCAGAAGTGCGAACCTCAAAAAGGCGAACCGCATCGTATCGATCATGCGAACCATGGGGACAATTTTGATAAAAACCATTGCCCGGAACGTACAGCAGATCCTGTGAGCCAAGTGGACGGTT
Source organism: Lachnospiraceae bacterium (assembly GCA_021202075.1). Classification (GTDB taxonomy): domain Bacteria; phylum Bacillota; class Clostridia; order Lachnospirales; family Lachnospiraceae; genus Choladousia. Next base: position 58,710 of record JAJQDT010000173.1, on the reverse strand, counting down.
CTGATAAAAATCCCGGTCTGTTAAGTACTGCAGCCGGTGATGCAAATCATTCTGATTCAAATGCCAGGCCGTCCCGTTATCGCTATCCAGAGCCGTTCGAAAAGGTGCGCAGCCAGCTGCTGGCGGAATCGCAAAGTCCATATGAGCCAAAGTACCCGGAAAATAAGCCCGGGACGCTTAAGCCGGTCACAGGGATGATTTTTACAAATGCTGACAGTAAATCTGCCGTTAATCATTTGACGGCAGACGATAGTAAAGCAAATTCACCTTCATTGTCCGGCAATGATGCCAAAGCCGAAGGCTCTGCAGCTTTGTCTGAAAACAATAAAGACCAGACATCGGAATTGCCGACCCGGCAAAGCGAAGCAACGTCCGCATACGAGTCATCCGCAGATTCCAAACCAATACAGATGGGATTTCTGGATGAACGTCTTCTGAGCGAGCAGAACATCAAACAGCATAAACTGATCGGGCAGGTATTTGATACCTACTGGATCGTGGAGTTTCAGGACAAAATGTACATCATCGACCAGCATGCAGCACATGAAAAGGTGCTGTATGAGCGGTTTATGAAAAATATGGAAGAGAAGAAGCAGACCTCTCAGATGATCACGCCTCCGATTATTGTTTCGCTTTCCATGCAGGAGGAGGAGATGCTGAAAAAGCATATGGACCGTTTTACGGAAGTCGGCTTTGAGATTGAACCGTTTGGTGGAAAGGAATATTCCATCTGTGCGGTTCCCGGCAACCTCTATAGCATTGCCGACCGGACGCTGTTTCTCGAGATGCTGGACGGACTGACCGATATTTCCGAACGAGCCTCCGACCAGGCCATCCGGGAAAAAATTGCCTCCATGTCCTGCTAGGCAGCAGTTAAGGGAAACCATCGTCTTTCTATACAGGAGGTTGACGCCCTGATTGGAGAGCTGCTTACACTTGAGAATCCCTATAACTGTCCGCATGGGCGGCCGACTATTATTGCGATGTCAAAATATGAGCTTGAAAAGAAGTTCAAGAGGATCGTATGAAACCCGAACAGCAATACAACATAAGTCAATATAAATCAGATTGAAAAGTAACAGGATATGCGTGTTGCCGTGATTTCTGATACCCAATTTGTTTCTGTGAAAAATGCAGAATGAAAAGCATTTATTCTGTAACAGGACATGGAAACCGGCAGATGGGCATGAGGTCATAAATCATGAATCAAACTCAGAATAGAAATAAGAGTCCGCTGATTATACTCACGGGCCCGACTGCGGTCGGTAAAACGCATCTGTCCGTGGAGCTTGCGAAGCGCGTTAGTGGGGAGATCATTTCCGCGGATTCGATGCAAGTCTATCGGGGCATGGATATCGGTTCCGCGAAGGTGACGTCGGAGGAGATGCAGGGGATCCCGCATCATCTGATCGATGAATTCGAGCCGTGGGAGGAATTCCACGTTGTGAAATTTCAGCAATATGCTCTGCGATATATTAAAGAGATTCAATCTCGCGGACGGATCCCGATTCTTGTGGGAGGCACCGGCTTTTATATACAGGCCGTGCTCTATGGGATTGATTTTACGGAGCATGGTTTGGATACCGCCTATCGCAAATCACTGGAAATGCTTGCAAAGGAACAGAATCCGCAGGTGCTTCACGATATGCTGCGCGAGGTCGATCCGGAATCTGCAGAGCGCATCCATGCGAATAATGTAAAGCGCGTCATCCGTGCGCTTGAGTTTTATCATGAGACCGGGACGAAGATTTCCGCTCACAATGAGAAAGAGCGGGCAAAGCAGTCCCCCTACAATTTCGCGTATTTTGTATTAAACGAACCTCGCACTAGTCTCTATGAGAAAATAGACCTGCGCGTGGAACAGATGATGGATGCGGGGCTGCTCGATGAGGTGAAACGGCTGCAGGACGCCGGATGCGCCCGCGATATGGTGTCCATGCAGGGGCTTGGATATAAGGAACTGCTGGATTATCTCGCGGGAGATGATTCGCTGGAGGAAGCTATCCGCATCCTGAAGCGGGATACCCGCCATTTTGCGAAGCGCCAGCTTACCTGGTTCCGCAGAGAGCGGGATGTCATCTGGCTCGACAAAGACCGGTTTGGGTATGATGAGGAGAAATTACTGAACTATATGATGGATTGCCTGAAAGACAGGAAACTTCTTACTATTGGGTCATAAAAACATTCATCATTCCAGTTCCCAAGAGAAGAACGGATTTATTTTCAGCCGTAAAGCAGCAGAAGGATTTGAATGAATCTGTAAACTATATAAAGCAGGCAGAAATATTTTGAATGTAAAGAAAATATCTGATTAGTACACAAAAGCCAATATTACAAAAACAATTATGGTTAAACAGATGCAATACGGATAGAAACAACATAACAGATAGATCACAAACAAATAAGACACTGACAGATAGAACACTGGCAGATAGATCATAGACAGCCAAACTATAGACAGGAGCATGGACATAACATGACACAGATGTATGAATCCCTCGGCATCAGCCGGGAGGTATACGAATATTCTGAGAAAATTCTGAGCGGTCTGGAGGAACGTTTTCAAAGGATTGACGAGATCGCGGAGTACAATCAGCTGAAGGTGATCAAGGCGATGCAGGACGCGCGTGTGAGCGCGGAATGCTTTGAGACCTCGAGCGGCTACGGCTACAATGACCGGGGGCGCGATACGCTCGAAGAGGTATACGCAAATGTCTTTCGGACCGAAGCGGCTCTGGTACGGCCGCAAATTACCTGCGGCACGCACGCACTGGCTCTTTCGTTATCCGCAAACCTGCGGCCGGGCGATGAGCTGCTTTCCATCTCCGGCAAGCCTTATGATACGCTCGAGGAGGTTATCGGTATCCGTCCGTCACGCGGCTCCCTCGCCGAATATGGGGTGACTTACGCGCAGGTGGATCTTCTGCCGGATGGCAGCTTTGATCTGGATGGCATCCGCCGGGCCATCCGGCCGCAGACAAAGCTGGTGGAAATCCAGCGCTCCAAAGGCTATCAGACCCGACCGACGCTTTCCGTGGCACAGATCGGAGAGGCCGTTGCGTTTGTCAAAAGCATTCGCCCGGATATTATCTGCATGGTGGATAACTGCTATGGCGAGTTTGTTGAAATGAGTGAGCCATCGGAATTCGGTGCGGACATGGTCGTGGGCTCCCTGATTAAGAATCCCGGAGGCGGACTTGCTCCGGCGGGCGGCTACATCGCCGGGACCAGAGAATGTGTGGAGCAGTGCGCGTTCCGCCTGACATCTCCGGGGCTTGGGCGGGAGGTCGGCGCAAATTTCGGCGTCATGCAGTCCTTCTATCAAGGTCTGTTCCTTGCTCCGACTGTGACGGCCGCGGCTTTAAAAGGGGCGGTTTTTGCCGCGAATATGTATGAAAAGCTGGGGTTTGCGGTTGTGCCGAACGGAACGGAAGAGCGGCATGATATCATTCAGGCAATCACCTTTGGATTTCCGGAGGGCGTCATCGCGTTCTGTGAAGGGATCCAGGCGGCTGCCCCGGTGGACAGCTATGTCACGCCCGAGCCGTGGGCAATGCCCGGCTATGACAGCGACGTGATCATGGCCGCCGGCGCGTTTGTGCAGGGCTCTTCCATCGAGCTGAGCGCGGACGGGCCGATCAAGCCTCCCTATGCGGTCTATTTTCAGGGGGGACTGACCTGGCCGCACGCGAAGCTGGGCATCATGAAATCCTTGCAGCGGCTGTACGATAAGGGGCTTGTGAACATCCCATCCTGACACAGCTTTCATCCCGGATAATCGCTTCGCTACTGGAGATGTACCGTTCTCGATTTCCTGCGAAAATCGGGTTATTGTCTTTATCCATAATCGCCAGGCGGATACAGGCGTATGCTGTCCTGCAAAATATACTACATGGTTCAATGTATATTTTGCGTTCGGCATCGCTGATCCGATTGTCCTAAAGGAGGATCCCGCATATGAAAAAGAAAATCATTGTCATCGGAGCCGGCGCGGCGGGGCTGATGGCGGCCATATCGGCGGCCCGGTCCGGCGCGGAGGTGACCATCCTCGAAGCGCAGGATCGCCCCGGCAGAAAGCTTTTGGTCACTGGGAATGGACGCTGCAACCTGACCAATACCGATAAAAATATCTGCGAACGCTATCATGGAACCGGTGCTGCTCTTGCGGAGCAGCTTCTGAAACAGTTTTCTGTGATGGATACGCTGGCTTTCTTTTGGGAGCTGGGGCTTCTTACAAAGGAAAAAAATGAGTACGTCTATCCTTATTCCTCGCAGGCGTCCTCCGTGCTGGAGGTGCTGCTCGCGGAGCTGCGCAGACTGCGCGTGAAGCTGAAGTTTTCCGTTACCATCACAGAGATCATTGATTATGGCAAATGTCCCGGGCATTCGCAGAAGCAGCCGGGCGTTTCTGCAGAAGCAGGCGATGAATCTGCTTTCGCATTCGGGTCTTCTGAATTATCCGGGCAATTGATGCGATATGCCGTCGTCACGCCCACCTGGACGTATACGGCGGATGCGGTCATTCTCGCCTGCGGCTCCAAAGCCGCGCCTTCTGCCGGAGCTTCCGGAAAAGGATATGCCCTGGCACAGGCTCTGGGACATTCCATCATCCATCCAAGACCTGCGCTTGTGCCATTTACCTGCCAGGCACCGTTTCCGGAACAGAAGCTGGCAGGGGTTCGCTGCCGCGCGGAGGTTTCGTTACTTCGCAGGGATTGTAATCGGATAGAGCTGGTCGCGAGGGATACCGGAGAGCTTCAATGGACCAGATATGGCGTCTCCGGCATTGTCATCTTTCAGCTTTCCCGTTTTGTGCAATTTCCTGGCGATCACAAAAATTTGAGTTCACAAAGGAATGGCGTAACGAACACACAAACGAACGGAAAAACGGACAGCGCTTCGGGCGGCTGCAAGCAAAACAGCTATCTGCTTCGCATTGATTTCCTGCCCGATTATACAGAAGTTGAGATAGAGGAGCTGCTCCTGAAAAGGGCAGAGGATCTTGGGCGAGAATCTGTTTCCGTCCTGCTGCGCGGCCTGTTAAATGAAAAACTGATTCCGGTGATTCTGAAACGCTCCGGAGAAGCCTGCGGTGGAGATTTACCCGAATCCTGTTCAGAGATAGCGGATCATAAAGATTTTATTTATACGCTTGTTGCCGTGATGAAGGGATATCTGCTGCCGGTGACCGGCACAAAGTCCTTTGATCAGGCGCAGGTCTGCGCGGGAGGTGTGGACTGCCGGGAGATTTCCGATCGTCTGGAATCCCGTCTTCATGAGTATCTGTATTTTGCCGGGGAGCTTCTGGATGTGGACGGTCCCTGCGGCGGCTACAATCTGCAGTGGGCCTGGACGAGCGGGTATCTTGCAGGGAAAAACGCTACGGAAATATGATTTTGAGCTATGTCATATATGCACACGAACGAAAGGAAAACGATGAGCCGGAAGGAATTGATTGAAGCAACGCTTTTAAAGCATCCCATCTGCGAGTATTATTTTGGGGGGCAGGAAGAAATGATTTTTTCGGACAGGGTCTGGCAGATCTGTGAGCGGGACTGCGACCGGTACGGCCACTGCTGGACCTGCCCGCCCTATTGCGGCACGATTGAAGAAAAAATCAGCAAATGCAGGGAGTATCAGTATTTTTGTCTGTATTCCACGGTCACGGAGACACCGAATGCCTGGGAGAGAGACGCAAACTTAAGGGTAAAACGGCAGCACGACGACCTGACGCTGGAAATCCGTGACGAGCTTGCGCGCGCGTTTGACGATTTCTATATCCTGTCAACCGGATGTACCGAATGCAAGGTCTGTACATGCCCGGACGCACCGTGCCGCTTCCCGGAAAAACGCTTTTTCTCGATGGAAAGCCATGGCGTCCTTGTGATGGAAATGCTCGATAAAATCGGAATCTGTTACAATTACGGCGGAGATACGGTTGTCTATTTTAGTATGATATTGTTTAACGAGAATGATGTACAGTGAAATCCCGGGCGGCATTCTACTTTTTCCGTTCTCGTTTCAAGAAAGGTATCACAGGAATTGAGGCAATTATGGTAGCAAGAATCAGTGAATTAAAGCTTCCGGTCGGTCATGACAGAAAGGCACTGGAACAGGAAATCTGCCGGATTCTTCATATTCGTCAGGTTCGGCTTATGACTTCCGAGTGTAATTCCGACACAGGTAATCCCGATCCTGGCGGAAAGCCGCAGATACCGGAATACGAAATCCTCCGCAGATCAATTGACGCGCGGAAAAAGCCGGATCTGTATTATGTATATACCGTTGATGTTCATCTGGCGCATGCGCAGGCAGCGGTAAAGAAGCTGCGCAACCGTCACGTGACTGCGGCGGAGCCAAAGGAATACGTATTTCCATATTCCTTCACAGTCACTTCCGGTGAACACAAAAATAATGTTCTCCCGCCCCAGATGACACGGGAAGCTGATCGACAGGCTGACCGCCCGGTTGTGATCGGCAGCGGGCCGGCCGGCCTGTTTTGCGCGCTGATGCTCGCAAGAGCCGGTCTGCGCCCGATTATTCTGGAGCGCGGGGAATCCGTGGAGAAGCGAACGGAGAGTGTCCGGCGCTTCTGGGAAACAGGAGATCTGAATCCGGCGTCCAATGTCCAGTTCGGAGAGGGCGGCGCGGGTACCTTTTCCGATGGTAAGTTAAACACCCTGATCAGAGACACGGACGGAAAAATCCGGTTTGTCCTGCGCGAATTTGTAAACGCCGGAGCGGACCCGTCGATTCTCTGGAGCCACAAGCCCCATATCGGGACAGACGTGCTGGTGCGTGTGGTAAAGCATATGAGAGAGGAGATTATCCGCCTAGGCGGGGAGGTGCGGTTTGAAACCTGCCTGACCGGCATCCGGCCGGCGGATGCGTCTGGGGAAACGCCTGGTGGAATCTATTCTTCCACTTTCTTCGATGAATCACACCCGGATACATTTTCCGGAAACTGCCGGAGGGATTGCGCTGCGTCTGCGCAGCAGGGAAAGGAGAGTACAGTTTCCAATAAAGACTGCTATATTCTTGAGCTTAATAATGGTGAGAAATTCCTGCGCACCCATCAGCTTGTCCTTGCAATCGGGCACAGTGCGCGCGATACGTTTCAGATGTTATATGACGCAGACTGTTCCATGGAAGCAAAGGCATTTGCCGTTGGCCTGCGTGTGCAGCACAGCCAGGCAATGATCAACCAGGCCATGTATGGGGTGCAGAATTGCACAGAGAATTGCTTAAAGAATCCTGCGGAAAGCGACTCGAAAATCCAGACCGGACAATTATCAAAAAGTGCTTCTGACCCTGGCAGCCATGGAAGGAATCAAGACTGTGACAATGATACAGATTCTCTGCAGGAGCTGGGCGCCGCTCCCTATAAGCTTACGCACAAATGTGAAAATGGCCGGGGCGTATACTCCTTCTGTATGTGTCCGGGCGGCTACGTGGTCAACGCGTCTTCGGAGGCAGGGATGACTGCCGTCAATGGCATGAGCTACAGTAATCGCGGCAGCCGGAATGCCAACAGCGCGATCGTTGTGACCGTTACACCCGAAGATTACCAGAGATTTACCAGAAAAGATGCGGAACATTCCGGCGAAGGCGGCAGACATAATTTCGAATATGATCTAAGCCATAGTTCCGGCGATTCGATGGAAGCAAATGGAGCCTCCGATCCGGAAGCTGTCTGGATGAATCCTGTTGACAGGCACACCAGAGCGAGCCAAGCTGTGGGCGCTCTCGATGGCATTGCGTTTCAGAGGCAGTTGGAGCGGGCGGCCTTTCAGTGCGGTCAGGGGATGATTCCCATTCAGAGATTTGAGGATTACTGTATGAACCGTCCATCGGAAGCGCCCGGAGAACTGATGCCGGAAAACAAAGGACAGTGGATGATGACAAACCTTCGATCCATTCTTCCGGAGGATCTGAATGCTTCTATTATAGAAGGAATGCGCGCATTCGGCTGCCGAATTCCGGAATTTGGCGCCCCGGACGTGCTGCTGGCCGGTGTGGAGAGCCGCACCTCATCTCCTGTGCGCATTCTGCGCGGCGCCGACTGCCAGAGTGTTTCCCATCCGGGAATTTTCCCGTGCGGCGAAGGCGCCGGATATGCGGGCGGAATCACATCTGCGGCAGTTGACGGGATCCGGGTGGCAGAGGCAGTGTGCCGATCATACGCTGCATCCATGACTGGCACAAGTTAATTCGTATCCGTTTACGGAACGAAGGTTCAGATATCCATAAGATGGAACTTACAAAAAAATTAATACATCTGGTGTGTACTTTGCCGGATTTTTGTGCTAGAATAATCCAATAGTTTGGTCTGCCGCGTTCAAAAAGCGCACAGGGCAGTGAACTACCGGGGAAGTTCCTGTAAGAGGATATGGAAAATACAAAGAAAAATGAAACAATGAACACTGCGGCAGGGCGTACGATGAAGAGTATGCCCATCGAAGAGCGCCCATACGAAAAATGCCTGGAGAGGGGAGCGGAAGCTCTTTCCGATGCCGAGCTGCTTTCGGTCATTCTCCGGACGGGCTCACGCGGAGAGTCTGCGCTTGAGCTTTCGAGGAGGGTGCTTGCGCTTGGCGGGGAGAAGAGCGGACTTCTTGGCATTTACCACCTGTCGGTATCCGATCTGATGAAGGTGCGCGGGCTTGGAAAGGTCAAGGCAATCCAGCTGAAATGCATTGCAGAACTTTCACGCCGGATTTCGCGAAGGCGTTTTTCGGAAGGAATTTCCTTTCAGGATCCGGTGAAGGTGGCGGAATATTACATGGAAGAGATGCGTCATCTGGAGCAGGAGAATTTAATTCTTGTCATGCTCAACAGTAAGGGCAAATTGATTAAGGATATCGTTTTATCCAGGGGGACGGTTCGCGCTTCGATTATTTCGCCGCGAGAGATTTTTATCGAAGCAGTGAGGAATCAGGCCGTCAGCATTATTTTGCTGCACAATCATCCGAGCGGCATTCCGGATCCGAGCGAGGAAGACATCCGGCTGACGGAGCGAGTGCGGAAGGCGGGCGCGCTGCTCGGCATTGAACTGTTAGATCACATTATCATCGGGGACTGTCAGGCGATCAGCATGAGGGAGCAGGATACCTGGCAGAGAGCGGAGCAGACATAACACACAGTCAGAACAGGGGAATCTGACAAAGTGTGTTCCTGATTTCTGCGTTATGAAACAATTAAAGGGGAGCAAACATGTTGATTCATCGGGCATGTGGAATTGATCTGGGGACAGATACGATTAAAATAAGGGATAAAGGCGGCAAAAACTTCCTTTACAGCAGGAATATTATTGCCATGCGCAAAAACGGCAGCGTCCTCGCATATGGGGACGCCGCTTATGGCGTTTATGAGAAGCAGCCGGAGAATATCCGGGTCGTCTGGCCGATGGCGAACGGCGTAATCGCAAACTTAACAGAGATGGACGAGCTGCTGGATCATCTGATTAAGGAGTTTGGCGGTGCGTCCACGCTGCTGATAGCCGTGCCGACGGAGATTACACAGGTCGAAAAGCGTGCTTTCTTTCAGGTAATGAAGGGGCAGTTCGGCGCGGGGCGGATCCGCCTGGTAGAAAAGGGTCTGGCCGACGCCGTCAGCGCATCCCTGCCGGTGCTTTCCAGCCGCGGTCATATGCTGGTGAATATCGGCGCGGACACGACCGAGATTTCGGTAATTTCTTCCGGGAAGGTCATTCTCGGGCAGACGATCAAGACCGGCGGCCGGCGCATGGATGCGGATATTGCCACGATGGTGCGCCGCAAGTTTAACCTCAGCATCGGCCAGAAGACGGCGGAAGCACTTAAAAACAATCTTGCGTTTATGATTAACGGGCCGAAGCTGGAGCAAAAGGTGTTTGGTATCCACACGCTTTCCGGCCTTCCCAAGTCGGAGGTAATTCCCTCGCTGGCAGTCAGCGTCGCGATCATTGACGCTGTCGATTCGATTGTCGATTGCATCAATTCCATTTATAACCGCATCCCCCCGCAGCTGATGAAAGACATCTCGCACGAGGGCATCTATTTAACCGGCGGCGTTTCCATGATTCTGAATCTGCCGGACTACATTCGAAAAGAGGTCGGCATTCCGCTCCATCACATTCAGGATCCGAAATACAGCACGATCCGCGGACTGGTAGAGATTCTGAACAATCATGAATATAAAGCGGTCACCTATACTCTGAGCGACCTCGCTGCGATGCGGTGAACAGCGGCTGATGTCTGCGTTGTTGATTGGAACAGCTTCAAAGCAGCATCAAAATTGTACCAAAACAGCACCAAAACAGCATCAAAGCAGGCAGGTTCTGGTGTTCCATCACAGGTAAAAAACATGCACAGGAAAATTTGCGATGAATAAGAATTCAAATGAAACTTTAAAAAATAAATATCTGCTGACGGGACTTTCCGTTTTTTGCGTATTACTGATTATCCTGTCCTTTGTGAACAGCGATCTGGTCGCACCGGTAAAACAGGTCAGCGGCTACCTGGTCACACCAGTGCAGAAGGGAATCAACAGCTTTGGCTCCTGGCTGTCCGGAATCACAGAGAACTTTGAGGATGTGGAGACCCTGCGCGAGGAAAACGAATCCCTGAAGGAGCAGGTGGCCACACTGACGGAGGAGAACAGCCAGCTGGTTCAGGACCATGAGGAGCTGGAACGTCTGCAGGAGCTGTATGACCTGGACGAGCAATATTCCAGTTATGAAAAGGTAGGAGCCAATATCATTGCAAAAGAATCCGGGAACTGGTTCAATCTCTTTACAATCGATAAGGGATCCAGCTCCGGGATACAGAAGGACATGAATGTAATCGCGGACGGCGGGCTGGTCGGCATTGTCACAGAGGTCGGGACTAACTGGGCGACCGTGCGCTCCATCATTGATGACGAAAGCAATGTGAGCGCCATGGTATCCAACACCTCTGATCAGTGCATCATCAGCGGAGATCTGACCCTGATCGATGAGGGCTCATTAAGCCTGTCCCGGCTGACCGACACGGATAATGCGGTTCATGTCGGCGATGAGGTCGTCACCTCATACATCAGCGAAAATTATCTGCCCGGCATCCTGATCGGCTACATCAGCGAGCTGAACAACGACTCAAACAACCTCACCAAATCCGGCTACCTGACGCCGGTGGTGGATTTCCGCCATCTGCAGGAGGTTCTTGTCATCCTGGAGCTGAAGGAATACGTGCCGTCCGATTCGGTCTCTGAGGAGGCATCATCTGATGATGAGGAAAGCACGGAGGCTGGCGCAGACGGGGAATCCTCTGAAGCAGAAGAGGACAGCCCAGGTGAATGATCATGATTATCCTGGTGAAAATTAAAGCAATGGCTGTGGTTATAATTGATATTAATATGAAACCAGAACGGATATGATTCCGGACAGGAGATTTTTATGAAGCGCAATTGTATGATAGCTTTGCTGATTGTGATTTGTGTGCTTTTGCAGGCTTCGGTCTGCCCCATGATTGCGATCGGTGAAATCAAACCCAATCTTCTGATTATCCTGACCGTCTCGTTTGGATTGATGCGGGGAAAAAAAGAGGGGATGCTCATTGGTTTTTTCTGCGGATTGCTGAACGATATCTTCTTCGAGAGTACGATGGGGTTAAATGCGCTGATCTATCTGTGGGTCGGCTATTTCAGCGGTTATTTTTACCGTATTTTCTATGACGACGACATCAAAACGCCGCTTCTTTTGATTTCGATCGGAGACCTGGTGTACGGTGTGGTGCAGTATGTGTTTCGCTTTCTTCTGCGCGGCCGCATCAATTTCCCGTTCTACTTGGGGCGCATTATTTTACCGGAAGTTGTCTATACGCTTCTGCTGACATTCCTTTGTTATCAGATTTTCTATCGGATTAACCGATCACTGTCTCAGTCAGATGAATAAATAGATTTGAGGAGGTTTTATCAGTTTGTTCAGTCAATTCAGGAAAAAGTTACCCCGCAATTCTGTGAACTCACGGATCATTGTGCTGGCGGTTGTCGCGGCGCTGCTGGTCGCTCTGGTTCTGCAGCGGCTGTTTTATCTGCAGATTGTGATGGGCGAATCCTATCAGGAGAATTTTTCTCTTTCCATTCTGAAGGAGAAGACCATCAACAGTGCCCGCGGCAATATCTATGACCGCAATGGGGTACCGCTTGCCTATAATGAAATTTCGAATTGTGTGACCTTTGAGGATAACCAGACCTATGAGACCACCAAGGAGAAGAATCTTTCTATCAACAGCACCCTCTATCATATCATCAAGCTGATCGAGGAAGAGGGCGATTCGGTGGATTCCGTTGTGGAGGAATTTGATGTATCCCTTGCGGAGGACGGAACCTGGTACTACAACACCAGCGGTTACACGCTGAACCGTTTTAAGGCGGATATTTTCGGAGAATCCAACATCAGTGATCTGGAGGCGGATCAGCTGAATATTGAAGCTGGCGATCTGATGGACCTGCTCTGCGCATCCGGCACATATGGCTACGGGATTCTGGATGACACCATTACGGAAGCAGAGCTCGAAGAGTACGACCTGCCGATGACCTACACGCAGGAAGAGATTCTTCAGCTGGTGGCTCTTCGATCAAACATCGCCGCATACAGCTATCAGCGCTATCAGGGCGTGACCATCGCGGAAGATGTCAGTGAGCAGACGGTTGTTCGCATTATGGAAAACATCTCCGATTATCCGGGGATTGATATCACGGAAGAGTATATCCGCGTCTATGATTATGCAGAATGCATGGCAGGGCTGATCGGCTACACCGGTCAGGTTTCTGCTGAGGAGCTCGAGGAGCTGCAGGAGGTCAACAGCGAATATACCTCCACCGACATTGTCGGCAAATCCGGTCTGGAGAGCGTCTATGAGACGACCCTGCAGGGAACGAAGGGCTATGAACAGCTCTACGTAAACAATGTCGGCCAGACGCAGGAGGTGATTTCCCATGTGGATGCGCAGGCGGGCAATGACCTGTATCTGACCATTGACGTCGAGCTTCAGCAGGCTGCCTACCAGATGCTGGAGCAGGAGATTGCCGGTATCCTGTGGTCCAAGGTGATTTCGGTCGAGGATTACGATACGGAAAACCTGACCTCTGCCGATGATGTCTACATTGCCTACTACGACGTCTATTATTCTCTATTTGAAAACAATATCCTCAGTGTCAGCCATCTGAAGTCTTCTGAGGCTTCTGAAAATGAGCAGACCGTTTACGAGGCCTTCCAGACCAAAGCTGCGGAGATTTTCGCGGTCATCCGCCGGGAGCTTTTAAGCGATACTCCGGCGATCTACAGCGAGCTGGATGAGGAATATCAGGTCTATGTCTCTTACATTGTCAATGATATGCTGATGGAGGATACCGGTATTCTGAACGAGGATGCCATCGATACGACGGATTCTGTTTATATTGCCTGGACGGAGGATTCCAGCATCAGTCTGAAGGAATACCTTACTTACGCCATCTCGCAGAACTGGATTGATGTGTCCAAGCTGAATGTGGACGAGGAATACCTGGATTCTGATGAGATGTATTCCGCTATTGCAGATTATATCGCAGATTATCTGTACGACGACGACGATTTCTGCCGCCAGGTATACCGCTATATGCTGAAGGATCAGCGCATCACCGGTGAGCAGATCTGTATGCTGCTTTTTGACCAGGGCGTGCTCGATATGAATGAAAGCCAGTATGAGCGGCTGGAGAGCGGTTCGCTGGACGGCTACACCTTCCTGATGGACAAGATCAACAATCTGGAGATCACCCCGTCACAGCTGGGTCTGACCCCGTGCTCCGGCACGGTCGTGATTACCGATGTGAATTCCGGGGAGGTGCTGGCGTGCGTCAGCTACCCGGGCTATGACAACAACCGGCTCGCGAATGACATGGATGATGAGTATTATTACTCGCTGCTAAATAACAGCTCCTCTCCGTTCTACAGCCGCGCGACGCAGGAAGCGATCGCGCCGGGTTCTACCTTTAAAATTGTTACCGCCGCTGCCGGTGTTACAGAGGGCGTCGTGACCGTCGGCGAAGGCATCAGCTGTACCGGTACATTTGACCTGGTTGACCCGGAAATCAACTGCTGGAATACGTACGGACACGGACTGCTCACACTCCAGACTGCCATCACGGAATCCTGCAATTATTATTTTAATACGGTAGGCTATCGGCTCAGTGTCGCAAACGGAACCTATGACGATGACGCCGGCATCGCGCTTCTGACCAAATATGCGTCGATGTTCGGTCTGAATGAAAAATCCGGTGTGGAGGTGTCAGAGACCTCTCCTCATATCGCCACAAACTCTGCGCCGCGTGCCGCGATGGGACAGTCAGACCATACCTTTACGGCGACGCAGCTGGCTCGCTATGTCAGCACCATAGCGAACGGCGGCACCTGCTATTATCTGACGCTTGTAAAGAACACAACGGATTCTTCCGGGAGTGTTCTGGAAGATAATGACCCCGAGATCGGCAGCACGGTGGATCTCACCGATGAGCTCTGGGACGCAATCCATGCCGGTATGCGCGGTATGGTGCAGAACAGCGACGCGTTCTCCGGGTTTACAGGAGTTGCCGTAGCCGGCAAAACAGGCACAACGCAGATTACGACCAGCCAGCCGAACCACGCGACCTTCATCGGATACGCGCCATATGACGATCCGGAAATCGGGATTGTTGTTCGTATCGCGAACGGCTATACCTCCGCAAACGCGGCGGCACTTGCAAGAAATGTCATTTCCTATTATTATGGAATCGATGACACGGACACGCTGATCACCGGGAAGGCCTATACCGTAGACACCGGTACCGAGTGGGAGGATTAAGCTCTGCGGATAAGAGGATAGAAGGACATCCCGGATAAGGATGAGATGTATGACTCTTCAGTGAGACATTGCGGACGGGCAGTGAAAGGACAGGTGAGGAATGAAATCATGGAACGCAGCGCAGTTATCTTAAAAAGCAACCCTTATGGGCTGATCATAAGTCTCTCACCGGATCTTCCGTTCGAGGAGCTTCTTGCCGCGGTGGGAGAGAAGTTTCGGGTATCGGCCGGATTTTTTAAGAATGCCAGGCTGGCTCTGACCTTTCGCGGCAGAGTCCTTACCAAAGAACAGGAGTCTGCGCTTGTTGATGTGATCGTTGCGAATTCTTCCATTCAGGTGCTCTGCCTGGTGGATGAAGATAAAAAAACGGCGGAGTATTATAAAAATGCCGTGATACGTGCTCTTGAGGAAAAAGAGCGTTCGGACGGACAGTTTTACCGGGGAACGCTGCGCCAGGGTCAGACACTCGAAAGCGAGACCAGCATTGTCATCCTTGGCGATGTCAATCCGGGCGCGAAGGTTACTTCCAAAGGAAATATCGTCGTTCTCGGCTGTTGCATGGGCAGTGTCTATGCCGGCGCGGGCGGCGATGCCGGCTGCTTTGTCGCTGCTTTGACGCTGAAGCCTGCACTCCTGAAAATCGCCGGCTACGCGGCACGAAGCGCGATTGTGAAGAAAAAAGATATCGGTGATTATCCGGTCGACCCGCAGATGGTCTTCGTCAAAGACGAGCACCTCCAGGTCAAATCCATTACAAATGAGACCCTGTGCGAATATCTGGCCTGACAGGATCTGCCATGAGAGAGCTTTTACAGAAGTCTCCGGCATATGGCA
This sequence comes from Lachnospiraceae bacterium, assembly GCA_021202075.1. Classification (GTDB taxonomy): domain Bacteria; phylum Bacillota; class Clostridia; order Lachnospirales; family Lachnospiraceae; genus Choladousia. The sequence continues at coordinate 43,039 of JAJQDT010000173.1, read as the reverse complement.
AATGAAAACAGCCCGGATTCAAATGGCTGGGTTGTTTTTTCCGGACAAGGCAGGGAATGCGCACAGTAAAAAATCTGCAAAATGAAGGATCCGCGCGTCCGGAATCATATTGCATCCAGCCGCAGCGGTTCGCGCAACCATTTGTAATTGAGATTGGAGGAGCTGTTATGAGCGAAGTAATTGTTGTTACATCCGGCAAGGGCGGGGTAGGGAAGACCACCTCCACCGCAAATATCGGCGCCGGTCTGGCGCGCATGAATAAAAAGGTGGTTCTTGTGGATACCGACATTGGTCTGCGGAACCTGGATGTCGTAATGGGGCTTGAAAACCGTATTATTTACAATCTTGTCGACGTCATCGAGGGAAACTGCCGCGTCAGGCAGGCGCTGATCCGCGACCGCCATTATTCCGGACTGTATCTGCTTCCGTCTGCACAGACGCGCGACAAGAGCGCCGTCTCCCCGGAACAGATGATCAAGCTGGCAGATACCCTGAAGCAGAGCTTTGATTACATTATTATGGACTGTCCGGCCGGCATCGAGCAGGGGTTCCGCAACGCGATTGCGGCGGCAGACCGGGCGATTGTCGTTACCACCCCGGAGGTTTCCGCCATCCGTGACGCGGACCGGATCATTGGTCTTCTGGAATCCTCTGGCATCCGGAAAATTGAGCTGGTGATTAACCGCATCCGCATGGATATGGTGCGGCGCGGTGAGATGATGTCCGTCGAGGATGTGCTGGATATCCTTTCTGTCAATCTGCTGGGCGCTGTGCCCGATGAGGAACAGGTGGTGATCGCCGCAAACCACGGGGAACCCGTTCTCGGCAGCGATTCGCAGGCGGGAGGCGCTTACCTGAATATCGCCAGACGGATTCTGGGTGAAACGGTACCGCTGATGCACCTGGAGGAGCATACCTCCCTGTTTCACAGGATCGCCGGTATTCTTGGAAGGAATATGTAGTCTTTTTGCGGCCATGCCAGACAGCAGCAAACTAAAAGAACTGACGATGCAGATAACAGTTGCATTAATATCCGTGCCAGCACGGCTGCCAGGCTCGTTGGTTCGCGGGAATAAGAATCAGGAGGCGTTAATGAGGAGATACCAGCACAGGAGAACTCCGCTTACGTCAGGAGAAATCGCAAAGACGCGCGCCCGGCTCGCCGTAGCGGCGGACCGGTTGGACTGCAATCCGGAGCTTTTGCATCAGATGCGAAGGGAAGTGACCGGCGTGCTCGCGAAATATATCAATACCGAAGATGAAAACACGGGAGTTTCTATTAGTTTCTTTTGTAAAAGAATGACGAAATGGGGAATATCGGATGTTAAAACAATACCGATTCAGTGACTATAATTTTCGACTGGTGCTATGGGTGGCGGCACTTTCTGTGCTTGGCATCCTTGTGGTTGGAAGTGCGGAACAGAGCTACATGTCAAGACAGCTGTTTGGCTTTATTCTTGGCATGATCCTGATGATCGTGATTTCTCTGATGGACTATACCTGGATCCTGAATTTCGGCTGGTTTATCTATCTCGGCGCGAACCTGCTGCTTTTGCTGGTAATCTTCAGCGGATTCGGCTCCTCCGGCGGCGGCGCGACGCGCTGGCTCACGATTGCCGGCTTTCGCTTTCAGCCGTCAGATATTGCGAAGATTATGCTGATTTTATTTTTCGCCCGTTTTTTTGAGGATCACGAGGAAACGCTCAATACCGTTCGGATCATTCTTATTTCTATGGTTCTGATCGGAATTCCTCTTTTTCTGATTGTCAGAGAGCCGGATCTCTCGACAACCATCGTACTGGCGCTTGTTTTCTGCGCGCTGATTTTTATGGCGGGCTTAAGCTATAAAATCATCGCCGGGATTTTGATTATCTGTATTCCGGTCGGTGTCATCTTTATTGGACTGATTATGCAGCCGGACCAGACCATTGTGCAGGAATATCAGATGACCCGTATCTACGCGTGGCTCTACCCGGATGAATACCCGTCGGATTCCATGCAGCAGCAGAATTCCATCAAAGCCATCGCCTCCGGGCAGCTTTATGGAAAAGGGCTGGACAATGATGATGTGGAATCCGTGAAAAACGGAGATTTTATCTCGCAGGATCAGACGGATTTCATTTTCGCGGTAGCGGGGGAAGAGCTAGGCTTCATTGGCTGCTGCATCATTGTGCTTCTGGAATTTCTGATCGCATTTGAATGCCTGATGATCGGAAGGAGGGCGAAATCATTGTCCGGAACACTGATTGCAGGCGGTGTCGGCATACTGATATCGTTTCAGAGCTTTGTCAACATCGCTGTAGCGACCGGGCTTCTGCCAAACACCGGAATTACGCTTCCGTTTGTAAGCTATGGACTGACGTCTCTGGTCAGCTTTTGCATCGGAATTGGGTTTGTCCTCAATGTGGGGCTGCAGTCGAGAAAGTATTAAGGATCTGTCACGAAATAACTTATGCATCTTGCACCGCCTGACGCGCAAATCGCAGACCATAAAAGCCTCGACGCAGTTAAGGTTTAAATAGAAACTATGTTCATATGCTAAAGTGGGTTTTACATGGATTTATACCTGTTATCCTGAAAGAAGGTATCGAACAGCAATGTTTCATCATAATAAAGGGGGATTTTAACATGAACGTAGCATTTATCGCACACGACGCGAAAAAGAAACTGATGCAGAATCTTTGCATCGCTTACCGGTGCATCCTTGTAAAGAATCAGCTCTATGCGACCGGTACGACCGGGCGTCTGATTGAGGAGGCGACCGGCCTGAACATCCACAAGCTTCTGGCCGGACAGATCGGCGGAGAAGAGCAGCTCGGCGCGATGATCGAGCAGGGACAGATCGATCTGATGATTTTCTTCCGTGACCCGCTTGGCGCACGCCCGAATGAGCCCGACATCAATAAGGTCATCCGCCTGTGTGACACGCACAATGTCCCTCTCGCGACAAACATCGCTTCGGCGGAAATGCTGTTGAAATCACTTGAAAAAGGAGATCTGGAGTGGCGTGAAATGTACAGATGAGCAAAGACGGAAGCAGCTCGGATATACCGAGCGGGAATGGGTCCGGTTTCTCGCACAGGAAAAAAAGAAAAAGAAGCGTCAGCAGAAGAATATCCTGATTCTTGTGTCATTTTTTGCGGTGCTTGCGTGCGCCGGTTTCCTCATCTGGTATCTGGCGTTCCGATCCCATGACTATACCTTGATCTTATCCTACAACCGCACGGATACCGTCCTGGGCGTCGGCACGATTCTGGATGGATTTGAGTCGGAGGATGGTTTTGCTTCAGAGCTCTGCGTGGTGACTGGCGATACCAATACATCCGCCGTCTCACTGGAGTCGTATTCGGCGGCACTGTTTGATCTGAACAATCAGGAAACCCTGTATGCGCTGGATGTCTTTACCAAACGCTCTCCGGCCAGTATCACAAAGGTGATGACCGCTCTGGTCACCCTGAAATACGGAAACCTGGACGATCAGGTGACCGTCACTTCCACGGCGCTTGATATCGAGGAAGGCTCTTCGGTTGCGGATTTAAAGGTAGGGGATGTGCTTTCCCTCCGGCAGCTGCTCTACGGCATGATGGTGGTTTCCGGTAATGATGCTGCCATGGTGATTGCCGAACATGTAGCCGGAAGTGTCGACGCATTTGTTGAATTGATGAATGAGGAGGCCGAGGCGATCGGTGCGACCGGCACTCATTTTACAAACCCGCACGGCCTGACGGATTCCGACCACTATACAACGGTGTACGATATTTATCTGATTTTCAATGAAGCCATGAAGGATGACACCTTCCTCGACATTATTAACCGAAAAAATTTCTACGCGGAATACACGGATGCGGACGGCAATGCTGTGGCGGTTACCTGGGATTCGACCAATGAATATTTCACTGGGGATGCCACCGCTCCGGACGACGTGATTGTCTACGGGGGAAAGACTGGTACGACAGATGACGCGGGAGCCTGTCTTGCGCTCCTGGCAAAGGATCTCTACGGGAACCCGTATGTGGCAATTATCCTGCATTCCGAATCCAAGGAGACCCTGTATCCGGAGATGAACGAGCTGCTTTCCCTGATTTCATGAAAACGTCCGGATATTCCATCGGCAGAAATGTCCGGGTATTCGACTGATATGCAGCAGGTGCATAAACGAAAATGAGGTTTGGAAAGTATAGAGCGCATAAACGCAAATAAAATTTCGGGCACATAAATGCATAAACGCAGGCGAAATTTTGGGTTGTAATTTCACGCCAAATAGACTATAATTGAACCACGAAATTATATCCGCACCAAAGGAGGAGATGCCAATGATACAGTTAATTTTGGGCAACAAGGGAAAAGGTAAGACAAAAATATTGCTTGACAAGGCAAATACTGAAATCAAGACCGCGCATGGAAATGTCGTTTATCTGGACAAAAGCGCAAAACATATGTACGAGCTGAACAATCGGGTACGGCTGATCGATATTTCCAGCTTCGGCCTGAACAGCAGCGAAGAATTTATTGGTTTTATTTACGGAGTTATTTCACAGGACCACGATCTTGAGCAGATGTATCTTGACAGCTTCCTGACCATCGCGAAGGCAGAAGAACCCTCTGCAGCAAATGCGATTCTGGACAAGCTGGCCGGGATCGGAGAGAAGTTCGGTGTTTCCTTTATCATCAGTATCTCCCTTCAGTCCGGCGACATTGATTCGAAATTTAAAGAAAATATTATTGCGGAATTATAAATCTGCAGGCCTGCCCGTCAGGTTCTGATCAGATGATAAAGCGGATTGTTACGCGCCCGGCAGAACAGGTCGGGCGCGTCATCCTTTTTTCCATTATTCCCCGCCCATCGCTCTGACGCGGCCATACAGGCTCAGCAGATAGAGACCTGACAGGCCCACAATGGCATAGATGATTCTGGAGATCCAGGTCATATTTCCAAATATCAGGTTTACGAGATCCAGTCGGAAAAATCCAATTAATCCCCAGTTCACCGCACCTATGATTACCAGAGTGATTGCCGTATAATCCAACCCTTTGCTCATAATATAGCTCTCCTTTCAATAAACAGGCAAATGCCGTTTCCTATAACATAACCGATATTTTATTTTTTATGCAAAATTGCTTGTAACCATCAGAGGAACATGGTAAAATACATTTTGTTTTTGTTTATCAAACCAGTATTATTTCGTGAAGGATCCTTACTCTCGAAGAAAGCGGTCCGTCCAGTCAGGGAAGCAGGAGGTTTTCTTGAACAATCGCAGGCGCAGAAATAAAATCACAAAATACAGGCGGTATTCCTTTTTTAATATTGGTACTCTGCTGTTCAGCCTGGTTTTTATCTATATGATTATCATGATGGTCATGTACGCGACACAGACGCACATCACCTCATACGAAGTTACGAAGGGAACTTTGACCGGCAACTACCGTTACGACGCCCTTGCACTGCGTGAGGAGACCATCGTGACAGCCTCACAGTCCGGAAGTGTCCGATATTTTGAGCGCGAGGGAGCAAAAGCATCCGCTGGCAGCACAGTATGCGCGATTGATGAATCCGGAAGTACGACCGTACAGTCCATCAGTGATTTTTCCATGACTGCGGATGATGAAGAGCGGCTGCAGGATATTCTTTCCAGCTTTACCATTAATTTTTCTTCCGATAATTTTCAGAGAATCTATGACCTGAAATCCAGCGTGGAGGGTTTGATTTCGGAAGTGATATCCGAGAACTCCGATGGCGGGACAACCCTGCGGAACGCCTGTTATGCTCCGGTCTCCGGATTTGTCCTGTATAAGATTGACGGGTTCGAGGATACACTGGAATCTGAGCTGACCTCCTCCATGTTTTCCCAGAGCAGCTATTCCGCCACAAATCTGCGCGGCCAGAACACGGTCAAGGCCGGCGACTCTCTTTTTAAGCTCGTGACAAGCGAGGAGTGGGCATTGTATTTTCCAATGGATGATACGCTGGCGACCGAGCTGGCGGATTCCTCCACCATCAAGTTTCGTTTTCTGAAGGATAATGTCACATTTGATTCTTCCTTTACAATCATTACGAATGGAGACGAGTCGTTCGGGAAGATTACGCTGGACAATTCTCTGGTTCGCTATGTGACCGACCGCTTTCTGGAGATTGAGCTTGTCATGAATAAAAAATCCGGCCTGAAGGTTCCGATTTCCGCAGTCGCTTCACGTTCGTTTTATAAGATACCGGAGGATTATGCGATTGTAAATGAAGACTCCGATGATGAAATCACACTGCTGGTTGAGAGTTTTTCAGAGGATGGTTCCTCTACCGTAAAATATGTGACTGCGACGGTTTACAGCTATTCGGATGGTTATTATCTGGTGGATCAGGAATTGCTTTCGACAGACGATTATCTGCGGATTGTAAATTCGAGCACACGGAAACGCATCTCCGAAGACGATATGGAAACCCTGTACGGAGTCTATAATATTAATAAAGGCTACGCGGTTTTCCGCGAGATTACGATTATTGATCAGAATGAGGAATACTGTATTGTCGAAAGCAACAATACCTATGGGCTGGCGGCATATGATTATATTGCGCTCGATGCCTCACAGGTGACCGATGATCAGATTGTATATTGAATGGTTTGCTATTTTTGCCTGCTATTGCTTAGTCTGCTGTTAACAGGTTTGTTATTGATTGTTTGTTGTCAGGAAGGGATGATGCTCATGTTAAAGGATAATTTACAGGAAGTAGAATCGCGCGTTTCCGAAGCCTGTATGCGCGCCGACAGAAGCCGGGATGAGGTGCTTCTGATCGCGGTCAGCAAGACAAAGCCCGTGGAAATGGTCCGGGAAATCTATGAAGCAGGAGTCCGTGACTTCGGAGAAAATCATCCGCAGGAGATTCGTGAAAAATTTCCGGAGTTTCCATCTGACACGAACTGGCATATGATTGGACACCTGCAGACGAACAAGGTGAAGTATATTATTGAACGCGCCTGCATGGTTCATTCCGTGGATTCGATTCATCTGGCTGAGGCGATCAGCAAAGCAGCGATCAAATGCAGACGCTGTATGCCGGTCCTGGCCGAGGTTAATATGGCAAAAGAAGCATCCAAATACGGCATTATGCCGGAGGATACGGAGGATTTTGTCCGGCAGCTTGCGGTTTTACCCGGCATTCACGTAGAAGGTCTTATGACGATTGCCCCCTATACGGAGAATGCGGAAGAAAATCGCATCTATTTTCGCGACATGAAAAAATTATTTGTTGACATCAGAGAGAAAAACATTGATAATGTGAATATCCAACATCTCAGCATGGGGATGACCGGAGATTTTGAGGTTGCGATCGAAGAGGGCGCCACGATGATTCGCGTGGGTACCGGTATTTTCGGTGCGCGTAATTATCATTGATCTGGATTTTTCCATACGATTCACATATTCACTGGTGCGGCAGGAACCTGTCATTTCGAGAGAGGTTTGCAGTTTACCACTAAAAATGGGAGAGTACAAAATGGGTGTTATTGACAAATTTCTGAATGCAATGAAAATGAATGATGAGGATGTTCTGGATGAGGACTTCCTGGACGATTACGATGACTACGAAGAAGAAGAGGACTTTGATGAGCCTTTGGAAGAGCGTCCGAGAAAGCATATTCTGAGCAGATTCAGGGAGGAGGATGCAGCTCGCGCCCGCACAGAGCCCGCGGACGAACCTGTACAGGAGGAGCCCCGCAGGCAGACGCAGACTCCAAAACAGCCTAAGACTTCCCGCACGGCCCGGACAGGAAGCAGTAAGATATCCCCCATGCGCACTTCCAGTAAACGCTCCGGAGGGATGGAGGTCTGTGTGATTAAGCCAAAGTCCATTGAGGACTCGCGTGAGGTGACAGAGACTCTGCTTGATGAGTGTACAGTGATTCTAAACATGGAGGGAATCGATTTTGAACTGGCACAGCGCATTATCGATTTTGCCTGTGGTTCCTGCTATGCCATTCATGGTAAGCTCCAGAAGGTAAGCAATTATATTTTCATTATCACCCCGCCGAATGTAGATATCTCCGGTGATTTTCAGGAAATGATGAGCGGCGCCTACAGTGTTCCGTCATTTGGCACTACATTCTGAGAAATGGCAAACAATCATTCCTGCATCGAGGCTTTTATGGTCTGCGATTCGCGTGTCAGACGGGGAATGGCGGGAAAGTAGTTTCGCGACAGTTCCTTAACAATAATACGATGGAAAAAGACGAGCTTTTGATAAAAAGGATTCAGGATCTGGCTCATATGGCTGACCGAAAAGGCTGCGTGGCGTTCACAGATTTCCTGAATCTGAACGAACAGAATATTTGTCATCAGACCATGCAAAAGTTTTCCTGGATCAAAGGGGAAACTTTTGGCGGTTATGAGGGAGCCGAGCGGCGGATCGTTGCGTTTGTGCCGGAAGAACTGCTCTGGAATACGGATACAGCCAATCACGAGGGACGGCGTCAGAACCATCCGTCCAAGCTTCCATATATTGCTTCTTCCACCGGCATTGCATATCCGATTCACTGCGTTCATATTGAGCCGCGTGCGCCGAAGTTTGCAGAGTCCCTGACGCACCGGGATTTTCTGGGCGCCCTGATGAATCTTGGCATTGACCGGTCAAAAACAGGAGACATCGCAGTCACTGATTCAGAGGCATATCTGTTTTGCAGTGCACAGTTCTCGGATATGATCTGCCAGGAACTGACTACAGTACGCCGCACACAGGTGATATGCTCCTTATGCAACAGGGAGGATTTTTCTTATACACCGGCGACCGAGACCATCCGCGGCAGTGTGGCGTCTGTGCGTCTGGATGCGATGATGGCGCTTGCGTTCGGAGCTTCCCGCAGCAGTCTGCTTTCCCTGATTGAAGGCGGCAGCGTCTACGTGAATGGCAGGCTGATTACGACCAATGCGTATACGCTGAAGGAGAATGACATTGTATCTGTGCGCGGTATGGGACGCTTTCGCTATATGGGAACGGGAGGAACGACCCGCAAGGGCAGACTATTTACAGAACTTCAGAAATTCGTATAGCCCAGGGTACCCAGGATACAATCGTGTTGCCTGTTCATTCAGAATGGGAGATGCAGGAAAATTTTTGATTCATAGAAATCTTTGAATAAATACAATCAGTCTGGGAGGAATTTGGGATGAACACAGGCAAATACAGAACAGGAATGGAGCTTAACGTTCGAACGGAAGCCAATGCCCCATATAAAATCTGTCTGCAGGATTCGTTTAAAAAATTAGGGTTCTATATGGAGGAGCTTGCCTGCAAGGGTCACCGCGTCTGTATTGTGACAGATTCCAACGTCGCACCGCTTTATCTGGACGAAGTAAAGCAGGTAGTCGGAGAGCATTCCAGTGCCGTCTCCGTCTACATTCTTCCCGCCGGGGAATCCAACAAGACGCTGGATCATGTGCGCGAACTTTATGAAGTACTGATTCAGGCGGGATTTGACCGGCATGACTGCCTTCTGGCGCTTGGCGGCGGCGTGGTCGGCGACCTGACCGGGTTTGCGGCCGCGACATTTTTGCGCGGGATCCGTTTCCTTCAGGTGCCGACGACCTTACTGTCGCAGATTGACAGCAGCATCGGCGGAAAAACAGGCGTTGATTTCGACTGCTACAAGAATATGGTCGGTGCATTTCATCAGCCCGCCCTTGTCTACATTAACATCAAGACGCTTCATACACTTCCGGACGACCAGTTCGCGAGCGGGATGGGAGAGCTGTTAAAACACGGCCTGATCCTGGATGCGGATTATTATGAGTGGACGATAGACCATATGAGTGAGATTGAGGAACGCAAGTTCTCCATTCTGCTGATTATGGTAGCCAGAAGCTGTGAACTGAAGCAGTCCGTGGTAGAAAAGGATCCGAAAGAAACGACTGGCGAGCGCGCCCTGCTGAATTTTGGTCATACCATCGGACACGCGATTGAAAAGCTGAAGAATTTTGAGCTTCTTCATGGAGAATGTGTGGCGCTTGGCACGGTCGCTGCAGCCTATATTTCCTGGCAGCGGGGCATGATCGAGGAGGAAGAGTTTTACGAAATCCGTGATATGAACGTCGGCTTTGGCCTCCCGATTTCTTTTGAAGGTCCGACTGCCTCAGAGATTGTCGCTGCCACGAAAAAGGACAAAAAGATGAACGCCGGAAACGTGCGCTTCGTCCTGCTCGAACGCATCGGCCACGCCATCGTTGTGCCGGATGTGACGGATCAGGAGATGACGGAAGCTATTAACTTTCTGCGCTATGAATAACCCGGAACCCGAAACAAATTCGGATGTCCATTCTATAAAGAGGATATCCGGATAACTGAAGTTCCTGGTATCTGAATATCCTGGAAATTGGATGTTCTGGTATCTGAAGATTCTTTAAATAAGAGATTCTGTGAACCAAATCTCCTGTAAATTAGATATCCTGTAAACCGAAAGGCCTGTAAACTGGGGAGCCTGTGAACTGGAGGTTCTGTAAAATTAACACGAAGAAGAAATCCAATAAATTTTATTTGTTTCAATCCATGGGCATTGTTCTATTGCTTCTATTGCTCGCTGCGGATCAGTTTACCAAGTATCTGGCCTGGATGAATCTTGCCGGCACGTCCGGAATCCGGCTGATCCCTGGTGTCTTTGAGCTGTATTATGTGGAAAACCGCGGGGCGGCGTTTGGTATGCTGAACAATTGTCAGGTTTTATTCGTTGTGATCGCAGTCATTATCCTTGCGATATCAGTTTACACTTATATCCACCTTCCCGAAAGCAGTCATTACCATTTTCTTCGCATAGTATGCATAACGATCGCAGCGGGCGCCTCGGGAAACATGATCGATCGTCTGGCGCGCGGCTACGTCACGGATTTTCTGTATTTTTCCCTGATTGATTTTCCGGTGTTCAATCTCGCAGACTGCTATGTATGCGTGGGGGCAGGGCTGGCCGTATTGTTGCTCTTTACGGTTTACCGAACAGAAGACTTTGCGTTTCTAAAGATTCACAGCCAGTAACTTTTTTTATTCGTTTGTATATCTGGCTGATGATTTTCCGTTTTTCCATTGATATATCGACAGAATAATTTTATGTAAACCAATTTATTAATTTAAATGCATTTATGTAAAAAGGCGTACTTCTTCAAGTCTGGCAAATCCGCGATTCTATGCGAAGTATGGCTTTTTTATAGAAGTACCAGACAAAATGGTGAGGACGGGACGGATGAAACAAAACAACTTCGAAGCAAAAGAAGAAGTAAGAGAAGAGAAAAACGGTGCCTCATCTGAAACGGCCACAGAAGAATTTTGTGCTGCTGATATCGAATCCGGACAGCGGCTTGATCGTTTGCTGTCCGCCCGCTATGAGGACTATACCAGGTCTTATCTGCAGAATCTGATTCGTGACGGAGCCGTAACGATTAACGGGAACTATGCGAAAACCGGAGAGAAGGTGCAGGCAGGCGACCGGATTCGTATTGACTTTCCACCGGTCCGGCTGCTTGACGTTCAGCCGGAGAACATCCCGCTCGATATTCTGTATGAGGATGAAGAACTGATCATTGTGAACAAGCCAAAGGGGATGGTTGTCCACCCGGCCGCCGGCCATTATAGCGGTACACTGGTGAACGCACTGCTGTATCACTGCAATGGAAGCCTTTCCGGCATCAACGGCGTGCTTCGCCCCGGTATTGTCCACCGCATCGACCGCAACACAACCGGCTCTCTGATTGTGTGCAAAAACGATGCCGCCCACCGCTCGGTCGCGGCCCAGCTCAAGGAGCATTCCATTACCCGCAAATACCGCGCCATCGTCCATGGCAGGATCACCGAGGACGGAACCATCCATGCTGCCATTGGGCGTCATCCGCAGCGGCGCAAAGAAATGGCTGTAAATGTGCCGGATGGCAAAGACGCCGTCACTCATTATCATGTACTGGAAACCTTTTCTCAGTTCACTTACATCGAGTGCCAGCTGGAGACCGGACGAACGCATCAGATTCGCGTTCATATGAAAAGCATTGGACATCCGCTCCTGGGAGACGATGTCTATGGTCCCGCCAAATGTCCGGTTCCCGGGCTTGTGGGGCAGACGCTCCATGCCATGACGATCGGTCTCGTTCACCCGAGAACGGGAACGTACATCGAAGTGGAAGCGCCTCTGCCCGACTACTTTGAAAAGCTTCTGGAACAGCTGCGCGAGGCATCGGTCTGAAAATTACACGGATGACTATATTTTTCAGATGATACGTAATTAATAGAAGTCTGCGGAATCATTGAGATACCGCAGAGAATCCGCTGGTTTGTCTTTATGTTCTAAGTCAAATACCCCGATGCAAGCATACGGGGCATCAAATTTGCAGCGATGCAAGCATCGGGGTATTTGACCCTCGCGGCAGTCGCCAAATATCCGTGCAAGCACGGCTACTTGGCTCGTTGCTTCGCGGGAATAAAGGAGATGGTACTTTATATGAAATTTGTCATTCAAAGAGTATCGGAAGCATCCGTGGAAGTAGATGGAAAAACGGTCGGTGCAATTGATAAGGGATACATGGTTCTGATCGGCGTCGGCCAGGGCGACACGCGCACGGAAGCGGACAGGCTTATCAAAAAAATGATCGGGCTGCGCATTTTCCCGGACGGGCAGGGAAAGATTAACCTGTCTTTAACGGACGTCGGAGGCGGACTGCTTTTGATTTCACAGTTTACCCTCTATGCAGATTGCAAAAAAGGAAACCGCCCATCTTTCGTCAATGCCGGAGATCCGAAAACAGCGGAAGAGCTGTATGAATATATTATCGCTGAGTGTAAAAAATCCGTTCCTGTTGTAGAAAAAGGCATATTTGGCGCAAAAATGAAGGTCAGCCTTTGCAACGAGGGACCATTCACCATTTTGCTGGAGAGTTAAGACCGATGTTGACTGATCGCAGCCAGATTTGTTCACGGATATACAGCAGGCAATCAAAAACAGGCAATCACAGCAAATAATCCAATGCTTGAAATCATAATAATGCAATCAGGTTTACAAAAATAAGTTATGTAAACCTGATTTTTTGGGGATATTTTTGATTTACAGAAGAAAATTATGTAAACAATTTTTATCCTTCTCTCAATTTCACCGCGCCGGCTGCTTTGCGGCGGCGGTCATCATCCATCGCGGCATAGTGTTTCCGGGTTGTATTGACATCCTTATGTCCGAGCACATCCGCGACCAGATAGATGTCGCCCGTCTCTTTATACAGGCTGGTGCCGTAGGTACTGCGCAGCTTGTGCGGTGTGATTTTCTTAGTTGTCGTAACTTCGCGGGCATATTTTTTTACCATGTTTTCAACCGCCTGCACGCCAATCCGGCGCCGCTGGGTAGAATAGAAGAGTGCGTTCTCATGACCGGCAATCGGCGTGATGGATTTCCGGTCCTCCAGATAATTTCGAAGGGCGGTCTCTACCTCATCCCCAAAATAAACCATCATTTCCGATCCGCCTTTTCGCACAACACGGATCCCGTTGTTTTTAAAATCAATATCATTGACATCAAGGCCGACACATTCCGATACACGGATCCCGGTGCCGAGCAGCAGGGTGACAATCGCCAGATCCCGAACCTTTGTTTTTTCATAATAGACCTTTTTCTGGCCGCTCAGCGTATCCCCGCAATGCTCAATATAATCCAGCAGCTCCGCGGTTTCATCGGCGTCAAGCCGGACAATTTCCTTCTCATGAAGCTTCGGCATATCCACGAGCAGCGTCGGATTCGTATGAATCATTTCCCGTTTATAAAAATAGGCATAAAAACTCCGCAAAGCAGACATTTTGCGTTTCAGCCCGCGTTCCCCATTGGTAACCGTTTTATTTTCCTGATCCGAATACACCTTCAGATATTCCTGATATTCCTCAATGTCAAGCGCCTGCAGCTGATCCAGCACATCAACCGTCAGCGTGGTCAAATCCCGGTTCCGGAACAGCGGGTTTTCCGATACCAGAAACTGGAAAAAAATCCGGATATCATAGGCATAGGAAATCCTGGTACGCGTCGAAGTCGTCGGCTCAATTGCGCGGAAATAATCCTTCGCAAATCCCGGCAGCGTCTTCAGAACCTCGCGCAGCCGCAGCACATTATCAACATTGACCTGTTCATGGTATGTCGTATTGTTATTCATAAATGTCGTCCTTTCTATATATTATACAGGATTCAGACTCCAAAATCTGACATGGTTATTTCATATATACGTCCGGAAAGCACATCACAAACCTCGTTGGAAGAATTACGCCATGTCTTTTTAATTAGATTGAGTGCCTGTGAATAAATCGGTAAGTTTCTAATATGCCATGTTTTTTTTATTAGATTGGGCTTGGCAAATCTGAATTATCTGAGTTCTTATATGCCCAATCTATAAAAAAAACATGTGTTTGTCGTATAGATGTCTTATGTATGATTATACCTCTTCTTTTCATTTTGTCAAGAAAAAATGACTGCCTGTGGATGACCTCAGTGAATGGCCTCAAGCGAATGATCTGATCTCTGCGCGAATGTCCCCTGCAAATTTCCGTCGGGTGTTCAGCTTTCGACCTGTTGGAGTAATGCTTGAAACGTCCATGATTGAAACGTATAATGACTGAAATGTCTCATGACGAAACCTATCATGATGGAATCTGCAATTATTGAATGTATAAGAAAACTCCTGCCGGTTGAATTCGGTAGAATTTGTCCGGTCAGGAGTTCTTCCTTGATTTTTATCTTGATTTTTAATTTAGTGTTACTTATTATTTAACAAACATTTATTTGATCATTTTTTCTATCGCCATTGCAATCTTTATTTTACGGTTACGGTGTAAGTCGCTTCCGCCACCAGCTGCTGAGTGCTCACATCCACTGTATCATAATAAGATACATGAATCTCTGTTTCGCCGCTCTGAGCAAAGGTGATCTGGAATGCAAAGCTGTCAGTTTCGCCGCTGTTCACATCAATCACAGTTGCGCCGGTAACGTCTGCACCATCCACGATAATGCTGTCAATGACCGCATAGCTGGAAACGGAGGTATCCATATAAAGAATTCCGTTTACGGTACTTCCGGCCGTGATGCCATTCACATCTTCTGTAAGACCGATGCCGTAGCTGTCTGTGTCGAACTGCCAGCTGGTCGCTTCCGCATCCAGTGACGGCTGCACCGCTGCGCTGCCGTCCGCGGTCGTCAGCACGTCATCGCCAATCAATACATAATAGGACATATCCGGCTCCAGCGGACTGCTCAGATAGATACGGAACTCAGTTCCTTCGGTCCAGCCATAATCCGCGAGCACTTCGAGATCGGTAATCGATTCCGATACAACCTTTGTCGTATCACTCATCTGGATTTCCTCAATCAGAGAACCGTCTGCCAGATTGTACAGGGAAATCGAACCGCTTCCCGCCACCAGGTCTGTACGGCCGACAGAAATGGTCAGGTAATTCTGACCGGCTGGAACGGATGCATTCTCAGTGTCGTCCTCTTCTTCCGTATCCGGCGCAAGAACCAGCTCAGAAACGGAAATTATTTGTGTACCGGAAGCTGCTTCTGTATCAATCTCTGCTGCAGCTTCAGTGTCCGCTTCTGCCTGCGCTGCTTCTGTATCACCTGTGTCGTCAACGGTAACATCCGTGGAATCTTCTGCCTGGGAAGCTTCTGCTTCTGTAGCTGTATCGGAAGTATCTGAGGACGAATCCTCCGAGCTGTCAGATGAACCATCGCTGCTGTAAGAATCCGACACGGTAATCTCCAAACCGGAGTCATCACTCGAAGAAGCGGTCTCTTCCGTCTGGGCGGCGGTCTCAGATTCCGCTGCAGTCTCACTCTGGGCCGATGCCGCTTCGGTCTCATCGGATGTGTCCGTGGTCGTCCCCTCCAGAGCGGCGTCATCCGTCGCGTCAAATACGACGTCCTCACCTAATGCGGAGTCATCCGTATTCAGCAAAATACTGTCCTCCGATAAAGTGGAGCTCGATGAATCTGAGGAAGATTCTGAATTTGATTCCGAACTTGAGGAGGAATCGTTGGAAATCTCAATGTTGATATCCACGGAGGTGGAGTTCGAGCTGTCCGAAGTACTGCTGCTTTCTGACGAATTATCAGAAGAAATCTCGGCGCTCACGTTTTCCTGCACTCGCTCCAGTGTTGTGCTCATTTCCTCATAGTCATAATCAAGCTCCGCGATTTTTTCAAGCAGTTCAACCAGAAGTGCGCGATCCTCATCGGAAAGCGTGACATCCTCCTCTTCTGCTACTTCGTCAACAATCACTTCGATCTCGTCAGCGCTGACCACATTCCCCTCAATCACCTGTATCTTTGTCTCATTGACAATCTGTGTCGCCTCCGCCTGTCCTACACTGTCTGAAATGCTCGTCGTGGTAACAAGCTCCTGCGTCGCTGCCTCCTTTTTCTCCTCATCCAGAGTCTCACCGGATGCGGTCTCATAGGCCATCAGAATTCCGGTGAGTGCTCCTGTACCAGACACCTCAAACGGAGCTGCCGCGAGCACCTCACAGTTCGTCACACCGGAGGTAGAAAGGGTCGAGGCAATCATATTGCTCGTCACATAGGTAAGGTTCGCCGTCTTCACCTGAATGCCGCCGGACGTGGTCGGGTTCACCAGCGCACAGCTGAATGTCCTTGTCCCAATCTGCTCCAGAGGAATGTAAGAGCCAAGGTGCTCTCTCTCATCCTCGTTGGTGATGGTCAGCATCTCAATATTTGCCTCGCCGTACACCCCGAAATATTTGAGAATCATGGTCTTCTGATCTTCGGAAAGATTCGCGCCGAGCGTCACAACCTTCTGGCTGTCCGCCATCGCGGGCACGGACGGAATCGCTGCAGCCAGAACGGCCGCACTTAGCATCACTGCCGCTATCTTCTTTTTTAACATACGTTACTCTCCTTTTCTGACTTCGTATGTTCTGAATGAACATTAACGTGAAAATGCTGAAAGCTGCCGGATTGTTCCGCCTCATCCCGTTTATCATCACGACGAAAGAAGCCAGAACCTCCGTATGCAGCCAGTATAGCATCAGAGAGCCAGGAATACAAGAAAGCTTTTCCGATGGAAATATTAATCTTTCATGAAGAAAAGGAAACATTTGTTTGCTTTTTCCCTGATGCTGTGCTATACTGAGAAAAACATATGTACGGGAGGTATCTTTCAATGCCGGGAACAATCACACCAAAGCAACAGGAAATTCTGGATTATGTAAAGGATGAGATACTGCATCGGGGCTTTCCGCCGTCTGTGCGCGAGATTTGTCAGGCAGTACACTTAAAGTCCACCTCTTCCGTCCACTCTCATCTGGAGTCCCTTGAGAAAAATGGGTATATCCGCAGGGATCCGACGAAGCCGCGCACGATTGAGATTCTGGACGATTCGTTTCAGATGCTACGCTGCGAGATGGTGAATGTGCCGGTCGTCGGCACCGTTGCGGCCGGTCAGCCGATTCTGGCTGAGCAGAATATCGACAGCTATTTTCCGATTCCGGCTGAGTATATGCCGAATGAACAGTCCTTTATCCTCCATGTGAAGGGCGACAGCATGATCAATGTCGGCATTCTGGATGGGGACTGCGTTCTGGTCCGCCAGCAGCCGACCGCGCAGAATGGGGACATCGTCGTTGCATTGATCGATGATTCTGCCACAGTAAAGACCTTTTACAGAGAGAATGGCTATATCCGTCTCCAGCCGGAGAACGATTCGATGGATCCGATTATTGTGAGAGACAACCTGATGATTCTCGGGAAAGTATTCGGAGTTTATCGCTTTTTCTGATTCTCCCCGATATTTTACGGATGGCTTCTCTCTGCTTTAAGAATGGTTTCTCCCTGCGAAGTCAACCATCGTTTTATCCAGAATCATATATTCAGGCCATTCGGAAACAGATAATATATTCATTCAGTACGTTCGAAATAGATAAAGAAAGTAAAAATGCCCGGTCTGTGCAGTTTTTTTCAGAGCGGGCATTTCGATTTTTTGAACTGTTTTTCTGAACCATATATGAATCTCACAGCTCGAAGCGGTTCCCCAGGCCTTCGAGCAGCTCCTTTGGCATGGCCAGGTGGAAACCGGCCGGATTCAGCATGAATCCCGTCGAATCTTTAATCAAAAGCTTCTGAAGATTATCATATGGCACCGCGATCGCGCGGAACTTGTTTTCCTTATTGAACTTTGCAAGCTCTGTCGGATCCGTAAAAAGCGGCTGCAGAATGTTCCCATTTTTTGCCTTCAGGATCGGCAGGCGGTATTTTCGATTCTTAAGCTTTTCCATGTCGCTTTCCGGACCGTCCAGTAGTTCAATCGGGACCACGTAGCGAGCTTTCATAAGGTTCACCGCAAGCTCCTCCTCCAGCTCCTGCAGACCAGTCTTCTGCTCATTCGGAACCGGTCTGGAGGCCTCCTGCATAAAATACAGCCCGGTCAGCTGCAGTTCGGGGTTCATTACCGGCTGCTGCTCTTTGGGAAGCTTTGAATAGTCCGGCCGGCGGACAAGCTCTTCAAGCCCCAGCACCTGCTTCCCCATCCCGCCGGAAAAAACCAGCTCATTTACACCGATGGAAAACAGACTTGCAAAGAACGCCAGAAATCGTTTGTTCGGATATTTGATGCCTTTCAGAGCAATCTTCTTCTCCGTATAAGGCTTTGCAAATTCCTGCAGCTGCGCCTCCGTATCAAAAAACCACACCTGGTCATTAAAGCTCTCCGGGTCGCAGACCACCAGAGGCATATTCGTAGAAACGCAATACGCGACAATCAGGCTTTCTTTTTTCTGGATACTTCTCACTAAAAATTTTTTATCTACTGCCATCTTCTTCCTCTCCTGCTAACAAATCCTCGTAGCTGATATCCTGGCCATCCCTCCAGATGCGCTCCAGATCATAGAAAAGACGATTTTCCGAATCAAACACATGGACAATGATATCACCGTAATCCATCAGCACCCAGTTCGCCGTGCGGTAGCCCTCCGTCTGTCTGACCGGATAGCCGGCCTTCCCCATCACTTCTTCTACATTATCCGCCATCGCCTGGATCTGATTGCGGTTATTACCCGTAGCGATGATAAAATAATCCGCGATTACGGAAACCTGCTCGATATTGATAATTTTGATGTCCTCCGCTTTCTTTTCCGCCAGCGCATCATGAGCCAGTCTCGCCATCTCTTTTGAATTGTGTTCAGACATTTTTCAATCCTCCCTTTCTGCAAGAAACTCTTCATAATAATTATAAGCCACAATTGTCTGATTATCAAGGCTGGTTTTTTTCTCTTCCAGATAAATCAGAGTATCCCGAAGGGTCAGATAGACAGCCAGATCCAGGTCAGAAAACGCGGTCTTTCGAATCTGGGGCAGGTTCGGAGCCTTTGTGCGGCCCGGCTCAATATAGTCCGCCACAAAAATAATTTTTTCCATCAGTGACATTCCGGCGCGTCCGGTCGTATGAAAGCGGATGGAATTCAGAATATCGGAATCGTCTACCCCGTATTTATCGTGAGCAATGCTGGCGCCGAGCTTCGCGTGAAGCAGATGGGGCGCCTTGCGCTCAACATCCGAGACAGGAAGCTTATAGTGCTCGCAAAGTTTGAGCTTCTGAGCATTCGGGATGCATTTCGCACAGTCGTGCAGCAGACCGGCCACACTGGTGCGCTCCAGATCCTCCCCGTAGCACATTGCCAGAGACGCAGCCGTATACATGACACCCAGTGTATGGAGATAGCGCGCGTCATCCAGATCCTTTTTTAATTTGTTCTGCATCTTCACAAGGTTATAGCCACTCATATCCGTATTCCCCCGTAAATATCATGCGTTTCTATATAATCAGCCACCGCCTGCGGCACAAGATGGCCAATGCGCTGCCGTTTCCTTATCATCTGACGCAAATTCGTAGAAGAAACTGCAATCTCAGGAGATTTCAGGAGAAAAACCGAGGCGCCGTAACGCTCGCCCAGCTCCTCCATCTTCCGCCGGATCCTGGATATATTTACTCCATCGCGCACCGCAACAATCAAATGACAGTATTTGCAGATGATCTCCGGATGATACCAGCTATCAAACGCCATGAGAGAATCCGCTCCGATGATAAAATAAAAATCCGTATCCGGCTCCTGCTCATTCAGCAAAATCAGCGTGTCCTTGGTATACGTCAGCCCGCAGCGGTGCATCTCCTCCTCGTCCAGAACAAACCGGGGATATCCGGCGATTGCCAGACGCACCATCTCCAGGCGCTGTTCATTTGTCGCGCCATCGGATCGCCCCTGCTTGTGCGGAGGATTGCCCGATGGCAGGAAAAGAACCTCGTCCAGTCGAAACTGGTCAAGCGCGCACGCGGCAAGCTTCAGATGGCCGTTGTGAATCGGGTCAAACGTTCCTCCCATGATGCCTTTTCGACGCCGGACCGGGGCATTCATGCTTCCGCTGATGCTATTTCTGCAGGCTGCATCCATCATGCTCCCGCCGATGCACTTTCGCCCGGTTGCAGCAGAAGGATTTAAATCTGGGGAGCCGGCATTTCCTGCTTCTTCATTCATTTTAGTTGCTGTAATCTCATTCAAGGCAGCTCAATTTTCCTCTTCTTGTCCTTGCCCTGCCGATACAGGACAATTTTTTTCCCAATCACCTGCACCACCTGTGCGTGGGTGCGCTCCGCCACCATCTGCGCAAGCTCATTGGGATCGTCCATACAGTTTTGCAGCACACTGATCTTAATCAGTTCACGCGCTGACAGCGCCTCATCAATTCCGGCCGTGAGCTCCGGCGTAAGAGAGGATTTTCCTACCTGATAGATTGGTTCCATTGTCATCGCAAGGCTTTTTAAATAAGCCCTCTGCTTACTGGTCATATCGGTATCTCCTTATCTTAGGATCTGTCGCTGAATAACTCATGCATCTTGCACCAGCTAATACGCGAATCGCAGGCCATAAAAGCCTCGGCGCAGTCCGTTATTTATAATAATCAAATTGCAGATCATACAGGCGAACCGTGTCGCCATCCCGGATCCCAAGCGCTTCCAGCTCATCCAGGATTCCGTTCTCACGCATGAAATTCTGGAAAAACTGAAATCCCTTCTCGGATTCGAGATTGGTATAGCCGAGCATACGCTCAATGCGCGGGCCTTCCACAAGAAAAGTATTTGCCTCCTTCGCGGATTTTTCCACGGTAAACGGCAGATTTTTCCCTGCAAAATGAAGCTCCGGATCGTATTCCGGGACAAACACCGTCGTTTCCTGCGGAAGACTCTTCAGCATCTTCTGAACCGCAAGGAGCAGCTCCCGGACCCCCTGCCCGCTGACGGCGGAAATCCCATATACGTGGATTCCCTTTGGCTCAAATTCCCTTTTCAGACGTTCCAGAGGGCGATTCTCTTCTCCCGCCTCATCCGGGGATAACGCATCCAGCTTGTTCGCGGCGATGATCTGCGGCCGCCTGGACAGATCCTGACGGTAAGCCGCAAGCTCCGCATTGATTTTATAAACATCATCGATCGGATCCCGCCCTTCCACGGAGGCCGCATCCACGATATGAATCATGACCTTTGTCCGTTCAATGTGACGAAGAAATTCATGACCGAGCCCTGCGCCGTCGGAGGCGCCTTCGATCAGACCGGGAATGTCCGCGATCACAAATCCGCCGCCTTCCATGTCAACGACTCCAAGGTTCGGAGACAGCGTTGTAAAATGATAATTTGCAATCTTTGGATTAGCATTTGTGACACGGGAAAGCAGCGTCGATTTACCGACATTGGGAAACCCGATCAGCCCGACGTCCGCAATCATTTTCAGCTCCAGCAGAACCTCAAGCTCCCGCGCGTCCTGCCCGGGCTGGGCATATTTGGGCGCCTGCATGACCGGCGTCGCAAAATGGATGTTGCCAAAGCCTCCCCGTCCGCCGTGCAGAAGGACCTGCCTCCGGTTCTCTCCCGAGAGGTCCGCTATCACTTTCCCGCTCTCCGCCTCTTTTATCACTGTGCCGGCCGGCACCTTCAAAACCAGATCGTCCCCGCTCGAGCCATGGCAGCGCCGTTTCCCACCGGGCGCTCCGTCACCGGCAGAAAATTTTCTTTTGTGGCGGTAATGGATCAGGGTCGTCTCGCCGTCATCGATCTCGAAAATGACGTCGCCGCCCTTCCCGCCGTCCCCGCCGTCCGGACCGCCATCCGGAATATATTTCTCCCGCCGGAAGCTGACATGCCCGTCGCCTCCTTTTCCTGAACGGATGATAATCCTTGCTCTGTCTGCAAACATACAATCTCCCCGCACTTCTGAATCCCTGTAACAAAAAGATATCTGCGCAGACCAGTATGCAACAGGTCTGCGCTTTGGCCGGCGCTATTCTGAACTATGGTCAAAAGATATAGTAAAAACTAAGTTCAAAAGAGAAGAAAAGGCCTCAAACCACCTGCGGATTTGAAGCCTTCCAATCACTTATTCTGCTGCAACCGGATGAACGGAAACCTGCTTCCTGTCGCGTCCCAAACGCTCAAACCGCACAACTCCATCGACCGTAGCAAACAGCGTATCGTCACCGCCGCGGCCCACATTCGTGCCCGGATGAATCTTTGTCCCGCGCTGTCTGTAAAGAATATTTCCGGCTTTTACAAACTGTCCGTCCGCTCTCTTCGCTCCAAGTCTTTTCGAATGGGAATCTCTGCCGTTCTTGGTAGAACCAACTCCCTTTTTGTGAGCGAAAAACTGAAGGTTCATCGTCAACATATATTACACCTCCTCAATTGTCAGGGTAAGATACTCGTCTCCCCAGGCATCCAAAATCCCCCGGATTCCGAGTACAAGGCTGTCCATCAGCAGCGAAGCCTTCTCTCCGGCTCCATTCGGGAAATCCATCCGCAGATAGCCTCCGTCTTCGGAAAGCTCCTGCTCAAAAAAGTCCTCCGTTAAACTCTCAATCGAATTCGCTGTATTCAGAGCCAGCGCGGAGACTGCCGCGCAGACGACGTCACGTCCTGCCTCTGCATATTCCGCATGTCCATCCAATGAGAATCCGCTGTATTGACCGCCCTTTTTCCACACAGTCATATTTATCATAGCTAATACTCTTAACCATTGATCTTTTCGATCTTTACCTGCGTGTACTGCTGTCTGTGACCATTTTTCTTATGGTAGCCCGTTTTTCTCTTATACTTATATACGATAACCTTCTTCGCCTTCGCATTGCGAAGAACCGTCGCAGTCACCGTCGCATCCGCGACGTCGGCTCCCACCTTCAGGCTCTCATCGCTCACAGCAAGTACCTGGTCAAACGTAACAGTCTCTCCGGCTTCTACACCAAGCTTCTCCACTCTAATGATATCGCCCTCGGCTACTTTGTACTGTTTACCACCTGTTGCAATAATCGCGTACATATGGCACACCTCCTGTCTATCATTACTCGCCAAATACGGTGACCTCCACCCGGAAAACCGGGCAGCAATGCTGAAACCTCTTTGTGCGGCATACCTTGGTACTATAACATATGGCGCTTTTCAAGTCAAATATTTTTTAAAAAAAGCGCTGAATTTTTTGGCAAAAATGCCTGAATATGTTCCGGCCAAATGGCTTCCGCCAAATACGGCTGAATCTCTCTGATGAAATCCACTTTGATTTTGCAGCCCCATATGTTGATCGTATTGGAAAAGTCTGATACAGATTTTGTATTTATAAGTGAAGTTATCCATGATCGGGATACATCATATATTAATATAAGGTAAAAAATAGAACATTCTGCATTGTCATAATATTCTGACATTTTCTTTATTTTACAGTTTTATCTGTGATTTTTTTTTTTTTGAATTTGAGTGACTCTTGCAGGTCTATCTGGCATGAATTCATTTAAAGGTTACAAAAAAAATGATTGAAATTAACGCAATAGTGGGCTATAATATGCATAGTGTTATGAGAAATTTGCAGTTTTGATTTCAGTCGGTATTCTGACTGGAATAAGGAAAGCGTAAGCAGATGAGCGTAATTGATTTTCATTCACATATTTTGCCCGGAATGGATGACGGCAGCAGAGATGTGAATACATCACTAGAGATGTTGTCGATCAGTCAGGCACAGGGAGTCGACCAGATTATCGCAACATCCCATTTTTATGCAGAAAAGGAACGTGTCGATTCTTTTCTGCAAAGACGGCAGTCCGCTTACGAAGAACTGATGGCAGCCCGAACTGAGCTGGTTCCCAAAATCTATCTTGGTGCCGAAGTATACTTTTTTACCGGCATCAGTCAGGCAGAAGCTACTGCGCAACTGTGTATCGAGGGTACGAACCTGATGCTTCTGGAAATGCCTTTTACCACTTGGTCTTCTTCGGTTATTGACGAGGTGCAGACCCTGATCCAAAAGCGGGGAATGCGGATTATTATCGCCCATCTGGAGCGCTACCTGCATATTCCCGGAAACAAACCATGGATTGACCGTTTACTGAATCTGCCGGTCATCGTCCAGATCAATGCCGGCAGCCTTCTGGACTGGAGAACTCGCGGGTCGCTTGTGAAAATGTTTAAAAACGGAACTGCCAGACTGCTGGGCAGCGACTGCCACAGTGTACACCGCCGTCCGCCGGATCTCGCTGATGGACGGGCGGTATTAGAAAAGAAACTTGGAAACGACATCTTACAGCAGATTGATCAGTTAGGAGAGGAATTACTTCATTATGAGAATATTTAAAAAGAGAGCTGCAGCCATTGCCATTACTGTCGCCGGTGTGATAACGTTTAGTGCGATTCTGCCCGGACTGTCATTTATGAATTCACAAGGCGCTGCCTGGAATATTGTGTATGCGGAAGAAGAATCCGAAGAGACTCTGGATCTGATAGATGATTATTTTGATATTAATTATGTAACGATCAATGATGAGGACTATACTTACTCTGATAAAATCAAGACTTATCTGTTCATGGGTACGGATCACAGCGGCAACGAAGACCCGGAGGAGGATGAGGAATATCAGGGAAGCATGGCAGATTTCCTGTTGGTTCTGGTGGTCAATTCCACGCAGAAGACCTATGGAATGATTCAGCTGAACCGCGATACGATGACCGAGGTTACGCTGTTAACGGACGACGGCTATGACTCCGGAACTGCGCTGGAGCAGATCTGTACCGCGCACTGGTATGGCGGAAGCAAAGAAGACAGCTGTGAAAATACGGTCGACGTGGTCAGCGAGCTTCTCGGCGAAGTAGATATTGACGGGTATTATGCCCTGCCGATGGATTACATTTCATCGTTTAACAGTGCCGTGGGTGGTGTGACAATCACCATCAGCGGTGACCTCACGGATATTGATCCGGCCATGACCGATGGCGCGACGATTACTCTGACGGACGAGCAGGCCACTGCATTTATTCAGAACCGAATGAATGTCGGAGAAGGGAAAAATGCAGATCGCATGGACAGACAGCGTCAGTTCCTCAGTGCTTTTACACAGCAGGCAAAGGAATTGATGAGTGAAGACAGTTCGTTTTTCACGGATACGCTTGACGACTTGAGTGAATATGCGACGACGGATTTGTCCCAGAACACACTCTCGAAAATCATCAACAAGCTTTATAAATATGAAAGTCTCGGTATCTTCTATCTTGACGGTGAAACGGTGATTGGTCAGACACTCGGGGACGGAGTGGATCATGAGGAATACTATCTGACCGACACAGCCGTCCTGGATGTGATGACAGAACTCTACAATCTGACCTATGAGGACGACCTTCTCAGTCTCTTTGATGAAGAAGATGAATACGACGACGAGTTTGAGACGGAAGACGATTTCGACTGGTATGAAGATTCGGATGATGATGAAGATGAGTCCGAAACAGAGGACTTTTAATCTCTTCGCTTTTGATCTCTTAAAAAATAAAAAACAAGAATGATAAAATTGAAACAGACATATCAGAGAAGCAGGAAGGAATTTACGCAGCATGAGTGCAAATAGTACAAATATTGAACCAATCCAGGAGGGGGACAATGATGAAGTGGAGATTGACCTTCTCCAGCTCGTTAATTTTTATCTGTCAAAACTTGTCTTTATCATCGTTTCTTTTTTAGTGGGAGCTCTGGTAGCAGGAATGATCACCAAATTTCTGATCACCCCGAAATATACCGCTTCTGCGAAGGTTTACATGGTTTCCAGTTCCAGCGGCTCGGCAGTCGACCTGTCAGCGCTGAACCTCGGTACAGCGCTCTCCTCGGACTATGAGGTCCTGATGACGGTTCGGCCGATTCTGAATCAGGTCATTGTAGATCTGGATCTGGATTATGACTATCTGGAACTTGGCGAGATGGTGACGATATCCTCTATCAGTGATACGCGAATCATTGAGGTATCAGTCGAAAGCACCAACCCGCAGGAAGCGGCGGATATCGCGAATTCGCTTTCTGACATTTCCGTCGAATGGCTGCCGGAGATCATGGGTTCGACAGACACGCCGCCAAATGTAGCGGAATACGCGCTTGCCCCGGAAGAGCCGAGTTCACCCAGTCTGGTCAGAAATACAGCCATCGGCGCTCTTCTGCTTGCGCTGCTCTGTATCGCGATCCTGACGGTTCAGTTCCTGATGGACGATACTTTGAAGACTGCGGAGGATGTCGAACATGAATTTGGCGTGATGCCGCTCGCAATTGTTCCGGAAGGCGATATCCCGACCCTGAAGGAAGTCGCGAAGGAAAACAGGAATTCATAGGCAAAAGGAAGGAGACACAATGAGTCAGACTGTACATATCAATAATATGCCGGAGCTTCCTTTTGCAATGGAAGAAGCGATCAACCGGCTTCGCATCAACGTTGGTTTTTCAAGCAGCGATACCAAAAAGGTTCTGGTGATCAGCACCGTTCCGGATGAGGGAAAGAGTTTTATTGCCATGCATCTGTGGTATCAGATGGCAAAGATGGGCACCCCCTCCATCCTGGTTGATTTGGATCTTCGCAAATCGATCACATCCGATAAATACGATATTGTCGCAGACGATGGAAGAAAGAACTTCCGCGGCACCAGCCATTATCTCTCCGGAGACTATCCGTTAAAGGATGCTATTTTACATACAGATATTCCCGGCGGGGATATTATCCCAAACATGAACAATGTCGTGAACCCGGCGATGCTGATTGAGAGCCGGAAGTGCCGGGAGATGCTGGATTCTCTGACAGAATCCTATCGCTATGTATTTGTCGACGCTCCTCCTTTGGATATGGTGTCTGACGGTGAGCGCCTGGGTTCCATCTGTGACGGCGCAATACTGGTGGTGCGATGTGCCAGCACCTCAAAGCATCTGGTACGCAATTCCATTCGCCAGCTGGAGCGCGCGAACTGTCCTCTTCTTGGCATTGTCCTGAACCGGGCGGAAAGTTCGAAAGGTACGTACTATCGGAAGTATGGCAGATACGGCAGATACGGCAGCAGATATGGCTATGGCTACGGCAGCTCCGACTACTACTATGGCAGCAATACCGCCGATGAGAATGAGAAACATAAGAAAAAACACATCGGCAAATCTAAGTGATTAGGGTTATTAAAAGCTTTTTGCTTTTGATAATAAATAAACTATAGAAGGGAGGGGAAATCCAATGAGAAGTTTAAAGAAGGTTACAGCTCTTATGCTGGCAGCGGTAGTTTCTCTTAGCAGCTTCACGACTGCATTTGCAGCGACAAGCAGCGTGACAGCGGGTGTTGAGACAGAAGCTACAACAACAACTGATCTGTGCTCTACCAACGCAGATGGTACTGCAAAAAATACGATCGTTGAAAATAGCGATGGTACGAATACAGCTACGCTGACAGCTGCTGCGGACAAGGATACTGTCATCATCAAGACGGTTACAGCAACCTCTACTGGTACGACGTATACCATAACCCAGATCGCAAAGAATGCTTTCAAAGATTCCAGCGCAACGACGGTTAGGTTCGCAAAGAAAGCGAAAGTAAAGACCATCAAGAAGAAAGCGTTTGCTAATTCCAAGGTCAAGACGGTCGTTTTCAAGAGCACGGTAACAAAGATCGAGAAAAATGCTTTCAAGAACTCCAGTGTAAAGACCATCAAGATCAAAGGTCTTTCCACAAAGAAAGCAAAAGCTCTGAGAAAGAAACTGAGAGCAGCCGGTTACACAGGCACCATCAAGATTGTAAAATAATCTTGTACGAGAAAGAGAGTCGGGGTGATGAGTTATTGGTCCGGGCTCTCTTTTTTCGTGCTGTTATTTATCTTCACTTTAAAGTGACGCCTCTGATCCAGAAAGAACGATCCGCAAAATATTCCGAAGATGGGCTCCAATGCAATAGCGTATGCAAATTTCTGCTATTCGATGACATTCCTTGAATTCACAAGAATGGTAAAGTATTTTATAGATTCTGGTTCAGACAGGCAGTACCTGCGCGGAGAGCGGCTTCTCTTTTTTCATCCGCGTGATTTCTACCAGGGAGAGCTTTGTCATATCGACCAGTGTCGTCCGCACCGGATCCTGACGCAGCAGGTTCTCCAGCTCATCCAGCAGCTCTTTATTATCCTCCGGCGCATCCATGTTTATAAAATCTATCAGGATAATCCCGGATAAATTGCGCAGACGGATCTGCCGGGCTGCTTCTGCTGCCGCCTCGCAATTGATTTTAAAAAACGCTTTCTGCCGGTTCTTCTGGCTGCCCTCATATTTGCCGGTATTGACATCGATGACGGTCAACGCTTCCGTTGGCTGAATCACCAGATATCCGCCCGATTTCAGCCAGACATGCTCGGAAAGCGCGTCGTCAAGCTGTTTCTCCAGCGAATATTTTTTATAGAGCGGCTGCATGGCGTCCGGCGAATAAATCAGCTTTGGCAAATCCTCCGGCTGATAAACAGACAGATAATTTCTCATCTCGCGAAAGAGCTCTTCGTCATCCGTCAAAAACTGTTCTGTCGAAGAATCGTACAGATCCGAAAGCCTGGAAAGCCATCTATGCGGAACGGACAGCACACAGCTTCCGCTCATCCGGTGCGTGCCCTCCTGTATCAGCGATTGATACAGTGCGAGAAGGCGCTCCATATCCTTCCGGAGAACCGCGCGGTCCGTTTCCTCCGCATTTGTCCGGACCAGCCAGCCATATTTGCGAACCCGGGGATTACCTCTGTCTGGTGCGGCAACATCCTCTCGCAAAGCAGACAATTCTTTATGTGAATTCGCATCCGCAGACCTTGCATATTCCTGCTTGAGTTCTTTCACCAGCCCAATCAGTCGCAACTTTTCCATCTTGCCAAGCTTCGCAGAGGCATGGATCTGCGTATTCCCTGTCGTCAGAAGCAGATACTTTCCATGCAGGGTCAGATTAGTGGTGACAGAGGCATATTTTGTTTTTATGGCTTCTCTGGATACCTGGACCAGCAGCTCATCTCCCTGCTGCGGCTTTGCAGAGGTTCCCTTTTTGACGTAAATGGGATTCTGAACCTCGTCCAGCGGCAGATAACAGACCACATCCGGCGCAATCTCGACGAATGCAGCTCCTATGTTTTTGGCAATATCCCGAATCCGCCCAACATAAATATTGCCGAGGATGGATTCCTGTTCCGGACGGTCACAGTGAATCTCGACCGCCCTTCCATCCTCAAACAAGAAAGAATAAATCGCACCGCGCATATTGCAGATGATATATTGATTCATAAATCAAAGCCTCAAGTCTATTAATAAATAATACATGGCCGTACTCTGCCGCAGACATACACAACAGGCACATTGATTTTCATTTCCCTCTGCTCAGACATTAATAAGGCAAAATATGATACTATAATACCTGTAACATTTGTAAAAAATGCCTGCTGTTCACTTGCGGATGTATTATGCCTTGCAGTGTATCGTATAGTACGGATATAGCATATAACATTTTATCATATAACGAAAAATATATTAAAATTCAGTTCCCAGACAATACAGCGATATCAGATTCCTCTCTCCTTCAGCTGCATCGTCTGCCATCAGATTCGCATATATTTCACAGCGGTTGATCTCAAAGGCAAACGGATCCCGTCTGGCTCCGATCTGATCCAGAAACGTATCCATCACCAGATTTGGCTTGAGATTTTCCACACTTCCGGCCGCCAGCTTTAAAAATACCGTGCTGGAATCCACTGACCAGTCATAAATCATCGGCCGGATATTTACCTCTTTTTCCGA
This sequence comes from Lachnospiraceae bacterium, assembly GCA_021202075.1. Classification (GTDB taxonomy): domain Bacteria; phylum Bacillota; class Clostridia; order Lachnospirales; family Lachnospiraceae; genus Choladousia. The sequence continues at coordinate 12,917 of JAJQDT010000173.1, read as the reverse complement.
GTGCTTTGTCTTTTTTAATGCCATTATCGTTTCCTGGGCAAAATAATCGTTAAGTCTGCTCTCCCACTCCATTTCCGGTCCATGGCCGTCCCGAAAATGCAGTGTATAGTCTGCGGCAGCCACCAGCGTCATGGCTTTATTCGCTTTTCCATCCGGAATCTGCACGAATCCGGTGACCTCCATTTCCTTTGTGCCGGCCTGATTCAACGCATCGATCGCTGCTTTCGAAGATGGCGGCAGGGAGCAAAGCTCCAGATCCATATATTCCGCATCGCTGGTCAGACCGATTCCAAGCGGCGACGCAAAGGACATGAGCATATGCGGATTAAAGCCTTCCGAGTACGCGACGTCCAGCCCGGCTCTGCGGATTGTTTTCTGAAAATAACGCATCACATCGAGATGCCCGATAAGCTTCATGCTCCCCTTTTTAGAGAACCGGATTCTTGCCTTCATAGCAGACACCTCCTCCAAACGCGCGCGCACCGCAGCCGGCGCAGCTCTGCCGGCAATTTGGGGTCACAACGCCATCCTTCGCACGTTTCCATTCTCTTTTCAGGAACTCCTTTGTCACTCCGATGCGGATAAAATCCCAGGGGAAAATCTCATCCTCCGTGCGCTCACGCAACGTATAAAAATCCATATCAACTCCGGTACGGGCAAACGCATCCAGCCACCGGTCATAATTCCAGAATTCGCTCCACGCATCATAGAGCGCGCCATGACGATAGGCGTCCAAAACGACATCCGCTATTCTGCGATCGCCTCTGGCAAACGCGCCCTCCAGCAGTGTGACATCCGCCTGATGCCAGTTGTAGCGGATGCTTTTGTGATTCAGCATCTCCTTCACCTCATGGTTGACCGTCTTTGCAAATCCAAGATAATGATCTGCCGGGTGCATGGACGCCCACTGAAATGGCGTAAACGGCTTCGTGACAAAAAAAGACGTACTGATGGTAATCTGGCATTTTCCGTTTCGTTCCTCCTTCGGAATCTCGTAATAGCACCTGGCAATCCGATCCGCCAGATGGGCGATCGCCTGCCGGTCCTCCTCTGTCTCATAGGGCAGGCCAAGCATAAAATAGAGCTTGACCTTATTCCAGCCGCCGCGAAATGCTTCGCCGGCGCCCTGCAGGATATCCTCTTCTGTCAGTCCCTTGTTGATGACGTCGCGCATCCGCTGTGAGCCGGCCTCCGGTGCAAAGGTCAGACTGCTCTTGCGGACGTCCTGCACCTTGCTCATGACATCAAGAGAAAAAGCGTCAATGCGCAGGGATGGCAAAGCGATGTTGACCATCTGAGGACCAAACTCCTCGATCAGCCAGTTCACAAGCCCTTTTAAGTCACTGTAATCACTGGAGCTCAGAGAATTGAGGGAGATTTCCTCCTGTCCCGACGCTTCCAGCATACGCGCGGCATGCTCCTTCAGGCATTCCAGGCTCCGCTCCCGCAGCGGACGGTAAATCATTCCTGCCTGACAGAACCGGCATCCGCGGATGCAGCCCCGCTGGATTTCCAGAACCGCACGATCCTGTGTGACCTGTATATAGGGCACAATCGGTTTTTCCGGGTACGGAGCGTGTGACAGATCCATAACGACCTGCTTCTCGATAACGGTTGGAATGTCCGGCTCCAGGGGCAGGAAGGATGCGATCGTACCGTCCTCCTTATAGGTCACCTCATACAGCGACGGTACATAAATCCCCGGGATTTTCGCCGCCTGGTGTAGAAATTCTCTTCGGGAGCAACCGTTCCTTTTGCATTCCAGATACTGATCAAACAGCATGTCATAAACCGTCTCGCCCTCTCCGATATAGAACAAATCAAAAAACGGCGCAAGCGGCTCCGGATTATATGCGCAGGGACCGCCGCCGATCACAAGCGGATCCGATTCGCCCCGCTCATTGGCAAACAGAGAAATCTGAGCCAGATCCAGAATCTGCAGAACATTCGTATAGCACATCTCATACTGAAGGGTGATACCGATAAAGTCAAAATTCCGTATCTGCTCCTGCGATTCCAGCGCAAACAGCGGTATGTTCTGTTCGCGCATGATTTTGTCGAGATCCACCCAGGGCGAATAGACGCGCTCGCACCACACATCGTTTCTATTATTAAACATATCATATAAAATCTGGATTCCCAAATGGGACATGCCAATCTCATACACGTCGGGAAAGCACATCGCAAACCGAATCGCGACCTGGCTCCCCTCCCCTATATCCTTCATCACGGCATTTATTTCACCGCCGATGTACCGCGCCGGCTTCTCCACCGAGAGTAAAATTTCGTCACTTAATGCCAATTCGCGCATGGTTTCTCCTTGTTATCTTGTTACTATTATACAAAAAATATAATGTGCTAAAGCATATGCAATTACTGGTGCGACATATTTTAATATGTTATTAAAAGAAAGAAAAGCTGTTTTTAATTGCAAGCCTACACAATATATTCATTGAGATTGACTACAATAATAACGCACCGGGATTATTTGATACTATTTTACATCACGTATTATAAAATATTATCCCCCGGTGTTACATTGAAAAAATCGCGTAAAATCAAGCATTTTCCAATATTTTTGTAGCCCCTTGTAGGCGAATGATAATGGCTACAGCTTATTTTGGGCGGCTACACGTTTTTGATATGCCTGCCGCCTGCGCTCATCACCGGAAACTGGATGGGCGTTTGGCCCTACCTCTTTGCCAGCTCCCCGGTAATGTCCTCCCATGTCAGGCCTTTCTCCGACATCAGCACCATCATATGATAGAGAAAATCGGATATTTCATAGACAACCTCCTCCGAATCCGGATTTTTGGCTGCGATGATGATTTCCGACGCCTCTTCCCCAACCTTTTTCAGAATTTTGTCAATCCCCTTATCGAACAGATAATTGGTATAAGAGCCTTCCTTTGGATGCACTTTCCGGTCTTCGATCACCGCGAACACATCCTCAAACACCTTCATAGGATTGGAGGAATCGTATTCCTTCTTCAAAACCGAACGGTAGAAACAGCTGCGATTTCCCGTATGGCAGGCCGCCCCAATCTGCACCACCTTCGCCAGCAGGGTATCATTGTCGCAGTCAATTGCCAGCTCACGCACGTACTGGAAATGCCCGGAGGTCATACCCTTCACCCAGAGCTCCTGCCGGCTTCTGCTCCAGTAGGTCATCCGTCCGGTACGAATCGTTGTATCAAATGCCTCCTGATTCATATAGGCAACCATCAGCACGTCCAGTGTACGGTAGTCCTGCACCACCACCGGAAGAAGACCGTCCGATCCTGTCTTTATATCACCCCAGGAAAGACTTGCCTCATACGTATTCACAGCAATACCCTTTTCGCGAAGGGCATGCTTTGCTTCCATAAAATCAAATGCCGGCTGTGAAAAGTCCGGACAGAATACGCCCGTTGCCCTGCCATCCGAAAGCAAAGCGGACACAGAGCCGTGTTCAAAACACTCACTTGCACAATAAACATCCATCTGTGAGAAGCAATCGCAATCGTCGGTGGAAGCCGTATCCTCATTCAAATTACTCTTATCGCAGGATTTGGCCTCCCCATTGGTGCCTCTCATAGATATATTAAAACAAGCCTCTGGATTGGTAAGCAGGTCGGCCTTCAGAAGTACCACGCCGCCTAAAAGGGACTGGGACTCTGCGACAGATGACAGTTCATCTGCGGTCTTTATGCAGGCAAGCAGTTTATCCTTCCCAAACCGTGCCGAAGCCTCAGCTGTCAGATCAATATTCCCTGGTTTCGCATAATTCAGGAAAACCCTTTTGCATCCGGCATAAATCAGCTTTTTTACATCCTCCAGGCGCCGGATATTGCCCCCGCCATACAGAGGAAGGTCCGTCGCCCGGCTGATCTTTTTTATCAGGCTGATGGACTGATCGTGCTCCTCATCCTCCCCGGACAGATCAAACAGCAACAGCGCATCTGCCCCCCTGTTTTCACAGGAAGCTGCAAATTCTGCCGCATCCATATCGATCAGGCCGCCGGCTTTCACATGCTTTCCGTCGAAAGTCATATTCATCAGCATTCCGTTTTTCAGGCAAACCGGAACAAGCAGTTCTCTATTCTTCATCGTTTCGTCTCCTCATCCGAACAGACCGGAGCATCCCATATGTGAACTACACATTACTAAAAATCAATGGGATTGCGGCCACATTCGTTCCATTATCCGTTATATCCCCTCAGCCAGCGGCTGATTGATCGTGCTCTTACAGAGTGCCCTTGGTCGAAAGCACATCTTTGATTCGTGCATCGAAGCTGGTCGCCTCATCCAGAGCCTTGGCAAAGGCCTTGAACATTCCTTCCGCCATATGGTGGCTGTTCCCGTCCCGCAGCATACAGAAGTGAAGGTTCATCGCGGCTGCGTATGAGACCGCGTAAAAGAATTCCCGTATCATTTCGGTATCCAGATCTCCGATTCGCTCTGTTGGAAAGACCGCGTCCGAGCAGTAATACGGCCGACCGCTTAAATCCAGTGCGCAGAGCACCAGCACCTCGTCCATTGGAAGAACCCGGTCGCCGTACCGGCGGATTCCTTTTTTGTCCCCGATGGCCTGACGGATCGCCTCACCCAGCACAATTCCGGTATCCTCAACCGTGTGATGGCAGTCCACATTCAAATCTCCATTGACTTCGACGGTCAGATCAAACAGGCCATGCCTGGCAAATCCGTCCAGCATATGGTCAAAAAAACCGATGCCGGTATGAATCCTGGCAATTCCTGTCCCGTCCAGATTCAGAATCATATGTATCTGGGTCTCCTTTGTATTACGTGTCACATCAGCAATTCTGTCCATAGCATCCAGCCTTCTTTCTGTTTATTTCCGTAAAACTCATTCAAACCGCACCCGGATTGAGTTCGCGTGCGCAGTCAAAGACTCTGCATTCGCAAATGCGATAATATCATCCTTCACCGGCTCCAGCGCCTCTCTGGAATAGTAAATAATACTTGATTTTTTGATGAAATCATCCACGGAAAGCGGAGAAAAGAATTTCGCCGTCCCGTTTGTCGGAAGGATGTGATCCGGTCCCGCGTAATAATCCCCCAGCGGCTCACTCGAATGCTCGCCGATAAAAATCGCACCGGCATTTTTTATTTTCATCATGATCTCAAACGCATTCGCGGTCACGATTTCCAGATGCTCAGATGCGATGGCATTCGCCGCATTGATTGCGTCATCCATCGAATCTGCCAGGAGAATGTACCCATAGTTGTCAAGGGATTTCCGGATGATGTCCGCCCGGGAAAGCACTGCCAGATACCCCTCAATTTCTTCGGAAACCTTCGCGGCAAGCGTCTCACTGGTCGTGACCAGTATCGCGGAAGCGAGCGGATCATGTTCTGCCTGTGAGAGCAGGTCTGCCGCCACATAATGCGCATTAGCGGTTTCATCCGCAAGGACCAGAATCTCACTCGGTCCCGCAATCGAGTCAATGCCGACACTGCCGAAGACCGCCTTTTTTGCAAGAGCGACATAGATATTCCCGGGTCCGACAATCTTGTCTACCTTCGGAATACTCTCCGTGCCATAAGCAAGCGCGGCGATCGCCTGTGCGCCGCCCACCTTATAAATCTCGTCCGCACCCGCCTCGCGCGCGGCAACCAGAGAGGTTGAAGGAACCTTACCGTCCCTGCCGGGAGGAGTCGTCATAATGATTCTGCCAACCCCGGCTACCTTTGCGGGAACAATGTTCATCAATACAGAGGAAGCGAGGACGGCGCTGCCGCCCGGAACATATACACCCACCGTATCAATCGGCGTCACCTTCTGTCCGAGCATTGTGCCATTTTCCGTGCTGTCAAACCAGCTATACCGGCGCTGCTTCTCGTGATAGCTTCTGATATTCGCGATGGACCGGCGCATCACCTTCACAAGCTCCGGATCAATGTTGCCATAAGCTTCCTCTATCTCCTCTTCTGTGACGCGCACATTCGCCGCATTCACCTCTACCCCGTCAAACTGCTTCGTATAGCCAAAGACAGCCGCGTCGCGGTTCTCCTTCACATTTTTCAGAATCGCGGCCACGCGCTCCTCATATCCCTGATAGCTGTCCGGGCTGCGCTTTAGAAGCTGCGTCAAAAGATCCTTCCGAGTCTCTTCCGTCAATCGAACTGTTCTCATCATTCCCTCACAATTCCTTTCTGTCATATGTCCTGCATCGTTTACGATGCAGGACGAAGGCCACGCATTGCCGCCAGGCAATTTTTCATGCGTGGCTCTCCTTATTATCCCTGCATCTTTTACGATGCAGGACGAAGGCCACGCATTGCCGTCAGGCAATTTTTCATGCGTGGCTCTCCTTATTATCCCTGCATCTTTTACGATGCA
>JAJQDT010000173.1:0-6471 GCA_021202075.1 Lachnospiraceae bacterium | reverse complement strand
GGACGGAGGCTACGCATTGACGCCAGGCAATTTTTCATGCGTGGCTCATCTCATCCGTCTATGCACGCACTGAGCTTTTGCAAAAGCCCCGTGATCCGCTCATTCTCCATCCGCATGCTCACCGGATTCACAGCCACCCTTGCTGAGAGCGGGCAGACCTCCTCAAGGACTACCAGACCATTCTCCCGCAGCGTAGAACCGGTCTCTACAATATCCACAATCACCTCGGAAAGACCGACAATCGGGGCTAGCTCGATGGAACCATTCAGCTTGATGATCTCGACCGTCTGGTTCTTCTGATTATAAAAATAATCCTTCGCAATGTTCGGATATTTGGTCGCCACACGGATGCGCTCCTGCCCCTTCAGCAGTTCAGCAGCGGAAGCAGGTCCACAGACGCACATCCGGCATTTGCCGAGTCCCAGATCCAGTGCCTCGTAAATCTTGCGGTTTTCTTCCATAATAATGTCTTTGCCGACGACCCCGATATCCGCCGCGCCATATTCTACATAGGTCGGCACATCCGGCCCTTTCGCCAGGAAAAAGCGCAGCCTGAGTTCTTCATTTACAAATATCAGTTTGCGTGTATCCGGGTCGTTAATTTCCCCGCATGGAATTCCAATCCTTTCAAACAGTGCAAGCGTCTGTTTGGCCAGGCGGCCCTTGCAGAGCGCAAACGTCAGATATCTCTCCTCACTCATAATCGTTCCTCTATATCGTTTCACTTCCGGATGATTTCCCGGTACCCGTCTGTTTCCTGTCAGACCGTGACTCCCGTTCATGATGATTTCCGGCCGTCATCATCCGGCTCCATTTTGACCGTTTCCCATTTTTTCAATCTGGTAGCCCGCATCGTAATTCCCTGTGCACGTTGCTTTCCAGTTTCGCCGATAGCACGATGCAAAAAACCTCGACGCAGCTCGTTCTATTGCAGCTCCCACTATAGCTGTTCCTGTTACAGTTCAATGATCTGTCCAAAACCGGATGAAGACGCGTATTCCAGGCACTGCTCCCTGGTGCGCTCCTCCGACAGGCGAATCATCTCCACCTGAACACCCTTTCTCCGATAATGCGACGCACTCTCTATCGCTTCCGATAATTTGTCGCTTTTGTAGAGAATCATGCAGCGGCTGCCCGGAGTATCAGGCGAAATATTCTGTCTGGAAAGAGCGGACAGCAGCTGATCGATCTCAGCAACAAATCCGACCGCAGGGGCATCCTTGCCAAAATGTCCAAGCAGTCCGTCATACCGGCCGCCCTTCAGGATCGGTACACCGGTACCGTACGTATATCCGCGGAACAGGATGCCCGTGTAATACATATACCGGCTGCGGAGCCCAAGGTCAAAGGAAACGTAATCCTCTACCCCGTAAGTCCTTAAAATTTCCAGAATCTCCCGAAGCCTGTCCACCGCGCGCAGGGCGTCTTTGTTATCGGTCAGCGTCTGCGCCCGGTCGAGCACTTCCTCCGTGCCAAACAGACCCGGAAGAGCCGCAAAGCATCGTTTCTGCTCATCGCTCAGGTTCTTTTCCGAAAGGAGCTTCTGCGCCCCAAAGGTATTTTTATTGGAAATCAGCTCCCTGAGCTCATCTGCGTCCGTATCATCCAGCTTGGCCTCCTTCACAAGCGCGTCAAAAAAACCGCAGTGTCCGAGACTGATCTGGAATTCTTCCAGCCCGGCGGCCTGCAGCAGCTGTACCGCCAACGCAATCACCTCAGCGTCCGCGTCCGCAGCCGCTTCACCGATGAGCTCCCCGCCAATCTGAGTCGTTTCCTTTAAGCGGCCCTGATAACTGGATGTGTTGACAAAGGTACTGCCCAGATACGTTAGGCGCCGGGCCATATTGTCATTCAGGAAATACTTTGCCGCCGCGCGCGCCACGGGGGGAGTGAAATCCGGCCGCAGAACAAGCGTGTTGCCCTCACGGTCAAAAAACTTGTAGAGCTCTCTGGAAGGAATGGTTCCGACCTCCCGGCTAAACACATCAAAAAACTCAAACGTCGGAGTCTCGATATCCCGATACCCGTAAGAAGCAATCACCGCGTGCAGGCGTTCCTGCAGAGCAAGCTTTTGCTCACACTCTTTGTTATAAATATCCCGAACGCCCTCCGGCGTATGTAAAATTTTCTGCATAAGAATCCATTTCCTTTCGTCGAATCAGAATTCTTTATTGTCGCGATTTTCCATTGCGCGGCTTCTATTATACCAGAAACCATCCCATTGTCCAGTCTGTTCTTTTTATTTTCCGTTGACACAATCCCAAAATCTAAGTAAAATAGCTGTAAATAACTCCATTTGATATCGGTTATTCTGTGGCCATCCAATCCATGAGATGGAAGCCGCGCAATAGAGAATCGGCAGCGTTCTCGATTTGCCGCGCAAATCGGAACATTGCCTTCGTCCGCACTCGCATACAAGTATGGATATGTACAGGAATGCCGGCATACAAGTAAGGAGGCTGCCTGTGAATACGAAAAGAAGAAATATTCTGAACCATCTGAAGCTTTTTATTTTATTCCTTCTGCTGTCCTTTTGTACTGCAGGAGTACGTTTTCCGTTCCTGCAATCGGAAACGGTCATCACTGCTGAGGCAGCTTCTGTCCCTGGTCTTCAGGCTAAAATCACAGAGAAAAACATTCTGAAGCTTTTAAAAAAATACGATTCCGACGGCGCTTATATTATGAACACGCAGATAAAAAATGGCGCCGACATTCTTTCCTGGTTCCAGGAAGGTTCGACCATATTCAGCAGCATTGATACCGCGGTTCATGAAGAAACACATGGGTATTCCTATCTGATGGAGAAAGACGGAAAGGCCGCGTATTTTATTGGCAATAAAAAAACCATCTATGTCCCGTATACCACTGTGTACCGCTCCAGAGAGATGGCTGCTACCATACCATCCCGGCTGCAGACTTTCCGGTACAGCACCTATGTGGGCGATCCGGATCCAAATATGGCTTCGGATGTGGATGGGATATACGGGCTTCTGAACGAATTCATGGCTTACCGCGCCGGTATGAACACCACGCTGGAACTCTATGACTATCTGACAGATCAGAATGCCGGCTGGGATATGTGGGCCATTTTTATCAATCAGAGCGAAAATGATATGCAGGCCTATGCGGAATTTAAGTACTATATCCTCCACTATCTCTACTACGCAAAGAAGAACTATCCGGACATCTACAAGGGAATCATCAACAACCAGCAGTTCTGCAAGGCCTATAAAAAGCTCGAGAGCAGCTACGCAAAGCTGATCCGGCAATATCAGAAGGATCTGAAGAAGCTGCAGACCTGGTACGCAAACAAAGGCTATACCCTTACTATCCGGAACAGCACGATTTCCCTGACAAATACGTCGCACCGGACGATTACCATCAGCCGTTTTTACACAACTTATCAGAAGCTGCAAAAAGAGCTGAGTAAATCCCGGTACACGAAGCTGCATCAGAAGCTGTTAGCCGGCGCAGGATGATCCGAATCTGTCAGTCTCTTGCTCCCAGATCCTTTTGCAGCGCGTCCAGGTAGGGTACCAGCAGGCCGCCCCGCGGCTCTATATAATACTCCTGGTCCAGCTCGACATAGCGAAAGCTTTTGCGTCCGCCTTCCTGCGCGCGGTTCCAGAATTTCATCATATCCCGATAGGGCAGATAAAACAGTTCATTCCGTGTACTGAAAAACAGGATCAGAAACGAGACGCCGCCCTGCTCTTCAAATCGCGTCATAAATTCCACCTGATGCGGATGAATATTCTGCAGGGCAAAGGTATCTACGGTGCACTCCTTCGCGTCAAAGCAGACCGGGATTCCCTGTACCACACCAATATAGTCTACCGTGCTCTTCTGCTCAAAATAAGCGAGCGTGATGTGCCGTTCATCCTTGTCTATTTTCAGCGGCGTGATCGGCGTTGGTATTTTCTGGATCAGCGCCAGCTTTTTTTCCAGATATATTTCATTTGTGCGGTTGATCAGCTCCTCCAAAGTAGAGCCTCGCAGGCCGCGTGTATTCCAGGTCGCCATCCTCTCTCCCCTTCCCTTCTCATCCAGATATCTCTGCACTGTACGTCGCATCTTCGCGATACCCACACAATACATAAAGAATGATCTGTCACAAAATACGAAATGACTTATGCATTTTGCACCGCTCAACACACGAATAGAAATGCTCTCCGCTTCGATTCGGTTGGCGCTATCGCAGACCATAAAAGCCTCGACGCAGCATGGAAATTATCCTGCCCGGCATTTCCCGGAATTGTCAGATGATTCCCTGCGCGGAAACCGGAAGACGTGAAAAGGCCTCCGGCAGCGGCGCACAAAATTTCTTTTCGGACAGATAAGACAGTTCCCCGTCAATATCCGGGAATTCCAGCCGGTACGCGTGAAGCAGCTGGCTGGTCACGCCGTACCGGCGTCTGTATTCACAGTTCTTTGCACGGTCTCCATATTTCGGATCTCCCAAAATGGGATGGCCAATGGAAGCCAGATGTGCGCGTATCTGATGGCTTCTGCCGGTAATCAGATGCACCTCAAGAAGCGACAAGCCTTCTGCAGAAGCGAGCACCTGATAACTCGTTTCAATCGGTTTTCCCTCCTCTTCCACGCTGTCCCTGACTCCTTGCGGCGATTTATTCACCACTTGAACGGTGTTCGTCCGCGCATCCTTTTTCAGATACCCATACAGGCGTCCGCCGCCATGCATCTCCCCGCAGACGATGCATCGGTAATATTTTCGAATGGAACGATCTTTGAGCAGCCGGTTTATGGTCTGAAGACCCGCGAGGCTGATTCCGGCCACGACGATTCCGCTGGTATTGCGGTCTAGCCGATTGCAGATTGCCGGGCGTACCAGCTGCATCTGTTCCGCGCTCATACAGCCGGAGGAGGACAGGTACGCGTTCAAATATTCCACCAGCGATACATCTTCCGGGGAAGCCTTTTGCGAAAGCATACCGGCCGGCTTATTGAAAAGAAGAACGTGGCTGTCCTGATACAGAATGTCCGGCGGCTGCACGCCGGAAACCAGGATGGGAACTCCGCCCGGATGGGCCTGACACTGTCGATTTTCTGCGGCATCACAGGATGGCCCGGTTTCCGGATCGGATTTTGAACCGGAATTTGAACCGGTTTCTGAACCGGTTTTTGAACTGGTTTTTATATCAGTATTTATGTCATATTCGGATCTCATGCGGCCGGACTGGGGGAACGAACCATTATTTTCATCGGCGGACAATGGAAGTGCAGGGAACCGGCCAGGCATTCGGTCAAAGGGAATGCCGCCTAACTTCTCATATGTCTCATCGGAAAGAAACAGCTTCAGGCTGTCACCGTCCTCTACGATCTCATTACCAGCCGCCTTTTTCCCATTCAAAGTGATATTTTTTTTGCGCAGCATTTTATAGAAAAAGCTTTTCGGGGCACTGCGCATATAGCGGGCCAGCAGCTTGTCCAGACGCTGCCCAGCCTCATTTTTCGTTACCATAATTTGTATCATAAACCTGACACTCCTGCTGTTTCATGACACCAGAGAGAAAAATTTATCCGCATCGCATCTGGCCAGGAGTCTCTGTCCTGGAATCTCTATCATGGAATCTCTATTCTAAAATCTCTATTCTAAAATCTCTATTCTAAAATCTCTATTCTAAAATCTCTATTATGGAATATAATCAGCACATCAAAGAGATATCGCCAGAAGAATCTGACAGATCACTTCCTCGCGGGACAGCCCGGGATACCGCTCATCCGGCGTGAACCGAAGACCCTCGCGGTATTTTTCCGGATTTTTTGCAAGGACGGATATGCGCTGTAAGTACGGCTTCAGATCCTTCATCACCTTCACCTGTGCTTCCGTAAACCCATTTGAGGAAAGCATCTGGCGAATGTGCTTTTCGAGATAAGCAGGATCGGTCTTTTCATCCGGCGTATAGCAGACAATCTGATCTCCGCATATCACGGCGGCTTCTACCGGACTTGTGTGCTCATACGCGGTAATGATCAGCTCATATTCTGCCGTCAGATCGCCCGCCGCCTGCCGGATGGCCTCATAGCGGTCCTCGGGCATCGGCTTTTGCATCAGCATCATAATCAGCCCGACCGCGGATCTGCATGCCGGGAGACAGCCAAGAATCGCGACCACCGTAAACAGGTTCAGCCTGGATTTGACTGTCACATATCCGATGATATAAATGCCAAGCGGCAGTAGAAACAAGATTAGCGTGGTCAGCAATCTCCGTTTCTTTTCATAGCTGATATAGCCGTGGGTTCCCTTTTTCACTTTCTTCATGAAAAATTCATCTCCTTTTATGCCTGTCTGCGCAGGCCGCACTTCGCTTCTCTTTTCTCAAATCTTTGTTCCTTGCGTTTTGCACATTCGTTCCGGCTTTTGTACTATGCTTCGTATCCGGCACATCCGTTCCGGCTTTTGCACTATGCTTCGCATTTCGCACATCCGTTCCGGTTTTTGTACGATGC